>NZ_JBSWVF010000016.1:0-99505 GCF_056159445.1 Pseudomaricurvus sp. ABR4_320 | reverse complement strand
GTGTTTCTAGCAGCGCTGGTAAGCCTCGCTCAGACAGTTGTGATAGCTTTAGGTGTTTGGGTTTTGCTTTTAGTGACAATGCCCGAGCTGCACATACAAGTTGTTGTTCTGAAATCGGCTGACCGGGTTCGGCAAACTCGTGTTTAATCTGGTCCGCTTCCGCTGGCAGTTGATGAAAGCGGGCAATAGCCACAAGTGCCTGGATTCCTGTATCCATAACTGATCCTCTCGACGACCCTGTCTTTTGTCCTAAATTTTTGCCGTACATGTAATGCTGATGAAATGTGCGTGCAAGTTAATTTGGGCGACATTCTATAAGAAGACTTTTGATCGTCAAGAGTCGATATATTTTACATTAAGCCATTTTTTTGACGTCTCCCTATAGAAATCAACTCTATGTTTGGCAAGTTAAACTAGCTTCGTTTCTCTGACATATTTGTTTGATGTGTCAATATATTGACGTCTAGCTTGGAGCGGTCTAATGCGGACATTGTCTGTCGGTAGTTTGACGTTTACAGGATTTATTCTGTCGAAATGGCTTACAATTTTGGCTTTAGTGTGTTGTAGATTGAATCAATTCAAAGGTGTAAAAAAACCGCGACTCCAGAGAGAGTCGCGGCTTCAATGACATATTACGAATCTATTATTGTGTCGGCGCTTAACTTTTTGGCGACAGGGTTACCAAGTCTTTCAGCACCCCATCCAAACCACCGTATACTGAAATACGGTCGATTCGGGTTGTCACTCGCTCCAATGATTCCAGCTCTTTCAAGCGTAACAAGATGGGATTGTTTTCCATCATTTTAGCGGTGTTGTGGAGTGACCGCATGGCTTGGGTTTCTTCTCTTCGCTTAATCAGGTTCGCCTCTGACTCCTTCTGCGCTTCTACTACCCGGTTCAGGATCGCCTTCATTTCCCCGGGTAAAATAATATCTTTTACGCCAAGGGTAACGACTTCTAAACCGTAATCTTGAAGATTACTGCGCGCGGCATCGACAATCATTTTATTCAGGCACTCTTTGTCCTCCAACAAGTTATCCAGCGTTCGGGTGCCGACGATTTGTCGTAAACGCAGCTGCAGTTCCCTGTAGACGAAGCCCGCGTAATCGCTCAGTTTTGCTGCTACTTTCTGAGGATCAGTAGTGCGGTAGCTGCCACTCAAATTAATTCGCAGGCTCACGCGATCTTTCGTTAGGATTTCCTGGCCGTTTACGTCAATGGACTGCATGCGCAAATCCATCAAATTCACGTTGATTAAGCGATTGAATTTCCAGTAGCCATAACTTCCCGGTGGCAGAATTTTCTGCAGACGGCGATTTACGGTCAAAAGTCCTACATGTTCATCGGGTACTTCGACATAAAAAACGGCGTCTGTCAGCAACGTCTTGCGCCGCGATAAGCTGCCCCGGCCAAGAACGTCCAGCAGCGACTCAGGTATTTCGTAGGTTTCAGCAATGCTGATTCTTTCGATGCGAATGTTCGCCACCGTTTTCCAGATCGCCACAAAAGATCCCGGTGAAATAACGTCGATGATATGGTCATCGCGAAATACCAAGCCAAGCTCTTTATCTGACATATCATGGGCATCCACAAATTGCGCCCAATATGCCTGATTTCCGGCGATCATAAACTTGGCGTTGGGGTGTCCGAAATACAGAGACGTAACATCAAAATACTCAAGTGTGGCATCGCCACCAAAGCCCGTTATTTTATGACGACCCGGCATCAAGATTTTTTCAAACCGGTTGCGACGAAAAAGCAGTGCTCGCTGAGTGTCGCCAATATCGACTGTTTTCCATAATATCATTTTCATTCTCCTACCTCGGCCTCCATCGTATTCAGGGCGAGGGTTTCTATCGGTGAGGCTCACCCGTGTTGCAAAGGGCTCTACTGTTAAGGTACTTGGGATCGCTGATCTCATGCCGTCAAATCGCCTCGGCCATTCAGCGAGCCAGAAAGCCTGTCTCGGATTCGCTGTGTGTTCGAGGTCGCCATCGATGGAATTTAATCGCATCGCTGCTAAAGGCATCGCAGCCGATCGCATCCTACCTGCTCAATAGAGCGCTATTGCTCACGGTGCTAAAGGTCTCATCAGCGGTTGAATATTCAACCGGCCTGACAAGTCCGCTTAGCGAATGAGCCTCGTGTTATTACAAGGACCCTAACCTTGCGGGGAGTCGAACCCCAAGGCTTACGCCTATTACCATTTGGTCGTTTGGAGACGACATGTACTTTGACAGGAATTGAACCTGTGAACCATCGATTAAAAATCGACTGCTCTACCCAACTGAGCTACAAAGTGGGCGCTTTATACATTCAGCTGCCGTTGATACACAAAATCATCAGCGATGCTTGCGCCGGGCCGGATTCAGAACCGGCACCGTTAACAGCAGTAAACGGTATAAAGTTTGGTTACCGTTGCTAAGGTCTAAATCGACCTTAGCAACGAGTGTTCTGTTGTCGGCATCTCTGATTATTCCTTGGTGAGATGCCGCCTAATCCTTTCTCGTTTTCTACAATTTAACCTTCCAGGTTGTCTCGTTCATTTGTTCCAGCGCAATGTCTGTTCCCGTCATCTGTTTCACAACAGCAATATTGGTCATCAAATGCGAACTGGGTCGCGTGGTTGTGTATTCCCCTCCACCTCCGAGTACCATCGGCAAAATCAACTGATCTGCCAGGTGTTCGCAAACAGTGGCATCGCTGTCCAGATAGTCGCGCATGGCTTTCACCGCGCGTCCCGCGACTCTCTCGGATGACATCCCACGCTTGCCGTATGCCTCAAACACACTGGTAAATGTTGGCAACTGCAGGCGCAGAGAAATCACATTGCCCGGTCCTGGTGATTGCACCAGGTTCTGTGCCAGTTCAGAGGCATTCCAACAACATTTTTTCCGTACATAAGCGAGCTCTCGCTCAGCCACCTGCTTGCTAATCTTCGCCGAAGTGACCGTTGCATTTTGTGCTCGTACAACCGGTCGCGAACACAATTGCAAAGGTTTCCACTCTGACGCTGGGTTAATCGTTACTCGCCAGGAACCGCCGCCGGACGGATAGAAGCCGTAGCCGAGTAGCTTTCCATCAATTTGCCAACCCGTCTGATTCAAAATCGGTAAAAAACTCTGCCGAATAAAATCAACACTGGGGGCAGCATCATTGTGGGTTCCACCCTCCAATAGCAGCTGGCTACCGGATGGCGCCATCGACAAAGGCGCAAACACTGTTTGAAAAACCAATGTCGAACTCCCAGCCGACCCCACAGAAAAGTGATAACGACCCGCTTTAACAGTGCCGGGTTTAAAAACGACAGTTGTCGATCCCAGCTCAGCACCTTCAACATATGCGCTGCAAATTGTTTGTGCCGCTCGCAAGCATGTGAGGTGCTGCCTTAGTAACCCAGGCTTTTCTCGTCCTGCGCGAATATTGATAATCTGAACCTCACGCTTCAAACACATGGCCAAAGTCAATGATGTTCTGAAAATCTGTCCGCCGCCCTCTCCCTGAGAGCCGTCAATGACGATCATTTTAATGTCCTCTGTTTTATGCCTTCCCTTGGCTCAGTTGTTGTCCCTTTATCCTTTTACACACACGACCTGTTTCAAGGTGTAGACAATTTCCACCAGGTCTTGCTGAGCGGCCATTACCGCGTCTATGGGCTTGTATGCTGAAGGGGTTTCATCCAGCACCCCTTCGTCTTTTCGGCACTCCACATCCGCTGTCGCCGCCTGATGTTCCTGTAGCGATACCACTTTTTTCGCTTGAGTTCGCGACATCACACGCCCGGCACCATGGCTACAGCTGCAGAAACTTTCTTCATTTCCGAGTCCGCGCACGATGAATGATTTGGCTCCCATGCTGCCGGGAATAATGCCCATTTCATCTTTGCGCGCTCTAACCGCCCCCTTACGGGTTACCAATACGTTCTTACCATAGTGGTTCTCTCGCGAGACGTAGTTATGATGACAGTTAACGGCTTCCATACTCGCATCGAAGGCCAGCTCCAGTGTGTTTGATACTGCCGTAATAACTCGCTGCATCATGACTTCTCGGTTGATTCTGGCGAACTGCTGCGCCCATTCAACCGCTTCAACATAGTCGTTGAAGTGGTCTGTGCCTTCAGGCAAATAGGCCAGGTCGCTGTCGGGCAATCGAATGTGCCAGCGCTCCATATCTTTTTTTGCCATTTCAATAAAATGGGTACCGATACGGTTTCCTACACCTCGAGATCCGCTGTGAAGCATCAACCAGACGCTATCGTGTTCGTCCAAACACATTTCAATAAAATGGTTTCCGGTACCTAGGGTTCCGAGGTGCCCAATGTTATTGGTGTTTTTCAATACCCGATGCTTGTCTTGCAGGTGTGCAAACCGATCTGCCAGTGGCGTCCAAGCCTGAGTAACGTCCTCGGGAATGTTGTACCACGCCCCTTTGTCTCTACCGCGCCCTCGTCCTGAGCTGCGACCATGGGGAACCGCCTGTTCGATCGCGTTGCGTACAGCAAACAGGCTATCGGGTAGCTGCGCCGCCGTCAGACTGGTTTTTACCGCCATCATGCCGCAGCCAATATCCACACCCACTGCAGCCGGTATCACCGCGCCGAAGGTTGGGACAACGCTGCCGATCGTCGCACCTTTCCCCAAATGAACATCCGGCATTGCCGCAACCCACTTATGGATGAAGGGCATTCTGGATATGTTTTTAAGCTGCTCTCTGGCGGCATTTTCAAAAGGCACGCCTTTGGTCCATGACTTGATCGGAACCCCGCCGTCCTGCATCACTTCATAGGTGTTCTGTTCCATCGTTTACTTCCTCATAAAAAACTGGTCGAAGCTGGCTTGAATCTGGGGTCTATCGGGACCGCCCTCTTCGGATAGTCCAGTAATAGCGAGGATGGTGCCAATTGCCGAAAATTTTTCAGCAAAATTTATAAGTTATTGTTTTATATGACGATATTTTTACTTGTGAGATGTTTGTCAGTTATCTTTGTTATCAATTATTCGAGGAATATCTATCTTAAAGGATAGGTGTCTATTAAAATTGATAGCATGAAAACGATCGCTATCAGTATTTTAGGGACCACCATGGACCGGCGTGGCAAGGCCGATAAGCGCTGGGATAAGTGGCGCCCCACCATTTCCATGTGCCAGCACGATGACCTCTTGGTCGATCGGCTCGAACTCTTGTTTGATAACCATTCGTCAGGGCTCGCCCAGCAAGTCCGTGATGACATTGCTCGGGTTTCACCCGAGACCGAGGTCGTGTTCCATACGGTAAACTTTCGCGATCCTTGGGATTTTGAGGGCGTGTACAGCACCCTACTCGACTTCGCCAGAAGCTACCGATTTCGGACCAGCAAAGAGCAATATTTGATTCACATCACCACGGGAACCCATGTCGCACAGATTTGCCTGTATCTTTTGACCGAAGCTGGGTATCTGCCGGGCAAGCTGTTGCAGACCTCCCCTGCCCCCAGAAACAGCTCCGCACCTGGGCAATATCAAGTTATTGATTTGGATTTATCAAAATACGATCAGATCGCCTCTCGCTTTCAGAAGGAGCACCAGGAAGGCACCGTCTATTTGAAGGGCGGTATCGAAACCAATAATGCCAGTTTTAATGAAATGATCGCGCAGCTTGAGAAGGTATCCATTCGCTCGCAAGAACCTATTTTGATTACAGGGCCCACCGGGGCGGGAAAGTCACAGTTGGCGCAGCGCGTCTATGATTTGCGCAAGCAGCGGGGTAAGTTGGATGGACAGCTAATTACCGTTAATTGCGCGACTCTGCGCGGTGACAATGCAATGTCTGCCCTATTTGGTCATAAAAAGGGGGCCTTTACCGGAGCGACAACGGATCGGCCAGGGTTATTAAAAGAGTCTAACAACGGCATGTTGTTTCTCGATGAAATTGGCGAGCTGGGGCTCGATGAGCAAGCCATGCTGCTGCGGGCCATTGAAGACAAAACCTTTATGCCCTTTGGCTCCGACAAAACGGTATCCAGTCAGTTTCAGCTTATTGCTGGAACCAACAAAGACCTCAGTGCGCAATCGCTCAAAGGGCAATTCCGTGAAGATCTATTGGCGAGAATTGACTTGTGGACTTACCGGCTGCCTTCTTTACGGCAGCGTATTGAAGATCTGGAGCCGAACATTGACTATGAGCTGGACAAATTTTCGGGTCGATCCGGCTATCTGGTCAGCTTTAATAAAAGCGCGCGCCAAAGATATCTGGAATTCGGCCGCTCGACAGAGGCTCTATGGTCAGCAAACTTTCGAGACCTGAACGCCAGTATCACGCGGATGGGTACTCTCGCTGATGGCGGCCGCATCACCAGCAGTCTGGTGGCAGATGAAATACAACGGTTAAAAATGAAATGGGGATCTTCTGAGGCCAGCCTCAGCGAACCCCGACATGTTTTGATCCCGTATTTGGGTGAGGCTCAAACAGACAGCTTGGATTTTTATGAGCAGTTGAATCTGGTCAACTTGATACACGTTTGCCGAAAATCCAGCTCTATGGCTGAGGCTGGACGTAGGCTGTTTGATCAGAGTCGCAAACACAAAAAATCCAATAACGATTCCCACCGAATTCGCCAGCTCCTCGATAAATACGGCTTGTCTTTTACCGATCTGCAGCCGGGAGACGCCAAAGATACTCCACCCTAGGAAATCAATAAGGCCTTTAATTGCACGTTTCTGCAGGTATCTCTTGACCAGAATCGTAAAATCCCCTGTTCGGGGGGGGCGAAAAACGCCGTCAGCACGTCTAATATGCCAGCAGCCTGCACGGTGGGCTATCTCCTTTTATTGGTTTTATCGAATCCCTGCTGTCATTTTAAACGCCTCACTGCTGTCGATTTGGCGCGGTTAAACGCTCTAGAAGCTTAATATTCAACCGATTTCTGGCGCATACATTGTTATTTTTCGAATCTCAACGTTTCTCTGTAAAAATACAACGGTTTTTACAACGCTTGGAACAACGGCACCGACCTAATCTACCCCTGTAGCAAACGTTATCGAACAACTAACAACAGGGATAGAACAATGAAGATGTCTACAACAACAAAATTCATGACCACAGCTTTGGTCGCCAGTGTACTGCTCGCCCCCGTGTCAGCGTTGGCGGGAAACAAAGATCAGAAGTATAAAAAGCCTAAAGGGCATGGCAATGAGTTCCGTTTAACTCGTCCTGCCGGAGTGCCGGATACCTGCGCACCTAACGCCAAAGGCTTTGTTCGGATTACATCGCTTGGAGAGGCGGAGCGCATGGAAGTCTTTGTACAAGGCATGCCGAAACGTTCAGAAGTTGAGGTCTTTACGACCCAAGTACCTGAATTCCCATTTGGTATGTCTTGGTATGTCGGCGATATTGAAACTAACAAATACGGTAAAGGCTACGCGACGTTTGTCAGTCGATTCAATGAAGAAACCTTTGTCGTAGCACCTGGCACGGCGGTCGCGCCAACAGTCCACGCGGCAGACGCCTCAGACAACCCGGCGACCGCCCCCGTTCACACCTATCACGTTGGGCTGTGGTTTAGTTCACCTGAAGATGCCGCCTCATTGGGATGTCCCGATGTACAAACCCCGTTTAACGGTGAGCATGACGCCGGCATCCAGGTATTGAATACCGGCACCTTTCCAGACACCGAAGGACCTTTGTTAGACGAGTAATTCCGGTAGCGCGTTTCAACGCGTTGACTTTAGGGTGTGTGATTATCTTGATGATAATCACATAATCAGCCAAACAACTCGCAATAATTATATTGTGAAATAACACTTCATCGGGATAGCTGATGGCGACCCAAAGGGCATTCCTCTAAATCCTTCGACGCTAATCCAAAATGATATGCGGCAGATAGCGGCTCATATCCTGAGTGATGATTGAGCTATCTTCACGGATGGAGATGCCAGCTGGCTGGTTGTCAATCAGCCAGCTGCCGATCAACGTGTAGTTTTGATCAAAGCGTGGCAAAACCTGTGCAGCCTGGTAAATATAGCCTTCCTGACCATAGGGGCCATCGCTTGCTAAGGCCAGCTCATCCGGCCCAGACAGGAGAGAAATATTGGCTCCCTCGCGGGAGAACAGCGGTTTTTTCACGAGCGGATAATGATCGGCAGCCCGCTCTAATTCGTCTTCAAAAAAAGCAGGTAATAGATTTGGGTGGTTGGGAAATTGCCGCCAAAGCATCGGCAATAACGCTTTATTGCTAAGGATGCATTTCCAAGCAGGCTCGAGAAAGGTGGTTGCACAACCTTCTAGAGCGGCACCATATTCATCCTGAAACATGAATTCCCAGGGATAGAGTTTAAACAGCCACTCGATCGCCTCATCTTGAAGATCGGTAAATTGGCCGCAGTCTGACAGGCCAATATCTTCCATATAAATGAACTGGCAGTCGATTTCTGCGGCTCTGGCACAATCCATTAAATACTCGACCGTTCCCCGATCTTCTTCGGATTCCTGGCAGCACGCCAGATGCAGCCGGCGCCCCTCATTGAGCACCTTTAATTCGATAAAACGGTTGACCAGTTTTTCCTGAAGGCTGTTGAACTGATCGGCTGACCTGGGCAAGTGGCCTGCGTTGACTTGATCTTCCAGCCATAACCACTGCCAAAATCCGGTCTCGTAAAGACTGGTTGGGGTATCTGCGTTGTTTTCCAATAGCTTTGCCGGTCCAACCCCGTCGTAGACGAAATCGAGGCGTGAATACAAAGACGGCTCTTTGTGAGCCCAGGAGCGGCGTACGTAAGGCCAATAGGCCTCGGGGATTCCAAAGCGTCGCATAAGGTCATCATCATTGACCACGGTATCAACGACGCTAAGGCACATCTGGTGGATGTCTTGAGTGGGGTTTTCGATACCCTCTTCAATTTGTTGCAGCGTAAACCGATAGTAGGCACTCTCATCCCAGTAGCGCTCTCCGTAGAGCGTGTGGAATTTAAACCCGTATTCCATCGCCTTGCGTTGCCAATGGCTGCGCTCGCGAATCGGCATACGCAGCATCGGTTAGCCTCCCCAGCTGCCAGATTTCTTGCCACCGCCCCAACTGGATTTTGCCGATGCGGTGGATCCCCAACCACCACGACTGGCGGTTTTCATGACTTTTGGCGTTGCCTGCTTTGTCGTAGCGGCACCTTTGGGTGCACGCATACTGCCATTGTCAAAAATTAACCGGGAGCCGCCAGCGGTGTAGTAACCTGTACCGCGATCCCGATCGTTGTAGCGAAACACCGGGTTGTAGTAATTGCGATTGCCGATGTTGTTGAGCGCGGAGCTGACCATCCATCCCGCCATAAACGGCATAAAGAAACTGCCATCGCTGGAGCGATGACACATGTCGGCGCCAAACTCGGCGATGCAATCTTCCAGGCGAGAATAGCGAGGCGCTGTCTGTTCGGCCTCTTCCTGGGCTTGTTGATACGCCAGTTCACACTGAGCCAAGGTCATTTCTGTATTGGCCGCACAGTCCTGGGGGTCTTTAACGACTTTGACTTCCTCCCGGCCATCATCACACCCGGTGAGTGCCAGTCCGGCAATGGCAATCGCCAGAGGGCTGCGAGCCCACCCTTTCCGAAAATGAAGGGGGTTTGCGAGTTTTCCGCGTTTAGCCATGCCCCCTCCTTAGTAGCTCATGCAAGCTGCATTTAATAACCCGATCGCAATTGAGATAACCGCGACCATGATGCCAGCACTGATTTCATTCTCTTGGATGCGAGAGACAATCTTTGGCATATAAACAAATCGAACCAAACCGAAGGCAAGCAGTTGCGCAATCAGCGCGACAAGGGCCCAAACTGCAAAATCGACCAGGCTTAACGAGTGTTTAATGACACCGGCAATGGCGATGGAAAAACCGAGAATCGCCCCGCCAAAGGCAATGGCCGCGGTGGTATTTTTACCTTCTTTTATCAGATCCCATTCATCGTGAGGCGTGATTTTGGTGTACACAAATTTAAAAATGGACAGATACACCAAAGCCAAAACGAAATAGGCAACAAAGTTACCCAGAGTGGCGAGCAGAGTTTCAAACATACAACGTCCTTTTAACCATGAATGACGATATTGCTGGGTGACAGCGTCATGCCGGTGCTCAACACCAGACAGCGAGTCATTTGCTGTTGTTCGTCAACGGATTCTTCCGCGCTGACAAACAGGGATTCCATGTCACCATCCGGGCCCACAGGGCGTTCGTAGAGCATGGTGAATTGATCAGTGGTGGATTGGTCGCCATCCGCATCGGTGGTGGTCTCACACATAAATACCGGTTTATGGAAGGCGCCTTCAGCTGTCCACACACGCTCATAGCGCGCCTCATTCAAGGCATAGGTGGCCTGCCCGATCTTCTCTGACAGCAGCGAATCCCAGTCTGCCTGGGAAGACACATCGAGCGTGTCGAAATAATGGAAGAGTTTGACGTCGACCACATGATGATCTTCTGAACCACCCTCGGTGACCACCTGCAAAAACGCCTCATCGTCCGTATA
Organism: Pseudomaricurvus sp. ABR4_320; assembly: GCF_056159445.1. Classification (NCBI taxonomy): domain Bacteria; kingdom Pseudomonadati; phylum Pseudomonadota; class Gammaproteobacteria; order Cellvibrionales; family Cellvibrionaceae; genus Pseudomaricurvus; species Pseudomaricurvus sp. ABR4_320. Next base: position 89,018 of record NZ_JBSWVF010000016.1, on the reverse strand, counting down.
AAAACGGAACAATTGGGTGGAGCCCATATTGACATGGCCGGCCGCCTGAATGATCTGCGTGGGCGCGACACCTTCTACGGTATAGTGTTGCTCAACCAACCTTAACAGCAGGCTGTCTACCTCAAAACTGCAACCAATGCGCAGTCCGAGAATGGAGGGACCGGGGGATATTGGCTTGGCGGCGGTCTTTTTCTTAAAAAAATCGAACACGGCGCACCTCAAACAGTCGGTTGCGGAAATTGCAGTCGGGATTCGATACGGGCATCTGCGACATAGTGAATCACATCGCCCTCTTCTATCTGCAATTCAAAAGACGGGTTTACCACCAGTTGGGAAGCCTCGGATTTTTTTAGGGCGAGCAAGGTTGCGTCATAATGCTCGCGTAATCCGTAAAAGGCTTCTTTCACAGAAATGGTTTTACCGGTGTGGGTAATGCTGTACTGGGTCATGCCATCGGCACCATCCAGCAACTCTTTGTGTAAGCCACTACTGCCCGGGTCAATTGCACTTTTCACCAGCATTTCAACATCAACAGACGGGACAACTTCAACCGTCGGACAGTGGCTGGTAAGAATCTTCGCCAAGCCTTCATTTTTGAAGTACACGGTTTTGTGAGCAGAAGGGCTTTGACTGTCGCAGAATAATGCGGTGGTCATGGTAATGTCATCTTGGGGCGTGTCAATAATGATGCGAGCCGCCTTCGCGAGATTGGCCCTAACCATGGTGGCCTCATCGGAAAAATTTTCTACCCGTACAAAGTCGACTTCGCCTGGCAAGGGGTTTTCCATGTCCTCGGCCACACACAAGACAATCGAGGCATTTTCCCGATTATCTTTGTGTTTCAAAATCTGAATCAGTCGCGTCGTGCGCTGACCATTCCAGCCGATGATTACGGTGTGACCTGTGTGCATAACGCTCCTCAACCCTTTGCGTCCTCTGACCACCAATTCGGAAAGAAAAAAACCAATGCGGGCAATGGTGAGTGCAAAGACACTGAGCCCGATGGGGATAACCCACAGCAGCGCAAACCACCGCCCTGCCGCCGTAACCGGGGAATAATCGCCATACCCTACGGTCGATGCGGTGACGACCAACCAGTAGACAAACACCGGCGGAGACGTTAATTCGGTTTCTCCGCACAAACGCAGGCCGATATAACTGATCACGACATAGCCAAGAACGGCCAACAACGCGCCGAGCGGACCGACGCGAAAAAAAAGCGCCGACATCAGCCGACGCAACTTCCACAACATTCCTGATTAATCCTGGGATTTTTTAGCTGCTAATATTTGCGCCAGTTTATCGTTTCCGCTTACGGTTCCGCCAGGGCTAATGCCCGCGCGTTTCAGTTTTTCATCCAGGCTGGAGCCAGATTCGGTGCTGGCCAACTCCTCTGCAGCTTCCAATTCCGCTCCCCGCTGAGCTTGGCGCGCCTTGATCCGCTCCATGCTGTCCAGCGCGGTTTTTACCTTGCTGTTGGCGCCCATGTGTCGCGTACTGACGGCGATTTGCGCTTTCTGAACGCTCTCCGTTGCCTTGATCTGATCGATCTGCTGCTCCATTCGACGCACATTGACCTTGGCTTTGGCGATATTCACTTTCAACGCCTCTTCAGATTGTTTAAAACCTGCCAGGATCGCCTCTTCACTTTGGACCTGGGTTTCCAGCTCCGCAACCCGTTCAGCGCATTCAATGGCCAGCGCCTCATCACCTTTTTCTGCGGCGGCAACCGCATGGTTGGAGTAGGTTTCAATATCGCTCTGCAAAGACGTCACTTTGTTTTCAGACAGTTTACGCTTTGCCATGATTTTGGTCAGATTTTGATCGCAGGCGACCAATTCGTTCTTCGCTTCTCGCAACTCTTGATCCAGAATTCGTAACGCTTGGGAGTCGGCCGCAGCTTCCGCCGCCTCGTTTACGCCGCCTTTTAACGCCGTCCATAATTTACTCAAAGACATTAGCTAACCTCCACAAGGTTGTCGGAATAGAGTTCGATAAAGTCATCAACATTGGCGAACAGTGTCGTGACCTCTTCGACGATGACGCTCTCTTTGCTGTCGACTGACAGAGCGCCAAAGGCGACATAGTACTCGTCCCCGCCGATCTGCTTAATGGCGACGGAAGACAGGGGAACCAAAAACATGGTTCGCAGAATTTTATCGTTCAGAGCGCCGTCGTCTTTGACGGCGCTCTTGGGGAACAGCAAGGCTTCGACCAGTATTTGCTGTTCACCGATGGTTAAAAAGGCTTCCAGACCTTCATCGTTGGTGATCGCCAGACAGCGCTCCTCGACGGATGCGTTTAAGTCTGGCTGATTATTGATCAGCACACCGATGTCGCTAATGGATAATGCCATCGAGCACTCCTTGGTTGAGTTAGAGTCAAAAGGTGATTCAGTCACTTTCGATGGCCGTAAGTTACGACCAATTTTGAATGTAGTCAATCATAAATGTAATTTATTTATTACATTGGAAATCTATTTAAAACATATGTCATAATCGAGCTTTGAACTTCAACGCGGCTATTTTATGTCTGATTTCAACATTACCGCCTCCGCTCTCAACAAAAAGCGCCTGGAGAATCAGCGTAAAGCGATCACCCGCTTCTTTCGTGCTGCGATGGCCCGCCAGGGGCTAAGATTTCGTGACCTGCCCGATAAACTCCAAGCTGATGCCCAGATTGAAATCAGTGAGGTCAATTTACGCAGCAAGATTAACAACGGAACACTGAGCGCAGATCTCTTTTTAACCCTCTGTGAAGTGATGGGTGAAACCGACCCTCTGGGCGAGATCGGCGCCATTCGCGAAAAGCTGGAATCCGATTCTTAAAGGCTTTTAGACGCTGCCTGGCGCAGACTTGCCAGTGCGTCAATCATGGCCTCAGAGTCTGCCGTTTCTTGAGCATAGGTGACATAGGCGGGATATTCGAACGCGGGTGCATTGGCGACCTTGTGCAACTGCCCTGCTTCCAAATGAGGTTTTGCAATACGCTCCGGTAGATAGGCCGATCCACCCTGGCGAATGATGAGATCCGCTGCCAGCGAACCTATGTCCAAAACCATTCCGCCGGTTTGCAAGTGAGGAAAACGCTCGGCATGGAAGGCTCGAAACCCCTCCCCCCAATCGATAAAAACATAGTTCGCTTCTAAAGCGGTATTCGGTGCCGCTGTCACCATAATCAATTGGTCATCCAGCAATTTTTCGATGGATGTGCCCGCTTTGACTCTGGGATTGTACAAGACGGCAATATCCAGAATGCCGTCGCTCATTTCCCGCATCAGTTCATCCGGCATACCGACCTCTCCGCGTAGGGCAATGTGCGGATACTGGCTTCGGAAAGCCGTTACCCAGCTCAGCAGCAGACCTTTCCACAAGCTGTACTGGCCCCCAATAACCAGAACCTCTGTAAAGCCTTCCGGTAAAGCGACTTGAACCTTGGCGTCTTCCCAGACCCTCACCATGGATCGGGCAAAGCGCTGGAATTGGTTGCCAGCGTGGGTGAGCTCACACCCGCCCCGACTGCGCCGAAATAATGGCTTCCCCAGTTGGTCTTCGAGGGTTTTGACGCGTGCGCTGACGGTCGATTGGGTGACATGCAGTCTGGCGGCGGCCGTTGAAAAGCTACCCCCATCAATGATGGCCAGAAAGGTTTTGGCTTGAGTGACGTCCACGGCTATTTAATTCACATATTTCGATATTAAGTAGCAATAATATTCGCTTTATCGATTTTAAATCAAGGGTTAGGATGCCCGCCAGATTGAAGGACGGCCTTCAATCCTGTGACATTGAGGATTTAACAATGAATAAGCATCTTCCAACTTTTTCTCTTATTGCTTTTATGATTGCCCTAACCTCCGGCTGTGCCAGCATGGGTAAAAGCCCAAGCTTCGCTGAACAGCTGCAATCCGAAGGCGCTCGTGCCGCTGAACTTGCTGCAAACTGGGAAGAAGGCCAGGAGTTAGTGAACGATGGAGAAGACAAAATTCGCGCCGCGGAAAAACGCATCCGTGACGGTCAAAAGTTGGTGTTGCGTGGCGAAGCGATGATCGACGAGGGCAACCAGCATTTGGCATTGCAAAAACAAGCCTACATCAACGCCTCTGCCAAAATGGGCTTAGCGATTAACGCCACTCAAGTAAAAACCGAAGTCACCGCTTTAAAAGGTATTGCCGGTCACTGGTCCGATGCTGAAGAGGACGTCTTACGCGGGCAAAAACTGGTAAAAGAAGGCCAGGAAAAATTAGCGAAAGGTCGAACTGAAAACCAGCAAGGCGAACAAATGGTTACACGGGGGCGCGCGATGATGATGGATGCCGAAGCGGCATACAGTGGGAAATCGAGCTTGTTGAGCAGCCGTTAATCGACGGCCTGGTTAAAGAGGAAAGAGATATTCCGGCGCCTGCGCCGGAATATCCTCACAATATACTTTCTGCATAATTCTCTTCAGGCAATCCGCACGCTAACCGCAGCTAACTCTACGGGTATACCACCCTTTCATCGACTGTTGATCAGTTTTCTTTTATCGTTGTTTGCCAGATAAAACCTGTTAAAGACGACCGTTACATTGACGTAACCGAACGGGCAAAGACAATGACGTTATTTAAGATTCTACTTGTAGAAGATGATCCCGTACTTAATGAACAGCTCGGTAATATGTTGACTCAGGCCAACTTTTACGTCGAACAGTGTGCTGACGGAGATACGGCGTTTGAATGGATTGAAAAACGACGCTATCACTTGATTCTGTTGGACATTATGCTGCCTGGTCGAGATGGTCTGTCTCTGCTAAATCGCGCCCGTAAACTGCCGCGTACACCGGTGATTTTGGTGTCGGCCAAAGGTGCCGAAGAGGATCGAATTGTTGGGTTAAGCCAGGGTGCCGACGATTACATCACTAAGCCTTTTAACCGCACTGAGTTGCTGTTGCGCATTGAAGCCGTGTTGCGTCGTACCCACGCGGATGCGAATGGAGATTCTCATCAACAGCTGAATTTAAACGGATTGGAGATCGACCGAATTAGGCAAACTGTCTCGGTGAACGGCTTTTCCATTGAATTGACGCCGATACAATTTAAGTTGCTCTGGGTTCTCGCTACGCAAAAAGGGAGCGTGCTGACGAAAGCCTACCTCTACCAGACCGTTCTTAACCGATCCTTTAGCAACTATGATCGCAGTCTGGATATGCACCTCAGCCGTGTCAGACGCAAACTCACGGAAGCCGGTTGGGAAGGCGGACGTCTGCAAACCGTCCATGGCAAAGGCTACGTTCTCGCATGAAGCAAAGTCTCTTAGCGAAACTCTGCCTGATCGTTGGAGTTGGTACGGTCTTACTGTTTTACATTTTCAGTTGGGCTGCCACGCATACCGAGGAGCAATTAAGTTATTTAACTCACGAACATCAGCGAGAACTGCTCGACTATGCGAAAAAGGCAGAGCAACTCTATCTCGCGGATGATATGGCGGGCTTAAATCGGTGGATGGAATTTATCCAGCGTAAGGAGAACACCTGGGCGGTTATTTTGAAGGCGGAACTACAACCGATTGCGGGAAGCCAGTTGGGCGACTATTTCGATTATTATTACGGTATCGGTCGGGGTGTCGACTTGATACTGCATCCTTGGTTGAAAGATCCGATGATGGAGCTCGACTTTGTCGATCGACAAACCCACTTCTTGATTCAGCTTCCCGAGCGAATGCGGCCAAATTTATTTCAGTACCTGGGGGTTGCTCAGCTGGCCATGCAAATTATTTTTCCATTGATTGTTCTTACGGCCATTTCAGTTTTGCTGTATCGACACATCAATTCTCCCCTCAGGCAGCTCCAGAAGGCCACTCGCGACTTCAGTGAAGGGCGTTTTGACGTCCGTGTCGGTGAAATGATGGGGAACCGAAAGGATGAGCTCGCACAACTCGCAAGCACCTTCGATACCATGGCAACCAGAATCAGTGAGTTGATTGCCAGTCAACGACAGCTTATCGCTGATTTGTCCCATGAACTACGGACCCCGCTCGCACGATTGGATATCGCTGTCGAAACCTTGAAGGAATCCGGCAGCGAGATCTCCCAAGCGAAAGTGGCAAGAGTGGAACGTGAATCCGGCCAGCTGAGAAAGCTCGTTGAGGACACCTTGAGCCTGGCGTGGTTGGAAAATGAGCGCCCTGCTCTACCCGAAGAAGATCTGGATCTCGTCGACCTGTTGGATGTCTTGATGGAAGACGCACGTTTTGAATTTCCCGATCGACGAATCGCAGCAGACTTGCCCAATTCAGCGCCGCTATCACGCAGCAACCATCGTTCACTCGGTCAGGCATTGGAAAATATCATTCGTAATGCGATGCGGCATTCGCCACCAGGAGCAACTGTGAGAGTCTCCTTAATTGCCCTTGCAACGGGTTATAGTATCGCGATTACCGATCAAGGGCCCGGCGTACCGGACGGCTATTTGGAAAAGATATTTCTGCCATTCTTTCGCGTCGACGCTGCACGGGGCAGTGACAATCAGGGATTCGGGCTTGGATTGGCCTTGGCAAAGCGACAACTGTCTGCCATTGGCGGCAATGTCGTAGCAAGCAATCTGGTACCTGGGGGCTTGCTTATGACGATCACCCTACCCTACGGCCGTTGATATCCCATTCAATAGCCGGCCCGGAGACGCAGAGAGTGTAACAATTGTAAATGTCCATGACAGCACGCATCAAATGAGGATAATTCTTATTAACGGTTGAGAATTTTCCTCAAGAGGTTGCGGAGTTATGGAAAGACAGCGTATTGCCGGGTTCAAGAAATCGGCCTTGACCCTTGCCGTATGGGGCGCAATGCAAGCGAACGCTCAGGAGAGTGATAATCAACCCCCACAATCTCAACAAGCCGATCAACGGCTGGAAGAGATTTTAGTGGTCGGACAGTTTCAACAATCACTGGTCAATCGAATTCCGATTTCTCTCCAGGAGCTACCTTTCACACTGAACATTCTTGATCGTGATTTCCTGGATGCTCGCAACTTTGCACGTCCCATTGAAGCGCTCACTACGCTACCTAACGTCACTCGAGCAGAAGACCGCAAAGGAACCGGGACGGCGTTTTTTCTCTCTAGAGGTTTTGAAGCTCCGATACTGGTGGATAACCGCCCACAAGGTGGCATTCGTGGTTCAGGTGCCAGAGACGATACCTTTGTGCAACGCTATGAAGTCCTAAAGGGGCCCGCGTCGATTTCTCTGGGACCCGTGGGCGCAGGTGGTGTGATTAATTCCGTGACGAAGGTGCCGGAAGCAGAGCCTTTTGTTGGCTTAAAAATGCGTACGGATCAATTTGGCAGTCTCAGTGGCGAAGTGGATGCCAATATCGGGCAACTCGGTGAACACCTGTCTCTCAGGATCAACGGCGCCTATCGAGATTTTCAGTTTGATGCCGATGAAACCGTGCGTGAAACCTTTGCGATACGACCGGTAATGATCGCGAATCTGGGTGAGGCAACGTCACTCAGAGCGAGCATTGCCTACACCGAACACACCGTTAATCCGAATTCCGGTTTCCCGTTGTATTCAAATGGTGATATTCCCTCTCAAATCGATACCGATACCTTCACCGGTTTGGCGAACGGCGAGGGAGAATCCGAAGATGTGATGTACGATGCGGAGTTAAATCACGAATTTCTCGACAACCTGAAGCTGACCTTGCGTGGTAGTCGACAAGAATCTGATTTTGACTACAACAACACGTCTGGCCTTTACAATTATAATTACGCCGATGGTGGACCCGGCATGGGATTGAACGACCCCTACGTCTATACCTATTCGGGTGGCGGTATCATCGAGACAGAAAACACCTATTTCGACGCTCAATTGGCGTATCATCAGCAGGCTTGGGGACAGCAACAGGATGTTGTCATTGGTGCCACTTACGATAAGAACAGCTTGGACAGGCTCTTCAGTGACTATCCCTTAATTGGCCCCATTTCATTGGATGATCTCGATGAACGTCGTTATGGTCCCAGCGATTACGGACCTTTGTCGCCTTTCACCAGTATGGACAGTGAACTCAACTCCGTATTTGCCGAAGCGGCGATTCGCCCGACCGATTGGCTAACGATCAATGGCGGTCTTCGATACGATGACTTGGAGCAACTCTCCATCAATTACCGTCGCGGTATCGCTTATGAATCGCCCTTTGAAGACGACGAACTCACCTTTCGGCTTGGCGCATCAACGAAAGTTTCGACCGATCTCAACGCGTACTTGAGTTATGCAGAGGCGTTTGTACCGCAATTTGGGCTAAAACGCGGTGGAGAACCTGTCGCTGCAGAGACCTCCGAGGGTTTTGAGGCGGGCTTTAAAGGCTTGGTATTGGACGGAAAACTTGCCTTCGAAGCCGGAGTGTTTCTGACCACTCGACAAGATGTGGCCGTTACCGACCCCAGCAACGACCGCGCGGCGGGAGAAGCTTTCGTCGTAACCGTCGGCGAGGTTGAACTCAAAGGCTTTGAGTTTTCTGGAAATCTCAATATCGACGCGGGACTTAACCTGTCATTGAACCTCGGCTTAATGGATATTGATGTCACTGAGTCTGGTGAATTTGATGAAGTCGATACTCCTACCTTTCCGGAGGTAACCGGCAGCGCTTATTTGACCTACGAATTATCGTCTGGCGTGCTACAGGGGCTGACGCTCGGAGGCGGCGCGCGTTATGTTGGCGAGCGAGAAGGCGCCGTCATTGAGTATGACAGCTACACCATCGCGGATATCAATATGTCCTATCCCATTAAAGAAGACATGGAGCTATCTCTGGATGTGCTCAATGTCACGGACGAGTTTTATCTGGAAAATGCCGCCAGTTTTGCACAGAACTTAAATGGCGGCTCTGTACTCGGACCACCACGAACGGCGGTGCTGACATTACAAGTGAGTTTCTAAGCGGCCTATGTTGAAGTGCTCATGAATTTAGGCGATAGATGTCCATCCGCGAGGGACTGGTTCGAAAAAGGAAGACAGCACCAACAACGGAGCGAACCCTCCAATGCGTTACATTGCTTTCGTCAATCCTTAAAACTCAACTCAGGTGTTGCAGCGCCTTGGATTGCAATCGCACAGCTTTTAGAGGCGAACAGCCAATTTGAAGAGGCGCGGGAGTGTTTGATCAGGGCTTCTGCCGCCGAACCAAAGTCTTATATTGCCCGGTTGCATTTGGCCAATGCTCACCGACAGTTGGGATACATCGACGATGCCAAAAAAGAATTCGATAAGGTGGTGTCACTGAATCCTATGTCACCAGAGGGCTTTTTTGGTCTTGGTCAATTGCTTGAAGACATGGGGCAGCCCCATTGCGCGGTCAAGGCCTATCGACACGCCCGAACGGTAGCGCCTCAGCACTTCAACGCTCTTGCCCGATTGCTCATGCTTAGCCAACATGAGGATGTCTCTGTAGAAGTAAAACTGGCACAGGATATTTTGCCGAGGTTACAAAAACGAGAAAAGGCCTTGGTTGCTTACGGACTTGGCAAGGCACTTGAGCGTGAGAAGCAGTATGCAGCCGCATTTTCTGCGTATGAGACCGCCAACTCATCCCGCCGATCGGAAACAGAGCCCTTTCATCGCGACCTTTTCGATGCGCGAATTCAGAAAATGATCGCGTTATTTTCCAAGGAATTATTTGTTGCGCGTCGTGATTGGGGCCAAGACTCAGAACAGGCCGTTTTTATTGTAGGCTTGCCGCGTTCAGGTACAACGCTAACCGAGCAGATTGTTGCCTCTCATCCCGACTGTTTCGGCGCGGGTGAACAAAGTACCTTGACCGATCTTGCCACAGGAACGCCAGACCGACTCGACCAAGCTCACACCGCTTGGCCAGACTGCGTCGTCGACTTAACTCGCGAACACATTGAGCAATTGGGTCAGGAATACCTGGCGCGCTCAATGATGCGAGCGCCGCAGCACTGCCTGCGTATTGTGGACAAGCAACCACTGAACTTCTGGCACCTCGGTCTCGTCGCCCTGGCATTACCCAATGCGCGTATCATTCATTGCCGTAGAGATATTCGTGATTGCGGTCTGTCCATCTTCTCTCATAATTTCAATCCTCAACAGACGTGGGCCACTGACTTGAACGATATCGCTTATTATTGGCAGGGATATCGGCGGTTAATGCAACATTGGATTAACGTTTGTGGATTGCGTATTGTTGAACTGGACTATGAAGATACCGTCGCTAACCCAGACGCAAGCGCTAGAAAATTACTTAACTTCCTCGACCTCTCCTGGGATGAGACGGTATTACGTTTCTATCAGAATCAACGGGCGGTGCAGACACCAAGTCGATGGCAAGTCAGGCAGCCGATTTATAAAACGTCTGTGGCCCATTGGCAAAACTATGGCAGCAAGCTTGCGCCGCTTTCAAAGGCTGCTGAACGAGGCGGCTTTTAGGACAAGGTCACGCCGCTCTCGTTCAGCGCACCGCGTACTGCCAGTTAATTATTCTGAAAACGTAATTGCCGCCTCCGGATCCGTGTTATATGTCGTTCCATCTTCCATCGCTAGCTTAAACATATACCAATAAGTGGTGCCTGCAACCAGATCCAGTGTATCGGTCAAAGTGCCGCTGGCCGCCGCCGATGGATTGATGCGTGTCCGGCCATTTAATTCCTCTCTGGTATTTCGGTATAGCTCGATGCCGCGAATCGCTTGCGGAAAATCTTCCAACTCCCAGCTTACTTGTATTCCACCGTCAACTTGCGCCGTGGTTAGATGTGTTTTGGGCGTTAATAGGTGCTCTGCAGAAATGGAATTCGTCAAAATAGGCTCATTGGCGTCCACGATTGCGATCGACAGCCAGTAGTAATAGCTGGAGCCAGGCTGCGTTGATTCATCCGTCCATTCGACTAAGTCTCCGGTTAATTCCGCCACGGGCGTACTCTGGGAAGATTCGGGTAGCGGTTGCCCTTCAATAACGTCGGCTCGATAAACGGTAATGCTGCTCACTTCAACATTTTCAATGAACCAAGAGAGCTGAACCGGTTCATTCGAGCTTTCGTGAAACGTGCGAATATTGGGAATCTCACTGGTGGTCAGTTGAGTTTTTGTTACCGGCAAATATATGGGATTACCCCGCCGAGAGTTAACGCTGCCCCAATAATAGTAAGTCGTATCCGGTTCCACGTTAGAATCGATATACGTTGGCCTGCCTTTCGACAAAGTCGTGATGAATTGGCTGGATTCAGGCGATGGTTCGGTGCTTTTATACATGGCTAGAGATCGATACGGATAGCCATTGTCATGCACCGTGATCTCTACGCTATCCGCTTTGCCTCTGGCAACCGGTTGTATCCAAAGTGCCGATGCAGCCGTATGCATGGCATAATTCGGCACCTGCGCCATGTCACTGCCAAGATAAAATGACGGATGAGGCGGTTGATTGTAGCCCACATTTTGCCAGGCAATGGCGGTGCGATACTGAGTGTCATGCATCAACGTGGGAATACGCCACTCGGTGTCTTCCGTTGTGGAAAATAACAGCAGCTCGCTGCTGTCTGAATTTGCCCAAATAACCTCTTCGCGCCAATCACCGACAATATCTGCCGATAACACCGGTGTGGCTTTCGTTCCGTTGTTTGAAACCGCATCCCAAAGACTGCCATCCAGTATGACCTCTGACGATCCTGTAGCCGGTTGCCACTTCAAAATACGAACATCGTCGAGCAATTCACGGGTTAGGTCGCCATCCCACCAGGACATAAAATTGACCTGCGAGGGTCGGACATCGGAAATAAGCGTGCCATCGGCGGCGACCAGTCCGCCCCGCGTCCCCCAGTTTTCATTACCAGCGAAACCGGGATCAATGTCTCCACTAACGCCTCGACCGACGTCATCACCGTTGCCGGGGCGAGACCAGAGGATTTCACCTGTCGCAGCATCATGTAATTCAACCGCGTAGTCCACGCCATCCTTAATATAATTTTCAGCGTCTTCGTGAACCATGAAGATTTCTTGACCGGGTCGATAAGGATTAATATCGGTCATATGCAGTGCATCGCCGTGCCCCAACTCTGTTGAATAGAGCAAATGACCATCATCATCAATGGTTGCAGAGCCATAGATGATTTCATCCTTGCCGTCATTATCGGCATCGCCAACGCTCACACTATGAGCCCCCTGCCCGAAACCGCCAGCATCCTCACCACCGTTGTCGCTGTCATAGACCCAGCGCTCGACGAAGGACTTGTTTACCCAGTCAAAAGCACTCACCACGGCTCTGGTGTAGTAACCTCTGGCAAAAAACACACTTGGGGTTTCGCCATTGAAATAGCCGACCCCGGCGAGGAACCGATCAACCCGATTGCCGTACCCATCCCCCCAGCTGTCTACGTTGCCCCGCTGAGGAATGTAATCGATGGTGTCCAGCGCCTTTCCACTTAAGCCGTCGAACATCGTGAGATACTCTGGACCATCCAATACATAGCCCTGGCTATTTCGGTAGTCCGCAAATTCATCGCCAATGATGCTGCCTTCACTATCCATACTCCCATCAGCCGTTTTCATGGCGACTTCCGCGCGACCATCCTGATCAAAGTCATAGGCGACAAACTGAGTATAGTGGGCACCTGAACGGATATTGTTGCCCAGGTCGATTCGCCAAAGCTGTTTGCCTTCGAGTGTGTAGGCATCTAGATAGGTTGGCCCGGTAAAGCCGGATTGAGAATTATCTTTCGCGTTCGATGGATACCATTTAACAATCAACTCGTAACGACCGTCGCCGGTTAAATCGGCCACGGCGCCATCATTGGCCGAATAGCTATACGTTGCGCCTTTCACCCAGCCATCTTTCGGAGTATTTAAGGGGATTCGCAACATGACATCGGACCAAGGTCTCGCCGCTGACGTTTTCTCATCATTTCTGCGGCCATTGGATTGTCCGGTGACTTTTAATTCATATTTGTCAGTGGGACCTCCGCGTCTATCGAACAAAAAGGTTTTATCACGAATGCTTCGGCCATTAATTTTCCGACCATTGCGGTAGACATCGAAGGATACTCTGTCCGAATCAGTACCCAGCATACGCCAGCTAATGGCGTTTCCCCCATCTGTCGGAATAACGACCAATCCTCTATCAAGATTTTCGAGAAAAATACCTGACTGAGAATTGCCTCCTCGACGTTCATTCACCGGAGTGCTGTCGTCTTGTGTATAGGCAGTACTACTAAATAAGGCACTGGCGATGCAGGTGCTGATTACAGATTTTCTGGATTGAGCAACAACATTTTTTATTATGGGTGTCATCTCTAGCCTCATCTCCATAAGATGAATGAATTCATTATGGTGCGTACGCTAGTAAATTTAATCCGCTTACTCAAGCAGAACCAATCAATTTCTATCATTTTGGTTCACATGCGAAATTAATTTAGAAGGTCCTTAGACCTTATTCATTCGAAATCAACTGTTTAAACCATCTGACAAAGAGCGTCGCAGGCAGCAGGCTGTTTATTTAAAAAATATCCTGCGTCTAAAGGGCTTTTAGCGTTTAGCCATGGAGCAGTTTGTTTGTGGGTCATAGAGCGATTGCAGTGAGCTTTGTGGAATCTAACAGCAAGTCACTGTTGGCAGTGGGTCGCACAATAGGATTTATAGGAACATAAAACACGAAGAGAACAAATAACAATCTGATTGGGCAAAAAAGAATCACAAAAACGCATAATAAAACACTACCTTGGACCAAGGGTTGGCGTTTGGATTTGCAATTGAAGAAAAAATATCGAAATTCATACCCCCCTCTTCTGCTCCCTCCTTTTTTAAATTGATCACGAGCAAATACTGCCACTCGTTCACGTTCATCATCCTGGTAGCACATAGCGATACCAAGAGGTTCGTATGTCGCGACATCGCTTGCTCTCGTTGTAGCGCGTGTCCCGTTGAATATTCTCTTTGCAAACGACGCGAGGAGAATAACAGGCAATGGACGACAAACATTTCGATGAAAATGCTGTGTGCGGAAGGATGGGGTCTCAGTTATGACTAGAGACAATGGTTTAAATTTCGGCGTCGTGCGAGAAGACCCGCTAATCGAATTAGAGGTGATCAAACAGTATCGGCCTAAAAAAATACTTCTTATTGGCTCCGGTGGATGTACCGCACTTTCTCTTGCTAGCTATAAGCCGGATTTAGAGATAACCGCATTTGATCGAAATCCTGCTCAAATACATCATATTCAACAAAAGCTTAAACTGATCGAAAATAGCGAATGTTTAAAGGCGGCGCCCCTGAACGCTGTCCTCACACTGAATGAATCTGGAAAATTCGAGCGATTATTTCATCATTTTAGACAGTTTATATATAGCCATATCTTGCCACAGCCAGAACTGTTGGCAGCATGTCAGGGGGATGACGCTCTCGTCAATTCGCTAATTAAAAATACATATTGGCCCGTTGCTTTTGATCTGTTCTTTCATGATCGCTATCTCGAGGCCATATTTGGAACCGCCGCAATACAGAATGCTTCGCCTCTACCCTATTCCCGCTACTTTCAAGGAATTCTTGAGCGTGAACTTTCCTCTGAGAGACGAGCGCAGAATTACTTTCTGCATCACCTGCTACTGGGGAGCTACCTGATTGAAGCAGGCATCTTACCTTTCTATCTTAAAAACCCACCCAAATTCCCTAAGTTAGAGCTCGTTACTGGTAGTTTGGAAAACATATCAGATTTATCTTCCTATGATCTGGTATCTCTGTCTAATGTTTTTGATTGGATGTCCGATGAAGAGGTGCTATCTACGGTCAGCACGTTATCAACCTTGAGGACGGGAGCTGTCGTTTTGATTCGCCAGCTCAATAACGACAAAGATTTATCATCTAACGTTCGTCCCTACTTTGAAATTAACTCGGAATTCTCTGAGAGCCTACTGAAACAAGATCGTAGTTTGTTTTACTCAAAATTCAATGTGGCCGTGAGGATTGCGCTATGACAAAAATTATCGTTCGAGGGAGCGCAGAGCTTGCGCCTTATACATCAGATTTACAGGCGTTAGAAGAACACGAAACCTATCCTCTTGCTGGTACCGATAATACCTTCAAAATCAGCCATGGACGTCGTTATCCATTTTTCTTTGAAAAGATCGGTAGTCCTAGATTTTTTCTCGCCATTGAAAAGAAGACGGTTATTGGTTCGATGGTGGTTGTCGAAAAGCAGGTTGAGCTTGACGGGGGGCTAAGACCCGCTCTTTATTTTTGCGATTTAAAGATAAGGCGGGATTATCGAGGCAAAAACGTCTCCAAGAAGATTTTTTTGAAAGCTTTTCAGTGGATTCTGAAAACCTACGCACTGTCGTCATGGCCGATATGCTACTTCGTCGCAATGCAGGGTGATCAAGGTGATTTTCTTGTCAACAGCAAAATCCCATTTCTGCGCTATGCCTTCTCTGCCGTCGCAGAGTCAAATATATTTTTTGCGAAAGCCGACCGCCTCATTAGGCTTGGTAACGATAATTTCGACTCACTGAAAACCATCAGTTTGACGCTGCCAAAAACGTCAGAAACCGAGGTGATCGACCTTGGCGGAATTAAGGACATCATTATAGACGGACTCCCCTCCCCCATAAAACACGCCGCAGTTTCCGGTGAATTTATGAAGAATACCTTGGGGCAACTTGGTAACTGCTTTAGCAAGCTAAACGATGACGACCAACTCTGCTTTTCAGTGGATACCAGAATACGATCAGTTAACAACGCATTGAATGCTGTTGATATCTACCCAACGGGCCGCGCGCGTGTCTATTCCCTGTCTTGGCAGGCGAAACATTTTGGCGATCTCCCTTTGTGGATTGGCACCAATGAAATTTAATTCAGCAGGTAAAAAGGCATGAGACAAACCATTGCGATCCTTTTAGAAGACTACGACTACCGCAAAAACCCTTACTTTATTGCGTTAGCTAATGGCGCTCTCACTCGGGAAAAGTTCCTTGAGAGTCAGCAGCAATTTTATTACGCGGTAGATTATTTTCCGCGAGTTTTAGCCATCTTAGCATCGCGCATTCCTAAGCATTGCGAACGGCTATCGATTATTGAAAATCTTTGGGATGAGCACGGCCAAGGTAAGCCAGAGGCATTTCATACCGCGACCTTCATTCGGTTTCTGGAAAAGCTCTCACAGAAACAGACGGACGGTCCGGCACCTTTATCGGCCGCGGCCCCGGTAACGACTTTTAACGCAACGTTAATGGGGACCTGCCTTTATGAAGACTATCGTGTCGCTGTGTGTATGTTAGGTATGATTGAACGAATGTTCTCCAACATTTCCTCTGCCATCGCACAAGCCGTTGTAAACAATGGATGGATGACAGAGAGCGAACTGACTCACTACTGTTTGCATAAAGAGCTGGACATTCAACATGCAGACGAGCTCTTCAATGTCGTTCGGTCAGAATGGAGCGCGTCTCCAATATTCCGGGATGCGATGATCAGAGGGTTGCAGTTGGGTGCTTATTGCTTTGATGCCCTTTATTTCGGTTTGCTTCGTTCTACGCAATTCCCAGCAGCACTCTACGATGAATGAACGGTGAACCGGGTCAAACGACGCAGGGTATTTTCCATGCAGCGTTTTACATTATCAACATAGATAAAGACCACCGGCACGACCAGTAGGCTAAGTGCTGTAGATGTAATTAAGCCCCCAATTACAGCAAATGCCATTGGCTGCCGGAAACTTGCATCTGCGCCGAAACCAAGAGCAATTGGCATCATGCCAGCGACCATTGCGACCGTAGTCATCACAATGGAACGAGCTCTTTTGCTGCAAGCATCAAGTAATGCCTCGTGTAGAGACAGCCCTTCTTTATTGCGCCCGATAATGGCGTAATCAACCAACAAAATGGAATTCTTGGTGACGATTCCCATCAGCATGACCAAGCCAATCATTGCCGGGGCACCAAGCTCACTACGCCCCATAAGTAAGCCCAGGAAAGCGCCACCCACGCAGAAAGGAATTGCAGAGAGTATCGTGATGGGCTGAAGAAAATCGCCGAACAATAAGACCAGCACACAATAAACGCAGAGTATGCCCGCCAACATTGCCAGAGCAAATCCATAGAGAAGCTCGGCAGCCACTTCCGAATCCCCAGCCTTTATGGCCTGTACGCTGGACGGCAATGATGTCATTGCTGGCAATTCAGCCGCGGCGGATTGAGCGGTACCCAGAGCGGTGCCAGCAAGATCTGCGGATATCGTCACGTTACGGCGCCGGTCAAATCGATCAATTTGGGCGGGACCACTTTCTACAGACAGGGTTGCGATGCTGGATAGAGGCACCGAGCCCTCGCGCCCGGGTACCCTCAAGCTGGCCAGTGTTGATAGCTCTTCGCGAGCGGTATCCGGAAGACGGGTGCGGATGTGTACCTGACGATTATCGAGGTTAAGGCGAGCCACCTGAGCATCAAAATCACCGCTGGTTGCTACACGAATCACCTCGCTGATCGCCGCCGTAGTCACACCTCGCTCGGCGGCCCGTTCTAAATCTGGTCGAATGGTGATTTCCGGGCGTTCAAGGCTGGCGGTTGAGTTGATATTCCAGAGGCCTTTTATACGACGTAAATCGCGCTCCACTGCCTGTGCACTGGCGTTTAACGCCGCAGAATTATCACTGGCCAGAATAATCTGTAATTTCTCGCTAGGTCCGCCGCCGCCGAGGGAAAAGCGAACGCCAGGGATGTGCAGAAGACGGCGGCGAATCTCGCTTTCAATCGCCTGCTGGGACTTGCGTTCACCTCGTGGAGCCAACACTAACGTGAGAGACGCTTTGCGCACTTCGCCAGCTTGACTGTTACCCGCCCCGGTTTGTTGCCCGGCTCCGACCGAAGCAAAAATATGATCGATGCCCGATACGTAGCCAATGGCGTCCCTGGCGGTCTCTGTAGCATCCAAGGTATCTTGCAGGGAGCTGGCAGGCGGTAATTCGATACTCAGCGTTGTAACGTTACCGTCGGCGGCGGGGATAAACCCGGTGGGTATCAATGGCACTAACGCAAAGGACCCCATTAGAAAAACAATGGCGCTAGCGATCGTCGTTTTACGATGGCAAAGACTCCAACGGACAGTTGCCATATAACCGCGCAGTACCCATCCACCTCTGTTTTCATCACGAGATTGTCCACTGGCATCGGGAGTCTTTAGGATGTAGTAGCTCAGATCTGGTCTGAATTTCTACAATTAATCCCGATACCCAGATTACTTTTACACCTACTCAGCACTCATCTCGCCGCGGATTATTCGATCTGGACAAAAGTCTCTGGGGAAGCTTTTACATCCAAAGCGGAGAGCACAAAGTCTTTTTCGGTGGTGATGCAGGTTATTCTACACACTATAGCGATATACAACATCGATTAGGTTCACCCGATGTCGCCTGGTTAGGCATTGGAGATTACCTGCCCAGATGGTTTATGAAAGCAATACATATGAGCCCTGCGGAAGCCGTTGTTGCCCACCAGGATTTAGGTGCAAAACTCAGTATCGCTATGCATTTCGAGACTTTTCAAAATTCATCGGTTGGTTTTGGGTAACCCTTGATTGAGCTTAATGAGGCGCTGAAAGAAAAGAATCTTCCACCGGATTTCATTATCGCGTTCGACGTTGGAGAAACAAGGATCTACTCGAGTGCAATAAAATCCTCGGATAAGGTTGAATAAACTCAAGTCGAGCATTCATCGTATTTAGAGATACGATCTTTTCTTTTATTGTCTCGCGACACCTCACTTGAATATCTCGCGTTTAGTCATCGCCCATGTTTTGGGATCGATAGAACCGCTTGATATTAAGGCGGTAAAACTCTTACTTCACGCTGCCATGTAAATTAATGCCTCAGCGACGATAGTCCGGATAGTCGAACATACTGCGAAATACATGGGTAGCATCCTGATATATCCACTCCTGTTCGCTTGGGTGTCTAATCCTCTACCGTCATTATCCTATTCGAGCTGACTTCGAAAAACATATACCAGAGGATCAGGTCTCCGAGTTCTAGGAGACGTCTGCAGTCTCCGCAGTAGCCTCGTGTCGAATAAAGAAGTGTTGATGCGTAAACCTTTAATGTTATATTATAACATAACATTAAGTCGTCTAGCCCAAAGTAACGACAGGTATTCCAATGGAATTGACTGTTAACCAGCAATACGTTCTCGCGGCAATGCAACAGGCGGATAGTCCTCTCAGTGCCTATGCACTGCTGGAAAAGTTGCGTAAGCCGGGGTTTTCCGCTCCCGCACAGGTTTATCGTGCTTTAGACAGATTGATGGAGCGAGGCCTAGTGCATCGGGTGGAGACATTGAACGCCTATGTAACGTGTTCACACCCCGGTGACTGTAAAGCGGGTTTCTCGGCTTTTGCCATATGTGACTCCTGTGGTCATACCGATGAGTTTCCGGTCGACGACCTCGGCTTAAGGCGATGGGCTGAACAAAATGCGTTTGTAGTAGAAAGTGCTGTGATTGAGATCCATGGCCAGTGTTGTAACTGCACTCAGCAAACCGACGCTGAGAACAAACAATAACTTCAAACATATCAAGAGTTTGACTATGAATACCAAGGCTTCCGTTACACATCAACATCAGGTCAAGAGTTTACCCGTCACCGTCTTATCCGGTTTTCTTGGTGCGGGCAAGACGACACTACTCAACCATATCCTCAACAATCGGGAAGGTCGTCGAGTCGCCGTTATTGTCAACGATATGTCAGAAATCAACATCGACGCCGATCTTGTTCGTGAAGGTGGTGCCGAGTTGTCGCGCACCGACGAAAAATTGGTTGAAATGAGTAATGGCTGTATATGTTGCACGTTACGTGAAGACTTGCTGATCGAAGTTAACCGCCTCGCTCAGGATGGAAAATTTGATCAACTCGTCATCGAATCTACGGGCATCTCGGAACCACTGCCGGTTGCTGAGACCTTTACGTTTGAGGGGGAAGACGGCCGCAGTCTGAATGAAATTGCGCAGCTCGACACGATGGTTACCGTGGTCGATTCCTTTAATTTTTTGCGCGACTACAGCTCACGAGACAGTTTACAGGCTCGTGGTGAATCGTTAGGAGAAGAGGATCAGCGCACTGTCGTTGATCTACTGATTGAACAAATCGAATTCTGTGATGTGATCGTTCTTAATAAGACAGACTTGATTACTGATGAAGAGCGGGATCGACTCATGGCGATTCTCAAAAGTCTCAACCCCCGAGCGCGTATTGAGATCGCCGAATTCGGTAAGGTGCCCTTTGATCGAGTCATGGGGACTGGTTTGTTTGATTTTGACGAAGCGTCACGCGCCCCAGGTTGGTTGCAAGAGCTGCGTGGAACGCACACGCCTGAGACCGAGGAATACGGTATCAGCAATTTTGTCTACAAGGCCCGCCGCCCGTTTCATCCGCAGCGGTTTTTCGACTTGGTTGAAAGCGAATGGCCCGGCGTGGTCCGATCCAAAGGGTATTTCTGGCTCGCAACCAACCCTACCCTGGCCGGTTCCTGGTCTCAGGCAGGTGCGGTCGCGCGGCATGGACCGGGAGGTTATTGGTGGGCATCAGTGCCAACGCACCGATGGCCAAAGGATCAGGAATCCGTCACTTACATACTTTCAAAATGGGATGATGATGTCGGCGATGCTCGACAAGAATTGGTCCTGATCGGAATGGATATGGATGAAGATGCTCTGAGTGCGCGGTTTGACGCCTGTTTACTGACCGATAGCGAAATGGCGTTGGGCCCAGAGGGATGGACAGTCTGGAACAACCCGTTCCCTGGTTGGAACTGATCATTTGTCAACGTCCAGAGGTGCGCTCCTATGACTGAGGAAGAACTGCTTCAGCAGCCGACAGATGCATACATGAACGATCAGCAGAGAGCGTTCTTTCACGAACGCCTCTTGCGACAACGACTTGAATTGCAAGCTCGTATCGATGAGGAATTTGACGAGCTTCGCAAATATGAACGCAGCAGTGACCTTGCAGATGCTGGTAGTACGGAAGAACAGCGACAGGCACATTTGCGTCTTTTGGAGCGCGAAAAAAGACTGCTGGATAAAATTGATTATGCTCTCGATCTATTGATACGTGGTGAATATGGTTGGTGTGAGGAGACCGGCGAGCCTATAGGTCTGGCGCGATTGCTCTTACGACCGACAGCCACACTCAGCTTCGAAGCGAAAGAGCGACAGGAGACGTTCGAAAAACACTTGCGTCGACACTGACATGCCCACATACACCAATCCCCAATACAATTAAGGATTCTCTGCGTCATGAATGCCGTTTTACCTGATGTTTCCACCACCGAAGTTGTACCGGCGTCGAGCCCCCTGGAGTGGGTCGGAATGCAAGGTATCGACCTACCAATAAAGATCCAAGAACCGGGGTATCAACGTCAGTTGCATGCACGTGCCGATGTCCAGGTCGATCTACCGGCACCGAATGTGAAAGGCATTCATATGTCCCGTCTTCACCGTCTGTTAGATGAAATAGACGAAGAACATTCCCTGTCTCCAAGGCGACTGAAGCACGCCCTTCAAGCTATGGTCGCTAGCCACCAAGATTGTGACAGTCGCAACGCCAGAATTAAATTGTACTTCGACTTGCTCGCGCAACGGCCTGCTCTTGTGAGTGAAAGCCTCGCCGGTTGGAAATCTTACTCCGTGAGACTAGATGCTGCATTGATTCAAGAAACATTTTCCCTGCGACTAACAATCACCGTGCCCTACTCTTCCACCTGCCCTTGCTCCGCAGCTTTGACTCGACAACTTGTTGAACAAGGCTTTTTGCAGTCGTTCGCGGGTCAGGAGCAAATTGATGCTAACGAGGTCGCGGATTGGTTACGCCAACACGCTACTTTGGCCACGCCACACAGCCAACGCAGTGAGGCAGATATTGCTGTTGATGTCGACAGCAATGCCCTCTCTTTAGGCATGCTGGCATTGATTGAACGCATAGAGCAGGCCGTTGGAACACCGGTTCAAACCGCCGTTAAGCGCGCCGATGAGCAGGCTTTCGCGGCACTGAACGGTCAAAATCTCATGTTCGTAGAAGATGCGACGCGTCGGCTACAAGCTGCGTTAGAAAGCGATTATAGCAACTCGTGTGTTCACGTTAGGCACCTAGAAAGCCTCCATGCTCACGATGCAGTGGCCTGGGCAGTGCCTGCCCGATAAAGGTAATCCTTTGCTCTAAATATAATCACGACAGCTTGCTGCCATCTATTAACGCAGTGCAAAGACTAAATCATTGATATCAATTATATAAAGATAAAATTGGGGAAGCTTAATGGATAGTCTTAAAGGAAAAGCCTTTATCGTTGGCGCCTATGAGCACCCAACTCGACATGCTATCGACATACCTCTCGCCCAGTTACATGCAGATGTTGCTGCAGGCGCACTGGCAGACTCAGGGCTATCACTCTCTGACGTGGACGGATATTTTTGTGCGGGCGACGTCCCTGGTTGGGAAGCACCGGGGGTCGGTCCCTTCTCGATCATAGAATACCTCGGCCTCAATTTACGGCACCTAGACACGACCGAGAGCTGGGGTTCGGCCTACATAAACCAAGTCGGTCATGCAGTTCAGGCCATCGAGGCGGGAAAATGCCGGGTTGCATTGATCACTCAGGCCGGGCGCCCCCGGGCTGAGAAGCAAACTCCCGAAAGTAGCCACCGCAATCAGCTTCAAACGGCACCAGAGTCACCTTTCGAACTTCCCTATGGTCCGGTAGTTACCAACATGTACGGCATGTGTGCGATGAGACATATGTACGAACACGGTACCACATCCGAACAGCTTGCCTGGATAAAGGTCGCGGCATCACACCATGCCCAGCACAATCCGAATGCCGTATTGCGCAAACGGGTTAGCGTACAGGATGTTCTGGATTCACCGATCGTGTCCACTCCGCTACACCGCCTGGATTGCTGTGTGATCAGCGACGGCGGCGGGGCACTAATCGTAGCGCATCCGGAGATAGCGCGGTCACTGAAGCGTCCACTAATCTCACCCACAGGCGCAGGATACACCGTCAAACATCTCAACGGTGGCTATTTCGATATCCTCGAATCCGGTGCGATGAAATCTGGCGCAGAAGCCTTTACACAAGCAGGGGTAACACCTGCGGACATTCAATACGCCTCTCTCTATGACAGCTTCACAATCACCGTTCTAATTCAATTGGAAAACCTTGGCTTCTGTGATCGCGGCCAGGGCGGTAAGTTTGTTGCGGATGGAAATTTGATTGCCGGTAATGGGCGCCTGCCAATTAACACTGACGGCGGAGGCCTTTGCAGCAACCACCCTGGGAATCGTGGCGGCATGACCAAAATGATTGAAGCGGTGCGGCAGCTCCGTGGCGAAGCTCGCCCTGAGGTGCAGATTCACAACTGTGGGCTAGCGCTCGTTCACGGTACCGGTGGCCAGCTCGGAGCTCGGCATGGAAGCGCCACTATGATACTGGAGAGAATATGACATGACTGACCCACACCGTATCACTGCCCCAGAAGTCAACACAGAAACCAAAGCCTTTTGGGACGCAGCCAACGAAAACCGGTTGCTATTAAAGCGCTGTTTACGCACGGGCAAAGCTTTTTTTCCTCCTCGTACCCATAGCCCGTTCACCGGACTTTCGGAAACAGATTGGATAGAAGCAAGCGGTGCTGGAATTGTGTATTCGTTCAGCATTTTGACCCGTCAAACGGTTACACACTGCATTGCCTACATCACACTAGAAGAAGGCCCCACGGTGCTCAGTAATATAACCATGTGCGATACAAAGTCGGTATACATCGGCCAAGCCGTGCAGGCAATCTTTGTCGCCAGTACAAGCGGGCAAAAAGTGCCGATGTTCAAACCGGTTGAGCAGTTCCCCTCTTACAAAGACCAATAGTGTTTACAGCCTAATAAGTTTCAAGGAGATTTTCATGTCACAAGCTCGATCCGCCCTCGTCGTCAGTGCTCATTCTGCAGACTTCGTTTGGCGAGCCGGCGGTGCAATCGCACACCATGCCAGTATGGGCTGGCACGTAAAAATTGTGTGTCTGTCCTACGGCGAACGCGGTGAGTCAGCCAAACTTTGGCGCCAATCCGGAATGACTCTTGAAAAAGTAAAAGCAGGCCGTCGTGAAGAAGCACAGCGTGCTGCCGATATCCTTGGAGCCGATGTCGAGTTCTGGGATATAGGTGACTATCCTATGCGCGTAAACGACGACACATTGATGCGACTGGTGGATTTGTACCGTGCTGTGCAGCCGGAATTTGTGTTAAGTCATTCTTTAAAAGACCCATATAACTTTGACCACCCTCTCGCGATGCATATAACACAAGAGGCTCGCATTATTGCGCAGGCAGAAGGCCACAATCCGGGACAAAAAATTCTAGGGGCACCTCCCGTTTACGCGTTTGAGCCGCACCAAACAGAGCAATGTGGTTGGGAACCTAACACATTCCTTGACATTACAGACGTATGGGAAACAAAACGTCGCGCCATTGAATGCATGGCAGGACAGGAGCATTTGTGGCATTACTACACCCGCGTCGCCCAGCAACGCGGCGTGCAAGCTAAGCGCAATATCGGTATTACTGCATCACGAAATATTGAGTATGCCGAGGGGTTTATGCGCTTAACGCCAACGGTGGTAAACACCTTATAGAACCCATTAAAGACCTGTTCCGCGCGAACTGATATACCTGCCGGATGAGTGAACAGGGTGAATCACAATCAACAAAAAAGGATATTAAAACGATGCAAACGTTGTTCATACCAGAAACCTATGATCAATGGCACCATTGCATTACCGTTCAGTGTGAGCAGCCATTAACTCTGGACTACATTGAGGCTCGTATCGCAGCACTCAACGACTCACGAGATTATATGACGCGAAAATTTGTTGAACTCTACGGTGATCAACAAAGATTAAAAACGCTGCGTTGGTTTGAGCAAGCAAAATCGACTGTGTAATGTCAAAAGACGTTTATCGACAACGATAAACCTCTAAAGATTGTGATTTTCCGATCATGACGAGGCGGAACTGAATGATTTCACCAATGACGCGAGAAGATCTCAAAATGTTAATTTTGAGAGATGCCTTTCTGTTTAAATATCTAATCGTCAAACGAATATCACGAATATGACAACGCCATCTAAAGCACAAAATCCTTCCAAAATTACTGTGACACTTCCCGATGGGTCGCGTCGATATTTTTCACGTCCGACATCCGTTTACGAAATTGCCAATCAAATCGGGCCAGGCTTAGCAAAAAATACCCTGGCAGGAAATGTGAACGGTAAGTTGGTGGATGCCGTAGATCCCATTTCTCAGGATGCAACTGTCGAGGTTATCACGCCCAAAAGCCCGGAAGGTTTGGAAATTATCCGACACTCTTGTGCACATTTGGTGGGGCATGCGGTTAAACAGCTCTACCCTGCCGCTAAAATGGTTATTGGTCCCGTCATTGAAAACGGCTTTTACTACGATATCGCCTACGAACGCCCCTTCACGCTTGACGACATGAAGGCAATAGAACAGCGTATGCATGAACTCATCGCCAAACACTACGATGTTACCAAGCGTGTTATGTCCCGTGACCAAGTGATCGCCATTTTCCGAAGTCGTAACGAAGAGTACAAATTACGACTGATCGATGATATGCCCGAACAACAGGAGTTGGGTGTTTACTTCCACGAAGAATATGTGGATATGTGTCGCGGCCCTCATGTTCCGAATACACGATTTCTTAAACACTTTACGCTAACCAAAATTGCCGGCGCTTATTGGCGTGGTGACGCCAGTAACGAACAGTTACAGCGTATCTATGGAACGGCCTGGGCGGACAAAAAGGGGTTAAAGGCTTATCTGAAACTAATTGAAGAAGCCGAAAAAAGAGATCATCGTAAAATTGGTCGCGTGCTAGACCTCTTTCACTTCCACGACCAGGCACCCGGTGCTGTATTCTGGCACCCCAAGGGCTGGACGCTGCTTCAGGAACTCATCAGCTATATGCGTCGACGGCAACAAGAGACCGGTTATATTGAAGTTAATACACCCGATGTCATGGATCGTAGTTTGTGGGAAATATCAGGGCACTGGCAAAATTATCGAGACAATATGTTTACTACGGTAACAGAAGATGATCGTCACCTGGCGTTAAAACCAATGAGCTGCCCCGGCAGTGTACTGTTATACCGCCACGGCCTGAAGAGTTATCGCGACCTGCCTATTCGTATGGCGGAGTTCGGTAAAGTACACCGCTACGAACCTTCCGGCGCGTTGCACGGATTGATGCGCGTGCGACACTTTACACAGGATGATGCTCACATCTATTGCACCCCGCAAGAGATGAACGGCGAATGCCGCGAGGTGATTGCGCTTGTCCTGGACATCTACCGACAGTTTGGATTTGAGGACGTCCACATTAAGCTTTCGACGCGCCCTGAAAACCGTATAGGCGATGACGCGACCTGGGATCTACTGGAGAGCGCACTGACTCGATCTCTTGAAGAGTTAACGCTGGAATACCAACTCAATCCAGGTGAAGGAGCGTTTTACGGTCCGAAACTGGAGTTTGTACTGCGCGACACTATTGGCCGAGATTGGCAGTGTGGAACGTTGCAAGTGGATATGAATTTGCCTGAACGCTTTGGCATTGAGTATATCGACGAAGATGGGCAGCGCAAGCGCCCAGTATTGCTGCATCGTGCTCTGTTTGGTTCCCTCGAACGATTTACCGGCATTTTAATTGAGCATTATGCCGGTAAACTGCCCGCCTGGTTGACGCCGGTACAGGCTGTCGTACTGACCATTACCGATGATCAGACAATCTACGCTCAGGACGTTGCACGGTTGCTTAGCGGCGTTGGAATACGTGTAGAGACTGATCTTCGCAATGAAAAAATCGGTTACAAAATTCGTGAGCATACCTTGTCGAAAGTTCCCTTTTTACTCGTGGTCGGATCTCGAGAAAAAAGCCAGGGGACTGTCACCCTGCGTAGCCGAGAGGGCGAGGACTTGGGTGCATTGCCTTTGGAGAAAGTCGTGGAAAAACTCTTGGGCGGTGTGCAAACGCCGGATGCAGTCGCCCGTCACAAGGCCCAGTCCGCACTGCAGAAACGCCTCCACAGTAACACCCGATGAGTCACTCAGCCCCAACCGCCCACGAGCATCGCCACGCAGATCTTTTGATTTGCGGTGGAAGTGTTGTCACGCCTAATGGTACAGAGGTTATTGATATTGCCTGTACCGATGGAGTCATCTCGGCGCTTGGCAATCTACGCAATACATGGCATGCAACGCACACGCTTAGGGCTAGCGGTTTACATATATTACCCGGGGTGATTGATAGTCAGGTTCATTTTCGAGAGCCAGGTTTAACCCACAAGGAAGACATAGAAGCGGGAACGAGAGGCGCCGTATTGGGGGGCGTCACGACTGTCTTTGAGATGCCTAACACCAATCCACTCACGCTGTGGGAAACAGATTTGCAGTCCAAAATGGATGCAGCCAAGGGGCGCGCCTGGTGCGATTATGCGTTTTATATTGGCGGTTCCAAGGCCAACGTTGATCACTTGCAAACCCTAGAAACCTTGCCTGGTTGCGCCGGTGTTAAAGTCTTTATGGGAAGCTCTTTTGGCGATTTACTGGCTGAAGAAGACGATGTTTTACGACGCATCTTACGCAATGGTCATCGGCGCTTGGCAGTACACGCTGAAGACGAAGCTCGTCTAAGAGGGCGCAAAGCACTGGTCGATAGAAGCGGAAACGTCTGCGACCACCCACATTGGCGCGACGTTGAAAGCGCCTTTAAAGCCACTCGCCGAATACTTGCTTTGGCTGCAGAAGCTGGCCGACGGATACATGTTTTGCACGTAACATCTGCAGAAGAAATGGCGTTTTTGGCTCTGCACAAACGACGAGTCACCGTAGAAACTACACCTCATCACTTAACGCTACACGCTCCAGACTGTTATGAACGGCTTGGCAGCTTTGCTCAAATGAATCCACCAATCCGGGAACTGCCCCATCAAGAAGCCCTATGGAAAGCGATTCGCGAGGGTGTTGTAGATGTTATCGGCAGTGACCACGCGCCTCACACACGTGAAGAAAAAGCCAATCCCTATCCCAAGTCTCCGAGTGGCATGACCGGCGTGCAGACGTTGCTGCCGATTATGCTAAATCATATTCACTCTGGCAGGTTGAGTTTGCAGCGTTTAGTCGATCTTACCAGCTCTGGCCCAGCGCGCATTTTCGGAATTGAAGGCAAGGGACGCCTTGCATTGGGGTATGACGCCGACATCACCCTCGTCGATCTTTCTGCCAGGCGAATCATTCTCAATGATTGGATTGCAAGCCGCAGTGGGTGGACCCCTTACGACGGTATGAGCGTTACCGGTTGGCCAATACACACTGTCGTTCGGGGCCAAACTGTGGTCCGGGATGAAGTCTTGATAGGACAGCCGCAAGGTAAAGCGATTCACTTTTTGGAAACCCCCTGCCATTAACTTATTAACCAGATGGAATATAAAACACACTGGATTGATCAATACGGAGACATTCGATGAACAACGGCGCTAAGACACCAACGTCCGCTATCACGGAAAAAATTACCTTCGCGCAGCGCACTTCCATAGAACAGGTTGAAGAGGGGCAGGATTTAGCACCCAAATTCGATCAAGATGGGCTAATAGCGTGTGTTACAACCGACGCTTCGAACGGCGACGTGTTGATGCTGGGTTATATGAACCGCGACGCCTTGGCAAAAACCATCCTGACCGGTGAAGCTCACTATTGGAGTCGCAGCCGCCAAGTACTGTGGCACAAAGGAGCAACCAGCGGCTTGATTCAGCGGGTGGTCGAGATGCGCATCGATGACGACCAAGACGCGGTGTGGCTGCGCGTTGCATTGGCAGCTGGCACTCACAGTGATCCAGCCAGTTGCCATGTGGGCTATCGCAGCTGCTTTTACCGCAGTATTGAGATAAAAACAGGCGAAATTGGTTATGTGGAGACTGAAAAAACCTTCGATCCCAAGATCGTTTATGGCGATTCACCGAACCCAACAATTTTATAGTAAAGACCCTGCAAATAGTGATCGAACGTCAGCGACGTAAAACACAATGGCATAGATTTGCACCCTGCCCTTTTACATAGAGAATATGATGACAAAAGACAATGTTACCTATAGCGCTACAAATCTATTGTGGTGCAGCCTACTGGCGATGCTTATTTTCGTTGGGCCAGCTCTGGCACAGGAGGCAGAACCCACCATTGATAAAGCATACATTTGGGATTTGACCCCCTTCTACCCTACAAAATCCGATTGGGAGGCAGAGCTTGAGCGCCTGCGTGGCGATATTGAAAGCCTCAAAAAGTACGAAGGTCAACTTGGCCGCAATGCTGAAACTCTCTTGAAGGCACTGGACTCCCAGTCTGCGTTTTCCAAAGATCTAATGCGGGCATGGACTTACGCATCTAACATTCGCAATACCAATTTGGGTGATGCTGAAGGACAAGCCATGGTTGGGCGACTTCAAGCGCTATCGCAAGAGGCAAGTGCAGCGCAAAGTTATTTGGCACCTGAGTTGGTTGCCTTGGGTGAGCGCCGCATCGAAAAATACATTAATGAAGATCCGGGGCTTGCCAAACACGCTCTATATCTCAGGAATACGTTACGACAAGGCGATCATGTTCTTTCGCCGGAAACAGAAAAAGCTCTTTCCCTTATGGGGTCGGCATTATCAGCATCGCAGGGAGCCCGTGACCTTTTAGCCAATGCGGAAATCGACTGGCCTCGAATTACCTTGAGTGATGGAAGCGAGGTTCACCTCACGAATGCGGGTTACGCTCTGCATCGCGCAGACCCGAACCGTGAGGATAGGATTGCCGTTTTTGATGCTTTTTGGGGTAGATATAAAGATTTTGAGGGAACCTTTGGAGCGACCTTAAACGGTGAAGTTCAGGCAAATGTCGCTGCCGCAACAGCTCGCCATTACGATAATACACTGCAGTACTTCTTATCTGAGGATAACATTCCCGAGAAAGTCTATCGAACCCTGGTACAAGTGACCAATGATCGAATTGATGTACTGCACCGATATTTCAAGTTACGCGCACGGATGCTGGGCATTGAGGATCTCGGTTATCACGACATCTACCCGCATTTGGTCGAGACAGACCTCACCTTTCCCATCGACAAAACTCGACAGCATGTATTAGCTGCAACCCAAATTTTGGGGGAAGAATATTCAGACATTTTTTCAAAAGCAACGCTTGAGCGTTGGATGCATGTCTATCCCCAACCGGGAAAGCGTTCAGGCGCCTATATGTCTGGATCTGCATACGATGTACACCCGCTTATTCTGCTAAATCACCAGGATACTTACAATGATGCGTCAACCTATGCTCACGAGTGGGGCCATGGGATGCATCAGATTCTGACCAATGGAAACCAGCCATTTGAACTTGCCGATTTCTCAATTTTCACAACCGAAATCGCCGCTATTGCGAATGAACTGCTCTTGCAAGAACATATGTTGGAACAAGCTACCGATATCAATGAACGCTTGTTTTATCTCGGCTATACCCTGGAGCAAATGCGTGGAACGTTTTTTCGCCAAGTCATGTTTTCTGAATTTGAGTTGGCCATCCATGAAGAAGTGGAGCAAGGCAAAGCGTTAACCGGTGCTCGCATGACAGAAATCTATGGTGAGATACTTAAGCGCTATCACGGTCATGATCAAGGCGTGATGACCATTACTGAGCGCGATATGATCGAATGGGCCTATATCCCACATTTTTATTACAATTTTTACGTCTACCAATATGCGACCTCCATCGCCGGTGCTGCCTATTTTGTCGATCAGATAAAAACCGGGGGCGATGCCGCTCGTGAAAACTATCTTAATTTCCTTAAAGCCGGTGGATCCGATTACCCGGTCGACATTTTAAAAAACGCCGGGCTCGATATGACCACCCCGGCCCCTTACAATGCTGTCATTGATCGCATGGACGCCGTGATGGATGACATCGAAGCCCTATTGAGCGCCCAAGGGAAATAGGTTTTAGCCATGACTCTTCCATCTCCATCTAATCCCGAAGCGTCCATCAATACCTTTGATGATTTTGTAGGTTTGGCAGACTATTCTCTTATGGATCACTTAAAAGCTGATCCTGACGCAAATGACCAAGGTGTTGATCACCTACCCCGCCAAGTAAATTCTGGCCACTATGTGCCAGTAAGACCCACCGCGTTGCCGGATCCAGAATACATCACGCATAGCCATACTTTTTTTAAAGAACTGGGGATGAATGATGCTCTGGTCTGCGACGACAATTTTCGTCGAATTTTTTGTGGTGATCTTACGGATACTCGATCTCCTATGCGACCAGTGGGATGGGCGACGGGTTACGCCCTTTCAATTTATGGGACTGAATACACTCTACAGTGCCCGTTTGGTACGGGCAACGGGTATGGCGATGGTCGTGCAATTTCTGTGGCTGAAGTCGTGGTCAATGGTCAGCGGTGGGAGATACAGTTAAAAGGCGGCGGCCAAACACCTTATTGCCGTGGAGCTGATGGACGCGCTGTGCTGCGTTCCAGTGTGCGCGAGTTTCTTGCCCAAGAGCACATGCATGCCTTGGGGATACCTACCTCACGGTCTTTTACGTTATTTGTCTCAAAAACGGAAACCGCAAGCCGCCCTTGGTATTCCCAAGACACCTGTTCTATTAATCCCGATATTATGATCGACAATCCGGTGGCGATCTCTACCCGCGTAGCGCCCTCTTTTTTGCGGGTTGGGCAATTGGAATTATTTGCACGCCGCGTACGCAACAATACTCACGATCAAGCGTTTAACGAGCTACGCATGATCGTCGCGCATGTGATTGAAAGGGAATACAAAAACGATATTGATCAACAAACTTCCTTTGCGGACCAACTGATTGCCTTGGCGACTCTGTTTCGTCAACGGTTGATCTCTTTAGTGGCCAATTGGCTTCGTGTAGGGTATTGCCAAGGGAACTTTAACAGTGATAACTGTGCAGCAGGAGGTTTTACACTGGATTATGGGCCCTTCGGTTTTTGTGAAATCTTCGATACTGAGTTTCAACCATGGACAGGCGGCGGTAAACATTTTTCTTTTTTGAATCAACCTACCGCAGCAGAAGCAAACTTTCATATGTTTTGGACCGCCCTGCGACCACTTCTGCTGAATGATAAAGATATCAACACTGGCGCCTTGGAGCAGTTCGATCAAGTACGTATCGATTTCGCAGCTGAGATGCAAAATCAAACAGAAACCATGTGGGCTGCAAAACTTGGCTTGGAATTCTTTGAGCCAAGATTATTCCAACAATTGCAAGAGCTGATGACTGTCTCAGGGGTTGATTACACGATATTTTTTCGTGAGCTGTCTCATATACCCGATGACATATCTGCAATAAAAAAGAGCTTTTACGTGATGACAACCCTGGAGCTGGATGAGCGGTGGCGATCTTGGCTTAATCAATGGCGTGACCTTGTAACAACGACCAGCGACGATCTATCGACGGTTTCCAACAAAATGAAGCGAACGAACCCAAAATACTCATGGCGTGAATGGTTAGTTGTCCCTGCCTATCAGCAAGCGAGGTGCGGCGACTACACCCTCACCAAAGAGCTACAAAACGTGCTCAGTCGTCCTTACGACGAACAATCTGAAGATGTCGAGGAAAAATATTATCGACTAAAACCGGAAAAGTACTTTACTGCCGGTGGCGTATCACACTATAGCTGCTCCTCTTAATAATGCGTTCACGCCAGCGCTCTGGTGGACAGTCAGTGTACTTTTTAAAACATCGAATGACGTATAAAGGCAAATCCAATGGCTCAACATAACCCTCGCGAAGTTCTGGACAAATGGATGTCAGCTGTAAATGACGCTGATGCGGATAGAATACTTGATCTTTACGATTCTCACGCTGTCTTGATTCCCACTTTTTCAAACCGGATACTGAATACACCTGAGAAACTGCGCAACTATTTTGAAACGCTGGGAAGTCGTCCAGAGTTGAGTATCGCTCTGCATGAAAAGACGGTGATAATTCAAGAACTCACTCCACAGATTTTTAGCTTGGCGGGTATCTACAATTGGCGCTTCGGTGTCGACGGAGAATTGCTGAATTTCGAAGCCCGTTTTAGCTATGTTATGGATATGGGTAGTCCCAAACCCATCGTCCATCACCATTCATCGCAAATACCACGTACACTTTAATTGTGATACAAATGTTTCGAAAAACAGCTGTTGGAACAGACCAATCGCAAATTTCTTGCAATATGACCGAGCCATTTTTTTGAGGTTGATATGCCTACTACTGATGTCATCAGTTCTTTGAACATTCATCAATTTATTGGCTTAACGCCCGGTCCCAAACTACTCATTTTAGGGGCAGTACACGGGAATGAAACCTGTGGCACTCACGCACTACGACGGATCATAGAGGAACTTGAAGCCGGCTCTCTCACGTTAATGTGCGGCACTCTGACGCTCATTCCAATTACCAATCCACTGGCGTATCAACTGCAACGTCGCCAGGGCGATCGTAATCTTAATCGTAATATGCGCGTGACGGAGATTCCACATGATTTCGAGGATAAGATTGCCAATGTTCTCTGCCCGTTGCTTGAACAGCACGATGTATTGCTCGATTTACACTCTTTTCATACCTCCGGAAAACCCTTCGCCCTGTTTGGTCCCTGCAACAATATTGACGTTATCGAGCCCTTTGCAAAAGCGGAAGCAGAAGAAGCATTGGCGATGTGCTTGGGTGTGCAACGCTTTGTCGAAGGCTGGTTGGAAACCTACGCGCAGGGCGTTAAAGATCGCCAGGCACGGGGCGCAGATGCCAGCGTCGACTATGGTGTAGGAACCACGGAAACCATGCGCCGCTACGGCGGTATCGGTATAACTCTCGAATGTGGCCAGCACCAAGAACCTCAAGCCTCCGAGGTTGCATACTCAGCCGTCAAACGGACATTGGCGCATTTAAAAATGGTTGCCCTTTCACCACCGCCACCCAGTGAACTTGCCGAAGTAATTCGCTTATATCGAGTGATAGATCGGTTGCATGAAGAAGATCGCTTTAACGGCGACTGGGAAAGCTTTGCAAAGGTTCAGCGAGGCCAAATCATTGCCTACCGCCGGGATGGCACTGAGATAACTGCAGAAAAAGATGGCTGGATTGTCTTTCCCAACCCTACTGCGCAAGTTAATCAAGAATGGTTTTATTTGGCGGAAGCTTCCGATCGTTTGAGCGGCAGTCATTACAAACCATCCAGCTGAAACAAAGGAATACACCGTGTTACCATTGCAGCTTACATGCCAGTGAGTATGCAGTGACAACAGAAGGGACATAAGCGCTATGCAAACAGTATTTGTTAATCGGCAGTTTCCAACGACTCGGATGCGGCGCAATCGTTACAGTGACTTTTCACGAAGGCTGGTTCGTGAGAACGAGTTGACACCTGGTGATCTCATACTGCCGGTCTTTGTGGTTGATGGTAAAAATCAATGCCATTCGGTTGCCACCATGCCAGGCATCAATCGATTATCAATTGACTTACTGCTGAGAGAGGTAGAAGAACTGCTAACCTTAGGTGTACCTGCTATTGCTCTATTTCCTAACGTTGAAAACCAATTAAAAACACCTAACGGCGATGAGGCATGGAATCCTACAGGGCTGGTGCCCCGCTCCGTCAAAGCGATCAAAGAGCGATTCCCCGAAATGGGGATCATATGTGACGGAGCACTCGATCCCTATACCAAACATGGGCAAGACGGCATCATCGACGATACCGGTAATGTGTTGAACGATGAAACTGTAACAGCGCTCTGCCGACAAGCGCTTGCCAACGCCGAAGCGGGTGCCGACGTCATTGCGCCCTCCGACATGATGGATGGCCGCGTAGGAACCATTCGCAGAGAATTGGACAAGGCTGATCTCTCCAATGTCCAGATCCTGGCTTATTCTGCCAAATACGCCTCTGCTTATTATGGCCCGTTTCGAGACGCGGTTGGATCCGCTACGAACTTGGGCAAGAGCAATAAACTGAATTATCAAATGGACCCGGCAAACAGTGACGAGGCGTTACACGAAATTGCATTGGATTTGTCGGAAGGTGCCGATATGGTCATGGTCAAGCCCGGCCTGCCCTATCTGGATATTGTCCGTAGAGTCAAGGATAACTTTGGAGTGCCGACTTTTGTCTATCAGGTGAGCGGCGAATACAGTATGCACAAAATGGCAATCGACCAAGGTATTGTGAGCAACGCCGTGATCCTGGAATCGCTGTACTGTATCAAGCGCGCCGGTGCCAGCGGCATATTAACGTATTTTGCCAAGGAAGCGGCTCAGCAGCTTAGCTCTCGGTGAGGCACAGCATTTCATAGGGAAAACCAAGCTCCTCCTGTACTTTGTGCTCGGGCTGAATCCCCGCCAACGCTTAAGAAAACCGGTGTCACTCTTTTTGTCCAACCAACCCAGTTGGCTGAAAGCGCGCTTCCTAAAAGCGATAAGAATATATCCCTTCAGTATCGACAAAAGATAAATTCCCTCTTGACGACGATCTTCCATAGATCTAATATTCTATAGTTCGTTAGAAAATTGGATGAGGGACTAGCAGCCTTTGTAAATATGGATTACCAATACGACACTTTACAGCTGACAGAAGCTGCCACAATCTTCCAGGCGCTTGCCGATGCCCCTCGATTGAAAATCTTGGTAACACTGGCACAAGGCCCCAATAGCGTGGGGGATTTAACTGAACGGTTAGACGAACGCACAGGCACAGTATCAGCACGTTTAAAAGTATTGTTGCAAGCGCGCTTAGTAACACGTCGGCGCCAGGGGCAATCAGTGATTTACTCAATCGCCGATGATCACGTGCTCCAGCTCATCGCCAATGCACTTGAGCATGCCAACGAACATATATAGACAAATGAACAGAGAGGTTTCAAAAATGACCAATTGCACAGCAACACATCACGGGGAACATCCACACGAACACGGCTCCAACTGTGGCCATACCGCCATCAAACACGAGGGGCATATCGACTATTTGCACGATGGCCACTTGCACCACCCACACGACGACCATATTGATGAGCACGTTATTAGCGTCAGCACTGAAAATCCCGATGCCTGTACGCCATCACATCAATGCGGTGGCCATGAAGACGGTCACGTACACGGTCCAGGCTGTGGCCATGAGGCAGTCCCCCACGGCGACCATATCGACTACCTGGTGAATGGCCATTTACATCATCCCCACGGTGATCACTGCGATGATCATGGCCCAATTGAGGTCGTCGTCGCCTAACTGACTCAGTTTTCTTCGTCAGTTCATATTCTTCATGAATGGGAACTGCTGTCCAACCCTCCCACCACAGGACAGCAGTTCTCAAGACACCACATCGAGTCTTTCTGTATCCTTAGATCATCGGCGACTGAACCATACCCGTACCGACGTCCTCCTCTTCAGTTTCTGAATGGAAGCCATCCAGGCGGCCACTCGCAATAATCTGTGATATCAGAGAAGGACTCTCAATATTACCCGTCATCTGACGCTGACGTTGTGCCCACAGGGCCGCCACTCCAGCAACATGCGGCGTCGCCATACTGGTGCCCGACATTGCAGTCAGACCACCGCCTGCCGCCGCGGAAACGATACCGACACCGGGGGCAGAAATGTCCACCTGATTGTTGGAGAAGTAGGCGACTTCGAAGCCTCCGCCAATCTCTCGCACTGCACCTACCGAAATTACGCCAGTTCCTGCGGCGGGTGGCGCGACGGCGATTTCATAATCCGGGCGGTTGCTTTCATTGCCAGCCGCCGCCACCAGAATACAGCCTTCACCAAAGGCACCTTGGGCCTCCACATAACTCGCCAGCTCTGTAAACAAATTAATGTTTTGACGATAGCCTTCTAGCGCGATGGATGTGGCTGGTTGAATCTCGTAACCATAATTCTCAACCATAAAATTCACATAGCCGGGGAAATCAATGCCTAGGGACATGGAAATAACGTTGGCCCCTTCTGAAATCGCCCATTGAATCGCTTGCGCAATCGTGGCGGAAGAACCGCCACCTTCACCGAGTACTTTGCCGATCAGCGCGCGCTCAATACCTCGCGCAACGCCGATTCTCGTGCCTTCCACATCGCGACCGAAAATCGTACCGGCACAGTGAGTACCATGCCCGTGGAGATCGTTATCTGCCTCAGTCGTAAAATTTCTCTGCATTAACGACACGCCAGCAAACGCAGGATGAGACGGATCAATTCCTGTGTCTAAAACCGCGACAGTAATACCCGAGCCATCGAAACTACTTTCATTGGCTTTAACGGCATTGATACCCCAGGTTGCTGTTGCGCTAGTATCGACATCCGAGGCTTCAAAATCGACCGGTTCAATCAAGGTGAGAGGCATCGGTGGTGCGATGGCGCGAACCCGAGGATCTCTTCGTAAATCCCGGCTCTCTTTTGGCGTCAGCTCGACTTCATCGAGTTCAAATTCCTCCCCCATCGGTGATGAGGAAGAAGACATAAACGGCCCTCTTCTCACGCCGAGATTATCCATGGTGGGAACTAACCGCTGATTTGCTTTCAAGACAATATACTTACTTTCGCTCATCTCCAACCTCCGGGTTTTTAAGTGTAAAAGTAAGACAGGTTTAATGAACGCGATACCAGCAAGGAATGCGCGTTCGAAGAACCATAAAGTTATAGATCTTATGTTTATCAATCTTTCCGTTTTCGTAGAGAAAACTAACTTATGATTCAATATTACGCATCCCCCGTTTAGAGGAATTTACGCAGCGTGAAATCGAAGAAGAAAATAAGAGCGAACTGTCGCTAACTTCGATGGTAGAAATTGCTCGTGCAGCTATCCCAGCACCTGTTGCAGCCATTGGCGAATGGCCTCAATTTCTTCCATACAGATGTTATGCTCCATCGGATAATCTGACCAGGTCACAGCAAAACCGTTGGCAATCAGAGCATCGCATGCCATTTTTCCGAGAGAAATGGGTACTACGTTATCGTGAGTACCGTGTGCCATAAGAATGGGCGTTTTTTTATTGGTATCGGAGGCTTCGCTGCTCAACTTTTGCGGAACACACATATAGGTTGAAAGCGCCATAATCCCCGCAAGCTCTTTTTCAATGCGCGTGCCTAAATGCAACGCAATGACCCCACCTTGAGAAAATCCTGCCAGAACGATTTTATTAGCTGGAATCCCCTTTTCTATTTGGTAGTTGAGTAGCTGTTCTACGGCCGTTGCAGATTCAATAACCCCTGTCTCATCGGCACGGTTATCCAGATCAAAGCTTTTGATGTCATACCAGGCACGCATCCGCATACCGCCGTTCACCGTCACCGGCCGTTCAGGTGCATGGGGAAAGAGAAACTTAATCGGCAGCGTCGGTTGCACTTTCAGCTCGGGAACAATGGGAGCAAAACCATGACCAGAGTCTCCCAATCCATGCAGCCAAACCACACAGGCTTGAGGGTTGGCACCAGTATCCACCTCGACATAAGGGAGTAAAGCATCCGTCATTGTAAATCCTTTGGGTTGGTCAGCATTCTGTCGCTGGATCTATTGTGTTGGTCGCAGAGAGATTGGGCCGCTCTGCGGGTAATCGCAAATATAGCCTAACATGCTACCATCGCCTCGAGAATTCACCATGTTTAGCCGTCATTCACCCAACCCGCACTGCGCGGATTTTACGGATATTTTCTGTGAGCAGACGTCGTCTATCTGGGTTGAATGAGAATGATCGCTGCGGTCGCTATAAATTGGCGGATGTTCAAAATCGGCCGTGTTATATCAAAGCGATCATTTAGGGGGGAGTTGGCGTCTGATCTGAATTCTTCGTGATATGAGTGACAGGTTGTATCACACAGGGGCACTGGGGCACTGGGGCAGAAGGTGCCGGTTAAAAAACCACCAGAACATAATGGCAACGCAGGTAATGAATCAGAGGTTCCCTAACTTCTATCAGCACTCAAATACACGGTAACCGTATCACCACGCGGCGCATCCCATACTGCGTTTGGCAAAGATGCACTAATCCGGCTGGAGACGATCCTTTCAGGGTCAGGCATCGCCGACTTTTCTAATGACATCACCACACGACAGGTATGACTGCGACACTCGACGTCCTGCACCGCAACACCTTCACTGTCGGCGCTATCGAGTTCAAACCCATCAGTGCTGAGCAGATTCTCGTGTTCTACAGCCCAGTGATCGTCGCGTTCATCGGTCAAAAAGTCGTTCGACGCCTCAGCGCGACAGGCGGCGATTTGCTCATTGGTATTGTCGCGAGCGACCTCCTCTGTTGAATCAACATGGACAGAAATTGAGTCTTCTGGCGCATTGATGTCTGTCGCCCCAGCCGTCTGCTGCCTGCCCAGAGAGGTATTTCGGTCAGCTTTGACTGCCTGAAGCTCCTGCTGCAGGACATGAACAGCTTGATCGAGTTGTTGAAACTCCCCCATCGTTTCATTAAACGCAGTAACACTCTCTTGCATGGATGCCATTAGCTTTTGCGATTCTGTGAGCTGTTCCGAGATCGCCTCACTGTCCTGGTAATCCAGAACAGTGGCTGCGGCCAGCACTCCGACAAAAAATAGAGATACTGTAGACGTCATGGGTGACGATAGCTTCATGGTCAATGCCTCCTCAAGCTGGCGTCCACTGGACTCCGGCGAGATGAATCGTTGGTCTTCCTGACTCTGTCGTGCTGCAATGAAGATTATTCTTTGCGAACAGCGTCCCACAATCCATTTCGGCTTTCCTCCCCTAAATGGGGGATATTCCATCTTCAGCGCGACGCCAACCCCTATTTTGCTACTGCTAGCGCCTCTACTCTATGACATTTTCACGTTTTCACGGAAGAATCCAGACAATAAGGCTGGTTATTCTGACGGTATTTGAATATTAGGCAGTTCGTATCTTGACCAACAATGCCCTACCACTTCCGCGTCAATGACCTTCGCAGAGAACACATTTGATGTGAGGTCTGTACCCGCTATCGTAAATGCATTGCTATTCACTACGGACGACCAGATTGAATTTATCTTGGCCAGACCGCTGAAAAATCGATACACTGCCCACTGATTTATCGGAGATGACACGTGATGTCCATTTGTTCAGACCTACAGCAGAGAAAGCCAGCTCAAAGTGCGGGATGGGTTTCTATTGTCTGGATATTTGAGACCCGCACTCGCTAACGCGCCTCTCTTCAGGAAGGCGCAAGCCTTCCTCTGAGAATACAACGCTCAAGAACCCGGAAGGCTAACGCTAACCGGGTTTTTTTGTGCCCCGATTTTGGAGCGCGTTATTCAATGGTTCGAACGTGTTTCTTGTTGAAGGTTGGTCAGAGATTCTAATCTCTCACGGGGTCACTAATTGCACAGGAAGACGTTTTTTTGAGAAAGGAAATGACAAAAATGAAGAACATTTTGGAATAAGAAATATTGTTGCAAATAACCGTTCCATGCAGAAAGGATCTCCAATTTCTGCGTGACAGAGCCCTTTTGATTTTATTTTGCCGATTGCGTGCGAAAGGTATTTCTTCGCGTTAAAAAAACAGAATGACGATGTAAATATCAATAATTACAGAGACCTACAAAGCTTGACGAAAAATATTCAAACGTTATTATTTTCGCCAATCGCAGGTCATCAAGCCTGCAAACAGTTAATGTTGGAAACCTTATGAAACCCTTAGATAGACAACAACTAGTTCTAAAAAAATGGCAAATCTCTGTACAGAGTTTGTCCTTTCTTGGCGCACAGATGCGTGTCGAGACACCTGCTCTGTATTGTCTCGCTTCGCAGATCTGTGACTTTAGCAATGAGAAAAATTTGATGTAGCCAACCGAAAACCGGTTGGCTGCGGCCGACTGGATTTAGTTTTTCCAAAACCCCAGTTGGAGATCCAGCTGGGGTTTTTTTGTGGCTGGAAAAAGGTGCGCACCCACCAACACGGTGCAGTTTTTTTACAAAATGGTTGCAGTGAAAAACGACCACGGTTGCTCAGGCAGAGGCCCGTGGTCCCTTAAAGCATGTTCCTGTGGTCCAGCGGTTAAGACCCTGGCCTTTCAAGCCAGTAACACGAGTTCGAATCTCGTCAGGAACACCACTTTACTATGCCAGTAGATCAATCGGTAGATCATCGGTCTCCAAAACCGAAAGATGGAAGTTCGACTCTTCCCTGGCATGCCAAGTTTGCAGTGTAGGCAACGCCAATAAGCCCTATGACTTTTTTACGAGGAGAAGTTATGGATATCGTTGCTAAGGCCTATCGGTTCGCCGCAGAACGGCATGGCGCCATTAATCAGCGCCGACGTTACACTAATGAACCGTATATCGTTCATCCTCGCGAAGTTGCACAAATTGCTTCAACGGTTCCACACACCAAAGCGATGTTGTGTGCGGCCTATCTTCACGATGTTATTGAGGATACTCAAACAGACTCAGAAGAAATTCTAGCAACGTTTGGCCGGGATGTTGCGCGACTCGTGGATATGCTAACAGACGTTAGTCTGCCCATAGATGGTAATCGTGCGGCACGCAAAGAAATTGATCGACAACATTTGGCCAGAGCGAGTTCAAAGGCAAAAACGATCAAGCTCGCGGATTTAATCAGTAACGGTCACTCG
Source organism: Pseudomaricurvus sp. ABR4_320 (assembly GCF_056159445.1). Taxonomy (NCBI): domain Bacteria; kingdom Pseudomonadati; phylum Pseudomonadota; class Gammaproteobacteria; order Cellvibrionales; family Cellvibrionaceae; genus Pseudomaricurvus; species Pseudomaricurvus sp. ABR4_320. The sequence goes on along the minus strand of NZ_JBSWVF010000016.1, from coordinate 47,343 downwards.
ATTGTGAAATACGACAAACACTTCGCGCAAATCTTTCTGCGTGAAATGCAGTTGTTGCTGGTTGTCTTGAAGGAAGGTGATGCTGTCCTCTGGAAAAGAGCTCATCAAATTGCTTATCAGTCGTAGATATGAAGAACATCATTAGGAAAGGCATGGCTGATGAAAATGACCAAATAAAATGAATTGCGGGCATGGCCGCGATAAGGCAGCGTGAGTTGCCGAAAGGGGAAGATTCTGCACCTCCCCGCCAGTATTTAGCATCGTCTGAATGACTGGTCACTCCATGCAAGCCGAGCGCTCTCGTCCTTCGTTCGCATATGCAGCGAGGGATAGTGAGAACGACATGACACGACAGAGCGAGCTGACGCACCGGTTTACCGGGAATGCAGGCTCGCGAATCAACAGGTGGAGCTGGATAGCGTGTGACCAACGTGTTGACTCTCGAAGTGCAAAGGGTAGCACCTGAGTTGGACCCGGCAGGGAACGGCCTTGTGCAGCTTGACAGTGTTGGGTATCGATGATGACCAAAACTGGAAAAGTCGTTCTATCCCCAGCATGGGATGAACAGGTGGCGAGTGGCATATTGCCGGCCAAAAGCTGGTGAAACCACTGAGTACGCTCGTCGCAGCAGATACATGGTAGCTCAATGGTAGAGCCCTTGCCTTTCAAGCAAGTGGTCGCTGGTTCGAATCCAGTCCGCAACGGAAACGCAAAGACGTACTCGGTATGTTGTGAAAATAGCTTAATGCCCTGCTGCTTCGGCAGAACAGGTGCTGATCGGAAGGCCGCAAGCCTGAAGATTATTTGTCAGAAAGTGCACGGTGGGTAGCAACCCTTTATAGCTCGCAAGGCTGACGGTAACGGAATGGCGGAATAGCGACATACGACAGGTGTATCGCCTCACCTCAAAAAAGGCAGCTATGTCGATAGACACGATCGTGCATCAGCAGGTCGTGTGGATACGTGGTCAACCTAGCTCGCAAGGCTCAGGGTAAAACCACAAAGGTATCGATACCGTTCGGTGTAATCTCAGCCGTTCAACCATATTAAATTGGGGTGTAGCCAAGTGGTCGGGCACCGGGCTTTGATCCCGGTTGACGAGGTTTCGAATCCCTCCACCCCTGCCAAAAACCAAGAGTTTTTAAAGACCAGAACAATTTTACGGAGGCTGGCTTAGCGGTTGAGCACCGGACTTTTAATCCGGCATAGAGGGGTTCGACTCCCCTGCCTCCGACCAAACTCGACGCCCTTTCATTCATAACTGCAACCGTTTACTGAATACGATTCCAAAGGAGTATCGCTCTTTGGTTATTTTCGTTGATACAAGTGACGCGACAGGACAAATACCATGCGTGTTTTCGCCGTAAAAAATGGCATACATTCTCCAGGGAGTATCACGTGCAGCAATGCCCGCCAAGTAAAGCGGATTCTCAATGAAGAGTGTGTCACGGAGCTGCTGATCGCCTTTCAATTGGAGGGACGATCCAATGGCTTGGACGTACTGAATTGGGCTTTAAAGAGAGGTCGTCTACCAAGCAGAATCACCGTTGTGGAAACCAATATTCTCGCATCGCGAGCGATGGGACGTTTGTTGGTTAAGCACGGCTTTAAAACACTGGATCAGCGCGGGTATATCCGGCTGCCGACTCAGTGAATTTGAAAAAAGAGATCAAACGACCTCAATAAGCTTATCGATCGTTTGGGGATATCGCTCAACTGGATAGAGCAACGGATTTTAACGCCATTAGCGGCAACTTCGATATCCGCTATCCCCACTAATTAAGGAGTGAAAAAATGACCGTGTTGCAATTATCCGCTCAAGGAAATCCATCAGCATGGCTCAGCTACACGGCAGCCGCCACACTGATCGTTAAGGGACAAGTCTCCTGGTCATTGGGCAACGTCGCTACAACCCTGCGCGGAGGTGTTTCTCGTTCGGGAAAACGCTCGTTGCTAGATGTACCTGCGATTATTGCAACGAGAGGCGTCTGTCGGGAAAAGCAATTCGTACCTTGTTTGACGAATCGGACTCTATTCCGCCGAGACGGTAATCAGTGTCTGTATTGTGGACAGGTATTTATGAAGGCACACCTGACCAGAGATCATATTGTGCCAAAGGTTCAAGGTGGAGAAGACCACTGGATGAATGTTGCTACCGCCTGCCGGCGATGCAACAACGTGAAAGGTGGACGTACTCCTGAGCAGGCTGGAATGTCTCTGATTGCGGTACCCTTCGTTCCGAATCGATTTGAGTACTTCTACCTTTCAGGGCATAAACTGTATCCAGAACAGACGGCTTACTTGAAAAGCCAATGGACCGGTCATCGGAGCTGGGAGGAAACGGAAAAGGTACTGACCACCGGCTAGACTATATCGATTCGTATCCAAGAGGCGAAATACGGTATGGTTGGAACGATGTTTATGAGTAGGATTGCTTTACTGAAAAGCTAAATCCGACGCTATGAAGCTATCAATGCTCGAAATCTATAGTTTATCGAGCCTCCCGAGGCTCGATAAACCGCATCGCTATTCAGTTGTCCGGTGAGATTCTAAATGTAGGAGTACCATTACTTTTTTTAAGCCTCAACAGCAACCATTGTCAGTATTCTATGCCTGAAAAAAGAGAATCGACCTGTTAGTAGACTGCCTTTAATCCAATTGCCACTTAAATCAACCGTTAGGCAAATTGTTGCTTGTCCGTTTGGATCCAAGTGAATAACCTCTGCATCATTAAAATAGAAATGAGTTTCAGTTATTGGAAATAAAGCCTTGAAAACGCTTTCTTTCAAAGAAAAAATCAGAGACGCTACCAAAGCAGGATGGAAATCATTCGAGGGCAACCACCTTTGCTGCTCACCCCGCGTCATCACAAGATCCATCAAATTGTCAGCATTCTGCACGTCGAGAACATTTTCTATGTCTATTCCAAGAGATTGATAGTCACGTAGACTTGATACCGCCGCGACTGCAATTCCGGCGCAGTGGCTGATGGATCCCGTGACATTTAAAGGCCACACTGGTTGGCCAGATGCCCCGATTTCAGGCACAGTATCAATCGACAGTAATTGATACAACGCATGACGAGCGCAAATCCGACCGGCGACGAATTCGGCTCGACGTTTTACAACGGCTGTATCGAGTATTGGAGGTATATCAATGCCATATCCGGATAAATTCAAATCCTCTTCCAGTGACGTAGTAAATTGCACTGTCGATAATTGAGTCTCTGGCCACAATGAGTCGGAGCTACTCGCCTGAAAATTATCTCGGAAAAAAACCGTCGTGGAATTGCCGAATGCCATTAATTAATTGCTTTCAATAGCGACAGACTCCTGTGCAAGTCCGTGACAATTTCTTCCGACCGAATGGCCAGCATCGACAGTAGCGTATCACTCAAACCATGGCTGTCCTCACAGTATCCCTGTAAGTAAATGGGAACCTGGAACTCCGGGTCAGCCTTTACACGGTAGCGACGATCGACTTCATATTTCCCAAGATATCCATTCAAAGAGCTCAGTAGTTTTCGATGGGCGTTTCTTTGATAACCGGTAGCAAGAATCACAAGATCATAGGTCTGTTTATCTACACTCCCTGTTGCCGAATTGTGCAACAGTAGATCTATACCGCCGTCTCCGGCTGAAATCTCCTGTATTTCCGTAGAAGATCGATACTGATGACGCGCTATCCCCGATACCTTTTGCTGATAGAGAATGTTATTAATTTGTTCAATCAGTATTTCGTCTACTGCCGCATAGTTGGTATGGCGATATTCAGAAAGTAGGTCCGATCGCTCTCCAGCTGTTTTTGCAAACATTACGTCGATCACCTGGGGATCAAATATCGTATTAACAAACGCACTAGAATCCGCTGGCTTGATTGCAAAACTGCGTACGATCAAATCGAGGTGGCATCCGGGGAACCGATCATTTAGATCTACAAAGGCTTCTGCAGCACTCTGCCCTCCTCCGACAATTGCAATGCGAGCATTTCCCTTTATATGCTCAGATACCTGATCCAAAGACTCAAGATATTGACTGTGATGAAAAATTCTTTGATCGTGTCGATATGGCTTGAACAACTCTGGAATGTTAGGAGTTCCGCCGGCTGCGACAACCAAAGAACGAGTTTCAGTGATACTGCTTGTGCCGTCGGTGTGTTTCGTATGAACGGCCAACGTACGGATGCCATCCGGCCCCTTTATAGGTTCAACATCTGTAACTTCTGTGCCGTAACGAATCCGTTGAGAAAATGACTCGGCAACCCAAGAGAGATACTGATTGAATTCTTGTCGGCTGGGATAAAACGTACTGAGATTAATAAAATCCGATAGCCGCTTGTGCTGGTGCAAAAAATTAATAAAGGAGTACGGGCTGGTCGGATTACGTAAGGTTACCAGATCTTTTAGAAAGGATACCTGAAGCTCACTTTGAGGCGTAATCGTATTGCCGTGCCACCGGTATTTAGCCTGCTTTTCAAAAAAGCAAGTCTGTAGTATTCCGTTTTCTTTTTGTTGCTCTTCAAGCGCTATGGCTAGCGCCAGATTCGAAGGACCACAGCCGACTCCGAGTAGGTCAAAACTTCTCTGACCAACCATTGCTTTCATGGGAGACTCCTAAAGTAACAAGGGGATTCATTACGACGTTAAAAGAATATACGCAGCGATATAAGAGGATTAACACACTACTCGCTATCCGACGGTTATTTTTTTTTGACGACCCAAGGTGCTATGCTGCTGAGCTTTTCTACGGTCTCGGTCAGTTCACGCTCTGCTATCGACTCCCCTACTATGCCTGCACCTGCTTGCAACCAATAAGCACCATCCTTGCCATACATACTCCTAAGAACCAATGCAGCATCCATTGCACCAGAATGATCTAATCGTAGAATCGCACCGGCATATATCCCTCGGCTGCTCAATTCGCGTTTCCGAATTTCCGTAAAGGCGGCAGTCTTTGGAATACCCGACGCCGTAACAGAAGGAAAAAGGGCTGCAAATGCGTCCCACGGAGTTTTATCCTGTCTTAATTCACCACATACGGTAGAGGCTAGATGTTGAACTGAACCACGTTCCTTACGCTCCATAAACTGTCGCACGGAAATCGTCGAGGGTTCACAGACCGCAGCCATTTCATTGAAGGATAACCTCACTGATATTGCGTGTTCATGGGTTTCTTTCGCGTCGCTATATAATTCATTAAAACGGGTCAGATCTTCTTCTGGAAGTCCATCTCGACGGCGTGTTCCTGCCAGAGGTTCAGTCGTAACCTGCCCTCTCTCATCGACAGAAAGTACGATTTCCGGACTAAACCCAACGGTTTCCCATCCACCTAAGTTGAGTAAAAACGATCGTGAAGGATCATTGTTTTGGCGTCCATATAGCCATGTTGAAACAAAATCGGGAGTAAAATCTAAAGGCAATTTTCGTGACAATATAACCTTGTCCAATTCCCCAGAGTTGATTGCACTAACCGACTCAATAACAGCATGCTTATAGTCTTCACTTCCAGAAATCGTTACGCCCGCAGATGAAAAATTCGAATAATCAGGCACCTGCGATAAAACGTCCGATACTTGTTTTTGCAAAGCCACATCGGTCGTTTCCATCATAAAGGTCTCTGCATTCAAAGAAACGGATAATTCTGGCTGGCTCAAAAACATTAATGGAGTCTGCCCTGCTTTTTCAGATTCAGTGAGAAGCTCTGGCGATTGCAATGCTTGAGCAAATTCGAAACATGCCCATCCACAGACCTGCCAGCGGCCGCTCCAAGACTGAAGCTCCGTCGCAATGGCCAAACATAAATCACGACCATGCAGTGCTTTTACGGTAACGTTGCCGCCTTCGTAAACCTCTAAGCGATCATTAAATACTGTCAGCGAGCGAATAGTGCCGCCTCCAAACCAACACTCTCCCTCTTTTTCGTAAACCATATAGCTGTTGAAGATTTTGCTTTCAGCTAACGCGGCTGCACGATAGTAAGCAAGCTGTTGATCTGCTGGGTAATGGGTCGGATAAGTAACTTCCGGCTCTACTGTCTCAGTCGTCATGTTTCGTACTCCATTATTTTGATCGTCGAATGTTCTAATGGTTTTAAGGCTTGTTACATAATATTGATAATGCTAATGTAAATTATTCTTATTTGGAAAAAAAGGGATTTTTGAATGTCAGCAGAAATGAAGCGAAAGATGTTGGCGCAGATTGCCTCTCGTAGGGGAATCAAAACGTCTACACATACGAATGCTGCGCCCATCCTACTTGAGCAATCTGTAGACGCTCATTCAAAGGATTTTCCGCTTTCCTATGCTCAAGAACGCATGTGGTTTTTACACCAGCTAGATCCAGCGGCATCAGCCTACAATGTCTGTGTTATCTGGCATTTAAAAGGATTTATCAACGCGGCTGCGTTACAGTTCAGCGCACATAAGCTCTGCCAAAGACACCATATTTTCCATGTCCTATACAGTATCAACGAACATGGTCATGCCAGACAAAAGTTGTCAGAAGAGCTTCCTCCAGAATGGTCGACAGCAGACTTATCAAGCCATATCGATGCAGAGAAAAAACATCGATTTGAACAGCTAGCACTTAAGGCCAGTACTGATGCGTTCGATCTCAGTCGTTGTACCACCCTACGTTTACAGCTCGTAAAGCTACAACAGGATCATCATGCCCTAATCATGGTTGGACAACATATTGTATGGGACGGTCCTTCGTTCGGCATATTTGCCAAGGAGCTGGCGGAAGTTTACAACCAACAAGTCCGGGGCGAGAGAGATACACGCGCTCCACTACCGACCCAGTACCAGGATTTCGCTAATTGGCATCGTAAATATTGGAATGCCCCCTCAGAAAAACGCGAAGAGCAACTGGCTTTTTGGGAAAAGGTATTGACCCCACTACCGGAAGCTTTAGATTTCCCTGCGGATTTCGAACGTCCAGTACCGCTTAGCGAGTCCGGTAGTTGGTACAGCGACCAATTGAATGAAGCAACAACGGCTTCCCTCATTACTCTTGCAGAAAGACATCAACTCACTGTTTTCGAAGTCGTTATTGCGGCGATAGCAGTACTGATGACCCGATTAAGTCACGCGGATGAAGTGACTATCGGTACGGTGGCATCCCACAGAATGCTCCCTGAACTTAATCAACTCATTGGTAACTTTGGAAATGTTATCCCTTTGCGGATTTTCGTCGATAATCGCCAGAGTTTTAATCATCTTTTAACCCATTGCGCAGAGCGTTGTCGATCAGCACTAGCAAATGCCGAGGTTCCTTTTGAGCACTTGCTAGAGCATCTACAGATTCCTCGAGGCGCGGATAAAAATCCACTACTGGATACAATGGTTACGTTTTTGAGCCAGGGAATGGATGCCCCAACGATGGATGGCCTGGATGTATCCTGGGAAAAGTTCTTCAACGGTACATCGCAAACTGACCTATCTTTTGATGCTCTGTTGAAAGACGGACATCTTCAACTCCAGGCGACTTGGCGAACGTCTCTTTACCGGCCAGAGACCATTCCTGCTCATGTTAGACGTTTAAAACGGATCCTATCGGACTGCCTGCAGTTTCCGGATCGTCCGTTGGCGCAATTAAGTCTGCTTTTACCAGAAGAAACGCCTTTACTCCATCAGTGGGGAACTAGAGACCCTCTGCCAGCAACAGCGAATAACCTGACAGATTGGTTTGAAGACACCGTTTCTCGATATCCGGATCGAATAGCGCTTGTAAACGCGCCAGAAAATAGCACGGCAGATTTTAAATCATACAAGCCGCCCACTTTTGACCAACTCAATTCACGTGCAAACCGTCTTGCCCATTGGCTGTGTTCACAACATTTAGGGCCTGAGAATAAAGTCGCCATTGCTCTGCCAAGAACTACAGATTGGTACGTAGCTATGCTAGCGACACTAAAGTGCGGAGCCGCATTTATCCCAATTGATCCAGATTATCCCGTTGACTATATCCAAAGAGTACTTGATCTGGCAAAGCCAGAACTGCTTTTCGTCGATGGTTCATCCTCTGGGATATTTGATAATCTCAGTAGAGATATCCCGCTCACAATTTTGCAAGAAGCTGAAATCTCTGCGCAAGAAAAAGGCCTGATCTCTAGAAATTTACAACAAAAGGACAGAGTCGCGTTTTTGCGTTCCTATCACCCTATTTGTATTGTTTTTACCTCTGGCTCCAGTGGCCAACCTAAAGGTGTCGTCGTTACTCACAAAGCAATGGTAAACCTTCTCGCGAGTCACCGCCAAGACCTATACCAAGAGGTGCTCAACAACACGGAGGATCGACAGTTTAATGTTGGCCATGCTTGGTCATTAGCGTTTGATGCGGCCTGGCAGCCAACACTCTGGTTGTTTGAAGGTCATCAAATTCATCTTTTTAGCACGGAAGTGATGCAAGATCCAATCGCCTTGGCCGTAGAGATTTTAAAACGCCGTCTCGACTTTATCGAATTAACGCCTGGTTTACTCAACGAAGTTCTTCCTTGGCTGAAATCTGGACTAACCGACGATCAAGGCAGATTTTTACCACCACACATTCCTGCGCTTTTGGGTTTTGGCGGCGAGTCCGTCAAACCGTTGCTATGGAAGGAACTCACCGAGCTCCCATCAACAGCTTGCTTTAATCTGTACGGACCAACTGAAGCCACCGTAGATGCCATGATCGCTAAAGCACACGCAGAGGATCCTGCAAACATTGGACGCCCTGTCGCTGGAGCGCAAGCACTGGTTTTAGACCATTGCTTACAAATGGCCGCGCCCGGGGTCGCCGGCGAACTCGCAATCGCCGGTAGAGGTCTTGCCAGAGGTTACCTAAAGCGCGGTGATCTTACCGCTAGCCAATTTGTTGCCAATCCCCATGGTAAGCCAGGAACACGACTATACCGGACTGGGGATAGAGTTAAATGGCTTGCCAATGGAATGATGCAGTATCTTGGCCGAATGGACGATCAAGTTAAAATTCGTGGGTTTAGAGTTGAGCCCCTCGATGTCGAGGCAAACATCGAAAAATTAATCAGACTTCCCTGTGCGGTCATCGCTCAGACAATGGAAACAGGAACGCAATTATTCTGTTTTGTCGAGTCACATCAACTCGAACAAGATTCATGGAGGCAGGTCTGTCGCTCAAATTTGCCAGCACACATGCAACCGCAAGCGTTCATACCTGTAAAAACCTTACCCAGACTACCCAACGGAAAAATTAATCGACAGGCACTCCAGGTACCGGACGAGCTTAGTAAACGGAAAGGAAGAGAGCCAACTACCCCGTTACAGAAACGCCTTTGTCGCTTAATGAGCGAGGTTCTTGGGGTCGAAACCATAACCATAGACGATGAATTCTTTGATCTCGGTGGCGACAGTATTTCTGTGGTTAAACTTGTCAGCCGTGCCCGTCGTGAAGAAATCGTCCTCTCTGCTCGGCAAGTATTTGATCATCGGACCGTATCGAGACTTGCTGAGTTACTTGAAACGCAGACAACATCGCCCCGCTCTTCAAAAATGCATGACGTCGGTGATAGGCTCTGCGCGCCGGTCACAGAGATGATGAACCATTATCTTTGTGCAGAGACACCTTTGCAGCGTTTTGCCCAAATAACTGACGTCAAATTGCCCTCGGGTATCGATCTAGCCGCACTGGAGACGATACTTAATGCCGTTATTGAACGTCACTCAATTCTAACCTGTCGATTACAGAAGGGCGATTCCGATCAATACCAACTGATTCCGACGGAGTTGAATTCATCCATCGATATCTTGTGCGTAGAGCCGCCCGAAAAAGATGATCTAATCGAGGCGCAAAGCTTAGCGAAAACACTTTGTCAAAAACTCTCTCCTGAGCAAGGATCTATGCTGTCGGCGGCATGGATTAAGCCAAATTTTGAAGATAAAGCTACTAGCGGAGGGAATCTTAGGCTTGCGATCCATCATTTGGCGATTGATGCCAGCTCCTGGCACATACTGGTTGGGGATCTCGCAATGGCTTGGCAGGCGTGGCAGAACCAATGCCAGATAACGCTGCCCCCTATTCCAACCGCGTGGTCTACCTGGGCTAGAGAAACGCAAAAAATCAATGAGAATGCATTGGATAGATCGTTTAATCATTCCGTGAAAGGCACATTGGCAAATATCACTCTCTGTCAGTACCCGATCGCAGAAGGACTCAGCCGACAGACTCTACAGCTTCAAGAAACCATTGGAGTTCCAATGGGTACAATATTACCGGTGTTAGCTGGTATCGCGCTTAGTAAATCTGATCCTTGTCAAAAATCAACGCCGGTATTGATAACGATCGAACACCATGGACGTGACGCTAAAGCAAATGAACAGGACCTCTCTCGTACCATTGGCTGGTTCGCAAGAGAAATATATCGCGCTATTGACGGAAAATTTGATGACGAGGTGTTACCAGCACTGATCGATGAACTGATCAGCGCTCATAATGATATCCAAGGGCAAATAGCGCAGGCAGGTACTGATCTAAATTTTCAATTTGAAGATCAGGTTAGGAGCATTAATTTTAATTTTCTGGGGGAAATCCACGACGGCTCGAATACGGCGGACTGGCATATGACTCCTCGCCTAGATTTGATACCGCACGCCTGTAGTACACACTGGCCGCTGTTACATGACATAAATATCAACGCCTATATCCTATCGGCAGGACAGAATCGGCAGCTGATTTTTGAAGCGATTTCACCCGCAAGTCAAGACTCAGAGGAACATCTCAAGATACTTTTTAGTAACTTGGCGACCTTACTAGAAAAAATAACGCGCTTTTGTGAAGAGCGTTTCATTCGGCGCGTGACGCCACTGCAACACCAAATGCTCAAGCACAGTGGTAAACCAGATAAAGGTTCGGCAGATCCCTGGACCAGTCAACTTGAGATGTGGGTGGAATCAACAGAAGATTCTCCGCTCACCGCAGATTATTTAAAGCATAGTGCTGATGCACTCATCCGCAAACACCCAGTCTTAAGAAGCGGCTTTTTGGCCGAATACGATCTGAGCTATTTTTTGTCGCCTAAAAACCAAAATCACGTGACCGCGGATTGGCAAGACGCCGACTTGTCCTTCCTGACTGTGCCGGAACAGTCTTTAAAACTAACTGAGATTAAACAGCGTTGGTTCAATCAGCCTTTCGATATTAGCAAACCAAATCTGTTGCGATTTATGGCCATTCGTTTGCAAACGCATCGCTGGTGTTTATTAATTAACTGCCATCACCTACTCCTCGATGGCTGGTCGGTCCCAATTATCATGAAAGACTGGCTCTTACCCGCGGGGAAAGGTGTTCCGAAAATAGAGACTGCCTCCCACTCAGGGTGGATTCAATATCTAACGTGGCTCCAAAATCAGCCCAGCAAACCAATAGCAGCCTACTGGAATAACGTTTTAGAAAGTTTAAGAAGCCCCACGATTCTGGCTCCTAAAAGAACCGTCCCCACACCAACACTCGATCTAACGGGCGACATTTCCAAACAGGATATAGATGCGTTAATACACACGTTAAAAAAACACAATATTATGCCGGCAGCACTGTATCAATGGGCTTGGGGGGCAACCATTCGGGACATCAGTCACCAGCAGGATGTTGTCTTTGGTATGTTTGAATCCGGTAGGTCCCTGCTGATACCGGCAATAGAGTCTGCCGTTGGCCTGGTTACCCAGTTGGTTCCTATACGGCTGTCACCCGTATCCGTGGCCCAAGAAAACCGGGTACAACTACTTCGACAAGTTCGCACGCTTCAAGACGCTCAACTTGAATGGCAATCACTTCCGCCAGTTCAATGGCAAAATCTGGACAAGGTGCGAGAATTTGGAGATCTATCAGACAGCTTGCTGGTTATCGAGAATGGGCTTGCTGGAGATCTGGATGCGGAACCTAAAACCCCTAAAATTCTTAGCAAAAACTGGCAAGATTCCATAGCGCAGTCTGTTGGGTTATTTGTATACCCGGATCAATCTGACCAGTATCCCTTTCTACGGCTCTGTTATGACCCTGGGTGTTTCACCCGAGCGCAGGCGGAACAGTACCTTATAAAGTTTACGGAAATTTTGTCCCAAGTAACTGCAATCTTGACGGAACCCAGCAACCCACACAACTTATATCCACGCGAACCAACCAAAATGACAGAGGAGGCTTTTCATGAGCAACAACCTGTTCGATAACGAGTCCGCTTACTTTCTCATTCTACAGAACGAAGATCGACAATATTCTATCTGGCCGCAAGCGCTTGCCGTTCCCCAGGGTTGGGATGTAAAAATCGAAGCGATGCCGCGACACAAATGTATGGAATGGCTTCAGGAAAACTGGTTAGATCTGCGACCAGCGTCACTGTTGGATGCAGAACAAATGGTTGATGTTCCTCACGGGGAAGCGTCGTAATGGCTCTAAAACACTGTTTATCTGAGCAGAGCTCACTTCATGGACGCTTTGAACGACAAGCAAAAGCGCACCCACACCGCGTTGCTATATCGTACGAAAGTCGCCAGCTTACATACCTACAACTTGACGAACTGGCAAACCAATATGCACAATTGCTTTTGCGCAGAGGCGTAAAATCCGGCCAGGTCGTTGCGTTATTGTTACCTAGGGGCATCGAGGTCGTTGCACAGATTATTGCCGTTACAAAAGTCGGCGGATGTTATCTACCTATCGATACGGACTATCCTCGAGAACGTATTTTGTGGTTATTAGAAGCCAGTCAAGCGGCAATTCTCATTAGCCATAGAGAAAAATATAAAAGTCTATTTGATACAGCAACGGCAATTTCGCCATTACCAAATGTGCTATTAATGGATGATCCTGTAACCAGAGAAGCTCTTTGCAGCTCTGGTACAGCCAAACCAGCGAGTCTGCCCTCGGCGACTGCCACCAACAGCGCGTATATTATTTTTACTTCAGGATCGACCGGCAAGCCTAAAGGTGTCATGGTCGGTCATCGACAGGTTTGTGAGTTGCTGGACGCGGTCATTCCTCAACTGCAAGTAGATCACAGTGATGTATGGAGTTTATTCCATTCACTCGCGTTCGATTTTTCCGTATGGGAGCTATGGGGGGCACTTACCACCGGCGCAAAGCTTTGCTTGATTCCAAAAGACACCGCTTGGTCTGTCGAACACTTTGCAAGACTTTTACGCCAGGAAGGGGTAACCATTCTCAATCAAACACCATCAGCATTCTATCGTCTGAGTCACTGGGAGCTGGAGAATAATTTTCCAGAAAAGCTTCCCGTGAAGGCCGTAATTTTTGGCGGTGAAGCGCTCAATCTAGAAGAAATAAAGCGATGGAGGTCGTGTTATCCCTTCAACACACCTCGACTCATCAATATGTACGGTATTACAGAAACTACCGTTCATGTCACCTGGCTCGAATTGACGCCGGACTATTTGAATCTGGCAGGTAGCCCAATTGGTGAACCGCTGACAAGCCTCCAGCTACACCTCCTTAACGACAGTTTGAAACCAGTAAATGATGGTGTCGTTGGTGAGATGTATGTATCTGGCGAACAATTAGCGGTGGGCTATTTAAACCGACCAGATTTGACTGCCAGTCGTTTTGTCGCCAATCCTTTTGATAAAGGCCGCCGCATGTACCGCTCTGGCGACCTTGCTGTCAGGAAAAATGGTCACTTGTTTTACCTGGGGAGAGCCGACCGCCAACTTAAAATACGCGGCTTCCGTATTGATCCAAGCGAAATCGAAGCGACAATCTCCCGTCATCCTTCGATAGCACAATGCGTTGTGATTGCTACTCCAGAACAACCTGGAATGATTAAAACGGGATTACTGGCGTTTCTAATAGCTGAGCAGGCATGTTCAAGTCCCCTTCTTACAACTGCGGAACTTAGACTGTTCTTAGCCCAACAACTTCCCCCTCAATGCTTGCCTTCAGACAGTCTGTATATTGACACTCTTCCGTTGACGGTAAATGGGAAATTAGACCAAGCAACTCTTCTAAGGCAATGGCAAGAACGTTTAAACAGTCATGTGAATCAAAGACGCACCGAATTATTTAAAGCGCGTTTAAAGGCCAAAAAGAGCAAGGTTGCCGCACCTAGGCTCACTTCCTGCACAGATCGCACCAATTAATAAGGAGAATCTGGAATGACGGACCGCACCACCCCAAAAACCTCTCTGATCAGTCACATCTTAGAGTTGGTAAGCAATAAAACAGGCACACCCTGTGATCAGCTTGAAGCAGATACTGATTTATTCGCCGCCGGATTGGATTCCATTACCCTAATGGCTTTGGTCGCATACTGGCAGAGCCTAGGACACGAGGTTAATTTTTCCAGCTTAGCAAAAACACCTACTGCGAATGATTGGGCCGCACTACTGAACAATGGTAATGCGAAAATTGTGTCGACTCTTCGGTCAAAGGAAGAGATTGTTGCAGCCCCATTGGCAAAACAATCTGCTCCTTTTCCATTAGCGCCCATGCAATATGCCTATTGGCTAGGAAGAGATGCCAGACAACCTTTAGGAGGTGTTTCAGCCCATCTCTACTGTGAATTTCAATCGTCCTCAGCGACAGCGACACCGCTGCAGTCCGAACGCCTATCCAAAGCGTTATCTCAGCTTCTACAACGTCACGCGTCACTACGGCTTACCGTTAATGCGGATGGTAAACAGCAGCACCTAGAATCGCCCGTAGTGACTAAGCTGATCGTTAATGATTGGCGAAAAATTAGCGATGATGCTTTACAGGAAAATCTTTCCGAATTGCGAAGGGACTGGTCGACACAAATTCTGGATGTCGATAACGGCACCGTGATGACGATAGCCATCAGCCTGATGCCCAATGATCATCATCGACTTCATTTGGATATTGATATGATGGCCGCAGATGCCGTCAGCTACCGCACTCTCCTGAAGGAGCTCGCTCAGCTTTGCGAAGACCCTGAATATCCCCTGCCTGAACTGCCTATCAGCTACCGCGACTGCCGGATACATATGGATCGACGCTGGAAATCCGTAGAGCAATCCTCTGGTGTTTGGTGGCAACAGCGTTTGGAATCACTTCCCGAGGGACCTGAACTGCCGTTGAAATCCACCTTCGGAGATCATCCCGTAACCCAGCGTCGACACTTTCAGTTTGTAGACTCGCTAAAAGATGCACTCTACGACAAAGCCCGCCGACATGGACTCACGCCAGCATCAGTACTGGCAACAGTCCTCGCAGAAACACTGGCGGGTTGGAGCAAGCAACCAGAATTTTTAATCAACGTTCCCCTCTTTTTGCGGCCACAAGGATCTCAGAATTTATCCAATATTGTGGGAGACTTTAGCAGTTCTGTAATGCTGCCAGTCGATATGACTGTCGCTCTTCCATTTGTTCGCCGAGCAAAAATCATTCAAGCAGAACTGCACGAGTGTGCTGCCCACGCTGACTACAACGGCGTACAGGTATTGCGTGATCTCGGTCGATTAAAAGGTCGTCAAGTCATTGCTCCGATTGTGTTTACCAGCGCGTTAAATCTGGGCGAATTATTCCATGACAGTGTTCGAAGAGTTTTCGGCGATCCCATATGGATAATCTCTCAAGGCCCCCAGGTTTTATTGGATACCCAGGTAACAGAACTCAATGGTGGCATTCTCATGAACTGGGATTGCCGAGAGGATGCCTTCATCGATGGCGTACTCGATGAAATGTTCCTCTATTTTAAAAACACCGTTCAAGAATTGGCAGCTGATGACGAGCTATGGCACCAGGCACTCGCAGATCGATTGCCTGAAAATCGGACTTTCTCGACGCGAGAAGTCCCGCTTCATGATATGTCCACCCAACGCGCCGATTGCGAGACGATTCGGAGCCCCAACAGTGCCATCGAAACTGTCGTAGCGTCAATCTGGGCGGAAGTTACAGGTGACCATTCAAACAATGTGAACAGAAATATATTTGCGGCAGGCGGTGACTCCGTCTTAGCTGGCAATCTGGTCACCCAATTGCGAGAGGTCTTTGGGGTTGATGCTTTAGACATGAAAGATCTGTTCAGTGCGCCGAGTATCGCCGGACTGGCAGCGTCGATTGAAGACTCTGGCGATCCGGTGGAGCTGAATCAAACAGCGGAAATTTACTGTGAGATTTTATCCATGGATGACGAGACCCTTTTAGCCAGCTTAGAGGAAACACAAGCATGAAAGACTCACATCCTCACTTTGACGGTCTTACCCCCTGGCCAGAAGAGATCGCCAAACAATACGTCGATGAGGGCCTCTGGGGTGATCAAAATCTCGCAGAATGGATAGCAACGCAACTTCAAGAAACCAATGATATCGAGTTATTTGAAGGCCCGGGAATAAACGGACAACACTGGCTAACACTGTCGGGCTTAGAGATAGATTCACAAAGTCGCCGTCTTGCCATGAGCTTTCTGTCGCTGGGGCTTTGCTCTGGAGACAAAGCCATCATGCAGATGGGAAATGACTTGGGGTTTTTACTGGTATTTTTTGCGCTTATACAGATTGGTGTCATTCCTGTGATGGCGCTACCGGCCCACGGTCGTAGAGAGATCGCGCGATTTGCTAAATTAACGAAGGCTAAAGCGTGGTTCGCTAGCTCCGCCGACGGAGGTACAGACATAGTGTCAATGGCAGATTATCTCCAAGAACATCTGCCTGAAGTTTCGCATAGAATCATTGATGTAACACAAACACGCTCTCACCTCAGTTTACAATCTTTACTGGCTTCTCAAAGTGTACTCGATTCGTCATCTCCTATGCCTGGGTGCGATATCGATCCGGCAGGCATTGCATTATTGCTTTGTTCCGGAGGATCTACAGGAATTCCCAAGTTAATTCCGCGCACCCATCGAGATTACATATTTAATGCTAAATCGAGCGCAGAGGTTTGTGAACTCAGCAAAAATGACGGCTATCTCGTGGCGTTACCGGCTGCCCATAACTTTCCACTCGCGTGCCCAGGTATTTTGGGGGCGCTCGCTGCCGGTTCCAAAATCGTTATGTGCCCTTCTCCCAGTCCTGAAACGGCGTTTCAGTGTATCGAACGCAGTGGCGCAACGGTTACAGCCCTGGTGCCGCCACTTGTCTCAGCCTGGCTGGAATACGCAGATTTGGTCACTCCGCCGCCCAGCAGTTTACGACTGTTACAAGCGGGAGGGGCTAAACTTGCGTCACATTCCGCCAAGCGCGTGAAACCTGAGCTTGGCTGTGAATTGCAACAAGTGTTTGGGATGGCTGAAGGATTACTGAATTTCACTCGCGCTAACGACCCTACACTTCTCGTGCATAGCTCTCAGGGTCGCCCCCTATGCCAGAGGGATGAAATCCTGGTTGTCGGAGATGATGGTCATCCCGTTCCCCAAGGGCAACGCGGTGAACTGTGGACACGCGGTCCCTATACGTTGCGCGGATACTATAGAGAAGATGCCGCCAATAGAAAGTCCTTCAGTGACGATGGATTTTATCGCAGCGGCGATCAAGTACGACAACTTCGTAGCGGCCATTTAGTCGTAGAGGGGCGCGTCAAAGAGGTGATCCGACGAGGCGCCGAAACTGTTCCAGTCGAAACGCTAGAATCTCTGATTATTACGCACCCAGACGTAGACGACGTTGCCATAGTTGGCCTCCCTAGTGAATCGTTAGGAGAGCAGACGTGCGCCGCAATTGTCGTCAAAAAAACACCAGGAACGTGTCCTCCAGATTTAATGAAGCTGCGCACATTTTTAATGGAGCTGGAAGTGGCTCGCTTCATGTTGCCAGACACCATTGAAATAGTGGACCAAATTCCCCTGACGGCCGTGGGTAAGGTAGCCCGTCAACAGTTGATCCGGCAGATACAACAACATCGTTCCAATCACTTACTTGCAGGAGCATAGCGTATATGAGTAATTCAGCTTTCAGAGAGAACGTAAACCAAGAACAAACCAAGTCGCCTCCTCATTGGTCGGCAGATGAATATGATGCAGGCAACGATGGCCAGTTTACAGCGGCAAGCGCTGCGCTGACTTCTGCGAATTTATGGCAGCCGCCTGCTGGTGGACGGTCAGCCGACATCGGTTGCGGCAGTGGTAAAATGGCGGAAGCCATGGCTTTGCAGGGCTGGCAGGTTTATGCCCAGGATGTTTCAGAATCCATGATTGAGGCGACTCGTGATCGCTGTAAAGGATTAACGGTCGAAGCCCATGCAGGAGATGCGGCGACATTACAATTGCCATTAGAGACATTTGATTTAGTTACTAGTTTTTGGATGATTCACTGGTTGAGCGATGCCGCGCCACTCTTGACTCAAATGGCAAATGCCGTAAAACCGGGAGGACATCTGGTTTTGCAATGGAGTTGCGGCCAACCCGAACTTGCAGGTTTTCGTTTAAAAGACACGATTCAGGAAGTTTTTGACCGTCCCCACTGGTCAGAGCGCCTAAAGTCTGCACCTCTGGCAATGCATCAGCATCCAGTGGAGAATGTTAGAGCTCTGCTTGAAAACTGTGGTTACGAAATTTTATCCGCACAAGAGCATATGATGGTTTCTGGAGGAGAAACACCTGAAAAATTAAAGCGCGCACTCCGCTCCGCTGCCTTTGCGGCACAAACTCGTATTCTTGGAAACGACGTTGATCAGTTGATTGATGAATGCTTGAAGCTCTTGGTAGAGCGCGATGCGTTGATAGTAGGAAACACGGAAATCATTGCAAGACGAAAATGAGCAAACGTTAAATATCATCGTTATGTCTTGGTTGTTCATCCAAGACATAACGATGCTCGTAACTAGCAGACCGAACTACTGAAAGCCCTGCAAGAAATCGCGTACTGCCATCACATTGTTGACCGGCTTCTTGCTCTGCTGATTGGCGCACTGGCTCAGCGCCTGTAAAGCGGCGTCGATGGAAGAAACGATCCCTCCAGGAATACCGAAAGCCGCTTGCACACTCATTTTTTTCATTCTCGGAAAATCGGACTCAGGCACGATGATATGCATAGAGAGAACTCTATCTTTGATCGCCTGCCCCGCCCCCTTTTCCATCCATTCCCGGGTGATCTTTCCCACTTTTTTAGGATTATGAAGAGAATCGCTGTCGTGAAAATATCGAATGACATGAAATTGGGTTGGCCGGGAAAACCACTCATCCCAGTGTTCAAGAGACTTTAGGTGGTGTTCCAAGGTCGGCTCGCCCGATGCGAGAATCATCGCTATCGGCCAGAGAGAATCTTCGTGATGGATGACCGACATGCTTAACCCCCTGTAGATTTACTTCGAAAATAACGACACGATAGAGCGTCAAACCAATCATCCGCTGGATTCATACGACCGATTAAGCCGTTGGGTAAATATAAGTTCCAGACGACCATAGAACTAGAACTCGAGCGTCACACCACCAAGCACTGTGCGAGGCTGAGTCAATACCGCCGTATCATCGTCGACCGAGCTGGTGGCTCCAGGATAAATCGCGACTTCATTATCGTCGTCAAATAAGTTGCTTACCCCAATATATACTTTAATTTCAGGGCGAATTTGATAAGTTGCGCTGGTATCGACGATCACTCTGGCGTCAGTCTTACCGTCAGGTCGATTATTAATGCTGGTATACCAACCATCGCTATAGCGAGCATTGGCGTTAAACACAAGTTTGTTAAACGTAATGTCCGTGCCGAGACTCATTGTTGCCTTCGGAGCCATAAACAATTCGTTACCTTCCAGGCCGGAATCAGAATAGTCTGTAATTTCTGTATCCAGCAGACCGATACCACCGTTGAGAGCAATAGAGTTGTTCAGTTGCCAGCGCAAATCCACTTCAACACCTTGCGTGACAACGCCCTCAGCATTTCGAACGACAAACGCTTCATCTCGGTTATCCTCTGGTGTCAGGTCAAAGGGCAACTGCATATCTTTGTAGCGAGAATAGAATATATTTTCGCTAACGCTCAAGTCACCATCAAACCATTGTTGTCTGCCGTACAATTCATACGATGTTACATATTCAGAATCGTACTCGTAGTTGACGACAGGAACGCCCGATACCAGTCCTGCCCCGCCAGCATTAAATCCTCGAGAGACCTGAAAACCATAAATTTGTGATTCGTCCAATTTATAATTGATACCGAATTTCGGCAGCCACGTTTGATAGGTTTCTTTCGAGGTAATATTGATGAACGAACGATCGTCATTGCCCCCATCGCGTTTATGACGTTCTCGCTGGTATCTTATTCCCATCGAAAGTTCAAAATCGTCACCGATAGGAATTGAGCCCTCAGTGTAGAATGCTCGGCTTACCGACCGATCTTCAAAGGTGCTTCTCATAACGAAATTAATCCATTCGTCCTGATCAGCATTGTACAGCCTGGCCCCAGCAACCCACTCACCGCCCCCGGCCATTTGATATCGAAGCCGCGATTCAAACACGCTCTCATCGGTTTCTACGCCAGCTGGCGATCCATCACTGGTGTGGGTGCGTTCAAACTCCGAATCGGTCTGCGACAGGTTTATTTCTAACGCCAGATCCCGTGTCAGATCGGTCGTCAAATCCCCTGAGATGGTACGCGTGGTGGTTGCATGAACAGGTTGTTCCGGCACGTTTGAACGCTTTTCATCGAACGGATACACGACAATCTCGCCGTTTGGCCCTTCGTATTCATGGCGAGTCACAATCAAGCGAGCACGTGTGCTGCTGGAGAGAGGCGCGTACAATAATTTTCCGCGGACGTTCTGGCCCGTTATGTCGCCAGGATGCTTCGCCTCAGGGTAGCCATCATAACTCACCTCAGATTCTCGCCCGAATTTATCGCCAGTAACACGCAACGAAAATGCATCGGAAAGTGGTTGGTTAACCATTGCGGACACTCGGTGGTGCTCGTTATTGCCGCCTTCCACGCGCAGCGATGCCTGGCGTACAGGTTCTGGGTCACGAGTTTCAACAATGACGGTGCCAGCAATGGAATTACGACCTGAAAGCGTGCTCTGAGGCCCTCTCAGAACCTCAATTCTCTCCAAATCCCAAACCCCAAAATCGCCGAAGACCACTTCGTTGTAATTGGCGGAGCGGCCGTCAATCTCCCAATTGATCCGTTGTCGGCTGCCGGCTAGAAACGCGTTAGCATTTTCGGCAGGGCCGGTGCCATCTACGCCCCTAATGGTTGGCGCTTTACCTGTACCAGTTACATCGGTGACATTGTTTGCTTTCGACAAAGCATCTTTAACCGATTTAATCTCCGTATGCTTTTCAAGTTCTTCTTCGTCGAAAATAACCACACTCTGGCCACTTTCTTCAATCGTTTTAGAGAGGATCTCTCCCTTAATTTTTAGAAGCGGCAGCTGAATTGGCTCCTCGTCTTGTGACCATGCGGGTAACACAACGAGTCCTGGCAAGGCGGTAAGCAGTAAAATAGGGGCTGATTTCAAAACTGTTCTTCTCCATAACTGTCCATGTTGCATATGCGCCAATGTAAATCATTATCATTAATATTAGAAGGTTTATTTGTTAGCGCAGTGATGGTGTTCCCCTTAGAGAGATCCTTAGCGTTGGCCTGCCCTGGTAGATTGGCATCAAAATTATCTTATTGCGGCGCAAACCTGGACTTCGAAGAAGCAGATTTTAAATTCGTTCTTCAGCATAACAAAAAGGTGAATCACCCAAGCTTTTCGTGAATTGAGTTCATAACCCTATTCCTTATCTGCGCTACTATGCTAGGACTTCATCAGTTGAGGTTTCTTTAAACCTCTTAATTTCTTTACTGATTAGAAGTATCATCCATAGAGTAATAACTATATCTATACCGCAAGATCCAATATATACCCACGCCACACCGAATATTTTTGGCAAAAATAACATTATCGGAACAAAGAAAATGACTTGTCTTGCCAATCCAATTATGGCGGCAGACCTGCCTTTATTAATGGCTGGAAAAAACGTCATCCCCATGAATACGACCGGGAGAACAATGAGCGGTGCTATGAAGTATCTATAATTACTGATATCAGTATTTGAAAACTGTCGATCAGGCATGATCAACGTTAGACTTACTTCCGGATACGCCATTAATACAAACCAAAAGGGAAAAATACATAATGTTGCGGTAGCTACCCATATTTTTAGGCTTTGAACGACTCGTTCGTGATATCCGGCGCCATAATTAATTCCAACTACAGGTTGAAATGAACGCATCAGTCCTATTATCGGCATCATCATAAAAGACATAATTCTAAATACCGTGCCGTAAAATGTTACATCTGCCGTTGTACCATAGTTAGTAAGTGCATTCAGTACGACGATTCCCTGTATTACCATCATGACTGACATAATAAATAACGGAAATCCATTCGAAAATATACTCTTTAAGATGGATGTATCCGTAGTAAACGAAAATGGTACAGCATTAAATGAAGTCTTTTTTCTTAACACATATATTATGAATGTAAGGCTATAGACAGCCATGCCAACGTTAGTACCAAAAGCAGCGCCTTCTACCCCCCAATTACCTATCACTATAAGAAAATAGGTGACAACAATGTTAACGATAAGCCCTATTCCCATCATTACGGCTGCCGTTTTCATTTTTCCTTCAGCTCTTACGATTAAATTTCCTGCAAGTCCGGCGACCCAAAAAATTGAACCGTAAAGACATGATCGAAAGTAGGCGTCACCATACTCCAACTCTCTTCCTTCTCCGCCCATCATTTTTATAAGCAAAGTACTAAAAATTAGCCCGACTACCATAAACACTAGACTGAGTGTGATGGTAAGAATATTTACATTACCCAATATTTTTTTTTGTGTTTCTAGACACTTTGAACCAATAGCGATACTTAAAACAGCGCCGGCACCGCCACCGATAAGCTGCCCTATACCAAGAGGAATTTGAGTTAATGGAAACGCGAGAGATATACCAGCGAACGCAGATTCTCCAACGTATCGCCCAACAATAATAGCGTCAACAATTACGTTTAGACCATATAGCACCATGCCAACAACAGCTGGCCAAGATAGCGTAAACATCACCTTCCACAAATTTTCGTGCAAAATAAAGCGTTGTTGTTGACGATCATTCATAATTCAAGTTTCACATTATACGTTAATACATCTTGGATATTTGTATTTAGCTCTCTGTAAAGTCCAGTATCGCCTTTTTTCCTCCGATATTTCTATTTTTCTTTTTAAATTCATGCCTACTATTTTCCTAGATGTTTATAATGACCCGGAAGTAAACTGATAGGATAATTATCAATTTTAAAAATCCCAACGAAGTGTTGTTTCGAAAAAATCATTGTCTCGGTAGTCGTAATTATCTGATCCCTCAGCGCCATCAAAGACCATGTATTTCATAGTTAACGTAAGATTGTCTCCGAACTCATAATCAAAATAGGTTTCTGCTGATAGCTGTTCATCGGAACCCAATTGACCTCGTACTCCGTAGATTGCGGCATCATCGAATGCTGAGTTTGAAAAGGAAAAAGTCGTACCGTAGTTCGTTGGACCATCGGGAGCCTCGTCGTAGAATATTTGTATACTCGTTTTAAAATCTGTAATAAATGTGCGTTCCCAACCAATAACGACTTGCCATAAATCTGTAACTACCCCAGACATGATATTGTTTGGTGTATATGCAAATTCGGCGCGCCAAGTACTTTCTGACAAACCTAAAGCACCAGAAATATTAAATGTTTCATACCTTACATGTTCAAGTAGAACATCGTTTGCTATTACGGTTTGGCGTACAGGTCCATCGGTATAACCATTAAAATAAGCCAGGCTCCAATCGAAACCTTCTCCATAAACGCGATACCGGAGACCGCCTTCGTCCTTATGTGGATCATCAATTCGTAAATTGATTAAACCAGAATTACGTTGCGTACGAAGTTCATGCAAATAATCTGGCTCCCAAGGACTACCGAATTCTGGTAATTTTCGGTCTCTTCCGCGCGGCAACCAAACCAGCTCTAACAAGCCGCCAGAAAGGTTAAATTCGTTTCTTACTACCCAAGAAGGGCGACGTGATGCGGTTCTGGCATTTCCGATTGGATCCCTATAATCCACAGCATTCACTCGGTCAATCGTACTTACTCCATCTGCCGTACCCCAAGGAACGCGTTGCTTGCCAATTGTAAAGTCAAATGAGGTACTATCACGAATAAAATAAAGTTCTTTCAGCTCTGCTCTCTCGGGATCCCGGTAATCATGTGTTTGCTCATCGTACTCAATCAAAGTGCTACCGTAAGCACGCCATTGACTGTCTTCGTTTTGATCTCCTGACCATTTAAGTTCTAAAAAACCTGCGGCTCTATTAGAAGCCCAATCGTTGCCAACGACAAAATACTGATTACGGGATTCCAAATAGCCAGAGATATTCCAGGGCGGTTGAGCGGATGTCTCGGACAGATCAAAATCAAAGGGATCTTGAGCTAGGGTTGAAGACACAACTGCTGTTAGCGTCCATAGAAGTAAATTAGCGCTTGAGCGCACTTTGTTCAAAAGTACTTTCATCAATACCAACATTGTATTCAACATCGTCATACTGCATTAGAGTACGAGACTTCTTTCGAGGTGTTTCCATTATTAATTTTGTAGCAGTCCATATTCCATCGATCTCTTTGAAACCACCTTGTGTAAGTCGTTTTACCAAGCGGTTGCGTTCATCGTAGTATTCAATTTTCAGAGCAATCCATTTATTTTTATCAACCCAAAGGCGTCTTTTCGCGTAATTTGAGTCTTTAGCCTTTTTTGCTATTGGCGTAGACTCGACAACATATACCTCGACACCGTTGAGTTGAGATTCCTCGATTAGTTTGTGCACATCGTCATCGATAGCGCGTGCTTCCATATCTTCGTTGGCAAAGTCACTACGCATAAACGAGCCTTTTTTACCGCCACCACTGATACGACGTATGAGGTTTTCAGACGGAAAGAACACCCACATATCATCATCTCGGGATGGGTCTTCATAGGTCCACGACAAATACTGCGTGTCTCGTACATCAGCAGGTTCAATAAACTTAATCAGCGATCGGTCATTTTCACCATAGGCTTTGTCGTACATTTGCATCTTACGCACTAATTTTTGACTGCCCCGCTCGATCAACATCGTTGCTTTACGGCTCCCGTCCACAGAGTTATCAACGTCATCCATTCGCTGCGCGATTTCGTGTCCAGTCATAGCATTGACAGACAGGGCTATCGAGAGCGGAAAGAAAGCGACGATAGACTTAAGCATGTTGACCACCTTCAATTGTGTTCTTTTGATGAATATTATTTTGGTTGAGTGATGTTTCCTCCCCCAAAGGCTTGAGCCACGCAAGCAAAACCGGCACCAGTAGGATATCTGCTAAGATGGCTGAAGCAAATGCTGTGATCGACGCCCACGAGAAAGTTCTCGGTCCAGCAAACTCCGATATTGCGAAGCCGCCAAAACCGACCATCAGCACGATGGTAGTAAAAAGCAGAGGACGTCCAACCGTTCGAATGGTTTTTTTATGGGCAACATCATAGTTTCGAACATCATTAAAGTAACGTCGATATCTAACAAAGAAGTGCACCGTATCATCAACAGCGACGCCAATAATCATGGGAGCCAGCACCAAACAGACTATGTTGAGTTGTGCACCAACCCAGCCCATAGCACCTAGAGCGATTATTACTGGTAGAACATTCGGTATCATTGCAATCAAGCCCAGTTTCACCGAACGCAGGATAAATATCATAATGAGAGAGATCGCGATAAAAGAAAACATAAAGCTCTTTCCTTGCCCCACTTTAACGAGTTCAGCAATCCGATCCAAAGTAGCTAACGTCCCTGTCGCATACACTTTGAGATCATCACCAAACTCCGCTTTCACGAATTTCTCTACATCAGAACTCAATATACGAGTGTCTCCAAGTGCTAAAGATCTCGTTCTGGCCTGAACTCGCATTTTGTCATAGGTGAAACTCACGTACTTTTCTAATTGGCCGCCGCCACCACTTTCATACAAAAGCAAGTATTCTGCAATCTGATTGGTATCTGAAGGTAAGACGTAGTACGCGGGATTGTTTTCATGTACTGCTCGATTCATCTGTTTTATCTGATCGAGTACACTAGAGGTCTGAGTAACCAGTGGGTGGTCATCTAAAAACGCTTGCAGTTTTTCGACAGATTTCAACAATTCCTCATTTTTAATGCCATTTTCTACCCCCGTGTCGATAACAAATTCCAGCGACATAGACCCCCCCATATTGTTATCGACATAATCGAAGGATTGGCGCAACTCATCGTTTTTTGGTAAATCTTGTATGGTGTTCGTTTCGATCTGTAATTTCGTGACACCGGTTAATGCAATGGTCGTTACAACAGCAAAAGCAATACCGTACGGTAGTTTGTGATTAGCCACGCTATTTGCACACGTTTCTAAGAATTTGTCGAAAATATCGGTTTTCTTTTCTGTGCTCACTTTCATCACGTTTTTGCCAAACGACAATACTGGTACTGCAAACAAAAACGTTAGAATGAAGGCGACGATTACACCGATTGCCGCTTGAATTCCCAGCTCTATCAAAGGCACTAAGTCAACGATGGTAAAAGATAGAAAGCCGATCGCAGTTGTTATAGTGGTGAGTAAAACGGGTTTACTAACTACATCGAGAGTATGTAAAAGCGCGACTCGGCGATTCATGCCAGTTTTCATATTTTGTTTCAATTCTGCAACGACGTGCATGGTGTCTCCAATACCGACACACAACATCAATGTCGGTACAAGAATCACAAACAGATTGAGTCGATAATTCAGAACAGCGACTGCACCCATTACCCAAATCACACTTAGAACAACGGTAGCAGCCGGTACTAACACTCCGATAAAACTACGAGTTGTAACCACCAGCATGACAACCATTCCGAGCAGCGCCGCACCTAGCCATCTGGGAGCCTCTATTGCGGTTTTTTCGTCCATGGCGTAGTCCATCACCGGTCCACCGACGACATGCGTTTCAAGGTCACCAAACTCATCGACCAATCGGAGTATTACCGGTGGAACATCCTTACGGGGATCTATACCAATATCTGGATAGTTTTCAAACTCCATAAGAATCCCAACACTATGGGCATCTTCGGATACAAGACGATCACGATAAAGAGGATCGTTGACGACTTTGGTTCTTAGGCGCTCGAGCGCTTGGGCGTCAAGGTTTAAGTCCGGAATAAGATCATCAATCAGAATCCCACCAGGAACCCCTTCTATCCATTCAACATTCCCAATCCAAGTTAGATCAAGGAGATGAGGTGTTTCATCCTTTAACCGATCTGCAAATTCTGCGATACGGTGGAGTGTCTTAGGATCAAACGCGTCAGCTACATCGACGAGAATAAACACGAAGTCGTCGTTTCCGAAGGTGCTCTTAAAATCATCTAACTGCTTCTTGGTAGAGTCCCCCGTTACGAAAAAGGCCTCATTCGAGTTATCTACCTCTAGATTCGACAACTGAGTCGCGGCTAGTCCCGTGATTATTACTACAAATATTAGACTTACCCAACGGTACCGGATTAGGTTTTCGAACACTTTCTCCATGAAATGATCCTTTTTAATGGGTCACACTTGACACCAAGATTCAAAGTGCAGTTGGTTTGTTCGGCTAGAGATTGGGCCTTACTTCAACAGACTCGAATAATTTTATGAATGATTCATCGATCAGATGACGGGATTTAAGATCACCATAGAGATCCCTAAAGACCAGAGGCGCATTATGTCGGCTTTCGAGCCATTCTCGTATTGATGAGTTCATCGTGTTAAAGCTAATTGATTTTGAAAGACGATAGAGTGCGAGAGTCCCTTTTGTTTCTTCAAGAAATTCTTGGTCATCTGCATCGATAAGACTGGTCTCAGTGTTTTCTTCGTTGTAACGCTCTTTGTTGTATTTCGTACGAATTTTATCAATAAGAGCTTGAAGCGATTTCGCGTTGCTGTTTTCTTCTACGATTTGCATCGCTAGAGCAGAGGGTAACGAACTCCACAAAATACCAGCACCCGGAACATCGGCAATTTGTCCCTGGTGGTCGAGCCACTGGCGTATAATCTCCCGGCCAAACGTGTATTGGACAAACGCTTGCACCTCGTCCACTGAATAATCGGCAAACCAACCTTCTTTTTCAGAGAGAGCGATGACGTTAGCGCTCGTGTAAGAGATATCTTGATAGAACGGAATTTCGATAACTCGGAGACTGTCGTAGGGATAGACTCCGAGATTTCTTCGGATATATTTCAATGCACGAGCGATACATCTATCAAAACTCTTTAGATTGAAAGCGTGGCTGGGTAGGTATTGATAAGTTACACGAATGCCTTCGATTTCTACCTCGCGCTCAGCGTAATGCCCTGAGCCAACGAAGGTTTGTAGTGCTTCCGTTTTCGATCGACGGAAAGTAACTTTCTCTCTCCCTTCTTCTTGAATGCGTTTGATAATTTCGCCCGGTCCAACGGGAATTTGTCCAGCTTCAGTAGTAACAACATAATTTAAAAATTTATTACCGAGCGAATAATCTGTAAGAAAATTTTTGCTTAGTTCGTTGGTTTCAGCTTTAGAATGAGTTGGCAAGCCAAAAACTTGACGTTTTCTATCTGCAATAAGCGCTTTATCTTCATCATATCCGAAGACAGGGAGGACGTTATTATAAAGCAACCCGTTGAAAGCGAGATCCCCTTGAGGAAAGTCACCACTTTGGCTAAAACCAGTGTATTGACGTTGCGTTACGAGCTCTACGTCTACTTTTTCGGCTGGCGCTATGGCGGGTGAGACTGAGTATACCTCCATACCGAGTTGGGTATTTCTCTCTAACAACTCAACTGAACGGCCAACCATATCGAAGGTGGTAATTCTGGAAAAAGCATCCAAGTTTACGTAAATGTTCTCAACAGACGTTTTTCCTGCGTTGCTGAGTTCGAGCGACGCGGTAGTAACTGCTCGACGCTCAGACGGATATAAATCGACCTGGAGGGCATCGATAGCAGCTCGTATATCGTATCCTGAAAGAAGCGTTCGATACGTCTTTTCATAAGCAGCAGACTCAGCATCGGCCTGAGCGGTTGGAATATAATTTCGTTTGTTATAAACCTCGCTTTGAATAACCCATTGTACCGCCAGGAAGCCAGCAAGTGGAACTAAAGCAGCCAGCTTAGCGATTCGTGGGATTTCCCCTCCACGACCCAGTAAACGTTGAAAAAAGGATTGAGAGACTCCGCGACGCCAAAAATGCAAACCAATAAAGACAAGGAAGCTCGCCATGGAAAACCAAAGCAAGAAGAACCAACGCCCTGCTTCCGCAAAGATGCCGTACCCATTTACTTCAGAATAGTCATCTAAGCCAGGCACGCCTCCGTAGATAACGCGAATGTTTTCAACTAATCCCAGGTCAAAACTGATAATGACAAAAAAGTAATAACCAATAGCGAGGCAGTGAGTAAGGAATCTATGGCCCGTTATGCTGGCTATGGCAAAGACTAAACAAATGTAAAAGGTGTAATTCACCCAGCCCCACATATATCCGTAGATATCCTGAAGGTAAAGCCCCCAATCAATGTCTGTAAAACCTTGGACCAGCTGTGAGAAAACTCCCCCCAAAAAAATGGTAGAGCTAAACAGAAAGGCAACGCCAAACATCGCAAAGAGTTTTGGTAATTGTAGTTCCCAAACCTTGGCTGAAGTTGCACCCGAAATTTGCCAAAGGTTTGCCTTACGTTCTTTAAAAAATAGTTCGCAGGAAAGTATCATCAGAAAAATGATGAACATAAAGCTGTTGATCAGGCGACCAGAAGTCATCCCTGACGTAATAGGATATTGATGCCCAACATAGTAGGTAGAGTTCCACACAAGATTTTGTGCAAGAACAATCACAACGAGCATACCAAGAATTAGCCTAAAGCCGGCGGGGCGTGTTACATTTTTGAACTCGAGCCAAGTTAGACGAAACGTTTTAAAAAACGAATGCCAAGCATCATTAGCAAAACGGACACTGGGAATTTTAAGATCATATTCGACGCGCCCTTTCGGTGTATCATTATCTATGATGCCGAAAGTGTTTTTATTACTCGGCGCTTCCAAAAATCTTTTAAAAGTAAAGCGCTTATAAGCGAGCATGGTCAAAGTCAGACTGATCCCAACCCAAAGCATGCGGTTAGTCCAATAAATTGCATTTAGCGGCATCATAGCTGTGTTTTTATCCGCAACACTCATTAGATCGAGTTGATACTTTGCATAGATATAACCAAAGGGATCAATAATGCTAAGTGCATTTACATGAGGTGAATTGTCACTCGAGCTTTCACCCACTACAAAGATAAGAACAATGGTTATTATTGTCCCATAGACTACTGTTATCCGCCGAGTCATGACGAGTGCGAAGAAGGCTACTGCTGTATAGGTGAGCATATTGGGTATCGCAAAAAAAACGAACCCATGGGTGATCGGCCCCCAAGGAACCGGACCGACAAACTCCTTTGATCCAACGAACTTCAGGGCCACCAAACCCACAACGTATCCCGCAATCATAATGATATTGATCAGCCATGCGCTGATAAAGTGGGCAATAAAAAATGATTTTTCCTGAATCGGATACGCGTAGATGAAACCAGCGCTACGCTGCTCGATATCCCGATACAGCGTGCTCGCAGTTATCATTGCGATTACAATGATAAGGATCATGCCTCCAGCAGAGAGACAAAGATAGGCCATTCCGGCGGCATTCAAAAACGTTGATCCATTCCCGTAAAAATCGTGTAGTCCGAAAGAAAACCAGCACGCCTGAAACGCGAGCATCGCCAACATAAGATAAGCAATAGGAGTCGTAAAACGATATCTTAGCTCGAATGGAATAACCTGTCGCAACATCGAAAACATGTTTAACTTCCGTGTTTTAGTGATTTACGCTGGGCTAACGTATAGAAGTAGGCATCTTCCAAAGTTGGATTCTTGGGTTCAAAACCATCGCCCGGCTCTTCATCCCTGATGATAGTGATGTTCATCTGGCCGAGATGAAAATGATTGGCAATAACGTCATACTCCTTGCAATGACGATCCAGCTCTTCTTTTTCTATGGCCTTAATCCAGCACCTGCCTTTCAGGCTCAGCTCAACTTGTTGAGGAGCACCAGAAAGCAAAACCTCCCCGTCACCAATAATCGCCATGTCTTGGCAAAGTGTGTGCACATCCTCAACGATGTGCGTCGATAAAATAACCGTGGTGTTCGCGCCAATCTCGGAAAGCAAATTATAGAAACGATTGCGTTCTGTCGGATCAAGCCCTGCTGTGGGCTCGTCTACAATAATTATTTTTGGATCTCCTAACATCGCCTGAGCAATGCCAAAACGCTGTTTCATTCCTCCAGAATAGGTTCCTAAACGGTGGCGACGCTTTTGATGGAGATTGACCTTATGTAGCAAAATATCAACTTGATCATTACGTTCTTTTTTACTCTTAATTCCCTTGAGATCAGCAAGGTGCAACAACATTTCCTCAGCCGTTGCCGCAGGATAAAGCCCAAACTCCTGAGGCAAGTAGCCCAATACCTTTCGGAGCTCTCCCGGCTCTCTAAAAACGTCAATATCGTCGAAGACTATGCTGCCTGCATCAGCATCCTGGAGTGTAGCTATCGTACGCATAAGACTCGACTTACCCGCACCGTTCTGCCCTAGCAGACCAAACATTCC
Source organism: Pseudomaricurvus sp. ABR4_320 (assembly GCF_056159445.1). Taxonomy (NCBI): domain Bacteria; kingdom Pseudomonadati; phylum Pseudomonadota; class Gammaproteobacteria; order Cellvibrionales; family Cellvibrionaceae; genus Pseudomaricurvus; species Pseudomaricurvus sp. ABR4_320. Next base: position 15,713 of record NZ_JBSWVF010000016.1, on the reverse strand, counting down.
TTTTCCAATTGACAGATCTATACCCTTCAAGGCGTGCACGCCATTACTATAGGTTTTGGATAGGTTACTAATTTCAAGTCTCACGAAAACTCCAGAACTTATGTCTAAAAACGATATCGCGCACCGGCGCCGAATGAACGTGGATCGTTGTAGGTAACGATTGAAGAAATTGCTCCCCCGAGATCAGATGATCTTAAGGACGTCACGTAGGCTTCATCGGTTACATTATTTGCATATCCAAAAAGCTCCCAATCACCGAACAGATAGCCAAGGCGCGCGTCAACCACTTCGTAGGCATCCCGCTCAGGAAATGCGGTTTGGGGTGAGGGTCTGCCACTGTCGTAAAACGCGGTATTACCAGCCGCACTTAAGTCCACACGAGCATAGAACCCCTGGGGATGGTAATAGGCAGCACTAAAATTGAAGGTATATTCGGGGGTTTGCTCAATACGTTCGCCACTATAATCGTAAGCGCTTGTAAAATAGTCGTCGTATTTAGCATCAATTAGACCAACAGAGGCGCTCAGCTCGAATTCTCTGGTTACATTAAAGGAAACCTCTACTTCGATTCCTTGAGAATGCGCTTTATCGGCATTGCCGGTATATAAATTTCCCAGATCATCCTGTCTCCACACATGGATATCTTTTATATCCATATAGAACAACGCGGCGGCTAGAGCCATTCGCTCCGTTTGTGCCTTTAATCCAATTTCGAAGTTCGTAGAACGTTGTGGATCGAAACTATTGTCATCCGCAGTGCCAGTTGTCGCGAAGTAATTGAATCCCCCTGGCATATAACCTTCAGCAACACTGCCGTAGATATTAAAATTTTCACCGAGCTTATAGGTCACCGCTGCCCTAGGAAGAAATACTGACCAGTCCTTGTCAGCGTCCATGGTATAGGCAACGCCGCTGAAAAATGACGTATAGTCGGCCGTTAATGGAAGGTTCTCTACAATGAAATCCAAATTGGTTTCCTTTTTGATATTTTGGTAGCGACCTCCCAGAGTGAGTTCTAATTTCTCCGACAGCGGATATATGAACTGCCCAAAAATTGCCGCGGTGGAAGAATCCGTGGCCGACTCTGCATTGTAAGTCGTACCAAAAAGACGCTGCCCGTAAGGGCCCTGCTCTCGCTCTTCTGTATCGAAATAGACGCCAGCAACATAGCGCCCCCCTTCATCGTCATTATTGCTTCTTAAAATTAACTCCTGAGTCCAGGTTTCACGATCTTGATTATCGAACGAAACTGCATCGGCCAAATAGGCATTGTCGCTCTCATCGTAATCGTAAAGGCTATCCAAATTTTGATCCCGATGCGTTGTCACTGAATTAATCGTGAATTTATCCAGCTCGTAAGTCAGTTGTAATGCTTGAGAACTGATTTCCAGCTGCTCTCGAGTTTCAAATTCAGTATCAATGTCCTTTGCAAGATCACGACTAAAGTCGTCTGAAAAAGAAAGCGGTTCGCTGGTGGAACCTTGATCAGTGAAAAGAAGCCCATAGCCACCAATGCCATAGCTGTCAGTATCGTCATTAGAAACAGCAAACTTAACCTTGAAATCATCGGTTGGTCGGTAGATTAGTGAAGCCGACAAGTGCTGCATTTCAGACTTGTTAGAATCGCTTTCATTTCCCGGCGTATGGTTCGTGACCCAGCCATCATCGGCGCGATACTGCCCACTGATATCGAGATAGAGTACGTCATCCTTGAGAGCTCCTCCGGTATTGAACTGAATATCTCTGTAGTTGAAACGCCCATACTCAACTTCAACTTTTCCGCCCCAGCGGTTTGAGGGCTCTTTAGTGACGACGTTGATCACCCCACCGATGGCATCTTTGCCGTATAGCGTGCCTTGCGGACCACGCAGAACTTCGACACGCTCCACATTCGCGAGAAATACATCAAAACCGTAGGAGTCGCTGTAAGGGACGCCGTCTACATAGATAACCGCTGGATTATTGTTGGTAAAAAGAGATGAATTCAGACCGCGAATGTTGACCGTGGAGCGAGCTGGGCTAGTCGGTGAAAATTCTAGATCTGGAACAGCATCGAGTAAATCGGACACATTTTTCATCCCATTTTCGTCGATCTTATCGCTACCAATGACTGTCATACTTTGGGGGATATCAATGAAATTTTGTTCAATCTTGTTTCCAGTCACCGTAACCGTTTCAATATAGTCTTGCTCGTTTGAACTGGATGTTGCCGCCTGAACCGACGTGCATATAAGTGGCACAAGGCCAGGCAGAATACGTATAAAACGTTGATATTTAAGAGTTCCCTTCTTCATGTAATTAAAGTCTGTAGGTAGTAAGTGAATCTGGACGAGCTAAAGCTTCAACTCGCTTTGAGTAGCGCTTTCTCCGGTAGCATTCTTTACAGAGTCGGATCTATTCCCGCCCCATCAATCGAATACCGGTAGAAAAACAAACACCGAGCAGCCTACCTAACCTAGAGATAACAAAACTACCGAATAACGGATTATTCGATTTACCGTCAGAATTTTATTTCTGTCCCCATGCAAGAAAATTTCTCTAGCATAGAATCACCCCTTTATGTCCACGATTAAAGATAAGAACGGGTAAAATTAAGTGCGATTACAATCTATTTCCCCACGACACCCTAAAGCCGATCTTGCTCAATGTTCTTAGCAAATATTCCATTTGTCTTCGCTAAATATTTTACGCAGCTATCTTGTTTGGCACTTAAATCATCTAACAAACAGAGACTTAGTCTGATCAAATTCAGCGCACTGTTTCTAAGCCCCAGCTCAGACTTAGCAGCTGAAGCCATGTCGTACAGACTAGCTTTTTGAGGGGTTAAAACTACCGTATTACGGATTATTAACGTTTGAGAATAGATTTTGGAGAAGCACCAAAGCGGCGCTTAAAGGCGATACCAAAGTCACCGATATTGCAGTAACCGACAGAGAGAGCGGTTTCAGTAACGGATATATTTTGTTCTCGTAATAGAGCTTTGGCTGTCTGAAGACGAATTTCTTTTAAATAACGGTAAGCGGTCGTTCCGAAGGCTTGCCGAAAACCGAGTTTTAATTTGAAATCATTGAGATTAACTAAGCGCGCCAATTCCATTAACGAGGGTGGATCAGCCATGCGCTCGATTAAAATATTGCGAGCTTCTCGAACACATTCAATATCACGCGGAGAAAGAGTCGTCGTCGTAATAGGGGACTGTTGATTTACCGTAGCCAAGTAGCGCGTAACCAAATCGAAAGTCTTGCTTTCCAAGAAAAGAGGACAAAATATCTCTGTTCTGCAATGGTTAAATATTTCTTTTACTAGGGTATCTGCTTCGGCTGTTAAGACGCTAGCTCGCTTAAATGGCGCTTTGTGTGCAGCTGAGCAGGACTTCTTCAGACAGGAAGGCAATGAGGCGCCAATTTGTTGGCAGCAGCGATCTAGCGCCTCTGGAGTGAAACGTATGTCGATTGATCGCAAATGCTGTCCTGCGGGCAGATTTGTTTTGACTTTAAGATCCCCCTCCATCGCCTGCAGGTAGTTTTGTCCGGCTATTGCATCACAATCTCGCCGCCGGCCATGAACATCCATCTGGACCACACCTGAGGAAACAAACCCCAGTTCAATAACATGGGGCATAATCAGTTCATTTGTGAAGGAGACCGGTTTATCGGTGAACAAATCCGTAATTTTGATCGCGAGCCCATCAGCTAAACGCAGGTTTAATAGGCTTCCTTGACAACTTGGTGTCGTGAATTTCCACGCATTACTGTCAAAAAGATAATCCCCCACGTTTCGGCTTAAGCTTTCCATTGAAGCCGAGAATATTTCATCTGTCGAGAGTGCATACCGCTTCATAAATGACACTACAAATCTTACTGACTGGAATCAAATTCTCTTTAACATACGTCACAAAAGCACGAAAGAGCGAATTAAAGAGAATATTGTCATAAATGAGAATCAATATCAACAACGTCATTACCGAAGTCGCGGGGCCCTGCGCACATCAGACCGAGAACACTCAACTCTTGCGGCTTACCAACCTAGCGACACAATAACCTGTGAAGTTCGTCACCTCGTAGCACAAGAATCAGCAACTGTACATGGCAACCTATAGCTGAATGTGTGCGGCTAAATATTATGAAAGAGCGAGGTGCTTGATTCATTCAAGTCCAGAGCGTAGCGAAACTGACCAGCAATAAGAGGCAATACAAAATTTACGTGAATTCGGACATGAAAACCACATAACCTATAATTGTAAGTGGCCATTCGAATTCATCTGTTTTATCAAAATCGAGCAATTTAATTTTTACGTCAAATTCTCTGACTTTTAGGATAATTAACTCTCTCATTTGTAGTGTAATACCACGAATGAATTGCTACGCCGCCAATTCAAGAGACCACATATTTATCGTTAAGCCTTTCCAATAACTCTTCCTTGAACATTTCTTACATTGAATTTACTCGCGCATCTGGATCTATTGCTGTAACTCCACGAGTTAACGCTACGCGACAAATTGCAGTCAATCGCAATGCAGGAAAGGATTTAGTTACCCAGCATACTTTATTGACTCATACTATTACGAATATGTACTTAAACGGATAAAACGAGTACTGCGCTAGGTGAATCAATAACTCCTAGAGAGATAGATCCTCACGCCACCTAACGTTATGTTATAACATATAGATTTAGATGAAAACCCTTCGAATCAAAGAAGTAGGCTGGATAAGATACAGGTAAATATGGGCAGAAAAATTTTTATAACCTATTGTTTTATCAGACTATTAGAGCTCGTACTTGTTACTCAAAATCACAAAATAAAAATTTTGGCGCCACGTTCTGTGGCTTCGCTCTCTCTCTCGTTCATTCTAAGTTGTTTCAAACCAGAGAGGACAGAAATCACCAGGATAGTCGGTATCTCCGTAGCATTCTCACAGCAGTCGAGAGTCGCCTTGTTGGCATATTGATGACCGTCTGCAGTTCTTGATGGGAATACCGCGCTTGATCCCGCACTTATGACCAATAAGTCATTTGAACAAGAAATGTCATCGAGGCTAGTAGCCCCGAAACGCATCCAGTTTTACCGGTGCAGTTTCAGGGAGTCACTGAAAAGCGATATACTTTTTACTCCACTACCCTTCTTTTCTTGAAATTTTCTGGCTTGCTACGGAAATTAGATGATCTCAACGTCACTAGATACCTGACCATTGCTTTCGAATAATATCTCGGTCGAAAGATTCAGTGGCTAATCATCCACGGTCGCTGAGAGGGAAAGATTTTATTGCCATCAGCCGTTAGCAAAGCTTTCTGACTCAGGCTCGCGGTTTTACTCAGCGGTTTGTGATCGGAAGAACAACCACAGCGCGATGGTTTCCTTTCGTCAGCGTCCTGGTGCGATTCCGGTGTATAGATTTTTGGCACGTGTGCCGCCTCTTCATTACGCGCAATCGCCTTACGGGCCGACGGTGCCATATCGAGCAGCGCGGGTGGAATTAGAATCACTTGTGCACTTAGCTGCCGACATTGTGGGCAAGGCTTCGGCTGACCCGCCTGAGCCATAGCGCCAAGATCATGAAAAATCCCGTGCTCACGGCATTTGTAGTCGTAGACCGGCATCGCAAACTCTCCTTATTGATCGGGTGACAGGGGAACATCGATTGAGCCATCAAGATATTCTGTAGGCCCATCCGCACCCGGTTTGATGTCGTAGTCGAAGATCTCTGTCGGTAGCCAAAGTGTTGCACACGCATTAGGAATATCAACGACGCCACTGATGTGGCCCTGCACAGGTGCAACACCGAGAATCGCGTATGACTGGGCTCTGGTATACCCAAATTTCGCCAGATACTCGATGGCATTAAGACACGCTTGACGATAGGCAATGTGCACATCCAAGTAGTGTTGCTTGCCTTGCTCATCGACGGAGATACCTTCAAAGATTAGGTAGTCGTTATATTTTGGGGTTATCGGGCTCGGTTTAAAAATCGGATTTTTAATCGCATACTTCGCCATCCCATCTTTGATCAGGCTGACGCGCATATGGATCCATCCTGCCATCTCGATGGCGCCACAGAACGTAATTTCACCGTCCCCCTGACTGAAATGAAGATCGCCAACACTCAATCCTCCGCCTTTGACATAGACCGGAAAGTAGACCTTTGATCCTCGAGAGAGATCTTTAATATCACAGTTGCCGCCATGCTCCCGTGGTGGGACGGTACGAGCAGCTTCCGCCGCCGCTATCTTTGCCTCGTCTGGGGACATCTTGCCCATGTGCGCAGTATCGGCGTACGGCAGGGTTGCGAGCGCCGGTACTCGCTCTGGGTCGGTATCAAAGAGCGCTTTTTCCCGAGAGTTCCATTCATCCAGCATCTCTTTTGAAGGCAGACAACCGATCAAGCCGGGATGAATCATTCCTGCAAACTCGACGCCTGGCACATGGCGAGATTTGGTAAACATGCCGTTGAAGTCCCAAATAGACTTCTGTGCTTCTGGAAAATGTTCGGTTAAAAAGCCGCCTCCGTTTTGCTTGGAGAAAAAGCCATTAAAGCCCCATTGACTGTCGTCAAAGGCGCCGATATCGAGTATGTCTACCACCAGTAGATCGCCTGGCTCTGCCCCCTCGACGCCAACCGGGCCTGAAAGAAAGTGGACTTTCGTCAAGTCCACGTCACGCACATCATCGGCAGAGTCATCGTTTTTAATTTGGCCACCGGTCCAGTCAACACACTCAACGATAAAATCATCGCCGGGTTTTACCATAGCCGCCATCGGAATGTCCGGGTGCCAACGGTTGTGAATCATCTCGTTCTCATAGGCAGATTGAGAGAGGTCTACTTTGATAATGGTTTCAGCCATGGTGTTATCTCCTTGTTGGGAAGTCGTAATGACTTATGAAGCTGGATATAGCAAGCATTAACATCGGTAGGACATTCCGTCCTACCCTGGGATTTATTAACCTCTTCGAGGTGGTAGGTGGCACCACTACGTCATACAGACAGATAAGTGGCGATGCGATCATGAACTGCACTTTTACCCGTTTCCTCAGCGACTATCCGCCCTTTCTCAATCACCAAAATGCGATCCGCGGCCTCCAGCGCGAAGCTCAGAACCTGCTCTGAAACGAGGATGGATATGCCTTTGGTATCGCGAATTTTTTTAAGTGTGCGGGCCATCTCACGAATGATCGAAGGCTGAATGCCTTCGGTCGGCTCATCTAATAGCAACACTTTTGGTTTAGATGCCAGTGCCCTGGCAATGGCAAGTTGTTGTTGCTGACCACCAGATAGGTTGCCCCCGCGTCGGTTCTTCATTTCTTCAAGAACAGGAAAGAGTTCATAAAGGTCGGTAGGTATGACTTTTTCTCCTGTGCTTGTTAAGCCCGTGGAGATGTTCTCTTTCACCGTCATAGTCGAAAATATCATGCGGCCCTGAGGAACAAACCCCAAACCACTGGCCACCCGTTCATGACTGGGTAAATTACTGAGTTCGACACCATTCAATGCTGCACTGCCTCTCTGGGTTGGCAGCATACCGATAAGCGATTTCATCAGCGTGGATTTACCCATACCATTGCATCCCATCAGGGCGACAATTTCATTATCAGCCAAGGAAAAATCCAACCCGTGAAGCACTTCACTTTGGCCATAAGCAACGTGGTAATCAGAAATATTTAACACAACGGAGATCCTTTGACAGTAGCCTGTTAATGACCCAGATAGACTTCAATGACTTTTGGATCCTTCTGGACTTTTTCCATGGACCCTTCCGAAAGAACCTTACCTTGATGCATGACGGTCACTCGATGAGCAATGTCTTCAACGAACTGCATATCATGTTCGATGACAATCACACTCCGACCGTCCGTAATACGGTTGAGTAACTCAGCGGTTTTCTTACGCTCGGCCACCGACATACCCGCTACAGGCTCATCGAGCATCAACAGATCGGGTTTCTGGATCAAGAGCATACCGATCTCTAACCATTGTTTCTGGCCGTGACTGAGTAGCCCCGCCTGCCGATCCAGTTGATCATCTAAAAAAATCATTTCCGACGTTGTAACCACTTCCTCTACTACTTCGGCATCGCGTTTAAATGCGAGAGATCCAAATACGCTATGCCCTCTGGGAAAAGACAGCTCTAGATTTTCAAAAACGGTCAGATCTTCATAGATGGAGGGGTTTTGGAACTTGCGTCCAACGCCCGCCTGAACGATTTGATGTTCTTTCATTTTGGTAAGCTCCCGACCACGAAAACGAATCGATCCTTGCGTGGCTTTGGTACGACCGCAAATGAGATCGAGCACAGTGGTCTTACCCGCACCATTGGGCCCAATGATCACACGGATCTCACCTTCTTCGACGTAAAACGAAAGGTCGTTTACCGCTTTAAAGCCGTCGAAGGAAACGGTAAGACCTTCCACCGCTAACACAAAATCGTTATGGATACTCATGCGGCTTCTCCTTGTGCTGTCGGCGATGGATGCCCCTCGGACGGTTCCACCTCCGAATCGAGTTTCTCTGCAGGCGGTGGAGAATTCGGCGGCGGGGTGCCGCGATACCACTGAGGCATACGTGGCTCGACATATTTTTTAAACAGGCCGGCCAACCCATCGGGAAACGCGAGAACCACACCGATAAACAAGGTCCCCATCGCAAACAGCCAGAGTTCAGGAAAACTCTCAGAGACGGTTGTCTTCACCCAGTTGACCAAGAGGGTGCCGTAAACCGCGCCGAGGATGGACAGACGCCCTCCCACTGCACAAAAGATCACCATTTCAATGGACGGTACAATCCCGACAAAAGACGGTGACATAAATCCCACTTGCAAGGTGAACATGGCACCGCCAATCGCTGAGAACGCCGCTGCCAGGCAAAAGACAAAGATTTTAAAATTGGCGACGTCATAGCCTGAAAACCGAACACGGTCTTCTTTATCTCTCATCGCGACGAGTATGCGTCCGACTTTATTGCGACGTATGTATTGGGAAATCAGCAAGCAAACGATCAACAGCACGCAACAAACAATATACAGGATAGTCTTCGCCCTATCGGGTCGAATGTCCCACCCCATTAACGTGCGCAGATCCGTTATTCCGTTAACGCCTCCGGTATACCCTTGTTGACCAATGATCAAAATGGTGAGAATCGATGCGACCGCCTGGGTGATGATCGCAAAGTAAACCCCGCCGACGCGCCGCTTAAACATGGCAGCACTGATGATGTATGCAAAGATCACCGGTACCGCCACGACCGCAATCAGCGTAAAGCCAAAGCTATGAAAGGGTTCCCACCACCCAGGCAAGGCAGTCAATTGGTTCCAATCCATAAAGTCAGGTATCCCCGGCGTCGACTGGATCTTGGTGGCTTCTGGAGTCGACGCTTCGAGCTTAAGGAACATGGCCATACAATAACCGCCAAGGCCAAAGAAACCCCCCTGTCCAAGACTGAGAATGCCACCCAGCCCCCAGCAGAGAACCAGGCCCAAAGCGACAAAGGCGTAGGTCAGATATTTGCCCATCAAATTGAGTCTAAAGCCGTCCAGAAAGAGCGGGAAGATCACCAGCAGTAGCAGCGCTAGCAGACCAAAACTGATGAGGTCCTCGCGCTTCATAAACGTATTTTTGGTGTGTTCAAACATCGTGTCTCCCCTATTTACGCATCTTCAGAGTGAACAAACCCTGAGGTCGCAACATCAGGATGACGACAACCGTGAGCAGTGTCAGAACCTTAGCCATTGATCCGCTTAGGAAGAATTCCATGGTCGATTGGGCTTGCGAGATCGTAAACGCGGAGGCAATTGTTCCCAGCAAACTGCCTGCACCACCAAACACCACCACTAAAAAGGTATCAACAATATAGAGCTGTCCTGCGGTGGGCCCTGTGGAACCAATCATCGTAAAGGCACTGCCAGCAATCCCTGCAACCCCACAACCAATGCCGAACGTGTAGCGATCAATTTTCTGTTTATTGATTCCTACCGCACCGGCCATCGGGCGGTTTTGTACCACCGCGCGAACCTGTTGTCCCCAACGCGAACGAAACATCAAGTAATAGACCGAGGCAGCAATGATGACGGTGAGAACCATGACGAAAATGCCGTTAATGGGAATCTCGATCATGTCGGTCAGAGCGTAAGACCCCATCATCCAATCGGGAATGGAGACACCCACTTCCCGGGCGCCGAAAATGGAGCGATAGGTCTGCTGGAGTATCAGGCTAAGCCCCCGCGTCGCCAGCAAGGTGTCGAGTGGGCGCTTGTAGAGATGGCGAATGAGTCCCCATTCCACCAATATCCCCATCAAGAACGCACCAATGAATGCCAGAATCATCGCCACAAAAAAGTAGATGCCAAAAAGACCCGGCAAGTGAGAAGAAAAAAAGTTGGAGGTGAAATAGGTAATATAAGCTCCGAGGATCATAAATTCCCCATGAGCCATGTTGATAACGCCCATCTGTCCGAAGATGATGGCCAGCCCCAGTGCCATGAGTACCAGCACCGAAAAGAGTATCAATCCAGCAAATCCCTGCATCGCAAAAATCGCCGTCAATTCTGAAGCACTGTAATCCGCGAACATCTGTGATTCTCCCGTTTTCGTTCAAATAATCCGGAGCAACTCAGAGCCAGTTACCCAATTGCAACTGACTCCTAGTGGACGGACTATTGATACCCTTCAGGGAATGGATCTGGCTCGATCAGCTCCTCGGATTCGTAGACCACTTCATACTGGCCGTCATCTTTGGCATGACCTACGCGAGTCTTGGACCACAGGTGATGGTTTTCATGGATGCGGACATAGCCTTCCGGTGCTGTGTCCAACTCGATGGAAGGAGACGCATCCCTAACCTTATCAATGTCGAAAGAGCCGGCTTTCTCCACGGCCGCTTTCCACAACCAAGGCCCCAAATAAGCAGCCTGTGTCACATCGCCAACGACAATATCGCTACCCCAGCGTGCTTTAAACGCCTCAACGAAGGCTTCGCTATTCGGATTATCGAGGCTCTGAAAATATTTCATCGCAGCGTAAGCACCTTCGATATTTTCACCGCCAATCCCCAAGATCTCATCCTCGGTCACCGAGATGGTCAGCAGCAACGGTTTCTCTTTCGTCATGTCGATACCCGCCGCTTTCAGCTGCTTGTAGAAGGCGACGTTTGATCCGCCGACAACAATGGCGTAGATAACGTCGGGTCTCTTGAGCTTCATTTTATTGATCACAGAATTGAACTGTGTGTGGCCCAACGGGTAGTACTCCTCGCCTACAACCTTAAGACCAAGCTTCTCGATGTGCTTGCGGGCAATTTTGTTGGACGTGCGCGGCCAAATGTAGTCAGACCCCAAGAGAAAAAAGGACTTGGCGCCCTTCTCCTTGACGACCCAGTCGATGCCGGCAATGATTTGCTGAGTGGCCTCCTGACCGGTATAGATCACGTTGGGAGACTGCTCTAACCCTTCGTAAAACGTCGGGTAGTACAACATCCCGTTGTGCTGTTCAAAGACCGGAAGCACCGCTTTTCTCGAGGCAGACGTCCAGCAGCCAAAAACCGCAGCGACCTTATCATTCACCAGCAACTTACGGGACTTCTCGGCGAATGTGGGCCAATCACTGGCACCATCTTCCTGAACAACCTTGATCTTCCGTCCCAGCACACCACCGCTCTCGTTGATCTGTTGAATGGCGAGTTTTTCTGCCTGGACAGAACCGGTTTCACTGATCGCCATAGTGCCGGTCGTGGAATGCAAAATACCGACGGTAACCGCATCGTCAGTCACGGCCAGTCCGGTGGTGTTTACCTCATTGGTCGACTGTGCAAAAAGGGAATGATTAAACATCAGCGCCAGCGGGACGGCGGCTAGGGTCTTTAACAATGTGCGGCGGTTGGGCCCGCTCGGGCTCTGACCGCGTTTGTTACTGACTTGCGTTACAGGGGCTCTGGACTTCATGGTGTGGATTCCTCGTTCACTCATACCGGTGTTTCCTCACAGCTTCCAAGCGGCATGGTGATGCTTATGCCGCCGACCTCAAGTCGATTGAATTCCATTCAATCGCAGGGGACGTTGCGCCTGTCACCGACAAACGAATCGGAACAAACGGCTGCAGGTCGAGGTTTATCATCGTGAGTGATCGCTGCGACGACAATTCGCGAAATCGCGGCAGAGCCTACGTGGTTTTACTTATTCAATCACCTGCGGCACCATCGTATTCTCAGAGTGCCTTGAGCAGTAACGATAAGATAATGATCTTTACCACAGGTAATGTGGAGATAAACACGGAAACCCATCGGATTTAGCCACGCAGGCGACGCCATCCGGTGATAAGATCTTAGGGAATAACACACATGAAACTCTGCTGTTCGCTGTTACGATGCCACAAAGGTTGACTTCGATTCCCCGCCAGAATGTCTTTCGCGTCCGTCGTAATTACAACACCTGGGTCGCCAATCAGACGCTGGAGGATTACGCCCTTCGCTTCACTTCCAAATCAGCACGTCGCTGGTCATCTGCCCGAGTTACGAATACCTGTCTAGGGGCGATTTCCTTCTTGGCGCTGGAAGCGATAGGCGCCTCCATTACGCTCAAATACGGCTTTAGCAATTCAATGCTCGCGGTTTGTGTGGTCGGGTTAATTTTGTTCCTGACCGCCATTCCTATCAGCGTTAATGCTGCCCGCTACGGCATCGACATCGACCTCCTGACCCGTGGGGCCAGTTTCGGCTATATCGGCTCGACCATTACTTCGCTGATTTACGCGTCCTTCACCTTTATTTTTTTTGCCATCGAAGCAGCGATCATGGCGATGGCGTTGCAGCTCACCCTCGGCATTCCACCGTCAATCGGTTACGTGATCAGTGCGCTGGTGGTTATTCCCCTTGTTACTCACGGAATCACCCTGATCAGCCGCTTCCAATTGTGGACACAACCCCTTTGGTTAACTTTGCAGCTCTTGCCGCTGGCGGTGATCGTCTGGACGGACTTTGGTGCAGTCGAAAACTGGATGCACTACGAACCGACGTCTGATCGCGCTCCAAGGTTTAATCTACTGCTGTTCGGCGCAGCAGCTTCGGTGCTCTTTTCTTTAATCGCGCAGATTGGCGAGCAGGTCGACTTTCTCCGCTTTATGCCGGAGCCAAATGGGCGCAAGCGGCGCTGGCTGCTTTCCGTGATGGCGTCAGGGCCAGGCTGGTCGGTGATCGGTATGTTCAAGGTTATCGTCGGCTCATTTCTGGCGCTGTTGGCACTGCATCACGGCCTCTCCATCCTAGACGCCGCCGATCCCACGCAGATGTATTTGGTCGCTTTTGGGTATATCACTGAGTCATCGAACGCTGCACTGCTACTCGCCGGAGTTTTCGTCGTTTTGTCCCAAATAAAAATTAATGTGACCAATGCCTATGCCGGATCTATCGCCTGGTCTAATTTCTTTTCTCGCCTGACTCACAACCACCCGGGCAGAGTGGTCTGGCTGGTCTTCAATGTCGCAATTGCACTGATGTTGATGGAGCTCGGCATCTACCAAGCCCTCGAACGGATTCTTTCGGCATTCGGTATTGTTGCTTTAGCCTGGGTCGGGTCATTGGTCGCTGATCTGGTCATCAATAGAGCGTTGGGGCTGCGTCCACCCGGCATTGAATTCAAACGAGCCTATCTCTACGACGTTAATCCGGTGGGTGTCGGTTCGATGCTGTGTGCGACGATCCTCGGATTGTGCGCCTATACCGGTCTTTGGGGTGAGGCCGCAAAGGCGCTGGCGTCATTCCTCGCTCTGGCGACGACTCTGGTCATCTCTCCCTTTCTCGCCTGGTGGACTCAGGGGCGTTACTACCTCGCCAGAGACGCAGAACCAATGCCAAAAGAGGATGAGCGTGTCACCTGCGTGGTGTGTCAATTCGCCTTTGAATCGGAAGACATGGCCAATTGCCCAGCCTACAACGGCCCCATCTGTTCTCTCTGCTGTACGCTCGATGCCCGCTGTGAGGACGTCTGCAAAAAAGACTCGCGCCTTTCTGATCAGCTACACCAGCTCACTGCCAGCTTTCTTCCCGCCAGCTGGGCGACGGGAATCTACAGTCAGCTGGCTCGCTATCTGGGTCTGTTGCTGGTCGTGGCCGGAATGATTGCCATACTACTGGCGATCATATACCTACAATTGCAGGTCGAAACCAATTTCAATGACACCACCGTGTTTACGGCATTAGGGAAAATCTCTTTTATTCTGATGTTAATATGCGGTGTTCTAGCGTGGATGTTTATCCTCGTCAAAGACAGCCGCCAAGTCGCGCGCGAGGAATCTGTCCACCAGACACAACTGCTGTTGGAAGAAATTGAAGCTCACGAAAAAACCGATCGCGAACCGCAACGCGCTAAAGAAGTCGCCGAGGCGGCTAACCTTGCTAAGAGCCGTTATGTCACAGGCATCAGCCATGAGTTGCGCACGCCCCTAAACGCGGTACTCGGCTACGCCCAACTGTTGGAACGAGACTCACAAATCCCCGAAAATCGCCGCGAGAATATTCGTCTGATTCGTCGCAGCGGGGAACACTTAGCGGATCTGATTGAAGGGCTGTTGGACATCTCAAAGATTGAAGCGGGTCGCTTACAGCTCAACATGGGCAAGATGCGCCTGCCCACGGTCATGGACCAGATCGCCAACATGTTTCGAATGCAGGCGCAAGAAAAAGGGATCGAATTTCGCTATGTCTGCCCGCACCGCTTGCCGGAGTTCGTTAAAACGGACGAGCAGCGATTCCGACAAGTCCTGATCAATCTGCTGTCGAATGCCATAAAATATACCGAACAAGGGACGGTGACGCTGGAACTGATCTATCGCGGACAGGTGGCGGAAATCGCCGTGTCCGATACAGGGGTGGGCATTGATGAAGACGACTTGGAACGGATTTTCCGCCCATTCGAACGCATCCGACGACCCGGGCTCCCCAATGCGCCCGGTACCGGCCTCGGATTAACCATAACCCGGCTGTTAGTGGAAATTCTTGGGGGAGACATTCAAGTCATCAGCCACCCGGGACAAGGCAGTCGCTTGAAGCTCTCACTGATGCTCTCGCATCTTCTCTCTGACACCAATCCGCCAGTCGCAGAACAGCAGATTCAAGGGTATGTCGGCGACCGACGTGCGATTATGGTCGTCGATGACGACGCGGCGCACCGGGGTTTGGTGAACGACACGCTGAGTCCCCTGGGGTTTGTGATGTTTGAAGCACAAGACGGCCCGACGTGCCTTGAAATCCTAAGCCAGTGTATTCCTCCTGACCTGTTTTTACTGGACATATCGATGCCTGGTATGAGCGGTTGGGCGCTGGCGGAGAACATTCGTACGCGCGCGATCAACTCCCCCATCATTATGATCTCGGCCAACGCTCGGGAGCAGCGACCGCGAGCCGAATTTGCACCGGCCGACTTCACCTATTTGGTCAAGCCCATGAAGCTCGCGCGCCTCTTGGAAACCATTGCCCAAGAATTGCAGTTAGAGTGGATCTACGACAGCACACGGTCGACGATCTCTTGCCTAGAGACATCACCGTCACTAGATCGTGATGACCTACCCTCACCCGCAATTCGCGCAGAACTGCAAAAGATGGCGGGAATCGGTTATGCCACGGGTATTCGAGAAAAACTGTTTTATCTTGATGCCACGAATATCGGTTCTAAAGCCTTTATAAATCACATGCACAAACTGTTGAAAGAGTACGACTTCGAAAAAATCATTACTCTA
>NZ_JBSWVF010000015.1:0-111164 GCF_056159445.1 Pseudomaricurvus sp. ABR4_320 | reverse complement strand
CGATTTGGCAATGGCAATGAGGTGCTTAGGAAGTTCGTCATTTTGCAGGCGGGGAGCGCGCCAGAGCGCTCTGGCGCCGGCCATATTGCGACCAGCAGTCGATGTTTTGGAACGGTAAACAGGCATAATTCATATTCTCTTACGGCAAGCGTCAGGCAGATTGCCTGGCAAACTAAGCCTTGTAGGGGCATTCGCGTGCGGTATTTTAACAGATTTCATCTGGCAAGCGGCCAGCCCCTAACTTTCGTTTACCAGTTAAGGAGCTGGTGACCGTGGCCAGTTACAGCTGTTTGATAAAAACCTTGGAGTTTCGCTGCAAGTTATAGATCTGCTTTTTCTCTGACGGCAGGCAGTCGCGCTCAGAAGGTGTAAATCCCTGCTCAATAAACCAGTGTGCCGTTTGGGTTGTGAGGATAAACAGCTGCTCAATACCGAGGCTTTTTGCATGGCGTTCAATGGCTTGTAAAACGCTAGCTGCACGGCCGCCGTTGCGATAATCCGTATGTGTTGCAACGCAGGCCAATTCTGCAGCAGGGATGCGGCCGGTTTCGCTATCGGGGAAGGGGTAAAGCGCTGCACAGGCGATAATAGCGCCGTCTTTTTCCATAACGGTGAAACGACCGATTTCCGCCTCCAATAATTCCCGTGAGCGTCTGACCAGGGCGCCACTGCGTTCCAGAGGCTCCAGTAATTCCAGCAGGCCTCCGACGTCGTCGATGGTCGCTTGACGTACAACTTCATAGTTGTCGCGGTGGATTAATGTGCCAGAACCGTCGCGAGTAAACAGTTCTTGGAGGAGGGCGCCATCCTCTCGATAGCTCACCATTTGTGCGCGAGGTACGCCATTAATGCAGGCATCATAGCAAGCTTGAAGAGATTGTGAGCGATCGTTGATTTCAGCGAGCTGTTGCAACTGTTTAGCGCATTCGCTAACGGACAGTTCTCGTAGCAGTTCGCCGTCGTCGTTAACGAAGCCTGTGTCCGACGTATAGGCTATGAGCTTGTCGGCTTTTAAGCGGATAGCTGCATGGGTTGCCACTTCGGCAAAGCTCAGATTAAAAATTTCCCCTGTTGGTGAATAGCCCAGGGGTGATAGGAGGGTGATGGCATTCGCCGACAGGGCTTGCCTGACCATATCCAGGTCGATACGCCTTACCAGCCCGGTGTGTTGCAAATCGACACCATCGATCACACCCATAGGTTTAGCCGTCACGAAATTACCACCAAGAACTCGGATATGGGCTCCGTGCAATGGTGAGTTTGGTAGGCCTGTTGATAAGGCCGCTTCAATGCTGAACCTAACCTCACCTACAGCTTGGGCAATCAGGTTGATATGATCGGGTTCCGTAACTCGCCATTGGTGGTGGAAGCGAGCACTGAGTTGGCGCTCCCCCAATCGAGCGTCAATCTGGGGCCGCACGCCATGGACGACGACCAGGCGGACTCCCAGGCTGTGCAACAAGCCCAGGTCATGAATGATATTGCTGAAATTGGGGTCCTGAATAGCTGCACCGGGCAGCATAACCACGAAGGTTCTTCCTCTATGAGCATTGATGTAGGGGGAGGATTGACGGAACCACTTAACATAAGTGTGGCTATCTTGAGTCACGGCACTTCTCTGGGGTAAATGTCTGTCGTTGAGCGTAGATTACATGTCCTGAATAGACACAGGGCTTGTTTGTATTATAAACAGAAGTCGCGTATCAGGGCGCGCAGGCAGTCGATCGCTGGCTCAATCTGTTCCACGGGAATGAATTCATTAGGTTGATGGGCTTGGTCGATTGAGCCGGGTCCCATAACAATGGTCGACATTCCCAGGCTTTGTAGAAATGGTGCTTCCGTTGCGAAAGCGACGCTTTCTGCCGTGTTTCCGGAATAGCGCTCAGCGGCCATGACCAGTGGTGCGCTTTTTTCTTCTGCGAAGGCGGGCACACCACCAAAGAGGGTCTTGCGTTCAATCTTACAGCCGCTGGATTGCTCGACCTGTTGCAATAACAGATCAATTTGCGATCTCAGTTCATCGTTATCCATGCCGGGAATAGGGCGCAAGTCAATCTGCAGTCGGCACTGCCCGCAGATGCGGTTTGGATTGTCTCCGCCGTGGATGCAGCCGAGATTCAGTGTCGGGCCCGGAATCAAAAAGCCTGGATTTTGGTAGGCTTGCTGCAGAGATCTCCGGTAGGTTATCAGCTCCCCCAGTACTTGATGCATGGCTTCAAGGGCGCTGTTGCCCAGTGAAGGGTCTGAAGAGTGACCCGATTGCCCGACCACATGAATCTCCTCCATCATAATGCCTTTGTGCATGTAGATGGGCCTGAGCTCCGTGGGCTCACCAATCACGGCGACATCGGCGATGGGTTTGCCAAGTTCACAGAGAGCCCTGGCACCACTCATCGAGCTTTCTTCATCCGCGGTGGCGATGATGGTTAAAGGTTTTTGCAGGGGTTGATCGAGAAAGCTCTGGGCTGCCGCAATGGCGACCGGGAAAAACCCCTTCATGTCTGTGGCGCCGAGTCCATACCAGCGATTGTCGGACTCGTGTAATTTGAAAGGATCGCTGCGCCACTGAACGTCATCGTAGGGAACGGTGTCCGTGTGTCCGGCCAGTACCAGACCGCCAGTACCCGAACCCAAAGTGGCGATCAGATTCGCTTTGCGCCCGTCGCTCCCGGGAATGTCCTGAATGTCGATGGCGAAGCCAAGGGTATCCAGCCAGTCTGCCAGTAGATTAATAACATCGCGATTTCCCATATCCCATTCCGGAGAATGGCTGCTTACGGACGCGCTGGCGACCAGTTGGCTGAGTTGTTGTTGGAGCGATGGCAGCGACATAGACAGATCCGAAAATCTCAGAAAGTGAGCACTCTAGCAACAAGTACGAAGAAACGCATTAGGGTGTTTCAAAATCGTTACATGAGACCCGCTGCGCATTCTGGTCCGAACAGCTTTCGCTCTTAGGCGCAGTCTTCAGCACAGCAACTATGCTTGATAAATGTCCGGTTCGTTATATGGACAACAAATCGAACAGAGCACCGTGAGGAGTGGTTGTGC
This sequence comes from Pseudomaricurvus sp. ABR4_320, assembly GCF_056159445.1. Taxonomy (NCBI): domain Bacteria; kingdom Pseudomonadati; phylum Pseudomonadota; class Gammaproteobacteria; order Cellvibrionales; family Cellvibrionaceae; genus Pseudomaricurvus; species Pseudomaricurvus sp. ABR4_320. The sequence goes on along the minus strand of NZ_JBSWVF010000015.1, from coordinate 108,113 downwards.
AGGTGGCAAATGGCAAAGGTCATACCATTGATCTGAGAAACTTGTTAAATGATCTGGTCGCGGATAAACGACTTAATCAAACTGACGCCAATTACATCGCGGGTCAGAGTCGCAGTCGCGAACAAGTCGCGCTGCACCCCCTGACCTATATCGCCACCCAGAACCTTGAGGACCGATCTGACCCCGGACAGGTGCTCACGGAAATGCGCCTCACCGAGTGGCTATCTCAGCGTTCAGGGCTCCCATTCAGTCACATCGATCCCTTGAAACTCAAAGCGGTTGAGGTCACAGACGTTATGTCCTACGCCTTTGCCAAGCGCCATGGAATTCTGTGTATAGGACTCTCGGCGGAAGAGGCGACGGTGGCTTGCATGCAGCCTTACATCAGCGATTGGGTTCCTCAGCTGGAGCATGTTGCACAGCGTCAAATTAAGCGAGTATTGGCATTGCCATCGGATGTACAGCGTTACATGGTGGAATTTTACACGCTGTCGCACTCGATATCCGGCGCCGCTGGAATGTCTGGCCCTTCTGGAGTGACCAATTTTGAGCAGCTGCTGGAACTGGGCAATATCAAGGATCCAGAGGCGAATGACCAGCACATTGTCAATATTGTCGATTGGTTACTGCAGTATGCGTTCGATCAGCGTGCCAGCGATATTCACATAGAACCTCGCCGGGAAATGGCTCGTTTGCGGTTTCGAATCGATGGTGTGTTACATCAAGTTTACGAACTGCCATCGGCCATTGGTAATGCAGTAACCAGTCGCCTAAAAATTCTTGGCAGAATGAACGTTGCAGAAAAACGCAAGCCACAGGATGGCCGTATCAAAACGCGTCGTCAGGATAACGGTGAGGTCGAGCTGCGTCTATCCACCTTGCCAACCGCGTTTGGTGAGAAGCTGGTACTACGGATTTTTGACCCAGATGTGTTGCTGCGCAGTTTTACCGAACTGGGTCTGACTGGGGATGACTATGAACGCTGGCAGGGAATGATTGAAAAACCCCATGGCATTACCTTGGTAACCGGGCCGACCGGTTCCGGTAAAACGACGACGCTTTATTCCACATTAAAAAAGCTCGCCACCAGTGAAGTCAATGTCAGCACCATTGAAGATCCGATTGAAATGGTGGAGGAAACCTTCAACCAAACACAAGTTCAATCCAACATCGGCCTGGACTTCGCCGCTGGCGTCAGGACCCTGTTACGGCAAGACCCGGACATTATTATGGTCGGCGAGATTCGTGATCTCGAGACAGCACAAATGGCGATACAAGCCGCGCTGACGGGCCACTTAGTGATTTCCACTCTACACACAAACGACGCAGTCAGTGGGGTAACACGTCTGCTTGATCTGGGGATACCGCCGTATTTAATCCGTTCAACGGTACTCGGTGTCATGGCGCAACGACTGGTGCGAACGCTCTGTCAACACTGCCGCCAATCGATTCCGGCAGACGCTGCCGTTTGGCGGGAACTGACGGCGCCCTGGAAAGTGACCTTGCCAAAGCATTTCTGGATACCTGCTGGTTGCCTTGAGTGTCGCAACACAGGCTATCTGGGGCGGCAAGGTCTTTATGAAATCATGCCTCTGTCAGAAGCGATGCAGAAACTGGTGCAGACGGATTGTGATCTGCTGGAAATGCGTCGTACGGCGATGCGGGAAGGGATGCGCACTTTGAGGTTATCTGGCGCCCAGAAAGTGGCTCAAGGGCTGACGTCGGTGGAGGAGGTTCTACGCGTCGCGCCACCGCCCATAGACCCCTAGCGTGGCGAGACGGTCTCTAGGACTGGAACTGGCGCTTTGTTAAAGTACCGGGCTGCAAGAACTATAAGAGCATGCGAGGTCGTTAATTTATCCAGGCCTCCAGAACCTGATTTATGGCAGGTTCCAGCCTACAAACGTCTCAGAGAGCATCGTCATTCCTATGGTATTACCCAAAAATTCTCTTCCTCTGTCATTACATGCCCGACTGGATCGTTTGGAAGAGCGATGGCTGAAAAACGCGTCCCCGGATCAGCAACAGCAACTTGTCGATTGGTTGGCGGTTGAAGCACCGGATCGAACAGAACAGTTGATGAGGGTTTGGGTCGGTAGCGACTATGTTGCTGCCTATGCCGCTGAGTGGCCCGATCGTTTTCTAAGCTGGTTACAAACCGGTTGGTACGGACGGCAACTCACACGCACCGATATTGCCGATTTATTGAATGCCGCGCTCGTTCCTGCAGCGGATGACCCTAAGAAATTTGATCTCGCCCTGCGGCAGTTTCGGCGCGATTTTATGATGCGGGTGCTATGGCGGGACTTCTGTCGTCTGGCGGAGACTCAGGAGACGACCAGAGAGATGACTTATCTGGCGGAAATCGTTACTCAGGCGGCGATCGACTTCCATCAACGGCTGCTCGAGCCACGATTTGGCACGCCGATCGGACGACGCTCGGGTATCCGCCAGCCGTTTATCGTGTTGGGTATGGGAAAGCTCGGAGGTTATGAACTCAACGTCTCTTCCGATATTGATCTTATCTTTTCCTACCCCGAGGCGGGTGACACGTCAGGCGGCCGTAAATCCGTCAGCAATCAGGAGTTTTTCCTCAAGCTTTCGCAGAAAGTAATTGCCAGTCTCGATGCCACCAGTCCCCAGGGTTTTGTGTTTCGTGTCGATATGCGCTTGCGGCCCTATGGGCAAAGTGGTGCCATGGTATTGAATTTCGATGCGATGGAAGATTACTACCATACTCAGGGGCGTGACTGGGAAAGGTACGCCATGATCAAGGCTCGGGTTATTGCTCACTCGCAAGCGCCTGGTGCCGCAGAGGCCGCTCAGAAACTGCTGGATATGCTGCATCTTTTCACGTATCGGCGATATCTCGATTTCAGTGCGTTTGAGTCGATGCGTACGATGAAGGAGCTGATTCAGCGCGAGGTAAAGCGTCGACGACTGGCCAACGATGTGAAACTGGGCGCAGGTGGGATTCGTGAGATCGAATTTATCGTCCAGGTGTTTCAGCTGATTCGTGGTGGGCGGGATCTACGCTTGCGTGAGCCAGCGGTGTTAACGTTATTGCCGTTGCTGGAGGCAGAGGGGCATCTTGATGCTGGAGATGCCGATAAACTTGCGACAGCCTATAAATTTTTACGCGATAGCGAGCATGCCATTCAGGGCTACAAAGATCGTCAGACCCAGGCTTTGCCCGAGGAGCCGGAAGAGCAGTCAAGATTAGCGTGGATTATGGGATTCGTCGATTGGACAACCTATCTTGCCCAGCTCGATATACATCGACAATTTGTGCACGAGTGCTTTCTGGATGTTATTGCTCCAAGGGATACGTCTGAAGCGGAAGAGGGTAGTGACTGGAGTTTAGTGTTTCCGCTAGAACAACGCCCCGAGCAGAGCGTAGATCGCAGTCTGCTCAAAGAGCTTGGACTGGCCGAGCCCCAGGAGATGGGAGAACAACTGGACGCGTTGCTGAAAAATCGTGCGATCGTTTCCATGGAGGCCGTTGCACGTAAGTCTTTCGTGTCCTTTATGGGCGCTCTGATGGATCACTTTGCTCAGCAGCAGGAAAGCGCCGAAACGCTGCGGCGCATATTGGGGTTGGTAGAGGCCGTCGCCCGTCGCAGCGCCTATTTTGTCCTGTTGTTAGAGAACCGTCAGGCATTGTCCCGACTCGTAGAGTTGTGTGCTGCTAGCGTTTGGATCAGTGAACAGCTTGCCAGCCATCCAGCCCTGTTGGATGAGCTGTTGGACCCTCGCGAACTCTTTGCTCCGCCAGACAAAGACGGCTTGCGCGATGAGCTGCGGCAGGCAACTCTGAGAATTCCTGCCGATGATGTGGAAGCCCAGATGGAAAATCTGCGGTATTTCCGTCGAGCTCACGCACTTCGTGTGGCGGCGAGTGAAGTGACCGGCGTGCTGCCCTTAATGAAAGTCAGTGATTACCTGACCTGGCTTGCCGAGGTGATTTTAGAGCAGGCATTAGAATTAGCGCGAGCGCAAATGCGTCAGCGGCACGGCGAACCAGGCTTGGGGCCAGGTGGTGAGGAGCCCAAATTCATCGTCGTCGGTTACGGTAAGCTGGGGGGAATCGAGTTGGGTCATGGTTCCGATTTAGATCTAGTATTTATTTATGAGGCAGATGCTCAGGCGATGAGCGACGGCAATCGCGCACTCGACAATCGCACCTATTTTACCCGTCTTGGTCAAAAGCTTGTTCATATTCTCAACACCCAGACATTTTCTGGCCGGCTTTACGAGGTGGATATGCGACTGCGACCCTCTGGGCAGTCTGGTCTATTGGTGTCATCTCTATCAGCTTTCGAAAAATATCAGCGGGAAAGTGCCTGGGTCTGGGAGCACCAGGCGCTGACTCGGGCCAGGGCAATCGCCGGTGATGTCACACTGCAAACGGCTTTTGCCGAGCTGCGGAAAACGATTTTAATGCTGCCAAGGGATCGGGCTGCGTTGCAGGGTGAAGTCATTAACATGCGGGAAAAAATGCGCCGTCACTTAGGTAGTGGTGGCAGTGCCAGTCAACAGTTTCATTTAAAGCAGGATGCTGGTGGAATCGTCGATATTGAATTTATCGTGCAATTTGCTGTGCTGGCCTGGGCCGAGCAGACCCCGGGGTTGGTGGCGTGGACAGATAATGTTCGAATACTCGAGTCCCTGCAGTCGACAGGTTACTTGAGTTCCGAGCAGGTGAATCAGTTGCGAGAAGCCTACATCACTTTTCGTTCCGCAGGTCATTTGCTGACGTTGCAAAACTCCCCCGCTGTTGTCAGTGCAGACACTTTTTCTGCAGAGCGGGCGGCAGTTCTGGATGTATGGCGAGCGCTCTTTGGTGAGCATGGTTCGAGCTCGCCCGGTACTTGATTCAGAGGTTTACGTCGACAATCGTTGCGGCGGCGGTGACCGCTGTTAGATAAACAATCTAGCAGCAGCCTCCGAAGGGGATGTGATTAAACTTTCGTAAGCCAGCCGTGACGATCCTCGGCCAGGCCCCACTGAATGTCATTGAGGGTCGTCCGCAGTTTTTCCGTCATTGGGCCGGGTTTGCCGTTGCCGACTGCGTATTCGCGGCCTTTGTGGATCAGGGTGCCAACAGGCGTCAGAACCGCAGCTGTTCCAGAGAGAGCGACTTCGCACTCAGGATTGGCAGAGCGTTCTAGCAATTCGCTGACACTGAGATCCCGCTCCTGAACATCCATTCCAAGATCTCGTGCCAATGTAAGAATGGAGTCGCGGGTAATGCCGTGCAGGAAAGAATCATCCAGCGCTTTGGTGATCAAGGTATTACCGTCGATCAAAAGAAAATTAGCGGCCCCGGTTTCTTGGACATCTCCGTTCGGGCAGAACAGAACCTGGTCAACTTTGTAGTCTTTTTTAGCGTTCAACGTTGGGCGGAGGGCGCTGGCATAGTTGCCACCACTTTTAATCATTCCCATATGCGGTGCGCAGCGCATGACGTCTTCTTCGACCAGCAAGCGTAAACTGACATTGCCACCTGCGAAATAGTTGCCAACGGGTGACAAAAGCACGAACTGGCAGGAGCTTAACGAGGGGGCTGCGGCTTTACCGACGCAGGGCTCAGTGCCAATGTGTGTTGGGCGAATGTAGAGAGATCCGGGCGGCTCTGGCACCTGGTCACGAAAATGGCCAACCAGCTCGACAATCATTTCGGAGGTCTGAGCCTTGTCAATCTCTGGCAGCGCCAGCTGTTGAGAGCTCTGGGCAAAGCGATCGACGTTGCGATCGATGCGGAAGATATTGACGCTGCCATCCTGGTGGCGAAACGCTTTCAGTCCTTCAAAGCAGGTGCTGGAGTAGTGCAGAACATGGGCGGCGGGGTGAAGCGTCAGTGAATCGCTCGCCACTCGCTCTGTCGGGCTCCACTGACCACCATCAAACCAGCTGATCGCCATTTCTGGCATAAAAACGGAGCCAAAATCTGTCATCTCTGTATCGCTCTCATATCGGTCGTTCGGCCCAATGTCGAACGGGAAAGGGTCAGAATTGTAATCATCTGTAACCTAAATTGGAATTGTAGGCGATAGATTCGGTCTGAAACGTCTGCTGAAAGGGTGTCAGGGGGAAATACTGGCGTGTAAGCTATGAAAATCGTCGATCCATTAGCGGCGGTTGGTTGCGATAGTTCTTTTCGCCACGTTACTATCCCGGCCATTTCGTGTGTCACGCACGACTCTTATGTTTTCTGCGAACAGGCCATAAAGCATCTCGTGATCTCTACTTATCTGTCTCTCAGTCACCGCTTTTTTATGTGGCTGGCATTTGTTGCTGTCGCTGTTTTTGCTCTGCTCGGGCTCAGCTACGATGATTTGGGTCGTAAATGTCTGCAGGTGGCCAGTCTTATTGGTTGGTTGGACCTCCTTCTGGGGCGTCGTCATGTCTTGCGTTCTTTCCCGTTTTACCTGCTTTGGGCTGCTTTACTGGTGCAATTGGGATCCTGGTGGCTGAGCTTTAATCAGGTTCCAGAGATGGCCGAGTCCTCACCGAAACTGCATCGTTTGGGCGTTTGGTTTCAATTCTTACCCATTGCGTGGATTCTGGCCGGCAGTTATTGGCGCGTAGCCGTCATCATGGTGTGCAGTGGACTGGGGCTGTGTTTGGCGCCCTGGCTGAGCGGCGGCGGCTGGCACGAAATTCAGCAGGGCATTGCCGGAGAGCGTGTGGATTTCGGGCTTTCTAACGCGCAGCACACGTCGCTTTATTACGCCTGCGCCCTGTTGGCGGTTTTGACGATTGGGCGATATTTGCATCGAGCGAATGATTGGCGCCGTTGGTTGGGCTGGGGGTTGCGAGTCGTCCTGGGGGGCGTCTTTTTAGCGGGTGTTCTTCTCAGTCAAACACGTGGCATATGGCTGGGGTTGGTCGTCGCGGTGGTGTTGATAGGATTTTGGTTTCTAATGCACAGCCAGTTTGTTGGCACCGCTTCGCGGCGCTTGCTGTATGGATTTACCTTGTGTGCGATGTTGTTGATCCTGCTGATAAGCCTTTCAGAGTCACGTTTTGCTGCTCGCCTTTATACCAGTATTGAGCAGATCTCTAGTGCGACCGTCGATGTGAATGGACTCGCCAGGAGTCAGGATCAATCTGCCGCCTTGCGAGTGCACCTCTGGCACGAGGGGATTGAGTGGATTGAGGAGCGACCGCTATTGGGTTGGGGGGGCGCCGGCCGAAAATACGCGTCCCAGGCGGCTGAACTGCCGCCGCAATTTCATGAAATTCAACATCTGCACAGCAGCTTTGTGGACACGTTGGTTTGCTACGGGATTGCTGGATTGGTCATCTTTCTGCTGTGGATGATCTGGTTTGTCGGGGCGGCTCGTCAGGCGTCGCACTCTGGCGACTTGCCACAAGCCTGGTATCGCCTTGCATTGGCCTGGATGGCGCTTTGGGTGGTTGCGAACCTGTTCGAATCGTATATGTTCTTCGCGAGCGGAACCTATCTCATCGCCGTCATTGGCGGGTGTTTAGTCTCGCTGATCTGGCGGGCCCAGGGCCGCCTGCACTGACTCACGATGACGACGGATTCAGGTATTTCTGTAGCTCGTAGTGATTCCACAGGGCGAGCATCTGCGTATCGTTCCCGCCAGTGGCTGAGCAGTTGCTGTCTCTCAACCCTGGCCCACGAGTGTAGGGAATCGCTAAGAAACGGGTACGGGGTTGGCGTCGATCGCTGATCACCCTGGATTGAACACCGTTTCGAAGTGACATGGTTTTTAGCCATAAATCATCTCCCAGCGGCGCAAGTTTTTGATGTACCTCTTTATCGGTCACGTCAGCGTGGAGGCTTCCGATTGGGTAGAGCACGCCAAAGTTTCCTGTCGGTGTGATGTAAAGGCTGGCTTCTGCTTGGTTCGCCAGTAGAGGCCAATGTTTGTAGGCGGCAAGTTGACCGGAAGCATCCAGAGTAAGTCGGCGCCCTCGGTTGCAGACCACGTCATGGGGGTGGCGACGGTGATTCAGATACAGAAGATCAACCAAGTCGACAGGATACATCAGGTCATCGTCGACGGTGATCACGATACTGTCTGGGCAAACCTCGAGAGTGTGTACGATTTTCTTGTAGGAGCGTAGGTTGTCATCGACAAAGTGTATCTCCAATCCGCGAGCTTCCTGCTGTAACAGAGAGAATGGAAGGTCGTCGCGTTCTCCGGGGAAATCTTCCCGCGACAGCCACAGCAGCAGTCTGTCCGGACGTAAGGTCTGTCGCAATAGGCTTTCGATCACAAGAAAAAGCGTGTTTATACGACCGGGATAACTGGTCAGAGAAACCACAATCTCTTCTGAGCATTGATTACCCGTACCGCTTTCTTCGCTGGATGTGGCGAGTAATTCCAGTTGACCCTGAACATGGAGTGCTTTAATCCTGGCTTCCTGAAGCAAGGTTCGTTCACGCCGTTTTATTTGATAGCGTTTCACGAGTGACTTAAGCATGTTAGGGTTTTCCTGCGATGATGTTTTCAGTGGATGTTAGCAAAACGCCAGCCCCTTGCCGTTATCAATAAGTCTGGGCGGAGGTTGGTGGCCTGGCAGCTGTCCGCAAGAATATCACGGTAGGTCAACCGCGCGAAAAGAGATCGCTACCATCTACCATAACGATAAAAAGAGGAGGTGCCTTGCTATGCGCCAGTATTCAGACGGTGAGTGGGCCAATCGACAACTGGTCGAAGAAATGTACCAGCAGGTTTTGAATCCACTGGATGCGTCCTGTGTTGATACCTACATTGCCGAAAACTACATTCAGCACAGCCCGCTGGCAAAAACCGGTGCGGCAGGCCTCAAAGAGTTTCTCCATTGGGCAAAAGCGAATTCACCCGCAGCGACTCATGCGGTGAAACGAATCCTCGTCGATGGTGATTTTGTCGTCGCACATGTGCATGTCATCATAAATCCCGGAGAGCAAGGCAATAACGTGATCGATATTTTTCGAATTGCGGATGGAAAAATCGTCGAGCACTGGGATGCCATGCAAGCTTTGCCAGACAGTTCGGAAAACAATAACGGTATTTTTTGAAGATTAAACTCAAAACATTCCATTGCTGTGGGGTAGTGTCTCCGGAATTTCCTGAATGATTTCCCAATGCTCCTGAATCTTGCCCTCTGCGATCCGGAAGATATCCACAACGGCGTGGCCATCGCCGGGAGCCATCGGGTCGAGTTTGACGTGGACATGAAAGACGACGTGATCGCCGTCGACCAGCACTTTTTTTATGTCCATTAGCGGGTTGGGGAATTCTGTTTTGAACGCCTCGATAAAAGACTTGAGCGCGTCTCTGCCGCTGGCCGCCATGGTGCTGTGCTGGATATAGTCTTCCGGAAAAAATTCGTCAATTCGAGTGGCATCGCGATCAATGAGGACCGATTGATACATATCCATTGCCAGTGCCAAGTTGGCCTTTTCCGTTTGTGTGCGTTGGATGTTGTCTATCTGGTCTTTCTCGTCTTTTGTGATTTTCATCATTATCGGTCCTTGTAGCGTTATTGTTGATTTGGACTTCCAGTTGTTTTTTTTAAGTTTGATGTATTTGTTATTGAAACCCGCTCGATATGAAGAGTGATCAAAGACAGCCGATATGATTTGCTGGCCATGCTGTCTTTGATCGATGTCGTTTAACGATATTGAGATCCCGCTTATGGATGCAAGATCGAGAGCCATTCAATTTTGAGATAGGCCGTTCCAGAAGCGCAGGCTGTAACCCTCGTCGTGCTCCGTTAGTCTGTAGGTCTCTCTTGCCGTCATAAAAATAACAATCTCTGATCTCATTATGTTTCGTTTTCACCTGGCAAATTCTCGATTCCCTAAACAGGCGCTTCCGTCTTTTCATTCGGTTTGGTGTACCTGTTTGTTGCTATTAATCGCGGCGCTTTCGGCTTCCTGTTCGGATGATGCTCCCGTGGGTTCTGACTCGCTGGCGACTGAAAAAACAATGTCCGAACCATCTAGCTGGTCGCTTCCTGGTGGCAATCAAGGGAAGACCTTTTATTCGCCCCTGAAGCAGATCAATCGACAAACCGTGTCTCGTTTGGGGCTTGCCTGGGAATTTGATCTGGAGGTCAATCGAGGGCAGGAAGCGACCCCAGTTCTGGTGGATGGGCTCCTGATTACCAGCACAAACCTGGGGCGAGTCTATGGCATAAACCCTGTTTCCGGAGAGGAAGTCTGGCGTTTTGTTCCTGACGTCGACATGCAGGTGAACCGTACCGCGTGTTGTGATCAGGTTAACCGTGGTGTGGCTGTTCAAAATGGAAAGGTCTTTGTCGGTGCTCTCGACGCCAAGCTTTATGCCTTGGAGTTGAGTACCGGAAAAGTCTTGTGGGAAACCTCAACCCTAGACGGTCATGATCGCGGTCAGACCATCACCGGGGCGCCGGAAGTTGCAGGTGATCTTGTCGTTATTGGCAATGGCGGTGCGGAATATGGGGTGCGAGGGTATGTCTCGGCCTTCGACGTGAAGACGGGGGCTCTGCGCTGGCGATTTTATACTGTGCCCCGTGATCCCAAATTGGGTCCTCAGGAAAATCCAGAATTGGAGGATGCGATTGCGACCTGGGGGGACGACACCCGTTGGGAAATGGGGTTGGGTGGCACAGTCTGGGACGCGATTCATTACGATCCGGAGTTTGATGCGATCTACATTGGTGTCGGCAATGGCGGCCCTTACCATCAAAAGAAGCGATCACCCAGTGGCGGCGATCAGCTCTTTTTGTCTTCGCTTATTGCGCTCAATCCCAGTAATGGTCGAGTTAAGTGGTATTACCAGGAAACGCCGGGTGATAGTTGGGACTACACCGCAACAGCTCCGATGATCCTGACGGAAAAAGTCATTGAGGGCGAAAATACCCCCGTATTAATTCATGCGCCGAAAAACGGATTTCTCTATGTGTTTGATCGACGCGATGGACGTTTGCTGGAGGCGAACAGCATCGTCTACCAGAATTGGACGGATGGCCTGGATCCCATATCGGGGAAACCTCTGCTACGTCCTGATCAGGCCGATTATTTTCAAGCACCGAAACTGGTTTTTCCGGCAACGCCCGGGGCTCGCAATTGGCATCCGGCATCATACAACCCGGATACGGGGCTCTATTACGCTTCTATGCAGGAATTGGGTAATTTGCTCTATGTGACACCTGGAGATAAACGTTATGTGCGCAAAGCATTGAACGTTGATGCCATGCTGATCTACGCCCCGGATCTGCTGGACATGTTGCCGGGAATGCCGCCAGCCATTCAGGAGGCCGTGGCGGGTACGTCAGACTTGGAGCGTGTCAAAAACGGCGAAATGGGTTCTTATCTCAGAGCGATAGATCCGCTCTCTGGCAAGACGGTTTGGTCGGTCCCCGCCAGCAGTTGGCAGGATCGCGCTGGCGTCATGACAACGGCTGGGGGGCTGCTTTTTCAAGGTGATGCGACGGGTCATTTTTCCGCCTATGACGTCGAGTCTGGAGAGCGACTCTATCGTGTCGAAACGGGTACCAGCATCATGGCGGCACCCATGACTTATAGGATTGGGGGCGAACAATACATTGCAGTAATGGCGGGATGGGGCGGTGGTGGTTGGCCTTATGTTCCGTCCAGTAGTGCCGCCTATCACTACAGTAATCAAGGACGTCTTCTGGTGTTCAAGCTTGATGGCAGTCAGGTGCCTTTGCCAGCAACACTGCCGCCGTTAGAGGTTGCTCCAGTGCCTCCGTCCCTGCCAGAAGGGACCGGTGACGAGGAAATTGCCGCGGGTATGGCGTTGTTCTTTCAGCACTGCACCATGTGCCATGCCTCCCAACAGCGCACCATCAGTGCGGATTTGCGCCGAATGAATCCCGCGACCCACGATATTTTTGATCGCATTGTTCTCGACGGGCTCTATCTGCCTTTGGGTATGCCCCGTTGGGATGATCTTTTGTCCCAGGAAGATGTGCGCAACATTCATAGTTACCTCATCGCGGAGCAGCAAAAGGTCCATGAATTTGAGTCCCAATTGGAGGCAGCAGGCAAACCTTTGGATGCCGCCAAATCCAGCATTCTATCGAGCTGGTAACACCTAAAGCAGCCGACGGACAGTCGCAAAGGACAAACAATGAATAATAAACTGCAAGGTAAAGTTGCATTAGTCACAGGTGCGGGGCGAGGGTTAGGAGAAATTATGGCGCGGGGGTTAGCTGAGTCCGGCGTGGCCGTCGCGCTGGTTGCGCGCTCGCAAGCGCAGCTCTCTGCGGTGTGTGCGGATATTGTCGCAGCTGGAGGCAAAGCGATTACTCTGACCGCCGATGTGACCCAAAGAGCTGAGGTGGAGGCCGCTGTTGTGGCTGCAGAAGCTGAACTTGGTCCGCTGGATATCTTGATCAACAACGCGGGTGTCGATGACCCTTTCGGCCCGGTGGGTGTTGTCGATCCCGATCAGTGGTGGCAGACCCAGGCGGTCCATGTTCTTGGGCCTATGTACTTTATGACGGCGGCCATTCCCGGAATGAGCGAGCGAGGCCGCGGCTGCATCATCAATATTTGTTCGCTGGCGGGCACTTTGGTGCAACCGAACATGTCAGCCTACGCTGTGGGTAAAGCTTCTGAAATTCGGTTGACCCAACATGTCGCTGAGGAGTGGGCGGAGCGAGGGATCGCGGCTTTTGCCATAGAGCCAGGAACAATTTTAACTTCGATGGCGGAGCACACCCTGTCCAACCCCGACGCTCAAAAATGGGTGCCGGGAGGGATAGAGTTTTTGAAATCGATCAGCAACGAGCAATCGGAGGCATCGAAAATCCGTCTGGTAGAAATGATACGACAGTTGGCTGGCGGTGATTTCGACAGCTTGAGCGGTCGTTATCTAGAACCCGGCGATGATTTCGTCACCATGCTGGAAGCGGCGAGCTCTCGCTCAGAATAGGTGGAGCGACGGCGACTACGACCGTCGTTTAAGGTAGTTTTCTGGCAGCGGGGTTGCCATTAACTCTTGATACAGAGACAGATATTGCGAGCAGATCGCGGCTTCACTGCATTGCTCGTCATAATGCTGTTTGGCTGCGGTGGATAGAGCATCTCGTTGTGGTGCGTCGGCGAGTAACGTTTTAATTGCGTCATGTAATCCGTTGACATCATCAATCCCTGTTAGCAGGCCAGTGACGCCATCTTCAATGGCTTCTCCGGGGCCCTGTGAGCGGGTGGCAATGATGGGAATCTCATTAAACCAGGATTCCATAACGATACTGCCGAGGCCTTCGTGGCGAGATGGACAAACAAAAAGATCGGCGGTCCTCAGTAGGGGAGCGATGGTCGCCTGCCAGCCGAGAAATTTGACGCGATGGGCAATATTCAATTGTTGTGCTTGATCGACAAGTGCCTGTCGTTCGGGGCCGTCGCCGGCGAGCCATAGATGCACGTCGGGAATGTTTGCGATCGCTGGTAGGAGTATGTCGAAGGCTTTGTTTTTGTGGAGGCGCCCCGCCGCGACGATCAAGGGAACGTCTTCGGGGGTTTCATAGGACGTTCTCGGAATGGCGCCGTGGATGGTTTCGTCGGCAAAGTTACCGATGTGGAATACGCGCTCAGCAGGCATACCACCTTGAATCAAGTGGTCGCAAATACCTTTTGATATTCCGATCCAGTGGCTGCAATGCCTGTAGTGTTTTAGGTTGTAATAGTGGCCAAGGCGGGCAATAAGGCGATAGTCTCCCGCGGGTGTCAGTTGGGTGGCCCGCGTCATAAATGTCATAACAATATCCGGTGCTAGCTGCGCCAGGGCTTTGCGATAGCGGTAGTGATCGCGAAAGTCCAAGCGGCCCCCGAATCGAAACGTCGACGCTGAAATTCCAGCGGCTTCGATTTGGGCAACACGATCCGGAACCATGCGTGTGAACGCATGCTGGCGAAGTGTTGGGTATTTGCCGAGGGCGCATACCAGACGAGTGTAAAAATTTTCTGCGCCGCCAAAATCGGCTCCGGCCATGCTTTGGGCTAGGGATATTGTGCTCACTCGGGGCTCCTCAGCGTTACTTGGATTCTGCCCAGACATAGGGGTGGGAGAAGGGCAGTTGTAGGCTGGCCTCAACAATATATTGGGCGTATAGCCGGTTGTTCATCTCCGTGTGAAAGAAGCGGCGGGTATTGGCCGCCCAATGGCGCAGCTGGGCGTCATCCTGATGGAATTCTCGGACTTTGGTAATCAAGTCTTCATTGGAGTCGAAATACACCAGGGTTTCAGCTGGCAGCAAGGTGTCAAAATGGGCGCTGCAGTGGGTAAAAATGAGTAGACCATTGCCGGCCATTTGGGCCATTCGGGCTGAAGAATACCAGTGAAAGTTTTCCTGCCGATTTAAGTTGAGGCCCATACGGCTTTGTGACAGGGCAATGTCATAGTCGCGGCCCCAGACACCGGGTTCGCCAAAGCTGCCGGGTGTATAAAAGCGCAAGGTCTCTCCCAAATCGTCGCGCACAGCCTGAACAATCTTGCCGCGTTCGGTATGTTCTGCTGATTTGCTGCAGAAAATGAGATCGTGCCTATGTTGCTCTGCCGCTGAGCTGTCGTAAATTTCTACGGCAGGATCCACCGGGTTAGGCATATGCAGGAGGCGCGCTCTGGCACCTTCAAAGCGTTTAAGTTCCGGTTGTCCGGTCGAGACGAACATGACATCGACGCTCTGGCAGCGTGTTTCTATCTTGCGAACGTTTTCCGGTACAAATAAAGGGTCGTTGTTGCAGCCGGCGATAACCACTCCGGGAACCAGCTTTCGGATGTCTTCCAATGTTTGATTGCTGATGATGTCGCAGTGGCCGACGATGACCAGTTCGGGTTGAACGGCATCCACGGTTTGCAACAGGCGGCGATTGGCCTTTTTGAAGCCCAGGTCGCGAATTCCGAGAGGGGCTTCAAAAGCGGCCACGTCGCGATCACTAAATGGCTGTACGAAGTGATCGTTCTTGATCAACCCATAGTAGAGTTTTTGACCCCAGCTGACCCGGGTTTGACCATATTTTCGCAATTGTTGGTGAGCGACGTGAACGATGCGCATACTCGGCTTCCTGATCTACAGGGGCGCATCATAACTGAGGCGGTGCCCCATATCCATGCAGGCTCTTTGGGGTGCCGGTGCCCGGTCAGTCGATCCCGGCTTTATGGAGAAAGCGAGGGTTTTCTCTCAGGGCTGAGTCGTAGATATCCAGTGTTGCTTCCGCTTGCTGGGTCAATGTGAATTGAGGTGAAAGATGGATATCGGGTTTTTGTTGCAGGCAGCGGCTGACGGCAGCGGCGAAGGCTTCCAGGTCGTCAAGGGGGACCAGTCCCTCCGGAAAGGATTCCTTGAGGGATTCGGCCGGTCCGCCATAGTCGTAGCTGACCACAGGTACGCCCATGGCGAGAGATTCGATGACGGTACGACCAAAGGGTTCGGCATGTTGTGACATATTGCAGACCACGGAAGAGATCGAGTAGATTTCAGCCATGTCCGTTCTGTGCCCAAGAAAGGTCACCCGCTCGCCGAGTCCCAGGGTCGCCGCTTTGTTGGTCAATTCCTGTTGGTAGGCTTCTTTGTTTTTCTCGGCGCCGCCAACAATAAGACCATGGCAGTCGATCTGTTTATCGACGAGGCGTTTTATCAGGTCGATAAATTCATTCTGTCCCTTCCAGCGGCTAAGGCGTCCGGGCATAACGATCAGTGGCTTGCCCTGTAGATTGGGATAGGACTGATAGAACGAAGACAGCCAAGCGTCGCTGGGTTGAAATTCGGGATTAAATTGACGGGTATCGACACCACGATGCACGACAGAAATTTTACCGTGATCAATCTTGGGATAGTTGGCCTGTATGTAATCGGAAACGCAATGGGAGATGGCAATTACTCGGTCGCCACAGCCCATAATCGCGCTGTAGGCACTCACGGAGTAAAGACCATGGAAGGTGGATACCAGGGCAGGGCGCTGTTCGGCGGGCACCTTCTTCAAGGCTAGCCAGGTCATCCAGGCAGGCACTCGGGAACGCACGTGAATCACATCGATATCCAGCGCCTGAAGTTTTTGACGTAGCGCTCGAACCTTGAAGAGTGAGCTGAGGGATTTGCGGTGAACTGGGAAGGTGATGTGTTGACTGCCTTCGGCTTCGAGCTGTGCCACCATCGTGCCGCCAGCCGACATCACGGTTGACTGGTGGCCTCGTTCTACCAATTCTCTGGCAAAGTCCAAGGTGCCTCGTTCGACGCCGCCGGCGTTCAGTGCTGGTAACACCTGCAATACGTTCATGTGAAAGATATCCCGGCCAAAATGAGTAGTTGACGTGCTATGCGGTCAGCTTCCTGGAGTGGTTTAGAGTTCGCGTGATGAGGCGTTTGTGACGGCTGCTCTTCAAGAGACAATACTCTGCCCTTTTTGATCAATGTATCTAGCCCGCGACTGACGCGACTGCTTTGCAGTCGCGGAACTTTCAATATTCCGACTTGGGCGCCACTGCTGAGGCTTTCGTAAACCATCGAGACGCTATCTTCGCTGACCCAGATGGTGCCGCAGCGCTCGTAGTGATCCGAGAGCCACTGGCTATCGGTCTTCTCTACCGGAACAATCGTGAGCCGCTCGGCAACGGCCTGTTGAACTTGAGGAATGAATTCAGGCGGTGTACGCCGAGACGTCGTTAACGTCCAACGGGTGTCGGCATGTTGTGCCAGCAGTTGTTCGATTTGAATCAGGATGCTGTCGGTGTCCCAGCTGTGGTGTCGGGAGGGGCCGCCGATCAAAATCAAGCCTTGCTGAGGGTCCTGATGTTGGGAAAGCGGGACCGGATTAATCGCCCCTTCGGTCAGCAGAACCTTGGGCCCCGCTGCAACGCCATCATGTTGAGGCAATATGCACAGGTCGAACAGCCAGCGAGGCAGCAGTGGTTTCGTCAACAAAACGCTGCGTCCCCCCAACCGCCAGCGAAGCTTCAACGCGATCCAGTGGGTGCGGCGACCTGCGGCAAGGATGAAGTCCTGCTGCTCTGTAATGGCTCGGCTGTTGCCGACATGACCCTTAATGTTTGGTGCCTGGCCGCTAATGTGTACCCAAGTAATGTCGGCTGGTGCCAGTCTGGCCATGGCATCGCTTAGGCCTCGCAGCTGATTTCTGTGCCCGGGCTTGTCATCGGTCACACAACATATTCTCAGTGGCGAGTGGTGGATGGTTTCAGGCAAGTGGCACCAAGGGGTAATGGGTTTAATGCAGCGCGTCTCGTGTCTCTGCGGCGACAGCATAGTCACCGTGGTCTAAAGTGTCCAGAAGCGCCGCGTTTGAGGGAATATGATAAGCTTTGCGGCTCACTATCGCGGAGACGCCAGGACTTCACCAGCTATGACGAATGTAACACCCGAGCAGAGCAGTCTGCAGATTTACATGCGGCTTCTCAGCTATATGTTCAAGCGTTGGCACTGGTTCGCAGCCAGCGTCGCTGGATTTATCGTCTTTGCTGCATCACAGCCAGCGCTCGCTCAGTTGATGGAGTATTTGATCAAAGCGCTGGAAACCGGAGATGAGGGGCAGCGCATTATGATTCCTCTGGCTCTGTCGGGTATCGCATTGGGGCGAGGAATCGGGTATTTCATCGGTAATTATTGTATCGCGCGGGTATCGCTCGCGATTATTAATGACTTGCGAAAACAGCTCTTCAATCGCATGACCGAGTTGCCTGGCCGCTATTTTGACGAAAACAGCAGCGGTCACTTAATTTCCTGCATTACCTATAACGTTATGCAGGTAACAGGCGCTGCCACCAAAGCGGTAAAAGTCGTTATCAGTGAAGGCCTCACGGTCATCGGTTTGTTCCTCTTTCTGTTGTGGAAAGACTGGAAGCTGACGATGGTGTTTGTCGTTATTGCGCCGATCATTGGCGTTGTGGTTGCTGTGGTTGGTAAGCGTTTACGCAAGCTGTCTCGTCGGATACAGGCATCGATGGGGGACATCACTCAAGTTTCCTCCGAAATGATCAATGGCTATCGCGTGATGCGCAGTTTTGGTGGCGAGAATTATGAACAGAATCGCTTTGCCAAAGCTGCTGACGACAATTTCAACCGCAGCCTGAAGTTGGAAACCACATCGGCTATTGCGACACCGCTGATGCAGTTGATTGTCGCTGTGGCGATGGGCGTCTTGGTCTACATGGCTATGTCCTTTATGGGGAGCACGGAGCCTGGGCCGTTTATCGCATACATTACGGCGGCATTTTTACTGCCCAAGCCCATTCGTCAGCTATCTTCTGTCTATTCCGACATTCAAAAAGGATTGGCTGCGGCAGAAACCATTTTTGCGCAGATTGATGAGGCACCAGAAGCGAATACAGGTAATCACCAGCCTGCTCGAGTAACTGGCCATATCACCATTGAGCATTTGTATTTTGGTTACCGCAGTGATGACCTTGATCAAAACTCAGATGAAGCGGAAGAATGGGCACTGGAGGACGTCAGCTTAGATATTCAGCCGGGAGAAACTGTCGCGCTGGTAGGCCGCTCTGGCAGCGGTAAGTCAACGTTGGCCAATCTCATTCCCCGCTTTTACACCCACAACCGTGGTTTGATTGCCGTCGATGGCGTGCCTCTGGAAGACTATGAGTTGCGCGCCCTGCGTCGGCAAATCGCTATCGTCAATCAGAATGTCGTTTTGTTCAACGATACCGTTGCTGGCAACATCGCCTACGGTGATTGTGCGGATGCGTCTCGCGAAGATATTCGGGAGGCTGCGCGAGCAGCGAATGCGCTGGAGTTTATTGAACGTCTGCCCGATGGGTTTGATACCTTGATTGGCGAAGATGGCTTGCGCCTGTCGGGAGGGCAGAGGCAGCGGTTGTCTATCGCCAGGGCGCTGTTGAAAGACGCCCCTATTTTGATTTTGGATGAGGCAACCTCGGCGCTGGATACAGAATCCGAACGTATGATTCAGGCAGCCTTGGATGAAGCGGTGCGTAATCGAACTACGATAATTATCGCACACCGGTTGTCTACCATTGAAAAAGCAGACAAGATTGTCGTCATGGATAACGGACGTATTGTCGAGGTAGGATGCCATGATGAACTGTTGGCCGCTGAGGGCGCATATGCTCGCCTGCATGCTGTCCAATTTTCTGAACCGTCAGCATGATACGGAGCTGACGATGCTTTCTGAAAGCGTTTTTGCGCTCGGTCTGAGCAGGCTGTTATGGCGGTGTGACCAGGTGGCCTTTTAATGTCTCGAGCTGCGCGCTTTGGCTATACGCTTCTTTTATATTTTCTGACACCTTTTATCTTGATGCGACTGTGGTGGCGTTCACGGGCCAATCCGGGCTATGCCAGGCGTATCAAAGAGCGTTTCGGGATATTTCCCAAGCGCGATTCCAGTCGGCCTGCGTTGTGGCTGCACACCGTATCTGTCGGAGAGTTTCTCGCGTCTCAGCCATTGTTAAAGCAACTGCGTAAGCAGTGGCCAGAATTAGAGCTGGTGATTACAACCACGACGCCAACGGGATCCGATCGAGTGATACAAACTCTGGGAGAGGAGGTTTTTCATGTCTACTGTCCCTATGATTTGCCAGATAGCCTGGCGCGCTTTCTCAATCGCGTGCAGCCGTCGGTGGCGGTGATTATGGAAACAGAACTGTGGCCGAACACTATCGCTGCGTGCCATAGTCGCAAGATTCCAGTCATTCTCGCCAATGCCCGTCTATCGGCGAGGTCTGCGCGAGGTTATCAGCGATTTTCCGCTCTCACTCGGCCGACGCTGAATCACCTGACACAAATTGCTGCGCAATCCGGTGCCGATGCTCAGCGCTTTCTTGATCTTGGAGCAAGCGATACTGCCGTTCAAATTACTGGCAGTATAAAGTTCGATCTCTCTATTGATACGCACCAGCGTGAGCTTGCCAAGTCCTATCGAGCTCGCTGGCAGGGAGAGACTGGACGGCAGGTTCTATTGGCTGCGAGCACTCATGACGGTGAAGATGCCTTATTGTTAGAGTGTCATCAGCAGTTGTTAAAGAAATTCCCTCAGGCGCTGTTGGTATTGGTACCGCGTCATCCGGAGCGTTTTGACAATGTTGCTCGCCTTGCCACTCAACATTTTGGTGTGCAAAAGCATTCTGAAGGGGGGGCGGTTCGGGCTGAGACGCAGGTTCTGGTTGGTGACACCATGGGTGAATTGCTGGCGTTGCTTGGCGCCAGCGATTGTGTCTTTATGGGCGGTACCTGGGTTGATCGTGGGGGGCATAACTTTATCGAGCCGGCCGCATGGGGTAAGCCTTTGTTTGCGGGTAGCTCACTGTATAACTTTGCCGAGATCTCCAGTTTGCTACGTGATGCTGGAGCATTAGCCATTGTCGAAACGCCAGAGCAGCTGGCAGAGCAGGTGGGGCGTTTGTGGGAAGATCCCTCAGAAGTTGCGCGTGTCGGTCGTTTGGGGCTTGATGTTGCGGCACGGAATCGTGGCGCGCTCAATAAACTTATGGACGTGTTGGCGCCATACTGTCAGGAGGCTGTCAGATCGGGCCGGAATGGAGAGTGATCTTGTCAAGAGGCTGCCAGATCAACGGATGTATCCCAGTCGATCTGGCAGGTAATTACTCGCTTGTTCTATGTCGTAGCGGACTATCTTGCTTCGTAACTGCTGCGCAGAACGGGCTTGGCCGTTTCCAACCACCGATTCAATTGGCTGACGTCGTCGGGCGAGAGTGAGCCCGCGACTTCTTTCAATCTCAGCATGTCGAGTACGTAATCGTAGCGAGTTTCATCATAGCTGCGCTGAGCTTCGTACAGGTTTTGCTGGGCCAGCAAAACATCGACCAGATTTCGTGTGCCCACGTCGTAACCAGCCTGTGTGGCTTCCAGCGCGCTGCGACTAGAGGTAATCGCCTGTTTGCGAGCGTTGATCTGCGCAACATTCGTCATTACGGAGAGGTGTAGTGAGCGGGTGTTCTGGATGATGTCACGCTGTGTTTGATTGAACAGCTCCATCGACTGAACTTGCAGTTGCTGGGCTTGGCGGCGCTCGGATGAGGTACGTAATCCGCTGAAGATTGGCACATCCAATTGCACGGCTATGGTGGATTGGTCTGTGTAACGTTCGTCGGGATAAGCGGTACCGAAGCCAGCCGTATCTACCTCGGTGTTGGTATCATCCATGTCGACATAGTTGATACTTGCACTGATCGTCGGCAAGTGATTGGAGGCTGCTGCCCGCGCACTTTGCCGGGATGCATCGTAATTCAAATGCGCAACTTTCAATGAATAATTGTTCTGCAGAGAAAAATCGACCCAGGCACTGCGGTCGGCCGGTTCAGGATTGGTAATCGGAAAATTTTCCAGAAGTGGCGCGATGCTGTCTGGCGATGAGCCGGTAAGAACCTCAATTTCTTCGAACGCTATCCCAAGAGCGCCGCGCGCTTCAAGCGTTGCCGCCGTCGCGGTGTCGTAGGCGGCTTGTGCCTCATGGACATCGGTTATTGCGGTAAGTCCAACATCAAAGCGTTGTTTCGTTTGCTCCAACTGATGGCTGAGGGCATTTTCTTCCGCTTTGGCTGTCTCCAGATTGTCTATGGCGCGCAGTACGTTGAAGTAGGCTTCGGCAACGCGAATAATGACAGACTGCTGGTCTGCGCCGAACTGAGCTTCTGCCTGCTTGCTGACCGCTTTGCCCTGTTGGTAGCTGTACCAGGCGGACATATCAAACAGAGGTTGTGTCAAAGACAGCTGGTAGGTGTCGTTGTCCACCTCGCCGGAACTGTTTATATTTCCGCCGAAGCTGTTGCTAAAACCGTTATAATCATAGTCAGTTTCTGTGTGGGCTGCGCTGGCATTAATTTGTGGAAGTAGATTGGCTCGCGCGATTTTGGAGCTTTCAAGGCCGGCTTCCAGAGCGGCACGATCTGCTTTCAGTTGGTGATCATTTTCTAGAGCCTGCAGGTATATATCCTGCAGTGAGGCTGCCTGACTGTTTGACGTGGACAGGCCTATTGCCAGGGCTATGCCTGAGATAAGCTTTCGCTTGCGCATGTCTGTTCCTGTGGTGGCATTGCATGTGCGGGTGGCAAATGCGGAGAATCGGAGGGAAATTCCCGGCAAAGTGTAGCGTTTCGCACGTCAATCGTCGACCGTAGCCGGGAAACCGCTCGTTTAAAAAATGTTAATACTGTCTAGTAGATCGGGAAATAATGAGTGATTTAAAGGTCCATTCAGGCTTCGACCACAAAGATGTAGAGGTTATCCAGAAGGAAACACTTTACGATGGTTTTTTTTCTATGGAAGCGTGGCATTTTCGCCATCGTTTGTATGGTGGGGGTGAGAGCCAGCCGGTTTCGCGGGAAGTCTTACGTCGAGGTGATGCTGTTGCTGTGCTTCTTTACGATCCGGCTGCGGATACGCTCGCACTGATCGAGCAGATTCGCGCCGGCGCTCTAGCGAGCGGAGAGAACCCCTGGTGTCTGGAAATTGTTGCTGGCATTGTCGAGCCAGGAGAGTCCGCTGAAGAGGTCGCAATCCGCGAAGCTCGAGAAGAAGCCGGGGTGGATATTGATTCGTTAGAGCATATTTGCCGTTATATGCCATCCCCTGGTGGCTGCGATGAACATATTAGTCTTTATTGTGGTTTGGCAGATCTCAGTCAGTGCCATGGTCAGGTGCTCGGGTTGGCAGAAGAGCAGGAGGACATTTTGGTAAAACTCGTTCCGGCAGAGCCAGTTTTGGCAAATATATTCAGTGGTCTGTTTGTAAATTCGCCTATTTTGATTGCCCTACAGTGGTTACAACGTGAACGGCCCCGCTTGCGAAAACATTCGGCGGAGCCCGTATCCGGATAAATCCCGAAGGTTTTCGGCGTGGGTCACGCTTTTGGGGGGCTGGATAAGTGTGGTAAGTTGGAGCGCTCTTTTGCGAGGTCGACGGCCAGTCCCGGCGCACAGGGCGCGTTCATCGACTAAGCTGTTAATTAAATCAGCACATCCTATGATGAATTTGGTAACAAAGAGCAGTTTCGCTGTGGAGGCGGATACATGACCAGCAGTAGCGGGCTAAGTCGCAATGCACAGCGCTATAAGGTAGATTTGGCTGAACAGATGTCTTGTTGCGAAGCCAATTACGCTCGTCTGTTGAAATTGATGCCGGGTTATCGTGAGCGTAACAGTTGGGGCTATCGCATTCAGGTTGGCGCACAGAGTCAGTCCATTCGTCTGGAAATCGTCGAGCGTGCCAAGTACACCACCATGCTCCACATTTGGCAGGAAGACGAACCTTTCGCCTGGCTGGATGCACCGCAAATGCAAGTGCGGTTATATCATGACGCTCGTATGGCGGAAGTGGTTGCCTGGGATCATCATCGTCGGCTGCAGCCGAGATATGACTATCCTAATCGACAGATGTACCAGCAAGATGAAAAGGCGCAGGTGAATCGTTTCCTGAGTGATTGGCTGATACACAGTCAGGCAAACGGTCTCGTGCGCATGGGCGTGAATTCCTAAGTCCGTTGGGACGCATCTAGGGACATGAGAGTAACCAGCTCTGCTTTTCTAATTGGAATAGAAACACAACCATTTTGGGATTAAGGATCAAGCGATTGTCCGCAAGCCAACGACTGCTGCAGCTCAGCGATTGCCATCTTGGAGAGTATCCAGGAGAGCGTCTGCTCGGGCTTAATACCGATGAAAGCCTGGCTGATGTGTTGGCTCTGGTGCGTGAAAGCGAAGATTCTTACGATTATATGTTGGCGTCTGGAGATATCTCCAGCGAAGGTACTGAGTCCGCTTGCCGGCGCTTTGTGACAACGGTTAGAGAGATGTCAGCGGTGCCTTTAGCATGGCTGGCGGGAAACCACGATTCCGACGCTTGTCTACGTCAATTGAGTGCTAGTGGAAAGGGCGCGATCATGGATCGGATGGAAACCCGCTGCTGGCAACTGTTATTGTTGAATTCCGCTGTACCTGGCCACGAATACGGGAGTCTGGCGGCGGGTGAACTGGAGCGGGTTCGTTGTGCTCTGAGCGACTGTCAAAAGCCGACAATGGTATTTGTTCATCACCAACCGGTGCCGGTTGGCAGTGCCTGGATTGATCAGTATGTTATCCGCGAGGGGCAGGCGTTGCTGTCTTTGTTAGCGGGCTTTCCCCACGTCAAAGCATTGGTTTGGGGGCATGTACATCAAGAGTATGCCGGGCAGTTTGCACACTTTCAGCTGCTTTCAACACCGTCAACGTGTATACAATTTAAACCTGGCAGCGAAGATTTCGCGTTAGATTGTTTGATGCCAGGTTATCGATGGTTTGAACTCCACGACTCTGGCGACTTCGATACTGGTGTCAGACGCGTAGCTGAGAAAGACTACGGAATTAACTTTTCGTCTGGAGGCTATTGATTAGGCCTCGTCGTCACAGAGTGATCGGGCTTGCTTTCACGCGTTATTGATTTAGGTGACTTTGAATCTCTGGTATTGGTAGGCCGGATTCTGCAGTTTAGCTCGATGGAATGGATTTTCTATGTCGACATTGGTTTACATTCACGGTTTTCTGAGTTCGCCTAGCTCAAACAAGGCGTGCCAGACTCGCGATTGGTTGGCGACCGAACATCCGAGTATTGACTACCAATGCCCCTATCTAAGCCCCTATCCTGAGGAAACTCAGCGACAATTGCAGAGTCTTATGCAGGGCTTGAATGGTCAGCAGGTGGGCTTGATCGGCAGCTCTCTTGGCGGCTTTTGGGCAACTTGGCTGGTAGAGCGCTATGGGTGCAAAGCGGTGTTGATTAACCCTTCGGTACGGCCGCATCTATTGATTGACCGGGTGGCTGGTACGCCACAGCACAACTTTCACACTGAAGATACGTACTTGTTGACGACCGCCCACGCGGATCAATTTCAACAGGCGTATTACTCACAGCTGCAAGATGTCTCTCGCTACTGGCTGATGGCTCAAACCGGTGATGAGACGCTCGATTATCGGCAGGCTGTCGCTAAGTATCAGGGCTGTCGTCAACTGATCGAAGATGGTGGCGACCATGGGTTTCAGGGGTACGAGGGGAAATTGCCTGAAATTATCGAGTTTCTCTTCAAAGATCGCTGAAATTGCCCGCGAGTCTGTTAGTCTTGCTCGCCGCGAGGATGAGCGGATCCACGCATTAACGGTTTCGTGCTGTAAATGCACCAGTAAACACTATACTTCCCCTACATATCTTGCTCACATTTGACATTAGACTGTCACTAAATCACGGAAATCACTAAGAAATAATGGCGAATTACACCGCAGAAGATATTGAAGTCCTCACAGGACTTGACCCGGTTCGCAAACGTCCGGGCATGTACACCGATACCAGTCGCCCCAATCATTTGGCTCAGGAAGTGATCGATAACAGTGTCGACGAAGCCCTGGCTGGTCACGCACGTTGTCTTGAAATTACCTTACATAAAGATCAGTCCATCACCTGTAGCGACGACGGTCGTGGCATGCCGGTGGATATTCACCCTGAGCAGGGCAAGCCTGGCGTTGAAGTGATTTTGTCGACCCTGCACGCGGGCGGCAAATTTTCTAACAAGAACTATCAGTTTTCGGGCGGTTTGCACGGCGTTGGGGTCTCTGTTGTAAATGCTCTCTCCAAACGGCTGGAGCTGACCATCAAGCGTGATGGCAACGTCTATCAGATGGAGTTTCGGGATGGTGAGAAGTCCAAAGACCTCAAAGTCATCGACTCTTGTGGAAAGCGTAATACGGGCACCAGCTTAAGATTTTGGCCGGATCCCTCCTACTTTGATTCAGCAAAATTTTCTGTATCGCGTCTGCGTCACGTTCTGCGAGCAAAGGCAGTACTTTGCCCGGGGCTCAAAGTAATCTTTTTGGATGAGCAAACCGGTGATCGCGACGAATGGTACTTCGAAGATGGGCTCAAAGATTATCTTAAAAGCTCGACCAACGGCTGGGAAAACTTACCCGCCGAGCCTTTTGTGGGAAGCTTTTCCAGTAAGTCAGAAGCCGTCGATTGGGCGGTTCAGTGGTTGCCGGAAGGCGGAGAATTAATTCAGGAGAGTTATGTCAACCTGATTCCCACGGCTCAGGGCGGCACACACGTCAATGGTCTGCGAACCGGATTATTGGACGCGTTACGAGAGTATTGTGAATTTCGAAATCTGCTACCTCGAGGTGTAAAGCTGGCGCCCGACGATCTTTGGGCAAACTGTTGTTACGTTATCTCATACAAGCATTCTGACCCCCAGTTTTCCGGGCAGACTAAAGAGCGACTGACGTCTCGTGAAGCGGCTGCATTTGTCGCCGGTATTGCCAAGGATGCGTTCAGTTTGTGGTTAAACCAGCACACTGGCGAAGGTGATAAGCTGGCTGAATTCTGTATTGCCAATGCACAGAAGCGTGTGCGTTCCAGTAAAAAGGTGGCCCGTAAAAAGATCACCCAGGGACCGGCTCTGCCTGGAAAATTGGCAGACTGTTCGTCGGGAGAACCTGAGCGCGGCGAACTCTTTCTGGTGGAGGGAGACTCGGCCGGCGGCTCGGCCAAACAAGCCCGGGATCGTGAATATCAGGCGATTCTGCCATTGCGCGGTAAGATTCTGAACAGTTGGGAAGTCGACAGCCAGGAAGTGCTTGCCTCTCAGGAAATTCACGATATTTCTGTTGCCTTGGGTGTCGATCCTGGGTCTTCAGATCTCTCCGGTTTGCGTTACCACAAAGTATGTATTTTGGCTGATGCGGATTCGGATGGTTTGCATATTGCGACACTGATCTGCGCGCTCTTTGTAAGACACTTCGCGCCACTGGTTGCTGCTGGACACGTGTTTGTTGCCATGCCACCTCTCTACCGAATTGATATCGGTAAAGAGGTCTATTACGCATTGGACGAGGCGGAGAAAGAAGGCGTGATTGATCGAATCAACGCCGAAAAGAAAAAAGGCAAAATCGGCGTGCAGAGATTCAAAGGGTTGGGTGAAATGAATCCTATGCAGTTGCGCGAGACAACCATGGCGCCAGATACCCGTCGTTTGGTGCAACTGGTGATCGAGAATGGGGATGACACTCATCAAATTCTCGACATGCTGCTGGGGAAGAAGCGCGCGGCTGATCGGAAAAATTGGTTGGAAGAAAAAGGAAATCTTGCCGAAGGCGTTTTGGCTCTCGCTGAGGGCGAGTAAATTCGTTCAGGATCATGGGGCGACCGCTGACATATTCAGCCGCCCTTTCTGACTTCAAAGACTACACTGTATTAACTGGCCCATCGATTTATGATGGGCAGACTTTTATTGGCGAAGCGACGACAAAAATAACACGTATTTCCCGTAGTAGGAGGTAGTTCATTGAATCGCCCGCTAAACGAGCACTCTAGCTCCCGAGACGTCTATATCGTCGATGGCCTGCGAACTCCTTTTCTAAAAACGGCTGGTCGCCCTGGACCTTTTACTCCAGTGGATCTGGCGGTGCAGGCGGGACGACCTCTGCTAATGAAATACCCAGAAGTGATCGAAGCGATCGATCAAGTGGTGCTGGGCTGTGTCAATGTGATTGCCACGGAAATGAATCCCGCCAGATTGGCCAGCCTGCGGTTGGGGCTATCTGATAGCATCCCTGCGCACACGGTTCAAACAAACTGCGGTTCTGGTATGCAGGCTGTCGATAGCGCGTTTCGTGCGATTTCCTCAGGCAGTGCCGAAGTGGTTTTAGCCGGTGGTACAGAAGCGCTGAGTCACTCGCCACTGCTCTGGCCGCAGCAGGCAGTACACTGGTTGGCGGATCTTGCACAGGCTCGTAACTTCGGTGAGCGTCTCGGAGTTATTCGGCGTTTTCGCCCCCAGTTTTTACAGCCAATTATTGGCTTGCGGCAAGGTCTTACGGATCCCATTGTGTCTCTCAATATGGGACAGACGGCGGAGGTTTTGGCGGGGCTGTTTGACATCTCACGTGCAGCTGCAGATGTCTATGCTGTTGAGAGTCATCTCAGGCTGGCTGCGGCTCAGGAAACCGGTATTTTAGACGACGAAGTGACACCCATATTCGATCTACAGGGGAATGCCCACTTAAAGGATGACGGGGTTCGTCCCGATTCTTCGTTTAAAAAGTTGGCGAAATTACGGCCGGTATTTGAAAAACCCTGGGGTAAAGTAACCGCAGGCAACAGCTCCCAAGTCAGTGACGGGGCCTCCTGGTTGATTCTGGCATCTGAAGCTGCTGTGGATAGGTTGCAGTTGAAACCCTTGGCGCGTCTGGTTGATATGAATTGGGCTGGCTTGCACCCTGCGGTCATGGGGTTGGGGCCGGTCTTCGCCAGCACTCCGCTGATAACACGCCATTGTGATGGCGATCTTTCTCAAATCGATCTTTGGGAGCTGAATGAAGCCTTTGCCTGTCAAGTTTTAGCGTGCGCATCTGCCTGGCGCCAGGAGGCTTTTTGCCGGGAATATTTGAATTTGCCGGAGGCCTTGGGTCCGATAGATCTGGCAAGTGTGAATATTGATGGTGGCGCTATCAGTCTCGGACACCCGGTTGGTACCAGTGGAAATCGAATCATTCTTCACCTGGCGAAAACTCTGGCTCGTACCGGCTCTAGGCGAGGTATTGCTACCTTGTGTGTTGGTGGTGGTCAAGGTGGTGCGGCGCTTCTGGAGGTGGTCTGATGCATGTGTTGTCTGTTAGCGAATCTCTATTGAAGGCGTCGAATAAGCCAGTCTTAGCTTCCCTTCCTGTTGATACAGGCATCACCAGCAGACATTGGCAGTTGCTGGGTGATGGTGGCTGCAGTTGGTTGGTTTTCAATCGTGCTGATAGCGATTTGAACTTGTTAACCGTTGATGTCTTCCATGAACTCGAGGGCATTGTGTCCCACCTGGAAGCGAATCCTCCGAAAACGTTGGTGTTGCGGTCAAGTAAAGTCTCAGGGTTTTGCGGGGGGGCGGATATTTCGATCTTTCGCGAATACAGCGATACCCAACGCATGACCGGACTTATGCTGCAAGCGCATAGCCTGTTTGATCGCTTTGCGGCGTTGCCGTGTCGAAAGATTGCTGTGCTCCACGGAGTATGTTTGGGCGGCGGCCTGGAGCTGGCGCTTTTGTGTGACTACCGGTTCGCAATCAAAGGCGCGCGACTCGGCTTTCCTGAAGTTCGGTTGGGCTTGCATCCCGGCTTGGGTGGCAGTTGGCGTTCGGTACAGTTGTTGGGGCCGTTGCGTGCCCTAAACATGATGTTGGACGGGCGAGAGGTCAGTGCTTCATCCGCCAAAAAAATAGGATTGGTAGATGTCGTTGTCGAAGAGCGACATCTGGAATCGGCGCTGTCCGAATGGAAAGGAGCCTCCAAACGTGCCCGCCGTTGGCGAGATCGTTTGGCTAACCTTGCTTGTGTTCGACCGATATTGGCAAAAATTTATCAGCACCAGGTGAGTAAACGAGTCAATCTTGGCCACTATCCTTCGCCGTTGCATCTACTGAGGTTGTGGCGAGACCACGGTGGTGTAGGGCGCGAGCAAGGGCCTGCGGAAATTGCATCCTTTGCCGGTCTTACGGGTTCAGAATTGGGAGCCAATCTAAATCGCATTTATTTCTTGCGGGAATCATTGCGCAGCCATGAAGCAAACACTGAGCGTCAACTGCAACACATTCATGTGATCGGTGCTGGTGTTATGGGAGGGGATATCGCTGTCTGGGCCGCACTGCGTGGATTTCAGGTTTCCCTCAGTGATCCCGATCCAGCGATGATCGGAAAAACCCTGCAGCGAGCTCAGGCTCTGCGTCAGGTTAAGCGACTCTCCGTTCGTGAGCGCCAGGCGATGTTCGACCGCTTGCTGCCGGATATTGACGGCCATGGGATTGCCCGTGCGGATATCGTGATTGAGGTGGCTCCTGAAAGAGAAGAGATTAAGGGCGAGATCTATCGAACAGTTAGTCAATCTCTGCGAACAGACAGCTTGCTGGTCAGTAACACGTCAAGTCTGTCTGTTGGGTCTCTCAGTCGGGACGTTGATGATCCGTCTCGTTTTATGGGGCTCCACTTCTTTAATCCTGTTGCCAGCATGCAGCTTGTCGAGTTAGTGCATCATGATGGCGTCAGTGATGAATGCAGAAACCTATGCCGCCTGTTCGCGCTTGCGCTTGGCAAATTGCCTGTTGTTGTTCAGGATCGCCCCGGTTTTTTGGTCAACCGAATTTTGACGCCCTATCTTCTCGAGGCGATTTTATTGGCTGACGAAGGTGCCAGCTTAAGCGATATTGATGGCAGCATGCTCGCATTTGGTATGCCAATGGGGCCTTTAGAGTTAGTCGATAGGGTCGGTTTGGATATCTGTCTTGCGGTGGCTGATTCTCTGCGCACTCGTGTTCCCGAGCCTTTACCTCGAGTGCCGGATTGGATACGGGACAAAGTCCAATCTGGGAATTTAGGTCGCAAGAGCGGGCAGGGTTTTTACGACTGGCGCAAATCTCCGCCAAAACATGGGGGGCAGTTGCCGCCGATGGGCACTTCCGTCGGCACTATGCGTGACCGTCTTTTGCTGACGTTTCTCAATGCGGTTGTGCGCTGTCGTTCTGAAAAAATTGTTGCTAATGATGAGCAGCTGGACGCTGCTGTCGTTTTTGGCACAGGGTTCGCCCCGTTTCTTGGCGGCCCTTTGCATTATATTCAGGCTCAGGATGTACCCAGCCTGGTTGAGAAGTTATCAAAGCTGACGGCAAGCCACGGCGAACGATTTCAAGCCGATAGCGGATGGAAAAGCCTGTTTTGATGTTAACTGCTGAGGCCTGGCGTCAGCTTTCGTTTACTTAATTTCGACGCAGGTTTGGTATGTCCGTCATCGTTTTTCTGGGATTGTTGTTGGCGCTTGGGTATTTGAGCCCATCATTGCGGCATTGTTCTGCAGTCCTTCTAGGGGCGGCACTGTTTGCCTGGTTGACGTCTTTGCTGCCTACTCTTTTTGTTTGGTTGTCTGGTGCGGGTTTCGTCTTGGCGGGACTCCTTTCCTTAACGCCGCTTCGTATTGGTCTTATCAGCGGACCGGTTTTCCGCTGGTTTCGGGAAGTCGCGCCGCGTTTGTCAGCGACAGAGCGTCAGGCTTTGGAAGCGGGCACAACCTGGTGGGACGCCGAACTGTTTTCCGGGGAACCCCGCTGGCAGAAACTCCTTTCTGCACCAGAGCCAAAGTTACGTGATGATGAGCTGGCTTTTCTGATTGGGCCTGTGGTGCAACTCTGCGACATGCTGGATGAATGGCAAGTTTCTCAACAGGGAGATTTGCCGGATAGTGTCTGGACGTTTCTTAAGCAGGAAAAATTCTTCAGTTTGATTATTGAAAAGCAGTATGGCGGTTTGGAATTTTCCGCAGCGGGGAATTCTGCTGTCGTGGCTCGCATTGCCAGTCGTAGTTTGACGGCAGCCATTACTGTAATGGTGCCGAATTCTCTGGGGCCAGGTGAGCTCTTACGAGACTTTGGGACGGAAGAGCAAAAGAGCAATTTCCTGCCAAAGCTGGCCGACGGTTCCCATATCCCATGCTTTGCCTTAACCGGAATTGGTTCAGGTTCCGATGCCGCCGCCATGAGCGACACCGGTGTCGTATGCTACGGTGATTGGGAAGGTGAGCAGGTTCTTGGTCTGCGCCTGAATTGGAACAAGCGTTACATCACTCTGGCACCTGTGGCGACTCTGATTGGCGTTGCATTTCTTGCCAAAGATCCAGATGGCTTACTTGGAGGCGAGGAAGAGTTAGGTATTTCTTGTGCGCTGATTCCAGCCAATCTAAAAGGTGTCTGGCATGGACATCGTCACTATCCTGTTGGATCTGTTTTTATGAACGGTCCACTGCGCGGCGAAGATGTTTTCGTGCCTCTGGATTATGTCATTGGTGGTGCTGAGCGTTTGGGGCAGGGCTGGCAGATGCTGATGCATTGCTTGGCTGCCGGACGTGCGATTTCTCTGCCGGCTCTGGGGGCGACGGGGATAAAGTTAAGTGCGCTGTACAGTGGCCAGTACGCAAGAGTAAGGCGCCAATTTGGATTGCCAATCGGTTATTTCGAAGGTATTGAGGAGGTCTTGGCGAGATTGGCGGCGGAAGCATACCGAGTGGAGGCTGCTCGCCGGCTAACCTTGTCTGCGCTCGCGTTGGGGGAAAAGCCCGGAGTTCTATCGGCGATTTTAAAATTCTACACAACGGAAGCTAATCGTCGCAGCGTCAATGACGCCATGGATATTCATGCGGGTAAAGGGATCATCACTGGGCCGTCGAATTATCTCGCTCCGTTATATCAAGCCCTGCCTATCGGTATCACTGTGGAGGGGGCGAATATCCTTACCCGCAGTTTGATTGTCTTCGGGCAGGGTGCTGTGCGTAATCATCCCTGGCTGCAATCCGAGATCCGTCTGGCGGGACAGGAGTCGTCTCCGGAAACCTTGGCTGAATATGATCGAGTGCTGTTTTCCCACTTGGGTTTTGTGTTGCGCAACGGGGTTCGAAGCTTTATCTATGGGCTGACGGGCGCGCGCTGGATCGCGTCTCCTGTCGAAGGCCGGACCGCTCATTATTATCGCCAATTAACGCGCCTGAGTACGGTATTTGCGTTTGTAGCGGATGTTCTTCTGTTGTCCTTGGGGAGTCGCTTTAAAGTCAGGGAAAAGCTCTCTGGTCGCATGGCAGACGTGCTTACGCATTTATATCTGGCTTCTGCTGTACTCAAGTTCTATCGAGATTCGGGAAGTCGAAAGGAAGAGCATCCGCTGGTTCATTTCGCGTTACGCGACAGTTTATTCCAGATACAAAATGCGTTGGTAAACACATTACGTAATTTGCCCCACCCCTGGCTGGGCACGCTCGTTCGATGCTTGATCTTTCCTCTGGGGCGTCCCTATCGGGAACCTTCGGATCGGTTGGGGCGTTATGCGGCTAGGATCCTGCTGGCCAACAGCGACGTTCATGAGCGGTTATTCAGTGAGGTGGTTGCTGGTGATGGGAGCGATGCGCCCGCACAGCTGAAGAAGGCGTTCGATGCCATACAGAAGACTCAGGCAATAGAAAAAGTAGTCAGCAAATCCCTTGGGGAAGTGTTGACGGTTGCCAATTTTGACGTTTTGATTTCGGAGGCTGAGCGTCAGGAGATTATTGGGCACGATGATGCCGAACAGCTGAAAAGCTGTTACCGAATGATTGCAGCTGTATTACAGGTGAATGATTTTCCTGACAAAAATTGACGATCTGAAGATTTTTCTGATCCACTTTTGTATGACTTAGTCATCAGAATTCGCATTAATCCTCTGTTAAGGTTTACGTGCTGACAGGCGATGATTCTTCCCGCTATCTATAATACACTGCCGCTTTCACCGGTCGGCCAGGCAGACCGTATTCAGGGATATCTGTACTAAAATTAGTCAGAGTAGTCGCGGTTGGCGCGAGAGGCGGTATTTGTGACGTTTTTGCCGTAGCGGGCAACAGAGCACTGTCGTACCGTCAATATTATGGCCGGTTCTACGCCGGTGAGACCGATTCTAATCTGGGATGAGAGAATTTATGAAAGTACTGGTCGCTGGAAATCTGGGCTATGTGGGCCCCAGTGTAATTAAGCAGCTTAGAACGACCTTCCCTACGGCGGAGTTGATCGGCTTTGACATGGGATTGTTTTCCCATTGCCTAACCGGAAACACTTTGGTACCAGAAGTCATTTTGGATGCTCAGTATTACGGTGACGTGCGGGCATTTCCGGAAGCATTGCTGAAAGGGGTTGATGCAGTCGTCAACCTGGCTGCTATTTCAAATGATCCTATGGGTAAGGAGTTTGAAGAAGCGACGATGGCCGTGAATCATCGCGCTGCGGTTAGTCTCGCTAAACTCGCCAAAGAGAATGGCGTCGGCCACTATGTCTTCGCGTCTAGCTGTAGCATGTATGGCGCAGCCAGTGATTTTCCGAAGACAGAGAATGATGAGCTAAATCCCCTGACTGCTTACGCTCGCTCTAAAGTGGCGGCCGAAGTGGATTTGGAGAAATTGGCTGACGATAGTTTTGTGGTAACCTGTTGCCGCTTTGCGACGGCTTGCGGCATGAGTGATCGTTTGCGCCTGGATTTGGTGTTGAATGATTTCGTGGCAGGTGCAATCGCTGATGGTAAAATTACCATTTTAAGTGACGGAACACCCTGGCGGCCGCTCATCAATGTTAAGGATATGGCGCGCGCGCTTGAGTGGGCTGTGACCCGTGATAAGTCTGCAGGTGGTCAGTTCCTCGCTGTAAATACCGGTTCTGACAGCTGGAACTACCAGGTCAAGCAATTGGCTGAGGTGGTTGCCGAGTGTATTCCTGGTGTTGGATTGAGCATCAATACAGATGCTCCACCGGATAAGCGTTCTTATCGTGTAAATTTTGATCTTTTCAAATCTTTGGCGCCCAACCATCAGCCAATTATGGATTTGAAGGGCAGTGTGATGGAATTAAAAGCTGGCCTTGAAGCCATTCAATTTGTGGACAAGGACTTCCGTTCATCTCAGTTGATTCGACATCAGGTACTTAAGCGTTTTAAAGCTGAAGGACTGCTTGATACGGATATCGCCTGGGTTCGCTAAACCACTGCCTTAATTTTTCGAAAGTCTGAGTCTGTTGGCACAATCTACCGCTCGACTCAGGCTTCCGATTTCTTCCTGTGCTATAACCTAAAACAGGGATTTTCAAATAGAGAGTTGGAGGGTTACTTCTCTGTGACCGTCTTATTGTCTATGGATATAAGGTAAGTCAATCATTCAAGTGATTGCCGAGTTTAAGTACCATGCGCCGCTTGCGGTGTAAGGAAACCTGCAGTTGCGCGGCGTGTGGAATCCACGCTGCCGAAGTTCCGAAAAAGGACCAAAATGCTTAAAGAAGAATTTGTTATTCAGCCTACGAAGGGTTGGCTGCGCATTGATTTTAAAGAGCTGTATCGCTACCGAGAGCTGCTCTATTTTCTAACCCTGAGAGACATTCTGGTCCGTTACAAGCAGACGGTCCTCGGCGCCGTTTGGGCGATTTTGCAGCCATTTTTTATGATGCTGATCTTCACCATGGTGTTTGGGCGGTTTGCCAAGATGGATTCCGAGGGGTATCCGTACTCGATATATGTCTATGGCGGTTTATTGGCCTGGACATTTTTCTCGACAACGGTTAACCAAGCGGCGAACAGTTTGGTCAGCCAGCAGGCGTTATTAACCAAGATTTATTTCCCCAGGTTGTTTGTACCTTTTTCCTGTGTTGGTGCTGCCTGTGTGGACTTTTGCCTGGCATTTCTCGTTTATTTCGGATTAATGGCGTATCACCAGACAATGCCCCAGTGGACCATTATCTTTATTCCTTGTCTCCTGGTGATTTTGTTCCTATTTACCCTTGGGCTGGGATACTTCCTTGCTGCATTGACAGTTTCGTATCGTGATTTCAAATATGTCGTTCCTTTCATGATGCAGTCGCTGATGTTTTTGAGCCCTGTTGTTTATCCGGTAGGTATTGTTCCAGAGAAATATCAATGGATTTTGGCGCTTAATCCGATGGTGGGCATTATTGAGTCCTTCAGGGCTGCGATTCTAGGTTCAAACTTTGACCTGCTTCACCTGATGATGTCCATTGTCATCTCCATTGCCATGTTCTTCTTTGGCATCTTCTATTTCCGTTCTGTAGAACGTCGTTTTGCCGATTTGGCCTGATCAACTGACTTTGAGGTGAGAGAGAATTATTCATGGAAAAACCGATTATCAGTGTTGAGGGCATTGGCAAGTGGTACCGATTGGGTTCATTTTCTGGTGCTGGCCAAAATTTTCGCGAGGCGATTGTTAACACCATCAAATCTCCTTTTCGCAAAACAGAAGGTGGTAGCAAGAAGACGGATAATTCCTTTTGGGCATTGAAAGATGTGTCTTTCGATATCAACGAAGGTGAAGTTATCGGTGTTGTTGGCAACAACGGTGCTGGCAAGTCGACCTTGTTGAAAATTCTATCGAAGATTACTGAGCCTACCCAGGGGCGTGTCGTTCTCAGAGGCCGAGTAGCCTCCTTGCTTGAGGTTGGTACAGGGTTTCATCCAGAATTAACGGGTAAAGAGAATATTTATCTCAACGGCTCTATTCTTGGAATGAGAAAGACCGAAATTGATCGTAAGTTTGATGATATCGTTGAATTCTCTGAAATCGGAAAATTCCTCGATACGCCTGTTAAACGCTACTCTTCTGGCATGTACGTTAGGCTGGCGTTTTCCGTCGCAGCCCATCTTGAGCCCGAAATTCTGATCGTTGACGAAGTGTTGGCGGTTGGTGATGCCGGCTTCCAGAAAAAATGTCTGGGAAAAATGAGCGATGTTGCTCAGAGTGGCAGGACGGTTTTATTTGTCAGCCATAACTTGAGTGCCGTTCAAAATCTTTGCACTCGAGCGATTGCTTTGCAAAAAGGACAGTTGGTCAATGACGGTCCGACGACTGAAGTTGTCAAAGATTATCTGAGTGCGGCCAAGGCGAATGCTGGTA
The DNA here is from genome assembly GCF_056159445.1 of Pseudomaricurvus sp. ABR4_320. Classification (NCBI taxonomy): domain Bacteria; kingdom Pseudomonadati; phylum Pseudomonadota; class Gammaproteobacteria; order Cellvibrionales; family Cellvibrionaceae; genus Pseudomaricurvus; species Pseudomaricurvus sp. ABR4_320. The sequence goes on along the minus strand of NZ_JBSWVF010000015.1, from coordinate 71,681 downwards.
AGCAGGCCATTGATGATCCAGGACGAAAAGGCAATAAGAAAGTCTATTTCACGGGCTTAACGCTGGAAGATACGAATGGCCGAGTGCTGGAAACGCCTATCGTTGGTGAAGAGCTGGTGATGAATTTCAGCTACAAAAATCCTGGCAAGCTTAACAAGGCCGTTGCATGGATTACGCTGGTGAATCATTTTGGCGTCGCGGTATCGACCCTTGATAGTGAAATCTTGGGTGCGGAAGTTCCGTTGACTGATGAGGGCGTGATTCAGTGTCGTATTCCCCGGTTGGGCCTTCCTATTGGTGAATACCACGTAATTGCAGGTTTGCGTGGAGAGCGCGAACTCTATGACTTTGTAGAGCCAATTAATGTTTTCGACGTCAGTGTTAGCGCTTTTTATCCCACTGGCGAGCTTCCTCAAATTCAGCATTCGGCGGCAGTTTTTGATCACACATGGAAGGCGGTGTAATTAAGAATCATGGGAACTGAAAGTCAACAGGGTAGTGATACTTCGATGAAACCTTTGATCTGTGTGGTTGTGCCCTGTTATCGGCATGACCCTGATCTGGCTGCAACGTTGGCCAGTATCTCTGATGCTTTTATTGATGACGGCACTATGAAAGTGGTGCTTTTAAATAACAAGCCGGAGAAAACCTATGCGAAGGAGCTGCTGGAAGAGCATCAGTATCCTTTTCATTATGTTGAAAACCCGCAAACCTTGCCTTTGAATGACAACTGGAATCGTTGTATCGAAATTGCTGATGGTGAGTGGGTTCATCTTCTTCATGAAGATGACAAAGTCATGCCTGACTTTTATCGTCGGTTTTGCGCTGCGGTAGAAAGTGGAGAAACCTTTAGTGCTTTTTTCTCCCAGCAATTCTATATCAATGAGATTGATAAGATTACGAGCGTTTCCAAGCTTTTGTCTAAGGAATCTGGGATTTTGGCGGAAGCCGCCAAGGTACAGATTTCGACAAACGCGATTATTCCTCCATCAATTATGGTGAAAAAATCACTGTATGATCGAATAGGTGTATTTCGAACGGATTTGGTGCACGTCCTGGATTGGGAGATGTGGTATCGCATCTGTATAAACGACCCAGTATGGTACGAGGCCGAGCCTCTCGTTTGCTATCGTGTTCATGGTCAGCAGGAAACTGTGGGTATTGTTGAATCCGGTGAGTCGGCTCTGGATATGATTCGCGGTGTGGATCGAGTGAAAGTTTACTGTCCGCCTGCCCACTTAGAGTTGGCAAAAGCATATGGTGAAAAGTACATCATTTTGTGTGCTTATAATCTCATTCGCTTTGGTAAAGTCGATGCTGCAATGAGGCAGCTTAAAATTCTATTTAAGTGGCGGCCAGCCGCTTTGTGGAATGAGCGAGCACTAAAGGTGTGTTTTTGGGCATCCAAAAGCTATCTAAAACGATTGTTTAAAAAAGGTTGAGGTTCTCGACCATAGAAGCAGCAGAAATGATCGCCACTCAACAACCGGTGATATCGGTGGTTATGCCGGTTTATAACGCCGGTTCTTACTTGCATGATGCGATACAAAGCGTTCTTATGCAGTCGTTTCGTGAGTTTGAGTTGATTGTTATCGATGATGGCTCAACGGATGGTTCTGCCGCTGTCATTGATGCATTCGCGGATAATGACGCCAGAGTTCGCTGTATACGTCGTGAGAACCGAGGCCTGGTGGCGTCTTTGCAGGAAGGTGTGGATGCTGCTCAGGGTGATTTTATAGCTCGCATGGACGCGGATGATATCACCTTACCGGATCGTTTTGCACGCCAGCTTAGCTTTCTTAAAAGTAACTCCGCAGTAGTTTGTGTTGGCAGTGATTTTGAGTTGATCGATGACTGCAGCCGCATTATCACTCGAATTCGTCAACCAAGGACTGATGCTGATATACAGAGAATCGCTCTTCAGGGGCACACGACGATTTGTCACCCAACCGCAATGATACGTACCTCTGCACTGCGAGCCGCAGGAGGTTATTCGGCAGAATGCTATCCTGCCGAAGATTTAGACCTTTGGCTGCGGCTTGGTGAAATTGGACTGCTGGCAAATGTCGATGAAGTTTTACTGCGTTATCGCACACTCAGCACATCTATTTCTGCCAGTAAGGCGTCTGAGCAGCGAGACGCAGCGCAGCGCGCTTGTACGCTCGCTTGGCAACGAAGAGGCATTTCTGGTGAATTTCGCGCGACAGAGCACTGGCGGGCGGATTCGAAAGACCGTAACTCGCAACAATCTTATTTTCTAAAATATGGGTGGCAGGCATTTAATTACGGGCAAAAGTCTACGGCTCGAGCTTATGCGCTGAAAGCGCTACGTAATAAGGGGTTGGATATCGGTGCCTGGAAATTGCTGCTCAAGTCATCTTTAGGCTAGCGCCCGACTGCTAGTGAACGCCCACTTTCCGTGGTAGCTATTTTTATCTTTGAATTGGTGATCCGTGTCTCTGCCAACAACTTCCCTTCGCAAAACGAGCATGCCTCATCAGCCTAAGATCAGCGTGCTGATCCCCGTTTACAACGCAGAGGCTTACTTGGCGGCAACGCTGGAATCTTTGCGCTTACAGGATTTTCAGGATTTCGAAGTCATTTGTGTCGATGATGGATCCAAGGATGCCAGTCTATCAGTGTTGCAGTCGTTTAAGGCATTACTGCCTCAGTTGGTTGTTGTTAGTCGACCTAACACAGGTATTGTTGGAGCGTTAAATGACGGTTTGGCGGCAGCGAAAGGTTTATATATTGCCCGCCTTGATGCTGACGATCTTTGCGCTCCAGAGCGTCTTCGTCTCCAAAATGATTATCTCGATCAGCATGCTGACGTTGTTGCTTTAGGAAGTAGCGCCGCTTTAATCGATGCAGAAGAGCGCCCTTTAGGGGAGTTTTCTGTACCGCTGAGTCATGAAGAGATTGAACTGCGCCTGCTGACTGGCGCTTCAGCAATACACCACCCTGCTGCGATGATTCGAGCCGATGCGCTCAGGCGTGTAGGGGGTTACCGTGAGGGATTTTGTCCTGCGGAAGATTACGACCTTTGGCTAAGATTAGGGGAGGTCGGTAAACTGTGCAATCTTGCCGAGCCATTAATCACTAAGCGTCAGACGACTACAGGGTTGGTCGCAACGAGGATTGCTGAGCGGGACGCTATTGTCAATCGAGCTCTGGCTGATGCTTGGGGGCGGCGTCAATTAACCGGAGAGCCGCCGAAGACTCAGCCGACGTTTCATAGTCTGACCGATATTTATAAGCAGTGGGGTTGGCTGGCATTAAAATATGGGCATGTTGCTACGGCGCGTTACTACGCGTTAAAGCTATTGAGTAAAAGGCCCGTGTCCAAGGATAGTTTAAAATTATTTTTCTGCGCGCTTCGAGGTCATTAGGTTTTTGGCAGTAGCGCCTGCTCAAACTGTGCGGCAACCTTGTCCCAATGATTCCCCTCGGCAATTGCCCTCATTTCTCTGGAGAGCTGTTTCCAGTCTTCGGGTGCTAATTCAAATAACCGCGTGGCCGCCTTCACCATGGCGTCGACATCGTCCACGGCAATCAGTTGTTCCTGATGCTTCTCCAGTAATTCGGGCGCAGCTCCCGCCCGAGTGGCGACTAGTGGGGTACCGCACGACATGGCTTCTAAGAGCGGAAGGCCATATCCCTCTACTCGGCTGCTGAATAACCAGGCCCGACAGCTGCCGTAGATAAAGGGAATCTCTGCCTGGGGCGGGTTCAAATGAAATTCGACCTGGGCACCTTCGGGAAATGAGTCCGAGGGAAGTGGGGATGTACCGAAAGCAACAATACGCAAGTCAGCGTAGGCAGAAAGAAGCTTATTGATTGCGGCAATGGCTATGTCGCATCCTTTGTAGTCTCGAACAGCATACATAAAGCCAATTCTGAGAGGTTCTTTCCCTGATCGCTCCGAGAAAGCAAACTTCTGACTGTCTACCCCGTTTGGAACTAAGCGGCAGGGTAGCTTATATTCATCCGCTAAAATATTCTCTAGCCACTGTGATACGACGATTCGCTCAAATGGCATTTTTAAGGTGGCAATGACTCTATCTTTAGGGAACCAGGGGTGAATTTCATAATGCTGAATGAAATAGTATTTCTTTCCCTTTTTTGCTGAGAATCTCGCTACCCATTCTGCAGTCAGCCACAAGGTTGCAATGACAACATCGCTATCGGGAACCTGTGATTCATCAACAGTCTTACAGCCATCCAGCACGATCAAATTGACGGCAGGATCATTAAAAAAGGCCTTGTTAAATTTGGTATCTTTGAGCCACTTGCGATCTCTTACCAGAGATTTCAGCTGATCTCTCATCGAAAATTGCCGGGGCCCTGGAGAAACGATTGTTACCTGGTGGCCTTGGGAGGCAAGGTAAGAGGCATAGATTGAGACGACCCGCAGCCCTCCACTGAGGTTTACTGCGGGTACAACAAATGTTATTCGCACCGGTTTATAAGTCCGGATTACATAGAGAAAATATAGCTAACGGCCAATCCTGTCCGCCACTCGTCGTAATCTCGATTGCTGTTGTTTTCAAATTCGCGTTGATCCCACTCTGTGAACGCCCGCAGCAGCCAGCTTGGATGTGGACGGTAGTCGTAGGTCAGCATGGTGCTGAATTCGTCGTAGTTGTTGGTTTCATCGTTTTCGTATTCAGTCGTGCGCAAACCAGCTTCAACGCCAAATGTTGAATACTGCGTGGCTTGATAAAAGAAACCAATAGAGCCTGATATATCTTCACTGGTTAACGCGTCAAACTGTTGGTAGTCGTCTTTGCTGTAAATAACGTTGGTTGTCACTTCACAGGAGCGGCATACGCCGAGATAGGAGTATGTCATACGCATATCAAACAGCTCAATTTCGTCGATCGTGCGCAGAACGGTGGTTTCTTCTTCATCATCGAACAGGTCGTCAGGTGTTCGATTGTTGTTGCCTTGAGAGTTGTCGGTCAGTTCGTTAGATGCGGCAAACGTCAAATTGTGCACGCCATTATTGTAGGCAGCGTCGATCTGAACGTAGGGACTGTCGTTATCGCGACCACTATCATAGGTGTTTTTCGTCTGGCCGCCATAAATGGAATAGGAGAATTGACGTAAGTTGGCTGACCATCCGAGAGCGTAAATCTCCTGCTCATAATCGAAGGCGCTATTGGTTCCTTCGAACTGGACATCATTCCATTGGTACATCAACTCCAGGCTGTGCAGCGGCGTAAAACGATGCTCCAAGGAGGCGCGGGCGCCAGGGCGTTCGCTATCCAGTTCAGAAGCATCTTGGTAGGAAACTTTTGTGTAGTTGGGCGTCAGTGAAAATGTATCTACGCTGGTGATGGGCAGATTGGCGCTGACTTCACCGTAAAAGATGTCACGTTCGTCCGTATTTTCCAATAAAGGATTTTCGGATGGATTATCCAGTGTTCTGCGCCGTGAATGGCTGAAGAGTGCTGAAAAAGGGCGATCTTCTGCGATGGAAATCATAGCTCGTCCATCAGCCGTGGAGTCGTCGTCTTGGGAGTCATCCGCGTAGTAGCGCTGTTCTATACGATAATCTAAAGAGGCTTTGTAAATAGCCTGATCCCAGAGGCCGTGTAGTCCGGCATAAATGGTATCCTGGCGCTCGCTTTCTCCGTCATCTGGAGAAAGACGGGCGTTATTGGTGTACTCGGTTTCAAGACCGAGTTCGGCGCTGAACTCACTGGAGTAAGTTGGTGTTTCGTTGACTTGGGCAACGGCGGCGCCGCTGGAAATCAGAGCTGCAAGTGTGACCAGGCCGCTAGTGGGCTTACGCCGACGCTGCGTTGAAGAGGATTTCTTGCGTATTTTTGACACTGGAATTTACCTTTATAAAAACTTAAGTCCTTAATCTTCCCTGAGGTGCCCGGTCACTCGTTGGAGCGGGCTTAGAATAATCTTTCAGGGACAGTGACGATATCCGATGGCGCTAGGGGGTAATTGGTTTGTAGTTTCCCCTTGTTCAAAATATCTCCAAGGCGGACGGTGTACGATTTCAGCTCTCCATCTACTCGACGGTAGAGAACCGCTTTATTGGGAGATGCAAAATCAGTAAGTCCACCTGAGAGCAGAATTAAGTCCAATATAGTCATACCCTCTTGCCAAGGTGCAGACATTGGTTGGGCTACGGCTCCGGTAACTCTTACCCGATGCTGGAATTGGGCGCTTTGTGGGTTTGAGACAATAACGCTTATCTGCGGATTATTAACATATTTGCCAAGCTTGGCTTGTAATGCCGTTTTCAATTCGTCTGAGGTTAGTCCCGCGGCTTGCATATCACCGGCGAGAGGCACAGTGATGATGCCATCGGGGCGTACGGTGGAGTCTACCGATAATTCTGGCTCTTTCCAGACACGTATTTCGAGACTGTCGCCTACGCCGATTCGGTAGGATCCAGGTTCGAGCGAACTGCCTGGGTTTTGTGTTTGTGCAGCAGGCATTGTCTGATGAGAGCTGCAACCTACCAGCCCCGTAAACAGGCAGATAATGAGGGCAATCAGTCGCGATCTTGCACGAAGCATAAGTATTTCCTTTAACTTTAGCCGGGAGGAGTCTACCCCATATCCAGTATGGATGGGAATTCCATATAGAATAGTAAAAATTCCGCTATGACCGGAATGCCTTAGCGCTTGGCCACATTACTCATAAAGCATGAACTGTGATCCAGTTAGTCTTCAACCCCTTGTTCTTAAGGTAGAATTTTCCTCGCCGAGCACTCGAATTTGCGAGCGGCTATTATTACTGAGATTTAGTGATATGACCGCAGGGAAACGGAAAAATCATAGTTTTTTATGATAAAGCAGTGTCGATTGCGGGTATTCACTTAAAGGAGTGATTCCTTTTGGTTGGCTTGGGCGATGCGAGGATGTATATTTCCGCGTATCAGTCGGCCGCAATCTCTTGTCGTATGACTATGGAAGAAAGGTAAGAGAGGCTTGGTTGGTCAGCAGGACGCTTCAGCATTCACTTGTCTCCACGCGGATCGCGTGCCAGGTGGGTGGCAAACATACGCCCTGATGTTCTCAGCCGCCTTCCAGTTGCTAGTCCGGAAATGTTAACTTAGCTGGTAATACCTATCGCTGTCGTGAGGTGGTGGAATCGCCATCTCGTCATCAATTGTCTTGTTCAAGTCCAGAATGGAATACAAAAGAGCTGTTAGTGGAATCAGGCCGCATGATTCAAAAATTAATGCGGTCGCGCGCCTAGTTGATGCTGTTATTATTGGTGTAACTCTGGCGGCACTTGTGTCGATGATGCGGGCTTCGTGGGAGCCCGTGTTCAGTTGGTTACTCCTCTTCTCGATCGTTTTGTTTAGCTTTTTTTCCGAGGCGAACAGTTCGTACAGAAGTTGGCGTGGCGAGAGTCTAGCGCAGGAGATACAGGCAATTCTGGTGAGTTGGCTGTGGATTGTCCTATTTCTTGTCATATTTGATGTGTTTTTCTATTCCGGGTCCTTCCTGGACAGCAAGCTGATACTTTGCTGGTTTTTGCTAACGCCGATCGAGTTGATTTCGTGGCATTCGATTGTACGAATGTCCTTAAATTTTGCTCGCGACTCGGGAGCGAACACTCGGACGGTAGCCATCATTGGAGCTACTCAGCTTGGTGTTACTCTGCGCGACAAAATTGAGAGAACACCTTGGGAGGGGCAAACCTTTATTGGTTTTTATGATGATCGCGTCATGCGCCCAGGCCGCAGGGTTTCCGTCCCGGCTGAAGAAGTGTTAGGTGGAATCGATGATTTGATCGAGGCATGTAAGGCCGGGCAGGTGGATATCGTCTACGTCGCGCTTCCGATGAAATCCGAAGAGCGGATCAAGCAGATTTTCAGCAGTTTGGCGGACACAACGGTCTCGGTGTTCTTGATGCTGGATCTGTTTAGTTTCGATTTGTTGAATTCGCGCTGGATGGACATTCAAGGGATGCCGGCGGTCAGTATTTATGAGAGCCCGCATGTCGGGATCGATAGTGTCACCAAACGTGCCTTTGATCTCGCTGTTGGTTTCACCATTCTCGCTATGATCGCTATTCCAATGTTATTTATTGCCATTGGTGTCAAGTTGAGTTCGCCAGGGCCTGTGTTTTTCAAACAGAAGCGTTATGGAGTCAATGGTGAGCCCATAAAAGTTTGGAAGTTTCGCTCCATGAAGGTTATGGATGCGGGAGACGGAGAAGTTAAGCAGGCGACGAAAGGCGACAGTAGAATTACAAGGTTTGGTGCATTTTTGCGAGGTACGTCTCTGGATGAACTGCCACAATTCTTTAATGTAATCACCGGCAGTATGTCTATCGTGGGGCCTCGTCCGCATGCAGTCTCCCATAACGAGCAGTATCGAGGAGAGATCCACGGTTATATGCTGCGCCATAAGGTTAAGCCAGGAATAACAGGTTGGGCGCAAATTAATGGTTTCCGTGGTGAAACCGATACTCTGGATAAGATGGAAGGACGCATCCACTACGATCTTGAGTACATTCATCATTGGTCTGTATGGCTTGACGTTAAAATAATCTTTTTGACGATTTTCAGGTCTTTCACGGACAAAAATGCCTATTGATCGGCGTATTCAGCGTCTAAAGTTAAAGTAACAGTGGTAGAGCGAAGCTAGCGAAAAGCAGATATGTTTAGTATTTCGGAAGAAGATCGGGTTAAAAGCCTCAGTGAATATAAGGATATAATCCTACGGCGGAAGCACTATATGTTCGTGACTTTTCCAATGATTGTTATCGTTGGTATTGTCATAGTAATGCTTTTGCCGTCGATGTTTCGCTCTCAAGGTGTTGTACTGATTGAGCGTCAGGATGTGCCACAGGATTTCATTAGATCCACGGTGACAAGCTACGCAGAGCAGCAGATTGAGGTCATCAAGCAGAGTATCTTAACAACGTCAGTCATCCGAGAGTTTGTCGATCGTTATGGTCTGTTCGATGGACACGCAGAATCTATGTCGAATGCGGACCTTTTAGCGAAGTTCGAAAGTCACATGGAAGTCGAGATGATGAGCGCGAGGATTGTTGACCCTGGCGGCCGCACACGTATCGCGAACATCGCTTTTGAAGTGTCTTATGAAGATAAGTCTGCGCAGAAAGCCCAGCAGGTTGCGAATCATCTGGTCAATCTGTTTGTTGATGAAAACACTCGTGCGCGAACTGAGTTGGCAGAAGAAGCGGTCAACTTTGTTAAGGACGAAGCTGATCGGATTCAGGCCCATGTTCGCAAACTTGAGAAAGATATCGCGGAATTTCGTTCTGAATATGCCGATAGTTTGCCTGAGATGTTGCAATTTAATACTCAGCGCATAGCTGATATCCGCGAACAGTTGCGGCGTAATCAGGCTGATAGCTCCGCATTAGACGATCAGTTGCGCCAGCTGCGACTGGAGCTTTCTTCTCTCGACCGCTACGTGGGCAACGGAGACGGTGGCGGAAGTCTGCAGGACCTAAAAGCACAGTATGCGGCCATGCGTAACCGCTATTCTGAGTTGCATCCAGATGTCGTCAGAATCAAGGAGCAGATCGCAGCTCTTGAGGCTCAAAAGGCGAGCGAGGCGGACGGCGGTTCCCCTACAGAGGAAGCTACTAACCCTGTATACCGCCAGGTGGCTTTCCAGATCGAATCTGCAGAAAAAGGGGCCGCTCGGTTAGATTCGGAGCGCACCCGTTTACAGGAAGAGCTGGAGGAGTATTCGCAAAGGGTCAAGCAGACAAACCAAGTGCAGTTGCGCTATGAGGAGTTGACTCGCGATTACGAAACCAATCTTGAGAAATATCGCGAGCTTCGCGACAAGCAGCTTGAGGCTGAATTGTCACAGAGCCTTGAATCAGAAAATAAGGCTGAAAAGTTTACTTTATTGGAGCCGCCTCTGGTTCCGTCGGAGCCTAGCAGCCCTAATCGACCCTTATTGATCCTTATTATTGTTGCTTTGGCTGGGGTCGTATCTGTGGGGTTGACCCTGGTTCTAGAAATGCTTGATCCAGGTATTCGGGGTGTCGCAGAAATGACTCGAGTGCTCGGATTCGAGCCTCTGGTGACGGTGCCTTTTATTCCTTCAGCAGAGGATATTGACCGCAAGAAGCGACGTAAGAAGCAGTTGTTTTTCGCTGCCGCCTCAGGGGTTGTTGTCTTGGTTCTGGTCATTCATTTTCTGATAACGCCTTTGGATGATCTTTGGCTCAATCTTTTTCAAGGTGTTTAATCGGGTCCTCCTTTAGGGTAGTAACAGGTAACTTCGGAAGTTAGAGTATGTCTCGAATTCAAAAAGCGCTGCAAAAGATTCAAGAGCAGCGTAAAGAAGGTGCTGGTCTCCGCTTAGGGGGCTTGTCACCGCTGGAACGAATCAGCTACACCGATACCAAAGTGGTCACTGCCGACCGTGGTATGTTGTTAAAAAATAAGCTGATTGCCGCATCATTTAATGAGCCGAGAGCTCAGATTTTCAAAAACCTGCGTAGTCAGGTGGCGCGCTCAATGCGCCAGAATGGCTGGACAACGTTGGGAGTGACCTCTCCCAATAATAACGAAGGCAAATCTATGGTAGCCTGCAACTTGGCGCTGGCGATGTCCATGGAGTTGAATCAGAGTGTTCTCTTGATCGATTTGGATTTAAAGGATCCAAGTGTGGGTGAGTACTTTGGAATGCCGGTTGAGGATGACCTGCTTGGTTATATCAATGGTAAGAACCCGATCAACAAGGCGTTGATCAATCCGGGGTATGATCGTTTGGTGTTGTTGCCGGCGAAGCCTTTGGCGGAAAACAGTGCAGAGGTACTTTCCAGCCCCAAAATGGCGTCTTTGATGAAAGAGCTGAAATCCAGGTATAAGTCGCGAATTATTATTTGTGATTTACCGCCTGCGTTGCCGACCGATGATGTGTTGGCGGCACTGAGCTTTATTGATTGTTCACTTCTGGTGCTGGAAGACGGGCGGAATTCTGCCGCTGATATCCAGAAGTGCATGAGTCAATTACAGCAAACGCAGATTCTTGGAGCCGTGCTCAACAAGACCCCGGAATAAATATCTACAGGTACCCAGAGTAGTTAGCGCATGTACAACGAATTTTTCGGTTTTAACGACAAGCCATTCAGCCTGTCGCCAGATCCATCTTTTCTTTATCTCAGTGATAACCACAAGAAAGCAAAGGCGATGCTCGAGTATGGCCTGATGAGCCATGCCGGGTTTACGGTGATCACCGGTGATATTGGGGCTGGTAAAACAACGCTAATTAACTATGAGCTTTCATTGTTAGATGATGATGTCATTGTCGGCGTTGTAAATAACACTCACGAATCATTTGGAGATTTGATGACCTGGGTGTTGGCTGCTTTTGACTTGGAAGGAAGTGGCCTAGATAACACCCAAAAGCTACGTAGATTTTCCGATTACGTGCTGGATCGCCACGAGCAAGGTAAGAGAATTCTTCTGGTCATTGATGAGGCGCAAAACCTGTCTGAGCGCACTTTAGAAGAATTGCGGCTGTTATCCAACATCAATATTTCCAGTGATATCTTTTTGCAGCTCATTCTCGTAGGGCAGCCGGAATTGATGGAAAAGCTGAATAGTCCCCGGTTGGTTCAGTTCGCTCAGCGTATTGGTGTAGATTTTAATTTGCGGCCAATGAATTACAAAGATACTGGGAACTATATCTATCATCGACTGGCCGAAGTTGGGTGTACAGAAGAGATATTTACCGAAGATGCGATCGCGGCCATCTACTGCTTTTCAGAAGGCGTTCCTCGTCGTATTAACACGCTCTGTGATATGTCCTTGGTTTATGCATTTGCCGACGAAAACCGCGCTATTAATGCGGCGATGGTCATGGATGTGATTAAGGATCGTAATGCCGCGGCAGTTATTCGTCCTACTGCCACTGATAATGCAGAAATTCGCCAGGTTGCTGCTTGGCTTGAAAATTATCTCAAGAAAAACCTGGAGTCTATGAGTACGGTTAACCCGTTAAAATAGATTTTCCGGTTTTCACGTTTTTGTTCTTTGCGGTCGGTAGAGGTGTAGACGCCAACAGATCCGGCCAAATCTGTTGTGGGTATCAATGCCAAATATAGTTGCGCAGCTTTCATTAATCATTTGGCCTGTGCTTACGCTACTGTTTTTTGTGCGTATGCCGATAGCGCCAGCTATGATTGTTTCTATCATTGGTGGTTATTTATTTCTGCCGGTGGACGTTGCGTATGACTTTCCGTTAATCCCGCCGTTAAACAAAGATAGCATCACAGCCATTTCTGTGGCGTTTGCTGTTGTATTTATAAGAAAGAAGAGCTTGATCATGGTCGGCCCTAGCTTTTTGGCTGGGGTGATGCTGATCATGGGTATCTTTATCGGGCCTATCTTTACCGTGCTCAACAATGACCAGCCGCTCCTCGGTGGGCGTGTGGCTGGGTTGGAGCCGAAAGAAATTGTCTCGATGATAATCTCCACGTTTCTGATGGTTCTGCCGTTCTTTCTGGGAAGGCAATTTCTCCGAACGACAAAAGATCAGCGTTATTTATTAATCGGTATTGTCGTATTCGGTTTGGTCTATTCGCTGCTAGTGCTCTGGGAAGTTCGAATGAGCCCGCAATTGAATCGGCAGATTTATGGATTTTTCCCCCATGACTGGGCCCAGCAAAAGCGTATGGGTGGGTTTAGGGCGGTTGTCTTCTTAGGCCATGGCTTATACGTCGCCTTTTTTATGGCGACAGTCTTTATCGGTGCCGCAGCTCTTTGGCGAACCAAATGGCATTGGTTTAAGCGAGGTGGGCTCGCACTATCCGGTTTCCTCTTGGCGGTTTTATTGTTATGTAAAACAGTATCTGCGGCAATGTACGGAATACTCATGTTTCCTGTCGCACGTTTCTTCAACAAGCGCAACCAACTGCGGATTGCGGTTTTAATGGCGTTGTTGGTATGTACTTATCCTCTGCTGCGGACGGCACAATTGATTCCCACAGAAGAAATTGTCACGTTTTTCCAAGGCTACAGTGCGGATCGTGCCGGCTCTCTGGATTTCCGCTTTGAAAATGAAGACAATTTGATCATAAAGGCGATGGATAAACCCTTTTTCGGCTGGGGCAGCTACGGTCGAAATCGAGTATATGATTTAGCAACCGGTGCCGATTTATCAACGGTCGATGGTATGTGGATCATCTACCTTGGTGAAGGCGGTCTCGTAAAATACCTCTGTATATTCGGTTTACTCGGATATTCTATTTGGCGTGTTCGTGCGGTATCCAAAGGCAAACAGATTGAACAGGTACCCTTTGAAACCTGCTGTTTGTGTTTGATTCTCGGCGTCAATATGGTGGATTTATTGCCAAATTCGTCGTTGAGTCCATTGACGTGGTTGATCGCTGGGGCGCTCCTCGGTTGGTCAGAGAACTATTCAAGAGAGCTTATTAAGCAGCGTCGGGAGGCTCGAGAGGCCGCCAGGCAAAATCCTACTGTAGCACCGGCGTAATTCTGCTCGCCGTTTATATCTTTTTAGCGCTTAACACGGCACGTGGTTTTTCTGGGATCAGGAAAAGTTCTGTGCCTTCGGAGCCCATATCTGAAAGCCTATTCGCGCGCCTTTTCTAAACCTCAATCTGCTCGTCTACGTAACTTTTTGGTAATTTGGATTTTTGGTGGGTGTTCTCACTGACTCGGAATCTCGAAATAACTGCATCAAAATGCTACTTTTGTGGTCTGTAGCACGGAGACGCATACAGAATTTGTTCGAGGCGCATGGATCTATGCTGATCGAAAATGCAGATGTCAGGGATGTGAAATACGATTTGGTAATCGTCGGAAGCGGTTTTGGTGCCCAGTTTTTCGCGTTATCCTTTAGTCGCAATAATCCACACAAAAAAATCCTTATGATAGAAAAGGGGCCCCTGATTCCCTATGAAAAGCAGCTATCTCTGGGGGTTAATTCATCGATCGATAATCGTAGCACGTTCGATAATGCGACCCCGAATAAGGAATGGCTGTTCACTGTCGGTTATGGCGGAGGTCTAAATTGTTGGGCGGGAATTTCACCTAGAATATTGCCCTCGTCATTCAATCTTAAAGAGACTGTTGGGGTCGCGAGCGATTGGCCTATAGGGTATGGAGAACTGGCGCCATTCTATACGGCTGCGGAAAAGATACTAGGAATCTCCGGTCCGGACGATCTAGGTCTTGTTTACGGTGATCAGTTTAATTATCCGTTACCTCCACATCATCTTTCTTCTGTCGATGAAATGATGAAAGCCGCGCAACCCGAACAACATTTTTCAGTGCCTCAAGCTCGGGCATCCATTCCTACTGCTGATCGAAGCCGATGTTGTTCAACGAATCGCTGTAGTCTATGTCCGTTGGGGGCTAAGTCTTCCTGGTTTAACCGTTTGCAGTTTCTGTTGGAATCCGAGCAAATCGATGTACTGCAGAATGCGAACGTTATTAAGTTCGGAATCTACAATCATAAGATTTCCAATGTTACATACCAATTTGAAGGTGATAACTATTTGGTTGAGGCCAACCACTTTCTGCTGGCTGCAAATGCTATTGAATCACCCGCAATCCTAAAGCGATCAGGTTATACGCATCGCTGTCTTGGGCATTACTTACACGAGAAGTATCCTGTCATATATGAAGTCAAGCTAAGTGGTGTTGATAACTTTGATGGCAGCTCGCCAATAGTCGGAATGAATCTAAGTTTATCTGAGGGAGAATTTCAAACCTCCGCCGGCGCCAGCGTGCTGATGTTTTGCAATCATTGGGAGCACTTTGGGCTAAGAAAGGAATTCGGACGTTGGCGTCAAACCCTTGCTATTGAAGCTTACATTGAAACTGAGCCTCTTTTCGACAACAGGGTAGACCTTACTAGTAATGGCATAGCATCTGTTCGTCACGAAACGGTTGGTCAGTATGCTCTCAATGGGGAGCAATGGGTGGCCAGTCGGTTAGGTGAAGTGCTCGCCCCGTTACCTGTAGAGACGATCTCTGCCGGCCGCCCGCTGGGTACGTTAGGGCATGTCCAGGGTACTCTACGGATGGGGACTGACCCGGCCTCGTCAGTGACTGACGAAAATGGAAAAGTTCACGATCTAGAAAACCTATATGTTGCTGGAAGTTCTCTTTGGCCGTCGTGTACCACCGTCAATCCCTCGTTAACTGTGGCTGCATTAGCATTACGTAGTGGAGAGAGAATAATATGAAAGAGCTATTGCTCAGTAAGCGGGAGACCTGCTTAGGCCTGCTAGGCTTGGGGATCCTGGCATCCTTACCTGTCGGTCAATTTAGCAAGCATCCAATCGATTGCGCAACTACGATGCTGCATAAGTTGTTACCCGGATATCGGTTTGAATCTACGGGCTTGAAACAGTTTTCCCGTGATTTTGAGCGTGAAACACATTCTGCGCACGGGCCTTATTTAGAGAAAGTTGCTCGCTATAAAGCGCTTGTAGGGATGGGTATGTCGCCTGATGCCATGATGGATGGTGAGTGGGTAGATCGATTTGAGCGGAGTTGGTTGACGAAATTTATAACCGAGTCAAATTTCTTCTCAACTCAGCCCGGTGAGGAGGTGGTTTACCACGGATACCGCCGTTCCAAGCCTTGCCCGAACCCATTTATCCGGATTGTCGAAATGCCCGTCTAGTTCAATCCCGGCGTTGAGCCAACAATCGCGTCAAAATAATGTCGATTTTCTTAACACAGGGTGTTTCTGTCGTTTTTCTGACGGGTTGCTGTCTGTCCAGAATCCTTAATATTGAGGATATTTCTTTCTTGTAAAGTGTAATGAGCGACTAAAATTACTATTGAATCGCTGGTGGTACATATTCTGCTCAGTGAATTCAAATAAATCTTAATAGCGGCGACTCAGAGGTTTGAACTGAGATGCTGCTATCAGTGGCGAACTAGTAATTTATGTCTGTCAAAGCGCTGTTTCAACAAGACATTCGTGAGAACTCATTTCCAGATGCGTGTAACGCGGGGCTAATTGTAGATCTTTGGATGGATCTACATGGCTTGGCTCAAGAGCAGTTGGGAGACGTCCTAAAGCGATACACAAATGCATTAGAGGCTCTGTATGAGTCCCTAATCACACGAGCAGAAACGTTAGACGAAAGGAAGGTGTGCTTTGAAACCTTTCTTCAGCTCGGTCGCAATCGTCAAAAATGTGATGCTGCCTTGGCGATGTCGATTACAGAGATATTTCACACCCTCTTGAAAGACGCTCAGTACCGCCGGTATCAACAAAGCGATAACGATTTCTGTTCTAATCCGGGACGCTACGATTTCGAAACAGAACAAATCTGTTCGGGAATGGTTGATTTGTGTGAGCTGGAAAATAGAACGCTGCTGCAGAACATTGACGAGCGGCTCGGAATCTATTTCGGTTTTTCAGCGAATGACCACCATTTGAATCCGTTGTCCCCTCGAAATGTCTGTCGCCTATTTCTAAAGGTCTGCATTGAGCCTCTCCGCATTAGTCAAAAAAATAGGCAGATACTGCTAAAGCAATTGGATCGGCATGTGCTGGCTAGCTTGCAGCCGCTATGGCAAAAAACCATGATGTTGCTGGACTGTGTGCCAAATCCAGAACCTTCGCCAAGTCAAACAAAAAGCTGCCTATCCGATAGCAACGATTGTCATGGTTTGGCACCCATTAGCCTTTCTGAATTATTGAATGCGTTTCAATGTCAGAGTCTAAAACAAACGTCTAAACATTCTGCACGGGATCTATCTCTATTTCATAATAATAATGCTCCATTGAGCCAGTTGCTGAAAGATATTGATCCTAGGTCTCTCTGGCATGCTCACAATGACGAAAGGCCATTGAAAATAAATGCGCTAGTTCATTCTGCTCTTCTTGGTCGTAACTACAGTCCTCTACATTTGAGTGCAAATGACGATGGCGTTGTCACTTTTGTAAGTGCTTTTTTTGATGTAATTGCCGAAGATGTTAATGTTCATTTAGCCTTTCGAAACATAATTTTAAGGTTTCAATTAAGCTTTCTAGAGATTTTACTTAACGACGGCAGTTTCGCCGACAAGAACAATCAAGAGTTTCAAAAGATCATAGATCTGTTGGGATATCTGGGAGGGCGTTGTCCGGTAGAAAACCCGTTAAATAGAATTTTCTGGTCGGAAATTCCCAAGACCGTCAACGAATTCGTCATGGCTCGTAATTACTCTAGTGACGCACTTCGAGACGTTTTTAGTAAGCTAGATGAAATTCGTGATCGATTGGAACGTCAATCTGACATTGAAAAAAACCGATTAAATAGAGCTGACGAAGGTGGTAAGGCTCTGTCTTTAGCGATTGAAAGTGTAAACCAGCAGTTGTTTGACAGGCTCTTATATTCGCGCTTACCGGATGCCGTTTCAGCGTTCTTAGTGGATCATTGGCGTAAAGTTTTACTGGCTATTCATCTAGATCGTGGCGAGAGTGATGGTATTTGGGAAAACCTTCTTCAAGTGGTTGATGATCTTCTATGGATTCTTCGGCCTCATAAAGATCTCAAATCCTTGCGACGAATTCCATTCGTCAAAAAAGATCTGATGACTCGATTGTCGGCAGGATTATCGATTGCCTATCGTAATCGAGCAGATTATCAGAAGGATCTTGATCAGATTCTTTTCCTGCTAAATCAGGTTGAGGCTGGTAAGTTACCTGAAATGGAGTATCCAGAGCTTTCTCGCGATATATTGGAATGGCATATTTTTGGCCATTCTCGATCGAATATTCCCGGCGCAAATGACGATCTTTTACCCGTCAAAGAGAAATACCAAGAAGTAGCAGGCACGTGTAGCGTTGGGGAGTGGTTTGATTATATTGTCGAAGATTCATCATCAGCCATTAGGTGTTATCTGGATTCCCGAGATAAAACGACTGGTGTTATAAGATTTAGAGACTTCCACGGCCATAGCGTTGTAGATAGAAGTCCTCAAGAGTTTGCTATGGATCTGCAATCCAATATGGTCAAGAAAATCGATCTCAGTCCTTTATTTGAACGTACTCTGGCAACATTAAGTAATCGGTTGAAGCGGTAATACATCCCCTCAATAGTTTTCGCCGTTAGTTGCTCATTGAGGAATGTTGAGCAGCTTTATTTAATTCGCGCGGGTCACATTCGGCTTCTATACTGATTACATTAATCGTCTTTGGTTTTCACTGCGCGGTGTTCATGAATTAGGATCATGGACCTAGCTATAGCGATATGCTTGATTTCAAAAGCA
Source organism: Pseudomaricurvus sp. ABR4_320 (assembly GCF_056159445.1). NCBI lineage: Bacteria > Pseudomonadati > Pseudomonadota > Gammaproteobacteria > Cellvibrionales > Cellvibrionaceae > Pseudomaricurvus > Pseudomaricurvus sp. ABR4_320. The sequence goes on along the minus strand of NZ_JBSWVF010000015.1, from coordinate 53,464 downwards.
TACGCCCAGACGTCAAAGTAATTCTTCCGGCATGACGTATGGATGTCTCCCAGGTTTCTTTAATTTCCTTTCAGATTTCAGCATTTGCTTGGTGTATCTTGGCCCTGGTAATCGCTTTTAGTCAGCGAACTGGGAGAGTTAGGATGCCTCTGGTATGCGCAGTCATCGGGAATGCCATATGGCTAGTTTCCCTGGCGTACCTGACCGCGAGTGATATCCGGAGGCCTGCGCTTAGTTTGGGCGTAGACCTTGCGAGAAATTGCTTATGGATTGGCTGCTTGCTCTCAATGTTAACGTTTTCTCGCCAGTCGAAATTGCCCTCTCAAAATTGGAAGTTGGCAGTACTAGCTGTACTGTTGGCATCGGTCTTCCTAGGATTTCAATGGTTTTTTCCGCTGCCTGAGGAAGTCAGTGAACTGCTGTATAGTTGGAGTGGCTTAAATTTCGCAATTTTGGCGCTGGTCTGCGTTGAGCAGGTCTATCGAAATTGCGCTGAAACAAAATACGAAAAAGTCATCTTTGTCGCAATCGGCGCTTTATTTGTTTTTGATGGAGGGTTCTTTTCCTGCCAGCTTTTACTGCAGGCATACATTGATGCTTTTGAGCAGTCCCGTGCAGCGATCAACCTTACGATTGCACTTGCACTAATAGCAATTTGCTGGCGATCATCATTACGCCAACCTCTATTTCGTTCTGTTTCGGTTGCGCGGCCGCTAGCTTTTTACAGCTTTAGTTTGCTGGGGTCAATCAGCGTAATGTTCGTGTTGGCTATTGGTGGACTATATGTAAGAGAGTTAAGCGGATCTTGGGGGAATCTTATTTACAGCTTGATTCTCTTCTCGGGATTCATACTGCTGGTTATTCTGTTTATCTCTCGAAGTTCTCGACAATTTCTTGATGTAATTCTCAGTAAGTATTTCTTTAAGCATAAATACGATTATCGGGAAGAGTGGCTTAAATTAACCCGAACATTGTCTCAGTCAGGTGAGACCAATACCTCTCCTGATCGCGTTATTAAAGCACTTTTCGATTTGACGAACAGTCGATCTGCGGCGCTATGGACGTCAGACGGAAAAGCGTTAGACCTACGTTTTAAGAATGGAGTATTTGTTGACAAAGCCTTGCCCCAAAGGGTCGATATGACATCGGCTTGGTGTCAGACAATGGAGTCTAAAGAATGGCTTTATATTCCCAATACTGATAAGCCAGAAAGCCGTCGCCACAATGAATTGCTTCCGGAATCCCTCCGAGATGGAAGTGTTTGGGTGATCGTGCCATTAATGGTTGAGCAGCAACTTTTTGGAGCCGTTGCGTTGGGGAGGCCAACGATAGAGTTTGCTCTTACTTGGGAGGACAGAGATTTACTTAATACAGTTGGTCGACAGCTTGCTTACTATTTGGAGCATCGCCAGCAGCATGAAAAATTAGTACACGCTCAGCAGTTTGATACATTGCATAAGCTGTCAGCATTTGTCATGCATGACCTTAAAAACCTAATTGCTCAACAAGCGCTGGTAGTAAGTAATGCAGAGAAGCACAAACATAATCCTGAGTTTGTTGATGATGCGATGGCGACGATTAAGAATTCCGTTGATCGAATGCAAACATTGTTGAGAAAACTTAGCTTCCAAGAAGTAACTTCTTTGCAGACGTTTTCGCTCCAAGAATTGCTTAGAAGTGCTGTAGCGGAGTGTCAGGTTGGGCGTCCTCGACCCTCCCTCAGGCTAGGCGGGGATGCTCTGCTGACCGCAAACCGCGATCAACTTCAGATGACGTTGATCAATTTGATTAAAAACGCTCAGGATGCGACGGATAACAATGGATTTGTGGACGTTATTCTCGAAGTGGACTTGGAGCGTGCCAGAATTTGCGTCGAGGACAACGGTGTTGGTATGGACCGGGATTTTATTGAGAATCGTCTTTTTAAACCATTCGATACAACCAAGACGGGCAAGGGAATGGGAATCGGTGTCTATCTGGCTTCTGAATACATTCGAAATTTGGGGGGCGAATTAGTCGTCCTCAGTGTTCCAGGGGAAGGTACTACAATAGATATAGTTGTTCCCATAGAAAAGATGACACCTGAGCATGAGTAAGGAATCCGACAAGAAGAAATTGCTGATTATTGAAGACGATCCTGGTCTGATGAAGCAGCTTTGCTGGCATTTTGAACAGTATGAAGTGGTCACGGCAACCAATAGGCCTGATGCCATTGCTGCGGTCAGGCTACATGAGCCAGAAGTCATTCTGCAGGATCTGGGGTTACCTCCGGATGATGAAGGAGTTAGTGAAGGATTTCGATGCATTGAAGAAATCTCAGCAATGTCACCGGCCACCAAAATTATTGTAATGACGGGAAATGCAGAATATGAAAATGCCGTAAGATCTGTTGGTTTCGGTGCCTATGATTTCTGCCAGAAGCCGGTACAGACCGAAACGCTGGACTTGATTTTGGAGCGTGCATATCACATCTATGCTCTGGAAGCGGAAAATCGCTGTCTGCTGGAGCAGCAACAGGATTTTCTAGAGGGCATTATTACAGCAGACCCTGTGATGCTCAAAATATGTCGAACGCTAGGAAAGCTTGCTAATGCCGATGTCACTTGCACGATTTTGGGTGAAAGTGGTACGGGCAAGGAGGTTGTAACACGTGCTATTCACAACTTAAGTGACCGCAAACATCAGCGTTTCGTCGCCATTAATTGTGCGGCCGTTCCAGAAACCATCATGGAGAGTGAGCTATTTGGTCATGAGAAAGGCGCGTTTACCGGCGCGCATAAGCAGACTAAAGGTAAGATCGAAACCGCTCACGAAGGAACGTTGTTCTTGGATGAGATTGGCGATATGCCGTTGAATCTACAGGCTAAGTTGCTTCGGTTTTTACAAGAACGAGTGATTGAGCGCGTGGGTGGCCGCGATGAGATTGAAGTGGATGTGAAGGTTGTCTGTGCCACGAACAAAGATCTGGCCTCGATGATTCAAGAAGGTACTTTCCGGGAAGATCTTTACTATCGAATTACAGAAATGGTGATTGAACTGCCGCCTCTGCGAGACCGTATTGGCGACAAAACACTGTTAGCTCGACATTTTCTGAAAAAATTTGCCATTAATGCCTATAGCCATATTGGCGGTTTTAGTCCGGATGCGCTGAATGCTATTGATAGCTACTCCTGGCCAGGAAATATTCGCGAGCTCGAAAACAAAGTAAAGCGTGCTGTCATAATGGCTGATGATAAGTTGGTTACGGCAATGGATTTGGGGCTTAGAGAAGTTGAGCAGCCGCCTATGAACTTGCGCCAAATACGCCAAAACTCCGAAAAAGAGGCCATTCTGCAGGCCCTTAACTTCACGGATTACAACATGTCCGCAACCGCGAAGCTTCTCGGAATATCTCGCCCGACGCTCTACGATTTGCTGAAAAAAAACCTAATAAAGCTGCCGGAATCTACTCCAAAAATTGAATGAGCGATTTCCGGCGATGTTCAGAATGGATAGCGTCACCTAAAATGTGATCTCATTAATATCGTTCAGCGTGTCAGGAAGCACCTCCTGGTTCACCAGTAAATTCAATCAGAAGATCTTCATCCGTGACGATGGTTTGGCAGGCGAGTCGATAGGTGGGTGGGATATCAGAAACATCCTGACGATCTTCTTCAGGCCCCGACATCTTACCTAAAGACTTAAGTATGCTGCGCTCTTTATCGGTTAATTTCATACCTTTAACACGAAAGCCATCCAAGTGAACTACTTTGACGAGACAAGAGCCGCATCGACCGTCTTCGCACTCATAGGGAATTTTGACATTATTTTCTTTGGCGACGCCCAGCAATGTTGTGCGTTTGCCAGCAGTGGGTTCAACTTTGAGGTTTCTCTGCATGATCGGTGAGGTAAAGTATACTGTAGCCATAATCTAATCTCCGGTTAATGAGCGGCTACATGGCCGCGCTCCCTGTCAGCAAGACCCTTTCCAGCTTTCTGAAAGTGGCAGCCACATTGGGCTCCAGGTAGATTAAATCTTGCCCGAGTTGACTTGCCTCAATTCTTTCCAGATATCCAGCGCTATATCGTTTGCTCTTTTGCGTTAATGGCTGGTGTCGTTTTTATGAAAGAACGATTCATCGCGCCGATTGTTACCTCTCTACCTGTCGTAATTTATTAAATTGTCCTCTTTACGACATCCTGATAAATAACGACACTCTTATGAAAAACAATAAGTTAGGCACGTTGTGGCGAGCGGACTGAAGTTTGCACCAAGCTTTCTCGAAGGATCCTGAACCACTGGATATCTGATAGAAAGCCACTGTGAGCGGGGGAAAGCTGGATGAAGGCAAAAGAAATCGCGGAGCTGTTGGATGAGCCTGCTTGCGAGCACAATAAAAAATCCAAATCTGGGTGTGCTAAACCGAAACCCGGGTCAGCCGCGGGAGGTTGCGCATTCGATGGCGCGCAGATTGCGCTTTTGCCCATCGCCGATGTCGCTCATATTGTGCACGGCCCGATAGCCTGTGCTGGAAGTTCTTGGGATAACCGAGGCACTCGCAGCAGTGGTTCCACCCTGTACAGGATAGGAATGACGACAGATCTTACCGAACAAGACGTCATCATGGGGCGGGGAGAAAAGCGACTTTTCCACAGCATTAAGCAAGCAATTGAAGATTACAATCCTCCCGCCGTATTTGTGTATAACACCTGTGTGCCAGCTTTAGTCGGAGACGATATTTTCGCAGCCTGTAAGGCAGCTGAAGAGCGCTGGGGAGTTCCAGTCGTTCCCGTTGATTGCGCCGGATTTTACGGAACCAAGAATCTTGGCAACCGCATTGCGGGAGATGCCATGGTTAAACACGTGGTGGGCACAAAAGAGCCAGAGCCAGCGCCGGATTTTAGCCAGCGTGCTGGCATAAAAGTCCATGATGTTAATTTGATCGGAGAATATAACATCGCTGGTGAATTCTGGCATGTGCTTCCGTTGCTCGACAAATTGGGGTTAAGGGTGTTGTGCACCTTGTCCGGAGATGCTCGATTTCATGAAGTACAAACCATGCATCGTGCCGAAGTTAATATGATGGTGTGCTCTAAGGCGATGTTGAATGTCGCCCGTAAGATGCAGGATAGCTACGGAATTCCCTGGTTTGAAGGGAGCTTTTACGGAATTACAGATACTTCTGAAGCGCTCCGTGGATTTGCTGAGTTGATTGATGACGATGATCTCAAGCGTAGAACCGAAGAGCTTATTACCTATGAAGAGCAGCGAATTCGTGAACGTTTGGAGGTCTGGCGTCCAAGATTGCAGGGTAAGCGGGTTTTGCTGTACACGGGCGGTGTTAAGTCCTGGTCAGTAATTTCTGCGCTGCAGGATTTGGGAATGAAGGTCGTCGCTACGGGAACTAAAAAATCTACAGAAGAAGACAAAGCCCGCATTCGTGAGCTAATGGGTGATGATACTCTCATGATCGATGATGGTAATCCCAAAGAGCTGCTTCGCATCGTCAAGGATTATCAGGCGGATATCCTCATCGCAGGTGGTCGTAATATGTACACGGCGCTGAAGGCCAGAGTGCCATTTCTGGATATCAATCAGGAACGAGATTTCGGCTACGCCGGCTACGATGGCATGTTGGAGTTGGTTCGGCAGTTAACACTTACCTTGGAAAGCCCTGTCTGGGAGGCCGCAAGAACGCCAGCGCCCTGGCAGGGTGCTCATGAGGCCAAAGCAGCACACCCTTTGACCAGTAGTCTTGAAAGCTCAGTTGAGCTCCGGGAGGCGCAATCATGACGGAGCTTCTCAAGCGTAAGAAAGCACTGTCGGTAAGCCCCCTCAAAGCGAGTCAGACCGTTGGTGCGTCTCTGGCCTTTTTAGGATTCGCACGGGCTATGCCGGTGATGCACGGATCTCAGGGGTGTACTGCCTTTGCCAAGGTTTTCTTTGTGCGCCACTTTCGTGAGCCCATTCCGTTGCAGACAACTGCGATGGATCAAGTCAGCTCTGTCATGGGCGCCGATGAGAACATTGTTGAAGCACTGAAAACCATCTGCGAAAAAAATCATCCATCAATTGTTGGAATGGTGACAACTGGCCTGGCGGAAACACAAGGGGCAGATGTTCACGGTTCGACAAAGAAATTTATTCGAGATTATCCGCAGTATGCGGACAGTCGAGTGGTTTCGGTAAATACGCCAGACTTTACCGGTTGTTTTGAAAGTGGCTTTGCTCTGGCATTAAAGGCCATCATCGAGACAATTGTTCCGGAAACCGCGACAGAGAGAAACTCCGAGGGAAAGCCTGCTCGAGTCGGGCTTCGTCAAAATCAAGTCAATGTTCTGTGTCACGGTAACCTGACGCCAGGCGATCTTGAGTTTATTGTCGATAGCATTGAAAGCTTCGGCCTGCGTCCTATGTTGATACCGGATCTTTCAGAATCCCTTGATGGACACTTGTCAGACGATACCTACAACCCGCTCACAACTGGTGGCCTGTCCATTGATGACCTGATGACGGCAGGTGAAAGCGCGGCGACACTGACTGTCGGTGATAGCATCGCCGCTGCAAGCAAGGCGTTGACTGATCGTACTGGGGTGACCGACTACAGTTTCTCTCACCTCATGACTATGGAAAACGTCGATCGTTGGTTTGTTGCGTTGTCTCAAATCAGCGGGAGACCCGTCCCGCAGCGTTGGCTCAAGCATCGGCAGCAGCTCCAAGACGCCATGCTTGACACTCATTTTATGATCGGTTCAACGCGTGTGGCTATGGCCATGGACCCTGATCTGTTGTTGGGGTTTAACGATCTTATGGTCAGTATGGGCGCTGAAATCATTGGTGCCATTGCGCCAGCTAAAGCCAAGTCGCTAAAAAAGTTATCGGTTGCTCAGGTGCAGATCGGAGACCTAGAAGACATGGAGCTGGTCGCTCGCGAGCACAAAGCGCAATTGGTGATTGGCAATTCCCACGCATCTGAAAGTGCTGAGCGTCTTGGCGTACCACTGTTGCGTGCGGGCTTTCCACAGTATGACATGGTTGGCGGCTTTCAACGGTGTTGGTCTGGCTATCGGGGCATTCAGCAATCCCTGTTTGATCTAGCCAATATGCTGTTGGCGCACCATCGTGATATCGAACCCTATCACTCAATTTACTCCCAAAAGCCAGAAGCTCAATTGTTGTATCGTAATCTGGGAGAGCGGGGTATTAATATTTGGGGAGGCCATTGATGGCTGGGTTGACCAGGAGGTTAGCCGTCGTCAGTGATGAAGACGACGGTTCTCTACTAAAGGTCGCTTTCGCAACCAGCGACCGAATTCACATTGATCAACATTTTGGCTCAGCGCGTGCTTTTGCGATTTTCGGGGTCAATCCCGATGTGCGAATACTGTTAAATATCGCGGAGTTTGCGCCTCTAGATCCTGACGCTACAGATGACAAACTTGTTGAAAAGCTTGCCTTGGTTGACGGCTGCATCGCTGTTTACTGTAGAGCCTGTGGCGCGTCGGCGATTCGGCAGCTGCTCGAGCAGGGCACTCAGCCGATAAAAGTCGCGGAAGGTGGGTTGTTGGAAGACATGTTAGATGCACTACAGCAAGAATTAAGAGAGGGCCCATCGTCGTGGCTTGCAAAGGCTGTGCAGCGTAATGGTTTTGATCCCGCCAGGTTTAATGAAATAGAGATGCAAGGCTGGGATGAATGAGCGTTAACCCGCGTTAGCGCCGAGGGTTAAGTAAACATTAAAACGTCCGTAAAACGAAAGTATCAGCGTAAATTTGGAGAGGAACATGAGTGAAGTTGCAGAAGTTGAATCGTCTGTCGTCGAGCACCCGTTTGTAAAACAGATGATTGTCCAGCTTAGAGCTGTGGACAGTTATGGAACCTACGATAACTGGACCGACGAAAAAGTGATGGCGCCTCTCATTTTAACAAAAGAGCGGAAGCGTGAAATTCCTGTGGTTGGTGACCCTGATGAGATTGTGATCTCTCGTCTTAAGGCTTATTACAACGCACTTGCCGTGTCCATCGAGAAAGAATGCGGGTTGATGGCTGTACCGGTGGTGAATTTGACCCACGAAGGCTTCGGTCGAGCCTTTATTATCGTCGGCAAGCTCATCGCTATGGATAAAACGCTGCGTGATGTCCATCGCTTCGGCTTTGCATCTATGGAAAAGCTGACTGAAGAAGCCGATAAAGTTATTAACAAAGCTAAAGACCTGATTGAAAAGCATCGTACAGTCGCAGAGCTTTGATATTCGGCGTTTGAAATCTATACCGACAAAAGGAGAGAGAAAATGACGGATGAACTTAAAGCCTTACAAAAAGACGTTCGCAAGAAGAAACGCATTGCTACCGAGTTAGCGTCTGAAGTTCATGATCTTGTCGAAGACCGCCTCTGGACCGACTACAACTCATTGGTGGAAATCAGTCAGCGCACAGCCGACGCCTGTGTGGCATGGGCAGAAGCAAGCGTAGCGTTAGAAAAGGCTGAGTCAGCAGAAGAAGCCTAATATCACAACTGGAGCGACGAATTGGGAAGCGGGCAATAAGCATTGGGGGCTTATTGGGGTACAGGGACGTACCCACTTACTAAAGGGACAAAAAATAATCTGCTGCATAGCCTGACAGCAGTCATGATCTTTCCAATTCCCCTCTGCATTAACTTAGAGATGCCTACAACCACGTGATAAGGAGACGGGAAATGCCAAGGCCAGATTTACATGTATTTGTTTGTACGCAGGCACGTGCCGAAGGGCATCCTAGAGGGAGTTGCTCCGCACATGGTGCCGCTCGTGTTTACCAGGCTTTTGCAACGCAAATGACCATAAAAAAATTAATAGGAAAAGTCGCATTAAATCAAACCGGATGTTTGGGACCTTGTCAGGATGGTACGAATGTTTTGGTCTATCCCGAAGGTGTTCTTTACTCCAATATATCGGCAGAAGACGTTTCTCGTATTGTTGATGAGCATTTGATCAGCGGAACGCCAGTTTCCGAGAAAGTGGCCTCTGCCGAAGTTTGGTAAATGACTGTTTGAGGGTAACACATGGGTAGCGATAACCAAGAGGTCAAGATCTCGGAGCAACTTGCCTCTGCCAATGATCTTTTTGCTGAGACAAAATCCGCGATGAAGGCCTCACTCGCCGCTATAAATTTATCGGAGGAAGCAGATCGGTTACCTGATTTTCTTCTCGCCACCCATGTGTTGCAACAGGATCCCTTTGATGGCAGTCACACGATACAGGGAGAGTGGCGAAATGAGCGAGGCAAAAAGCTCGGAGAATTTCAATTGCGATCGGATGCTAGCCTTTATGTCGAAATAGATATTATTGCGCCCAATCCAAAAAATACTCGTTGGTTTGTCGAAGCTGTCACCGCGTGGGGTAGAAGCGGAAACGTGAAAGCGGAATTACGCATGCTAGAAGCCGTTTAACCACAAAAACAGTGAGTCATGTCCTCTTCAGAAAACACGGTTTCTAGCTCATTCGGCAAGAAAGCATTCGTTGTGTTCCATATACATCCTGTGAGTGCACGTTTGAGATTTTTGTGTCGCGATAACCGCCACGTGGTATTACCGAATCCTCTTCCAAAGCTTGCAGAGATGATAGAGATTGATCATCCACTGGAAGACGATTCCAAGGCGACCAACATCAAGGCCCATCCGGCTGCTGGACTTGGCACATTTTGTCACCTTGTCGACCTGGATCCTTCATTGCTTCAAATTCTGCCAGGGTATTCGTGTCAGCTAGATATACCTGGTGGCCCCTTATCCATTATTCCTGTTCAGTCGGTTGGCGAAGAACCTCTCAAACCGCCGGATAGATTTGATTGGATAGAGCTCCCCGACTGCTTTCGGTTGCGCGAAATTGAGAGAGTCATCTTGAATTCGATCTATCAGCGTTTACTGGGAACAGAAGAATAGTTGAACGATCAGGTGACTGCCGTGTCGCCTATGAAACAATTGTCCAATTTCCCGTTAAAATGATGACGTTTCGAATCTTCCACTAGCCTGAATCGATACCCGCTTAATAGCAGGTATCGTGAATGACGTCAGTGTATGTCTCCATCCGGGATAATTTCTATATCGTCTGGCCAGCACCCAATGGGCGGGCCGAGCTCTGCGGGATTATCAGGGGACTCAAATTTAACCAGGAAGACTTCCTGGGATTCATTGTCCTCCAGGTGTCCCTGTTCAATAACGACTCCCCGTGTTCCGGAAGCGACCAATAACCCATTGTCCTCAACGCCCGGAAAACTGCCGTCGTTCCAGATGTCATGCGTAGCCAGTATGGTGTCACCCGGCTTTAGGGGGTAGTTCTTCATAACAATTCTCCAGTTTCTATTTGTCAGTAATGCGACAAAGGGCTGTTGTAAGTAATTCTTGGAACATCCCAGTGAGTTATTTTCTTGTCTTATATCAAGCAAAAACAAGATGTTACGGGCCATAAAATCACTGGTATAGGCATTGCAACCCTCCCTCTGTGTGACCGGTGATCAACAACTTACGTTGATTCACCTGAGAACTTTTGAATGTTGCGTCAACAGAGTTCGATTAAGAACTTGCAAACAGTTTGCCAGACGGAGTCAATCATGATCACCCTAACTGATAGCGCTATTAATGCCGTAAATCGATTTATCTCGCAAAGCGGAAAATCTGTTGCGGGTTTAAGAATTCGTGTAGCTGATGGAGGGTGTTCTGGTCTCCAGTATGCCTTGCGTCTTGAAGAGGCGGTCGGTGAAAACGACATTATTCAGGAGATCAAAGGATTGACCATGTTGATCGATGAAGAAAGCCAGTCTGTATTGGACGGCGTCACCGTTGATTTTATCGACAGTATGGAAGGCAGTGGTTTTAAGTTTGAAAACCCGAACGCCAAAAACGCCTGTGGTTGTGGAAAGTCATTTTCCGCATAACCGCTTCACGTGTGTTATGGAAAAGCAACGAAAACTCTCAATTAAGTGATTACGTGATCAGCCCTGGAGGTGAAAGCGATGTGGGATTATTCAGAAAAGGTACAAGAACATTTTTTTGATCCAAGAAATGCGGGCGCGGTTGCTGATGCTAATGCGACGGGAGACGTCGGTTCGATCAGCTGTGGGGATGCCCTCCGTTTAACGCTAAAAGTAAATCCTGAAACGGAAGTCATTGAAGACGCCGGGTTTCAAACCTTTGGATGCGGATCAGCAATTGCGTCCTCTTCTGCCTTAACCGAAATCATCAAAGGTATGACGTTGGATGACGCTCTACAGGTATCTAATCAGGATATTGCGGATTATCTCGATGGGTTGCCACCGGAAAAAATGCATTGCTCTGTCATGGGACGTGAAGCGCTGCAAGCTGCTGTCGCTGACTATCGTGGTGAAGAATGGAAAGACGATCACGAAGAAGGTGCATTAGTCTGTAAATGTTTCGCGATCGACGCTGTCATGATCGAAGACACCATTCGCGCGAACAGCCTCACCACGGTTGAAGAGGTGACTAATTACACCAAAGCTGGTGGTGGATGTTCTTCCTGTCATGAAGGTATCGAGAATATTTTGACCAAAGTTATGGCGGAGCAGGGCGCTACATTTGCTCCGGCTGGTGTTGGTGCCCCAGCTGCTGAGCCAGCTCCGGTTGCCAAGCCTGCAGCGGCCAGTAAAGCCAGTGGAATGCTGAAGAAAATTCGTATTATTGAAACGGTTCTCGAAGGTGTTCGACCCGCGTTACAAGCAGACGGTGGTGATGTAGAGCTGGTCGATGTCGATGGTAAAACCATCTACGTACATCTTACGGGCGCCTGCAGTGGTTGCCAGATGGCTGCGATGACTCTGGGTGGTATTCAGCAAAAGCTGATTGAAGAGCTGGGCGAGTTTGTCAAAGTGCTGCCTGATACAGAAATGCCTGTTGCTTTAGAAGGAGCTTAGTCATGGACGATATCTACCTTGATAACAACGCGACAACGATGGTTGATCCGGCGGTTGTCGACGTTATGTTGCCTTTTTTTACCGAACAGTTTGGTAATCCTTCTTCACTGCATCGCTTTGGAAACAAGGTCGGGCAGGCAGTAAAGCAAGCGCGTAAACAGGTGCAGCGCTTACTAGGTGCAGAATTTGATTCTGAAATAATTTTTACGTCTTGTGGTTCAGAGTCTGACTCTACAGCCATTCTTTCGGCGCTGAAAGCACAGCCTGAGCGCAAGGAGATCATAACAACGGTTGTCGAGCACCCTGCAGTATTGAATCTCTGCGAGTATTTGGAGACCGAAGGCTACACCGTTCATAAATTGAAAGTCGATAGCAAAGGTCGATTGGACCTGGATGAATATAAATCACTGTTGTCGGATAAAGTGGCAGTCGTCAGTATCATGTGGGCCAACAACGAAACAGGAACCATCTTTCCTGTCGAGGAAATGGCCGATCTAGCCCAAGAAGCCGGCGTCATGTTCCATACAGATGCGGTTCAGGCCGTAGGTAAGATTCCAATCGATTTGGAGAACAGCAATATTCATATGCTGTCGTTATCTGGGCATAAGCTCCATGCGCCGAAAGGTGTCGGTGTGCTCTATCTCAAACGCGGCACACGTTTTCGTCCTCTCTTACGAGGTGGACATCAAGAGCGTGGGCGCCGTGCGGGCACAGAAAATGTTTCCAGTGTCATCGGCCTCGGAAAAGCCTGCGAACTTGCAGCTGCCCATATGGAAGAAGAAAACACTGTGGTCAAAGCCATGCGTGATCGGCTTCAAGAAGGCATTCTCGCTGCAGTACCTAACTGCTTTGCAACGGGCGATGTTGAAAATCGCCTGCCTAACACGGCGAGTATCGCTTTCGAATATATCGAGGGCGAAGCCATTCTGCTCTTGTTAAACAAAGTCGGTATAGCGGCATCCAGTGGCTCTGCCTGTACTTCTGGCTCTCTCGAGCCGTCTCACGTCATGATGGCGATGGGTATTCCCTATACTGCAGCTCATGGCACGGTGCGTTTTTCTTTTTCTCGCTATAACACGATGGAAGAAGTCGAGAGAGTCATCGCTGAGGTTCCTGGGATCGTTGCTAAATTGCGTAAATTATCGCCTTACTGGGATGAAAACGGACCTAAGGAAAATCCAGAAGAATCCTTTGCTCCCGTTTATGCCTAATATTTCACGTTCACTTCCTTTATTGGGGGTTTTCCTGGCGTGTCTCTGACACGCCTTTTTTTTTGCGCTAAAAAATCTCCCGTAACCCTTGGCAAAATTGTCGATGAATCGCTTCCGGTAATATCTTCGATGTGTCGATAAATCCCCTTGTTGCAAATCAGACAATCACTGTCTAGGCCGTGTGGTATGTCGTATTAAATGTGGGGTGCGACTTGTTAAGTTATTGAAAATAAATATAAAAATATATGGAACAAGGGTTGCAGTTCTATTCGATACACGGAGTGATTGCAGCCAGGATGGCAGAACTTTCGCAGAGGAGAGTGGCGTGTGAGCAATATAATCATTGATGATACGACGTTGCGAGATGGAGAGCAGAGCGCAGGTGTCGCTTTCACCGCCGAAGAAAAAATTTCCATTGCAAGCATGCTGTCAAACATGGGCGTACCAGAGTTAGAGATTGGTATTCCTGCGATGGGAGAAGAAGAGCAGGAAGTCATGCGGGCAATATCCAGCCTGCAGCTGAAAGCTCAATTGGTGGCTTGGTGCAGAATGACGATGGCCGACATAGATGCTGCAGCAAAAACCCATGTGCAAATCATTGACCTGTCTATTCCCGTATCCGATCAGCAAATTCGTTTCAAACTGAACAGCGAGCGATCGCTTGTCATCAAGCGTATGCAAGAACTGATTCCCGTAGCTCTAGAGCGTGGCTTCAGAGTTTGTGTTGGGTGTGAAGATGCGTCACGAGCGGATGAGGCATTTCTGGTTCAAGTTGCGGCGGTTGCGCAACAAATGGGCGCAGAGAGAATTCGTTTCGCAGACACGCTGGGAATGTTGGATCCCTTCGCAACCCATCGCAAGATTTCAGCGCTACGTGCGAGCACAGATCTCGATATAGAAATGCACGCTCACGACGACTACGGCTTAGCAACGGCCAACACCTTGGCGGCTGTCAGCGCGGGAGCGACGCACATTAATACCACCGTGAACGGTCTTGGCGAGCGTGCCGGGAATGCGCCTCTAGAAGAATTGGTGTTAAGTCTAAAGCATCTCCATGGCGTTGAAACCGGCGTTGACACTCTGGCCATTCCTGCCATATCAGCTTTTGTCGGTCAGGCCTCTGGTCGTCCAGTATCCTGGCAAAAAAGCATTGTTGGTGAGGGCGTATTTCAGCATGAGGCCGGTATTCATGTGGATGGGCTGATGAAAGATCGACGCAATTATCAGTTTTTAAATCCGCAGGAACTGGGGCGTGAACATATTTTTGTCTTGGGTAAGCACTCAGGCAGTCATCAATTGGAAACCTGCTATCACGCATTAGGCATTCCGGTTGAAAAATGGCAATTGGGCCCGCTGCTTAGCAACGTGAGACGTTACGCCACAGATTATAAGCGCAGCCCCGATGCCGCGATTTTGGAGAAGTTTTACAGCGAGCTGTCTGACGTGACAGCAACCGGTGCCAATGACAACGCCTTCCATAAGTCTGCGACGACGGAAGAATCGGCGCCAGCCTCGACAACAATCTAACGATAGGTGCGTTTATGACCGGCTTAGCTGCAGTTGCAGAACATCAGGAAAAACGACAATCCATCTGGGATTTTTGGAAAGAAGACATCCGCTGTGTTTTCGAGCGGGACCCCGCAGCGAGAACGTTGTTTGAAGTGGCGACAACCTATCCGGGAATTCAAGCCGTTGCAATTCACCGGGTCAGCCATTCTCTTTGGCAGAGAGGCTGGCGGTACCTGCCTAGACTGTTGTCGTTCTTCGGACGAGTCTTCACCAATGTCGATATTCACCCAGGAGCCAGTATTGGACGTCGTTTTTTCATCGATCATGGTGCCTGCGTCGTTATTGGTGAGACGGCGATTGTCGGTGATGACGTCACCTTGTATCACGGTGTTACGCTGGGTGGCACCAGCTGGAATAAAGGGCGACGTCATCCAGAGTTGGGAAACGGTGTCATGGTCGGCTCGGGCGCCAAAATTCTCGGCGCGATTCGAGTTGGCAATAACGTTCGAGTCGGTGCCAACTCTGTTGTCGTTGAAGAAGTACCTGACGACTGCACCGTAATAGGGATTCCTGGAAAAGTCGTCGTATCAGCCAAGCAATCCCGCCGCACCCGCGATGGGATCAATCTCGATCACCATTTGATACCCGATCCCGTTGGCAAGGCAATCGAGTGTTTACTGTCGCGTATGGATACCCTCGAACAGCGGCTGTCTCGTCAGGGTGTTGTCGAATCGGACTATCAAGCTACCCGATTTAACGATTGTGATGTCGACAATGAAATTTGTGAGAAGGATTGTGCCGGAGGAGCCGGAACATCGTTAGCTGACAAGGCAAAGGCCAGGCGAACCAGCGACGAGAAACACTACTCGGTGCCCGTAGCGGCTGGTCAAAATTAACCTGTTTGGATAGGGGGGATTAGCGGTGGATTTGCAGGATTTTAGCGGCGATAAGATGTACTTCGACGAGTCGCTGCCGGACAAAGTGACTGAATTGATCGATGAGGCAGCCGATTTGTACGGCGAAGGTGATGCGGAAAGCCCCTTGTTGAAAGCGTTCTTTTTGGCTCCGGAAAGCCTGTCAGTGCTTGTTGCATTGTATCGATTTCATTATTACCAGCATCGCTATAGTGACGCACTTCACTGTGCAGATCTGGCCATGGCGCGGGTGGCAAAAGAGCTGAAATTTCCCACCTCCTGGCGCGCCCTGACCATGGAGCAAATTGGTTACGGCGTCATGCAATCAATGACCTTGGTTCGTTTTTATCTGCTCGCACTTAAAGGTGCAGGATATTTAAATCTGCGCTTGGATCGAATTGATGACGGTATGGAAATGCTGCAGAAAGTTGTCGATTTGGATTCTGAGGATCGCCTTGGCGCGCGCTTGTTACTGGACACCGTGGCTGGCTACAAGCGGCGTAAAGATGCAAACTTTGGTTTGTTGACCTTAGTTGCCTGAGAACAAGATTTACCCCGATGCATTAACCCCAACGATGAAAACGGAAGGTGACAACATGAGTGATGACCTGTCTTTGCTGGAAGAACTGGAAGAATTAAGCTCTGCTGAAGATTTTCTGGATTTTTTTGAGATCGAATATGACGCGAAAGTGGTCTTCGTTAATCGCCTTCATATCATGCAGCGGTTTCATGACTACTTGAAGCAAAGTGATGAAGCTCTGCCGGAAGACAATGACGATGCTATGCGGGAAATCTATAAACAACTGTTGACTCGAGCGTATCAAGATTTTGTTGAGTCCGATGCAGTTACCGAAAAAGTCTTTAAAGTTTTCAAAATGCATGAGCCTCAAACGGTTTTTGTTCCGGCAGATAAGATTTTCTCGTGAGGCACTATGAAACCCCAGTATGAATATGGCACGGAAGTGCGTCTGACCCGAAACGTTCGCAATGATGGAACTTATCCCGGAGAAGAAGTCGGAACTTTGCTGATCAGACGGGGGGAGACAGGTACGGTCTATGATGTCGGTACCTATCTTCAGGATCAATTGATCTATCGAGTTCATTTTCTTGAGGCGGGTAGAGTTGTTGGTTGCCGCGAAGAAGAGCTGATTCTTGCCAGCGATCCATGGTTGCCGAATCGTTTTGAGTTTCGTGAAAAAGTGGTTTCCAGCCGCACTTTGTCAGCGGGCGGTGAAGTCGTTGTTAAGGAGGGGGATCCGGGCGAGATTGAAAAGGTCGTCCGCGACGATCCGATGCAGATCTTCTACCACGTTCGTTTTAACGGGCGTGTTTTTCAGATCCCTGAAGCGAGTTTAGACGCTCTCCCCAGTTAATCAGTATTGAAAAAAGTCGGGTAAGAAACGATGACATTTCCAACCGATACCAAAGCATTTCGTTACACGGCATTACAAGTCGCTATTCAACATTTTGGCGATTCATTGAATCGACTGGAAAAAGACAAGCAGTCCGAAGCCGAAGCTATTGCGCGGCGTCAATATGAACTCCAGCGTCGAATCCTAAACAGTGATGAGGCGGCTGGCGTTATTATCAACAAAGACCAGTTGGATCGAGAGGTAACGAGTATCATCTCGCGCTATGCCTCTGAAGAGGAGTTTCAGCGGGAGCTGGATCTCAATCAACTGGACGACAATGCGTTTCGAGACAGCATCAATCGAAATCTGCGGGTTGACGCGGTTATGGAGCGTGTTGCTGCCAGTGCAGAGCTGTGTTCTGAAACGGATGCTCGAATTTATTATTACCTGCACCCAGAAAAATTCTGGCAGCCGGAAACTCGTGAAGCCCGCCATATTCTTATTACCGTTAACGATGATTTTCCCGAAAACTGTCGCGATGCTGCGTTTGATCGTTCGCATCTGGTCGCTAAGCGATTGAAGAAAAAGCCTGGTCGATTTAGTGAGCAGGCACTTAAATATTCGGAGTGCCCTACCGCGATGCAAGAAGGGCGATTGGGACGCTTAAAAAAAGGGACACTGTTTCCATCGTTGGATAGCAAACTTTTTGCGATGTCTAAAGGAAGTGTCGAAGGGCCAATAGAATCTCCACTGGGATTTCATGTGCTCTTGTGCGAAGCTATTTACCCGGAGGGCGTCGTGGAAGTCCGCGAAGCACTACCGAAAATCATCGAACAACTGACGGAACGTAACCGCAAAGAGCAACAGCGCGCCTGGTTACGTAGCTTGCCGGGTTAAACATCTTTTTTCAGAGAGTCACGGAGTCACTTGCTCCACGTCGGCATTTTGCTAGCTGCTCAATGCGGACATTTGCCAAGTCATCTGAGGGGGAGTCCATTCATGTCAGATAGTTCATCGCAAGCCGCCTGTTCTTTTTGTGGCATTCCTAAGTCGGCGGAAACGCCATTGATCTCCGGCAACGACGGCATGATCTGTGAGGGTTGTGTCGCGCTTGCGCATCAAGTGGTATCGAGTTGGGGGCGTAAAAAACAATCCGCAGCGATGATTAACACGCTTAAAACTCCGCGTGAGATCAAATCGCATCTGGACGACTATGTCATCGGACAAGACGAAGCCAAAGAAACCCTGTCTGTCGCGGTCTTCAACCATTACATGCGTTTGCTGAATCAGGGGGAAGCAGAAGACTCCCTGCAGGACAGTGGCACCGAATTGGAAAAATCCAATGTACTGATGTCCGGGCCATCGGGAACCGGGAAGACACTTCTTGTTAAGAGTTTGGCCAAAGTTATTGGCGTTCCTATCGTTATTGCTGATGCCACAACCCTGACGCAGGCGGGTTATGTGGGTGACGATGTCGACAGTGTCCTGCAACGATTGCTCGAGGCTGCAGATGGCGATGTCGCCCGAGCGGAATGGGGCATCGTCTATATAGACGAAATCGATAAGCTTGCCCGTGCCGGGGCTGGTTCTGCGGCGGTGCGTGATGTTTCCGGCGAAGGCGTGCAGCAAGCACTTCTCAAGATGGTGGAAGGCTCACAGGTTAAGCTGCAAAAAGGCGATAAGCGTCGCGGCGGTGGGGAAGAAGTCACGGTTGATACCACTCACATATTGTTTGTTGTTGGCGGTGCCTTTCCCGGGCTCGACAATATCATCGGTGAGCGCGTGCAGCCATCCAAGCGTGGGATCGGTTTTCAGGCAGAAAACATGTATTCCGGCGAGGAAAAGAAGTCGACGAACGAATTATTGTCCGCTCTGCAGCCGGAGGATTTTCAGCAGTTCGGTATCATTCCAGAATTTATCGGTCGTTTTCCGATCATCACCTTTCTTGAAGAGCTGGACATCCCCGCCTTGCTCCGCATTTTACAAGAGCCGAAAAATGCGCTGGTTAAGCAGTACAAGCAGCTCTTTAAATATCAAGGGGTTAAGCTGGAATTTAGCAATGTTGCCCTGGAGCGTATTGCTCAGCAAGCGCTGGATCGCGGCACAGGCGCCCGCGGCTTGAGGGGAATTCTCGAAAGCGTGCTGCGTAAGACCATGTTCGAACTGCCTTCCAAAGAGGGCATCAGCACTTGCGTGGTTGATGAAACCATGGTGAACGACGCGGCGGAATTGATCGTGTCAGAGATACTCGGCACGGGCATTCAGGAAAGCGTTACAGAAGAATCCGATGTCGACGCTGGTGTCATGTTGGAGGGGCGTTAGTCTTCGCTCTCCAGCAGCAATTGGTCGAGGACTATATCTGTTGTCGCGTAGGCTATGCAGGGGAGAATAAGGCCCGCTGTCAGGTCTTCATCCCAGAGGCCGTGGGGCTGTCGCCCCCGATAGTCGATCTGGCCCTGTTTTAGTCGACACCGGCACAGTCCGCAGACACCATTGCGGCAGGCGCGCCGAATGATAAAGCCCTCTCGCTCAGCGAGCGCTAATAAGTCTGATTGGGTATCGATCTCTGCGGAGTGTTCGATGTCATCAATGATGAATGTTAACTGATAGCTGCCTGTCATGACCTCAGTGTGGCATGGTCTCGCAAGGGCCGACAAGTAATGCGTGGTCGCGCAGGCAATAAGGAGTGGAAGAAATGGCAAAGTTTACGGAAATCACCGCCCAGCAGGCGCAGCAGATGTTGGCATCACAAGATCCCCTTTTGTTGGATTCGAGAGATGCTCATTCCTACCGGGAAAGCCACATTGACGGTGCGATGTTGGCACACGATGGGCTCACTGAGCAGCTGATTCGTCGCAAAGAGTATGAGAAACCGATCATCGTTTACTGTTACCACGGCAACAGCAGCAAGGACCTGGCGGAATTTCTCGGCGCTATCGGCTTCAAAAATGTCTATTCCATGCAAGGTGGTTACACCGCGTGGAAAAAGCTAGAGGCAGCCTGACATAAAACTGTCATCGGCCTGCTATAGCGTATTTCCGATCGATTGGTTGGAGACGCATCGTGAGCGATAAAGAGCAGTTTGAAGACGGGAATGATTGGCTTGAAGCCGAGTTGCAGGATGCCCTTGATGAGGACTATGAGCTAGAGCTCTCAGATCCAGAGTTGTCCCGCGAGTTGCGTCGGATATATAAAAAGTCGCGTCCTTCCAGTATTGATCGCCGCCTTTATTTCAAAGAATTACTGCGCCTGCAATCTGAGCTGATCAAAATGCAGGATTGGGTGCGGGAAACCGGTGAAAAGGTTCTGGTCATCTTTGAAGGGCGCGATGCTGCCGGAAAAGGCGGCGTCATTAAGCGCATAACCCAGCGCCTTAATCCTCGTGTCTGTCGTGTTGTTGCTCTGACTGCGCCCAGTGATCGTGAAAAAACCCAGTGGTATTTTCAGCGTTACGTTCCCCACTTGCCATCCGGAGGCGAAATCGTTCTGTTCGATCGCTCCTGGTATAACCGTTCGGGGGTTGAAAAAGTGATGGGATTCGCAACTTCGGACGAAGTCGAGCAGTTCTTTGACGATGTGCCAGAATTTGAACGCATGTTAGTACGTTCCGGCATCAGGCTAGTTAAGTACTGGTTTTCCATTACCGATGAAGAACAGCAGCTGCGTTTCTTGATGCGCGTTCACGATCCATTAAAGCAATGGAAGCTTAGCCCTATGGATCTGGAATCCCGAGTACGCTGGGAAGATTACACCAAGGCGAAGGAACAGACCTTTGCCCGCACGAATATTCCGGAAGCACCCTGGTACATCGTAGAGGGCAATGATAAAAAGCGCGCTCGTCTTAATTGCATCAGCCATTTTCTGAGTCAGATTCCCTACGAGGAAATTCCCAGGGAAAAGATCGAACTACCGGAACGTCGATTTAACCCAGATTACGACCGTTCTACCTTGCCGTCTGATCTTTACGTGCCGCAAAAATACTGAAGCCTTTGCCTGAAGTCTCTTCAGGGCGCTACCATGACCTCCACTGTCGATGTCAGCGGATGGGGTAGAGTGTGGACCGAATAAATGAGTTGCAATGTAAGGCACTGCTATTGGATATCAGTGGTGTTCTTTACGATGGCAGTCATATGATTACTGGCGCCTCTGCCTTTGTGCAAAGAATGAGGGAGCAGGGAAAAATTCTCCGCTTTGTCACCAATACAGCGACACGTTCAGCCGATGTCATTGTTGCGGAGCTGACGCGTTTTGGCATCAGTGCATCCCGTGATGAGCTTTACACGGCGCCCCAAGCCGCCCGCGAATATATCCAGCAGAAAGGATTGCGGCCGTACAGTCTATTACACTCAGCCATTGCGCCAGATTTTGCAGGCCTCGAAACCACAAACCCCAATTGCGTACTTCTTGGTGATGCCAAGGATGCGCTCAGTTACGGAAATCTGAATAAGGCATTTCGTATTCTCTATGAAGGCGGAGCTTTGATTGGCATTGGACTGAATAAGTACTTTCGTGCTGACGATGGCATAACGTTGGATGCGGGCGCGTTTATTCAGGCGTTGTCCTGGGCGTCAGACGTGGAACCCGTTATTATCGGCAAACCCTCTCACGACTTTTATCGACAAGTGGTCTCCTCGACAGGGTGTGCAGCTGAAGACTGTCTGATGATTGGCGATGATGTGCTTGCCGACGTCAAAGGCGCCATGGATGCGGGCATTCAAGGCTGTCTGGTAAAAACCGGCAAGTACCGAGATGCCGATCTTCAGCAATTACCGTTAGGGGCTCTATTGGCCGACTCAGTCGATGCGATCGTCAATCCGCGGATATAACCGCGCAGTGAAGTTTTCTCAACCACCTAGATAGCCTGTAATGACAATTACCCTTTGGATTACCCTCGTGCTCATGCTGATTGCGTTTGGCATGGGCCTAACCTTGCAGCTTAAAAATTTCCTGGCATTGTTGCAGCAGCCACTGGCGCTCACTTGTGGGCTGGTCGGACAACTCATCCTGTTGCCGCTGGTGGCAATCGGCCTGGCAATGTTTATTGATAACCCGTTGATTGTGGCGGGAATCTTGTTGATTGCGGTTTGCCCCGGAGGATCTTCCTCCAACTTTTTGACTTGGCTAGCCCGTGGGGATGTCGCGCTTTCGGTGTCTTTAACGGCATTTTGCAGCCTGCTTTCAATTATTACCGTTCCATTGGTGTATAACGGGGCGTCTCATTTGGTATTGGGAAGTGGCGTCGATTTGAGTCTTCCTGTTGCTCAAACCATGAATAAAACCTTTATGTATTCCGTCTTCCCGGTCCTTGTTGGCATGTGCATCAGACATTATCTGCCAAGCTTTGCACGTGCGATTTCGGGCTGGGTTGCAAGCATCGCGTTTATTGGGTTGCTCGCGATTACGCCGTTGTTGGTCAAGGCACACATCGGCGCGCTCATACCCATTGCGGGCACGGTTCTCTTGTGGGTTTCGCTCCTGCTGTTCTTTACCATGTCTGTCGGTTTCGGAATCGGTAAATGGGCCAAGCTGCCTATCAGTCAGTGCAAAACGCTGACGGTTGAAATCGGTGTACAAAATGTTGCCCTGGCATTTTATCTGGCGATGGTGTTTTTTGACGATCCGCAAATGGTGGGTGTGCCAGCTGGATATCTGTTAGCAATGTACGTTTTTGTACCTGGTTTTGTAGCGTTTTCCCGCTATTGCCTGGGAAGAGACAGTGTCGGAGGCGCCAGCCTGTCTATGGGGGAACGCGTGCAGGCAGGCGGCAAGGAGTAGGCAAATACACGATCTGCCTTTCCTTGCGTTGATCAGCTGCTAGAGGTTGAGGTCGAAATCACCCGCGATTTGGCTCAGCCAGTTGTTTACCCGCTCGTCGGTTAAATTTTGCTGATTGTCCAAGTCGAGCGCCAGTCCGAGAAACTGACCATCGACCACGGCTTCGGAGTGGTCGAATTCATAGCCTTCGGTGGGCCAAGTGCCAACCAATTTCGCGCCACGCTCTTCGAAAAAGTCATAGATCTCTTTGATGGCATCGACAAATTCGTCAGCGTAGCCGACTTGATCACCTAAGCCATAAATGGCGATGGTCTTGCCAGAAAAATCCTGATCGTCCAACTGGGGTAAAAACTCTTCCCAGCTTTCATTTTCGCATTCAGCGGAGAGACCTGGTAACAATCCTTCGCCGAGCGTCGGGGTTCCCAAGATCAGGAAGTCGAATGCGGTAAATTCTTCGACGGTCGCACGGTTAACGTTGACTGGCTTTGCCATAGTGTCGTCGTCAAACTTTTTCTTGATCATTTTGGCAACTTTGCGAGTCTTGCCAGTGTCGGTTCCAAAAAACAATCCGATTCGAGACATAATGATTACCACCTTGGTTTAAAGTTGTTGGGTACCGGGACTAGGGGCAAGCTGCGAAATATATGCCACGCCTTGGCGTGTAATTGTTTTTATAACTCTATGTTTTTAAAGAGAATAATTATCAAAACGCTGGCTTGTCGGGTTTGCGACACTGCGTAAATACTTCGGTGTGTCGGGCCTGTAGGGGATGTGACAAAGGCGATTTTAATGAACGACAGTTTGTAGAGTTAGTCGTCATCATCATCATCGTCGTCATCCAGAACACGAGTAATCGCGTTATAGATTTCTACTCGATCGCCATCTTTTACCTGGGCATCCAGTTTGGTGACTTTGCCAAAGATACCCACCTTGTGGGTATCTAGGTCGATGTGTACCAGATCCAGCAAGCCTGAACTGTGAATGACATCGGCGACGGTAGCGCCTTCATCAATTTGCAGGCTCTGCCAATGCTGATGCTGGTTATCGGCGTAGGCAATGCTGACTTTCATGCGGAAGCCTCCAGGCTGGCATCAATATCCGATTGCGACTTGGCCAGCGCGCGGGATTCAATGATGCGGTCAGCCAGTCGCTTGAGTGACAAGAGTAACCCCAGCACAATGAAGCCACCGGGCGGCAGCACCAGCAACAAGATGCCCTGGTATTCGGGAATGATCGTTAGTTCCATCCACTCAAAGCTTGGCCCCAACAGCAGTGAGGCGTGCGCAAACAGTGTTCCGCTACCGAGCACTTCGCGAACCGCACCGACCACAACGAGTACCCAGATGAAGCCCAATCCCATGGCCAACCCATCGATAAACGCCGGGTATACACGCGTTTTAGACGCAAAGGACTCGACCCGGCCGAGAATGGCACAGTTGGTGACGATCAGTGGAATAAATAGGCCGAGAACTTTGTACAGCTCGTGCATCCATGCGTTTAAAAACATATCCACGAGCGTCACCAGAGATGCGATCAGAACGATAAACGCAGGAATACGAACCTCTGGCGTAATCACATGACGCGCAATCGAAGCGACAACATTGGCCGACAGCATCACAACCAACGTGGCGAGCCCCATGCCCAGACCATTGGTTGCAGAGGTGGTCACAGCGAGCAGTGGGCAGAGCGCCAGCATCTGTGCGAGCGCGACATTGTTATCCCAAAGCCCCTCGCGGAAGAGCGAGCCAACAGGCGTTTTCTCCTTGACGACCGTTGGCGATTCCTCGGCGGATGGTACATCGTCACTCATGGTGGGAATCTCCTTTGGCGGTGGGCTTGTCGGAACTGACAGGGTTTGATTCTGTGGTTGGGTTCGAATCTTTGTGTTGTGACTGAAGCAGTTCGGTACGATGGCGATTGAAAAACTCCAACCCTTCGTGGACGGCACCGACAACGGCTCTCGGTGTGATTGTCGCTCCGGTAAACTGATCGAACTCGCCGCCGTCCTTTTCAACCGCCCACTGAGTTTTGCTGGTGTTTGTCAAAGATTTGCCATCAAAAGACGTGATCCAATCGTCTTTGTTAATTTCGATCTTATCTCCAAGTCCCGGTGTTTCCGCATGGGCCGTCACGCGAACGCCAATAATGTCACCGGATGCTTTTACACCCATCATTAAGTTGATTGCGCCGCTGTAGCCGTAGCCAACCGCACCGTAGGCGAAAGCGACAGGGCTACCATTTTGACGAGCGATAAAAACTTCGGTCTCGCCCGCGGTATCTTGCAGAGTGACAACATCCGCAAGGGGGTCGTTGTTGTAGAGGTTCTTAGGCAATACCTGGCTCAACATATCCAGTTGATCCTGTCGTTTGGCGTCGGCAATTGGGTGCCGTGTAACGTCCTCACCAATCAATATCAGAATTGCGACAAGACTGCATATACCAGCCAGTAACATGGCTTGATAGCCGAGTCGTTTGCGGTAACTCGGCTCCGCAACAGGTGTAAAAACACTCATGATTCACCTCCTTTGCGGGAGTAGCTGATCGGCGTACCGTCAACCCGGCGGCCGTAAACCCTTGGTCGAAAATAAATATCGATCAGTGGCGTCAGCGCGTTCATAAACAACACGGCAAAGCCGATGCCTTCTGGGAAGCTACCCCAGGTGCGAATAACGTAGGTCAACAACCCGCAACCCGCACCAAAGATGAGTTGTCCAGCCTTGCTGGAAGGCGATGTCACTAGGTCGGTCGCAATAAAAAACGCCCCGAGCATGGCTCCGCCTGACAGTAGGTGGAAAGAAGCGGGTGCAAAACGGGTCTCGTCTATAAGATTAAAGACCGTTGCGATTATTGCGATAGATGCCAGCATTGCAGCAGGAATATGCCAGCTAATGATGCGCATGATCAGCAGCCAAGCCCCACCGCAGAGGATTAGTAAGCTTGACGTTTCACCGAAGCTGCCGGTTGTCGTTCCGAAGAAACTTGACAGTAGGTTCACGTGTTCTGATATGGCAGCAGTCGCTGTGACTCCGGTACTCATTTCCGTTTTTAGCAGTCCCAGTGACGTCGCGCCGGTAAAGCCATCCGCCAACGGGGCAAGTCCAAAGGTAATATTCAGACTGTCCACGAAACCGAGCGCGGAAAACCCGCCAGGAAGCGTCCAGGTCGTCATCTGAACAGGAAAGGAAATCAGCAATGCGACGCGTGCCAGCATGGCGGGGTTAAAAATGTTCTGGCCAAGTCCACCAAACATTTGCTTACCCAAGACAATCCCGACGAAAGAACCGCCTACGCATAGCCACCAAGGTGACGCCGCGGGTAATGACATCGCCAGTAGCCACCCAGTCAAGAGTGCTGACCCATCAAAGAGTCGCCCTTGCGGCTGTTTTAACAACCAAAAGCAAAGGCTCTCCCACAGGAGTGCTGAGCCGATGGTCAATAGCAGCATGTTGACCGCGAGAAAGCCAAAGACATAGAGACCAAAAGCCGTTGCGGGTAAAAGTGCTAGGCAAACGTGCAGCATGACCCGGTTTACAGAAGAGTGGTCGTGAGCGTGGGGCGAAGAGATGGTGAAAGTCTGGCTCATGATGCTTACTCGGATGCGGCGGTTGTTGAGTCGGCGGCAGCCGTTTGAGCCTGTTTGGCTTCCTTCGCTGCTTTCGCTTTTGCAGCCTTGGCAGCTTTTGCGGCGGCGGCCTTTTTCTTCGCTTCTGCTTTGGCGGCTTTCGCAGCCGCTTTTTCGGCGGCTTCTCGCTCTTGCCGAACGCGTCTCGCTTCGGCAAGTTCACGGGTATAGTCAGAGCGTTTCTCGGCTTGTTTTTGGATGTTGAGTTCGCCCTTGGCGAACTGAAAGTAATGCACCAAAGGAATGTGCGAAGGGCACACATAGGCACAGGAACCGCACAGAATACAGTCCTTCAAACCGTATTCGTTGGCACCTTCAAAATCCATGTGGCGTGAATGATTCGCCATTTCCAAGGGCACCAGTCCCATTGGGCAAGCATCAACACAGCGGCTGCATCGAATGCAAGGAGACTCAGAGGTTTTCGCCAGCTCTTTTTTCGTCAGCGCCAAAATACCCGCCGCGCCCTTAATGAGGGGGACGCGATCTGAATGAATGATGTGGCCCATCATCGGTCCGCCCAACAACAATCGCTCAGGTTCGCCGATTGTGCCGCCACAATGTGCAATAAGATCTGCCATGGGGGTGCCAATCAGCGCTTCGACATTGCCTGGCGAGTGAACAGCACCGCCCGAGACGGTAACAATCCGCGAGGTCAGTGGTTCGTTATGGACAATGCATCGGTAGATCGCATAGGCGGTTGCGACATTGTGCATTAACACGCCGACATCAGAGCTGCGGCCGCCGGCGGGGACCTCTCTGCCGGTGACGGCTTGAATCATTTGCTTCGCTGAACCCATGGGATAGCGGGTCGGTACAACACAAACGTCGACATGATCATAGCCTGCCACGGTCGCTTGTATGGCTGCGATGGCGTCGGTTTTATTGTCTTCGATGGCGATGATGACTTTAGGAGCGTCGATGATGTAGGCGATGATACGAGCGCCGGTTACGATGCCTTCGCTGCGCTCGCGCATCAAACGGTCATCGGCCGTAAGGTAGGGCTCACATTCGCCCCCGTTAATTAAAAGCGTGTGAATTCCTCGACCTGACGCGGAATTCAGCTTTACTGCTGAGGGAAACGCGGCGCCACCCATACCGACAATGCCAGATACAGAAATGCGTTTGGCGAGCATATCCCGGTCGGTATTAAACGGTTCATCGATTCGTTCAGAGGGCCGTGGTAGATCTTCCCCGTCGGGAACGATATGTATACTGTTTGCTTCGCACCCTGAGGGGTGGGCAGCGATAACGGGTTTTATTTCGGTAACCGTACCTGACGTGGGCGCGTGGATGGGGGCTGACAGCCCTTGGCCCGCGCGCCCGATCAATTGGCCTTTGAAAACCTGTTCGCCTTTGCGTACAACAGGGACAGCTTCGCTGCCAGCGTGCTGGCGTAATGGCACGTAAAGAATTTCGGGCAGGGGCAGCTTGCTGATGAGTTGAGTTGAGGAAAGCTCTTTAAAGCCGTCTGGATGGACGCCTCCTCGAAAGGCTGAAAATTTCATGGGCTCTCCTCATGTGTGAACGTGATCCGTCTTGGTTGGGTGAAAAAACAATCCCTGTAGGTGATGACCACCATCAAAATAAGTCGAATCGGGTTGACCTTCCTCTCTGGGAAAAGGCCTGGTGCAGTTTCTGTTTGGGCGGAATCGACGCAAACCAATTTCAGTTATGCGGCTTCAGGCTTAGGCCAGTTCCAGGTATCCAGAGAAATTTCATCGGGCACGAGCGCAATGCAATCCTCTGGGCAGGCTTTTACGCAACTTCCACAGCCGGTGCAGGCGGAGCGAATAACCGCATGAATCTGCTTCGTTGCTCCGAGAATGGCGTCCGTTGGGCAAACCTTGAAGCAGCGGGTGCACCCGGTACAAAGGTCCGCTTGGATATTCGCGTAGCCGGGTGCATCGTCCATCCCATCCAAATTGATGGTGATGCCGAGTTTCTCCGCCAATGCCTGGGCCAATTGCTTACCACCGGGTGGGCAGCAGGTCACTTCGGCGTCGCCATTGACAATCGCTTCCGCGGCAGGGCTACATCCAGCAAATCCACATTGGCCACAATGTGTCCCTGGCATCATCGCTTGAACTTCTTCAACGACTGGGTCGCTGTCGACTCGGAAGACCTTCGCGGCGAGACCAAGTAAAAAACCTAGAGTCAGTCCCATACCCGCTAGAACGAAAATCGCTGCAATCATGTTTAACTCCTTGATGTAGGTTTACACCAGTCCGGCAAATCCCATAAAAATCATTGAGAGAAGACCGGCGGTAATCAGCCCGATAGGTGCTCCAGCGAAGAGCTCGGGAACATTGGCCATGGCCAAGCGTTGGCGCAGACCAGCAAAAACCACCATGACCATTGAGAACCCAATTGCGGCGCCGAAACCATAGATGACACTTTGGGTAAAACTAAAGCCTTCGCGAATCGTCATCAGTGCGACACCCAGTACTGCACAATTGGTCGTAATCAATGGTAGGAAAATGCCAAGGCTCTGGTAGAGCGTCTGGCTCGCTTTACGAAGATAGAGTTCAGTAAATTGCACCACTGCGGCGACCACGAGAATAAAGGTCAGTGTGCGTAAGAATTCGAGTTCAAACGGCTGCAGAAGATAGTATTCAATCAGCCAGCCGAGTGTCGCAGAAAGCGTCAATACAAACGTCGTTGCCAGCCCCATGCCCATCGCGGTAGAGATGTTGTTTGAAACGCCCATAAAAGGACACAGACCCAGGAACTGGACCAAAACAACATTGTTGACCAGGACGGTGCCGATAATGATGTAGAAAATTTCCACCGTGTTTCTCTCCGGGGCGCTGACGAACGTTTAAGCCAGCCACTGGTGCATAGGCCGAACCGTGATTGCCGGGGAGATTGCAGAGACTATGCCATTGGATGATAAGCGACAGAGGCCTAACAGCTAGTGTTTATAACCCCACGGATGCACCAGAAATTACGGGACTCAGAGTAATTGTCGGGTTTGTTACAAGGGGCGAAATTGGCTGTTCTGAGAATTGTCGGCTATGCGACAAAATGACATTTGTAGGAGATGCCACGTCGCAATTTGTCGGGTCGAGTGGCTGATTTTGTCGTGGAACGGTTATTGCTCAACCCCTTTTGTAGATGGACGTATCCGCTCCCATAAATGAGAAAAACCTCTCGTGAATGGAACGTCGTTCGACATCTAGTGCAGGAAGGCACGCTTAAACATTGTGGGCAGACGGGAAAATTCTCGCCAGCCCGTAGGGGTCTCAGACAACCGAGGTTTTTCATGACGAAAGATATCAGGCCTGAATCACGTTCATCATTGGCGGTTAGTCAAACTGAGAGTGATCCTAGCACTCACTCCAACGGCAGCCTGCTCAGCTCTGAGGTCTTCTACAAAGCTGTCGACAGTTGCCCTGTCGCGATTTCGATTACCGATCTCAATGCGAATGTACTCTACGCCAATCGCGCGTTCAGTCAGGTGACCAACTATGATTCCGACGAAGTCATCGGTAAAAATGAATCTGTACTGTCTAACCACACAACGCCGCGCTTGGTCTATGAAACGCTGTGGGGGCGCTTGCGGCAGAAGCAGCCTTGGGTGGGCGTTCTCGTCAATCGTCGCAAGGATGGCGCGCGGTATCTGGCGGAACTGACGGTTGCCCCGGTATTGAATGAAAAAGGCGCTGTGACCAACTACCTTGGTATGCACAGAGACGTCACAGATCTCCATCGTCTGCAAAATCAGGTGGCCAATCAGAAATCCATGATCGAAGCCGTCGTCAATGCTTCGCCGTCGGCTGCAGTTTTGTTGGACGAAGAGGGAAGTATTGTCCTTGATAATCTGTGTTATAAAGCTCTGGCGGCAGATTTAGGACGTGAGCCGGTCAATGTCGTTATGCGCGCTATCCAGGAGCAAACGGGTATCAGTTTGCTGAAGGGCCCCCAGGGCGAAATCAATTTCAGTGGCATTGAAATCTCTCTGGAATTCTCTGGATATAACGAGCGCTGGTTCTCGTGTTTTGGTACATCTATTACCATCGAAGACGGTTCAGTTGATCACTTCTTTACCAAGGTCAACAACCAGTACACGCTATTGGTACTTACAGAAGTTACCGAGATGCGCCGGCGTCAAGAGCAGGCGCGCCTGCATACTTTGAAGGAATCTGTCGCAGAAGAAGAGTTTATTCAAGGCATGCGTGAGACCTACAACGGCGCTATTCATCAGCTTGAAAAGCCCATGAATTTGATGGCGGCTGCCGTGTCCATGCTTGAAAAACGGGCTGGAGCGTCGTCTATCGACGATCCTCTGTTGAATGCCATGCGTTCGGCGCTTTCTTCCGGTCAGGATGCTCTCAATGGCCTTACACAGGTGGCGCCGTTGCGAGAAGTCCTGGCGAAATCGCCCGTCAATATTAATCAAATGATTCGTGAGGCCGTATCAATCTGCTCCGATAAGATGAGTGCTTACGGTGTGGAATTTTTCTGGAATCCGCAAAAACGCATCCCATCACTGTTAGGCTATGAAACGCGATTGCGAGCCATGATCAAGCAGTTGCTCGAAAATGCCATTGAGGCGATGAGTTCCAGCAAGATAAAAGACCGTGAACTGAAAGTTGTCAGCCGATCCAATCATGAATTTGTCATTTTGGAGATAATCGATTCGGGGCCTGGTATTCCGGATGATTTATCCGCAAAGGTCTTTGAGCCCTTTTACACGACCAAGCCTGCTACGGCAGGAAGCTGTCGTGGATTGGGGCTGACAATGGTGCATGAGATCGTTAATGAACACGCTGGCATGGTAGAACTGGATAAAACCAGTAACGAGGGTTTCACGGTTAAGGTTATTTTGCCCTTTGCCTCTCAGTTTGACGAGTAAGATAGCCGTTCCCAGGAGGGGTAAAGCTTGAAGATGTCTGTGTTGAACGAAGATGATAAAACGGGTGCCCGGACGACTCGAGGTGCGCTGCTGGAAAAAGAGCTGGACGCCATTTATCGAGTTTCCAGAGTTCTGGGAAAGTCACTCGAACTCAAACAAACCCTGAGCGATGTACTGCAGATCCTGGCGGATGATATGGAGTTGGCCAGAGGTATCGTGACGGTATCCAACAAAAACCGCTCGGAAGTGAAAGTGACGGCGGTGCAAGGGGATGAAGAGTGGTTAAAGCGTCAAGCCAGTAACGTTAGCTATCGTTCTGGCGAGGGCATCATTGGGCGAATTCTGGCCAGTGGTGAAAACATCGTGCTAGGACGCGTGTCTGCCGAACCGAATTTTATCCATAAATTGGATATCTACGATTACGACCTGCCGTTCATTGGGGTGGCCATCAAAGGCTTCGACGGAGAAACCGTGGGCGTTTTGGCCGCCCAGCCGCGCACGCCACCCGATGAATTTTTGGCTGAGCGTACACGTTTTATGCAAATGGTGGCCAATTTAATTGCTCAGAATATTCAGCTGGGTAACGCCATTGCAAATCGCCAAATGGACCTGATCGAAGAGCGGGATGAGCTGCGGCGCGAAGTCCGAGTGAAATACAGCTTCGACAAAATGGTGGTGGGTAAATCCGAGACGATGCGGCGTGTATTTGACCAGGTTCGGCGTGTAGGAAAATGGGACAGTACTGTTCTCATTCGCGGTGAATCAGGTACCGGAAAGGAGTTGATTGCTAGCTCTATTCATTACAATTCGCCACGCAGCAACAAGCCATTTGTTAAACTGAATTGTGCGGCCTTGCCAGAAAATCTACTTGAGTCCGAGCTCTTTGGCCATGAAAAAGGGGCGTTTACTGGTGCAATTAAGCAGCGTCAAGGTCGGTTTGAGCAAGCCAACGGTGGCACATTGTTCCTCGATGAAATCGGTGAAATATCGCCGATGTTTCAAGCAAAGTTACTGAGAGTTTTGCAAGAGAGTGAATTGGAGCGAGTCGGTGGCAACCAGACCATTAAGGTCAATGTCAGGATTGTTGCCGCTACCAACCGCAATCTCGAAAATGATGTCGAAGAGGGCGCATTTCGAGAAGACCTTTATTATCGCCTGAATGTCATGCCGATCAATTTGCCTCCCTTGCGTGAACGTTTGGAAGACATTCCAGATCTGGCGGAATTTCTCGTCGACAAGATTTCCAAACAACAGAAGCGAGAATTGCGCATTACTGAAGGCGCTATCCGACGTCTTATGAGTCACACTTGGCCGGGTAATGTCAGAGAGTTGGAAAACTGTCTCGAGCGCGCTTCTGTTATGTGTGAAAACGGCAGTATTGATTTGGATGTAATTTCCTTGAGCGGTATCGAACAAACACGATTCTCTGCACCTACAGCAAAAGTAGCCATGCCGGATATCGATCTTAATGATCAGAATCTGGATGAGCGCGAGCGGGTAACGGCTGCGTTAGAGCAGGCGGGGTGGGTTCAGGCCAGGGCCGCACGACTGTTGGGGATGACGCCTCGTCAAATCGCCTATCGTATTCAAACCTTGAACATTAACGTTCGCAAAATCTGACCAGTACCTATTGTCATCTGTGTGGTGTTCTCAATAGTGATAGCACCAAGGGATTTCTGTGTCTTGCCATTTCTGGTGCGATCAAAATTCGCGAATGGATGACCGCGTGACGCGTGTTTTTAATCTGTTCGCAAGGGCTGATCATATTGGGTGAGTGTTGGTATTACCGTTTCGCGCTCTATGTTCGTAACTTAACATTCTTGTCAGAAATCTGTGTGCCTACTGACACAAACATTCTATAGGAACAAAAAAAGGCTTTTAATTTCAGTTGGTTAAATGTTAGGCGCTACAGGTATGTTCGTTGCAACTTCCCCCTTGATTGAAAACCGCGGTGCAGCAGCCGGTAAAAGGCCCCAGAGCTTTGCCGCCGTAGCCGCAGAAAACCTGATAAGTCTGTGTATGCAGCCTTTAAGTTTTACGTTGCCAAGGTGAGGGTTAAATTATGGATCTGAATGTTATTGATGATATGGTTGCTGATGCTACTTCCGGTGGCGGATGCTCCAGTGGTTCCTGTGGAAGTACCGATGATCAGATGTCTCATCTGTCAGAAGAAATTCGTGAGAAAGTACATAACCATCCCTGCTACTCTGAAGACGCGCATCACTATTTTGCTCGCATGCACGTTGCGGTAGCTCCAGCCTGTAACATTCAATGCCACTATTGCAATCGTAAATATGATTGCTCCAACGAGTCTCGTCCGGGTGTGGTTTCTGAGCTGTTAAGCCCAGAAGATGCGGTTTTGAAAACCAAAGCGGTTGCAGCAACAATCCCGCAAATGACAGTTCTGGGAATTGCAGGTCCTGGCGATCCGCTGGCAAATCCAGAGCGCACTTTTGCGACTTTCCGTATGCTGTCTGAGCAAGCGCCAGACATCAAATTGTGCGTTTCCACTAATGGCTTAGCGTTACCAGATGCGGTTGAAGAGCTGGCGAAACACAACATCGATCACGTTACCATCACCATCAACACGGTTGATCCCGAGATTGGTGCCAAAATCTATCCTTGGGTTTTCTGGCGCAATCGTCGTATACACGGTGTTAAGGGTGCGAAAATTCTGATCGAGCAGCAGCAAAAAGGATTGGAAATGCTGACTGAGCGCGGCATTTTGGTCAAAGTTAACTCTGTTATGATTCCGGGCGTTAACGACGAG
Organism: Pseudomaricurvus sp. ABR4_320; assembly: GCF_056159445.1. Classification (NCBI taxonomy): domain Bacteria; kingdom Pseudomonadati; phylum Pseudomonadota; class Gammaproteobacteria; order Cellvibrionales; family Cellvibrionaceae; genus Pseudomaricurvus; species Pseudomaricurvus sp. ABR4_320. Next base: position 19,572 of record NZ_JBSWVF010000015.1, on the reverse strand, counting down.
CATCTGAAAGAAGTTAGCCGTATTGTTAAATCCAAAGGCGCCTTCCTGCATAACGTTATGCCATTAATCGCAGAGGCTGAGCATGGCACTTTCTACGGTGTAATGGGGCAGCGTGGACCTACTCCGGAAGAGCTGCAAGACCTGCAAGATTCCTGTGCCGGTGACATGAACATGATGCGTCACTGTCGCCAGTGTCGTGCCGATGCGGTAGGCCTGCTTGGCGAAGATCGCGGCGAAGAATTTACGCTCGATAAAATCGCTGAGATGAACATCGATTACGACAAAGCCATGAAAGTTCGCGCTGCCGTTCACGAAGGCATTGCGGAAGAATTGGCTGAGAAAGAAGCTAAGAAAGCACGCCTGGCGTCGGCATCAGTTCCTAAAGGACCCGCGAAAGAATACCGCCCAGTCCTTATGGCTATTGCCACCAGCGGGCAAGGTGTTATCAACCAACACTTCGGTCATGCCACCGAATTTCTGGTTTATGAAGCATCCAGCAAAGGTGTTCGCTTCATCAGCCACCGTAAAGTTGATCAGTATTGTATTGGTGGTGATTCCTGCGGTGAGAAAGAAAGCGCACTGGCCGGTAGTATCCGCTCTCTGCAAGGTTGTGAAGTTGTGCTTTGCTCCAAGATCGGTTTTGAGCCTTGGGGTCTTCTGGAAGACGCCGGTATTCAGCCTAATGGTGAGCACGCCATGGAGCCAATCGATGAAGCCGTTGCTGCTGTTTATCAGGAAATGATTGATAACGGTATGTTGGAAGAGTTGATCGAAGCCGAAGCGGCAACCGCCTGACATCTGCAGATAGAGGAGACTTACTATGTCACTTAAAATTGTAGATACCTGTGTCAGTTGCCACGCTTGTTACGATGTGTGCCCTAGTGACGCCATCTATAAAGCGGACACCCAGTTCATGATTGATCCAAAAAAATGTACTGAGTGTGAAGGTGATTTCGCCGATTCCCAGTGTGCGAGCATTTGTCCGATTGAAGAGACCATTCTCGATGCGTTGGGTGTTCCCATTAATCCTCGCGGCTCTTTAACGGGCATTCCTCCTGAGAAAATGGATGAAGCTCTACGGGAAATTCAGGCGCGTTAAATGCTGAGGGTGGTTTTGGTACCGTGAAAAAGATACGTTTTTTTACCAAGCCAAATTGCATCAACAGTCGCAAGCAATTGCAGCTGTTGGCGCAACACCCCGTGCAAGTCGAAGAGGTCAACCTGCTCGAGCACCCCTGGGCTCGGGCTAGTTTACGGCAGTATTTTCAGGGGTTGCCGAAGGAAAAGTGGTTAAATTCTTCGGCTCCAGCGGTGAAGTCTGGGGAGGTCATTGCTTCCAATTTCACCGCTGACCAATTGCTTGAACGGATGATTGTCGAGCCACTCTTAATTCGGCGGCCACTGATTGAATGGCAAGACTCACACTGGGTTGGATTCGATTGGGATCATCTGTGTTCACAACTTGGCCTGGATGGCGAAGTTCTTGAGGAAGATGTTGAAACCTGTGCTCGCGTGCAGCGAGCCGATGCAAAACAAGGCTGAGAGGGGTGACTGATCTCATGCGTGGTCTCATGGAATCGACGATTAACGAAGAGTTAGGGGCGAGCCTTGAGTGGTGCGACTCGCAAAGCGCTCGGCAGGAAACTCGCTCTGATCACGAGCGCTCAGAAATATCTTCGGAAAATGCCCGATTTTTCAAAATGATTGTGAATAGTCAAGCTGCGGGCACCACAAGCTTACCTGCCACCCTGGGGCTTGATAGTGAGCAGTGGGATTTTCTGGCTGAAAGGGACGTTGCCGATCGACCTGCTGCGTCCGACGAGGAAGATGTTCGGCAAACGTTGTTGGAGCTGCGTCGAGACGAGTGGCAGGAGCTTGTCGATCTCATGCTGCGACATCGCAGTGATTTTTGCGAGTCCGAGCTACTTATGGCACCGATAGTCGCTGCCGCTTGCCTGGGCAGCGAGCATCTCTGGCGTGATCTCGGCATGACGGATCGAAGTGAATTGTCTGTACTATTGCACGTAAATTTTCGTCCGCTCAGTGAGAAGAACACCCGGGATATGAAGTGGAAGCGTTTCCTTTATAAGCAGCTGTGTGAGGAAGGCGGTCACTATGTGTGCCGAGCTCCGAGTTGCGATGAGTGTACGTCCTTTGATGAATGTTTCGGGCCAGAGGATTAACTTGTGGCTGTCGACGCATCTGCTAAAGCACAACGCGATGAGCCCATCAAGGCAATGTCTGATGTGGCAATCGGGGCGGTGAGAAATTACCACCAGCGCACCAAACATCGCTTTGAGGGTTACGCCCGGGGGCCAGATACGCTTGATTGGGACTCGCAGCCCAGCCCTTTTCGGTATTTTGTTGGTGCAGAGTCTGTTCCATTAACGCTAGAGAAGGCGGGTGAGGACATTGCCTGGGGCGATTTGGTTTCCAATGAGGCCGTTGTACCTGCTCAGGCACTGACTCAGAAAACTCTGGCGGAATTTATTCGCTACAGTCTGGCATTGACTGCTTGGAAACAGTTTGGGCCGGATAAGTGGAGCTTGAGGATCAATCCCTCTAGCGGCAATTTGCATCCCACCGAGGCTTACATTTTGTTACCTGCCGGTCTGGATGCTCTAGAGGAAGATGAGCCGATATTAACCGCTGGCTTGTATCACTATGAGTCGGAGCAACATGTCTTGCAAACTCGGGCAAGATTGCTTGAAAGCGCTGACAATACTAAGGGATTTTACGTTGGACTGACCTCGGTGACTTGGCGGGAAGCATGGAAATACGGCGAGCGTAGCTTCCGCTATACCCAGTTGGATTTGGGACACGCGTTGGCGTGTCTGGATTATTCCGCTCGAGCTTTAGGGTGGGTGGTACGTCGCCAGCTCCCCATGGGAAGCGATGAAATGGCTTCTCTCTTAGGAATTGACCGGCCGGAATATTATGGCGTCGAAGGTGAAATTCCCGAGTGTTTGGTTTGGGTTGGTCCTGAAGAATACGCGTCGGAATCTGTGATTCCTTCGCCATCGCAGTTAAGTGATTGGCAGGGCCGACCACAGTCTCTAGGAGAGAGGTCTCCTTATAAATGGCCTGTGGTTGATCAGATTGCTGCAATTTCTCGTTTTGATGAAACCAATGGACAGGCAGTAGACGTCCGAGCAAATCAACCCGGAGTTGATCCCAATGATTTTAGTGATGACGTTGAAACTATAGATGTTCCTGAGTTGGCGATTGAGGATCGAACCTTTAGAGAAGTGTCTAGCCGCCGTCGTAGTGCGCAGAGGTTCGAGCAGCAGCCTCTTTCCTTGAAGGCATTTTTTTCTGCTGTAAATAGGATGCTGGAGGCACAGGCGAGTGATGTCTTGGGAGAGCCGGAAGGGCCGAGCTTCGGTCTGCTGTTTGCTGTGCACCGAGTCGAAGGGCTATCCCCAGGTCTTTATCTACTCCCCGGTAATCGCGAACTTGCCGGTGATATTCGGAATGCTTGTAGAAAGTTAAATCAGTGGCACCCGCTTATTTTGAAAAGCGCAGCGGGTTCTGAGATCTCGATGTACAGAATCTACGATGGTGTGATACAGCGGGCTACGGCCACCTTGTGCTGCCAGCAAGCTATTGCCAGTGATGCGGCTTTCACCGTTGGCTTTTTAGCGGATTTTGATCGGGTGCTGGAACTGCGGGGTAGTTCCGGCTACCGATTGGCACATTGGCAGGCGGGTTTTATGTCGCAGCAATTGTACCTTGAGGCAACTGCACAGGGGGCTGCGGCAACCGGTATTGGCTGTTTTTTCGATGACCCCTGTCGGGATCTTTTGGGAATAAACAGCGATCGCTTTCAGTTTGTTTATTTTACTGCCGTCGGTTTTCCGGTGGTGGATGATCGTCTGACCAGTTTTTCTGGTTATTACCACCTGCAGCATCGAACTGCAGGTAAACAATAACGCTTGAGCTTAGTGAGTACATCTTTCGGTAATTTATTTAAATGGGTCTGAACATGAGCATGTCACACTATCAAATTATTGAAGCTGCGCCCGCTGCGCAACTGCTGAATCAGGAAACCGCTTTGGTGATAGATCTTAGAGATGCTCTGGCGTTTCGCTGTGGTCAATTGCCCGGTGCAATTAATTTGCCTGACGAGGATATGAAGCAATTATTAGGGCGCGCCAATCGCACTATCCCTGTTCTGTTGTATTGCGACTTAGGGGATCGGGCAGAAGTTGTCGCCGATTTGTTTGCGGATTTTGGCTTTGAGCGCATGTACGTTCTGGCGGGCGGGTACGAGGCCTGGGCGAGTCAATGTCAGCGCAATCAGCATTTTCATAAAGGGCTATGCGACTGGCTGACAGTGCACGGTTACAGCTGTGAAGATCTATCGATGCGAGGTTTTAATGATGAGACCGCGCTAATGTTTGCCGCTCGCCAGTCGAAGTTTGAGTATGTTATCGATCTCATAGATCGAGGTGCAGAAATTGACGCCATCAACGCCGACGGCAATACCGCTTTATGGTTGGCTTGCTATGCCAACGATACCTTTGTGGTGGAGGAGTTGCTGCAGTCTGGCGCGAATCTCGATCACCAGAATCCAACAGGTGCGACAGCCTTGATTTATGCCGCCTCGGCCGGGCGTGAAGACATGGTATCAATGCTGCTGCGTGCAGGTGCTGATCACCAGCTAACGACTCAGGATGGGTTTTCGGCATTGGATCTCGCCTCGACACTGCCAATTTTAAAAATGTTGCGCAATGCGGGTAAGGGTATTTTACCGGCACCTTTGCAGCAGCGGTTGGCCGGCTAATTTCAGGAAAGTGGTATCCCTAACGTGATTGAAAATCTCTGCAACTTGTGCAAATAAGGAGCCTGACATGAGCAGTACGGTAGACAAAATTAAGCATCAAATTGCATCGAATCCAGTGATTCTTTACATGAAAGGCATCCCCGAAGCTCCGCAGTGTGGGTTTTCGGAAGCGGCGGTTAAGGCGTTAAAAAAAACGGGTGTTGATTACGCTTACATTAACGTTCTGGAAGCGCCTTTTATTCGTGAGCGCCTTCCTGAAGTGTCGAACTGGCCAACCTTTCCCCAGCTTTTTGTTCATGGCGAATTGGTCGGCGGTAGTGATGTCGTTTGTGAAATGGTTGATGACGGCTCATTAATGAAGCTTTTTGAAACCGCGTAGAGGTGCATTATGGAAAGCAAAGAGATTGAAGCTCGACTGCTGGAAATTGTTCCTTCAGCGGAAATTGATGTCAGTGGTGCCGACTGTGATTTTTCAGTAACCGTCGTTAGCGATGATTTTGAGGGGCTGAACACCATGAAGCGTCAGCAGAAGATTTTATCAGGTTTTTCGGATCTGTTGACGAGCGGAACCTTGCATGCGCTGACGGTGAAGGCATTTACTTTCGACGAATGGAATAAGAAAACAGCAGAATCTACCGGCTTGGTTCAATTGTCCTTGTGAATGGTAGACCATTGATTTCTGCGAAATAACGCCCGTTAGAGGCCTATTTAACCGTGATTTATTCGTCGGAGACACCCTATGGAAACCGCAAATATCAGCCGTGAAGCGGCTTTGAAAATTGCTTTGGCCGCTCGTATTCTACCCGGTATAACTGTTGGACAATTGTTGGAGATTCTCTATTCCCGCCTCGATGGTGACATCAGTGAGGAGTCGTTGAAGACCGTAACTGTCACTGATTTGAAAACCAGTGTAGCGAGTTTGGACGGTGAAGAAGACGGTGAGGATATTGGCATCGGTCTGGATGAAATGAAAGAAGCCGTCCGAGTGCTATGGGGGGATGACGAACAGGAAGCATTACCCAGGTTGGAATTTTTTGAGGGTGATCCCAAGGGCAGTATTAAAGTGGCTGTGGCGTCTAACAGCCATCAGCAATTAAATGGTCACTTTGGTTCTTGCATCCGTTACTTGATATATCAGATGGATACGAAACAACTGAAATTGGTTGATATTCGTTCCGCACTTGAGGCGGATTTTTCCGATGATAAAAATCTGTTCCGAGCTAATCTTATCAAAGACTGTGATGTTGGTTATTTTGTCTCGGTTGGAGGTCCTGCAGCGGCCAAAGTCATTCGGGCAGGGGTACATCCTATTAAAGAAATTAGTGGTGGTGAAGCGCGAGAGGTTCTAGGAAAACTGCAACAGGTTATGCTTACGTCGCCTCCGCCTTGGTTGGCCAAGCTGATGGGGCAGAATGAGCAGGAGCGGATTCGCTGTAAGTCGTTACCAGAGGAAGAAGACGTTGCATAAATCCTTTTGAACAAGGTTCAAGAGGGCGTATATCCGCTATCAGAGTGGGGCGGCGTTGACTTGATTTCGTCCGCTTTGCTTGGCTTTATAAAGCGCGCTGTCTGCTCGGTCAATGGCGTCGTGAGCCGTTTCGTTAGGGCGGACCTGAGCGAGACCGATCGACATGGTGATCTTGCCGTAGCTTTTGTCAGTTGCGGTATCTTTCAAATTCTTAGCGCAAATTGTTTTGCGTATTTTTTCACAGACCGCGGTTGCGCCATTCACGTTGGTGTTTGGCAAAATAATGGCAAATTCTTCTCCGCCAAATCTTGCCGCCAGGTCAGCCCCCTTGAGACACTGTTTTAATGTTGAGGCAACAAATTTTAAGACTTTGTCGCCAATCAAATGACCATAGGTGTCATTGAATTGTTTAAAATGATCAATATCGCCAATCACGACGGTTAACGGAGTGTTCTCTTGGCGGCAGTGCTCCATGGCCTCTGTGAACGCTCGATCGAACGCTTTTCGATTGGCGATTCCTGTTAGAGAATCCGTCAAGGCTTCTTCTTTGACTTTTTCCAGCTCTTTCCTGAGTTCGTCAACTTCCGCCATGACTTGGCACATGTTCTCTTCCAGACGTTTTTGGGAAGCTCCAATCGTCTTGGTATCGCTCAAAACTTTTTGAACTTCACCCGTCAATGTGGCTGGGCTGGCGTCAGAATCCAGGATCTCGGCGAAGCGGCTTAAGGTGTCGGAATAGTTGTCTAGATTGTCACCAGACCCTTGTAACTCGGTCTGCACACTTTCAATGATGCTGCGCAGCTGTTGGCGCATAACCTTGAGGTGCGATTCATCCTGGATGAAATGTTGCCGATACACGTCCCAAAGGGAATCTGGATCGAATCCGCCATTGGAGGTCAAAACGTCCAGCTCGTCTCTGAGCTTTTGGCTCTTGCCTGCCACATAGTCGTAGCTGAGTCGGTAGTTAAATGGCGATGGCGGAAGCTTGTGACGCGACAGAAAACCAATAGCCATCCGCAGATTTTCGGATGCTTTGGCAAAGTCGTCTTCGTTGTACGGATTGGTCACGTCAGGAATTGCTCATCTGTTGAACTGCAGCAGAATGGAAAGTCGGTTTCCATCCGATGTTTCTTGTCCCTAATAATAGTTCAGCGGGCAACAATCATTTTAGAAGACACCCAAAATATTGCCATTTTCTTAACTATGGGCGAAATATCCGTTTTGTTCGCCGGAATTGGAGAGAAGTATCCTATAGGCGGTGATACAGATGGGGGTTTCTTATTAATAGTTACGCATTTTTGCAGGAGATATTGTGCCTCGGGCAAGATATCAATCCCTGTAAATCCCAACCAGGTCACATATCCATGACCGCCGTTATCGGGTCGCTCGGGCCCTAATCGACGTGTACATCCTAGGTTTTAGCAGATCCTCAGGCGGATCTTTGGCGTACAAGACTTCTGAGCCAATGGGTGGGTTTTTGCCTAGTTTGGCCGATCAAGACCTCCCTATCTGAGACGTTTTCTGAATGGCTAACGAGTTACCCCGACAAAAGGACCTGGATCAGCGCGAGAAGCGTGAGGCAAGACAGAGACAGGCACCGAGTGCGGCGGTCGTTTTTGAGGCGATTCGTAGTACCGCTGAAGCAGAGCTACACCGCTCTCGTAGGGCCTTGGCTTGGTCTGCCCTTGCTGCGGGGTTGTCGATGGGCTTTTCCTTTATTGCCCAGGCCTTGTTGTACCATCACACGCCTGCGTCCGGCTGGCAGACCATTGTAAGCAGTCTTGGTTATTCTGTTGGTTTTCTGTTTGTCATTCTCGGTCGGCAGCAGCTATTTACCGAAAATACCTTGGCACCAGTGTTAGAAGTATTCCGCGCTCACAATAGACAGGTAGTTGGCAGTACGCTGACGCTTTGGGCGGTTGTCTTACTCGGCAATTTATTGGGAACCTCGCTGTTTGCAGCGGTGCTGGCATTCTTCGATGTCGCCGACCCAAGTGTGGAGTCTATTCTGCGGGAAATAGCGGCAAAAGAATATGAGTACCCAACCGGCACTATGTTCGTACGAGCGATTTTCGCGGGTTGGTTGGTTGCGCTTATGTTGTGGCTGTTGCCTTTTGCTGAGACCGCCAGAGTACTGGTCATTGTCATGGTTACTTTCGTGATAGGTCTTGCGCATTTTCCCCACGTTGTTGCCGGTTCGGTAGCTGCGCTCTACGCAGTCTTTACCGGTATGCACAGTATCGGTGATTTTATAGCGGTTTTCTTTTTACCGACAATCGCCGGTAATATGGTTGGCGGTATCATGTTGGTGGCAGCGATTAACTTTGGACAGGTGGTGTATGGATCGGAGGAAATGCAGTAACTGCAACCAATGACGCTCGAGATAAGGCGTATTAAAAAAGGCGAGTGGTGTCACCACTCGCCCTTTTATTTTTTGCTTTTGACATGTCTTTGTTAGCGTCGAGCAATAATCCATACCGCGTGCACGATGCCGGGGATATAACCTAAGATCGTCAGCAGAATGTTCAGCCAGAAGGCGCCTTTTAATCCAACTTGCAGAAAAACACCTAAGGGCGGCAACAAAATCGAAAATAGTACTCGTAAAAAGTCCATGTTCTCTCCATTTTTTCTGTATTGTAAATGTCTGTAGAGAGTCTATGCAGGAACTTTGCCAGGCACGCCGTAGTTTCTATATGCCGCGATTCCAGTGCTTTCGGCAGGCCTGCGTGCTGGTGCTGTTGAGTGATAATGAAAAAAATGCGGTAGAACGCTGTAAAAATTTCACACCAAGTATTGTCGCTTGGTGAGCGTGTACATCCTGTGTGTTTCGTCACCAACGTCTGCGAATATCATTCAGTATCAGCTGGATATCCGAGAGAGAAATCGGCTTCGCCATATGATGATTGAAGCCGCAGGCGAGGGATTTATCACGCATTTCTTTATGACTGTATCCTGACAGGGCAATCAGCTCTCCATGGTATCCCTGGTCTCTGAGTTTTTGGGCGCATTCGTGCCCGCTCATGTCGGGCAGACCAATATCGACAAACATAAGGTCTGGAACTTCCAGCTGGCAGAGTGCGATTCCATCGGTGGCATTGGCCGCTGTTCTGACGTCGCATCCAAGCTGCTCAAGAAGTAGCGGAAAGGTCTCTAATATCGTTTCGTTATCTTCGATTAAAACCAGTTGTAGTCGTCGGTGGCTGGTGTCCACTTTCTGAGGCGTCGGTGGCGGGGCGGGAAGTTCGGCTTCAACGTAGGGAATCGACAGGGTAAACGTCGAGCCTAGATGTGAGCCCGGACTGGAGACAGTGATATTACCATTGTGTAATTCCATCAGTTTTTTACACAGAGCCAAGCCGATACCCAAGCCTGAAGAGGCGCTACCAACCTGGGTGATTTGAATGAACGGTTGAAAAATTTTGCTTTGATTGTCTTCACTGATACCGACACCATTGTCAGTAAAGCGAACAATAATGTCATCCCCTTTACGGCGAGCTTCAATGTTGATCAGACCTCCGGGAGGCGTATATTTGCAGGCATTAATGACTAAGTTGGTGAACACCTGCTCCAGTCTGTTGGTATCTGCTTTGGTGATAAGCCCGTCTTCGCAGTTGACGGTAAGTCGATGCCCTTTATTTTCCTGAAAACTGTGTGTTTGTGCGATGCTATTTTTCAGCAGTTGATTGATATCAACCGCTATTTTTTGAAGTTCAATTTTATCGCGAGTAATTCGATTCAGGTCTAGCAAGTCATCCAGCAGGTGCGCCATGGCGTTGATGCTGTGCCGCATGATTCGATAAATCTGTTCTGGATTGGCAGTGCTGGGATTTTTAGCTAGCTCCAGGCTATTACTTAGCGCGGCTAATGGGTTGCGTAATTCATGTCCGAGAATCGACAGAAATTCATTTTTTCGTTCGTCAGCTTCCTGCAATTCGTGAATGGCGGTTTGTAGTGAAAACTCTAGTGCTTTGCGTTCGCTGATATCAATGACCATGCCCACCATTTTCAGTGGCAGCTGACTCTCAAAGATGACCTGGCCACTGGCTTCCACCCAGGTTGAGGCCCCTGTTTGGCGGTTCACAACTCGGTATTCAGTGTGATAGTGGCCGTCGTCTTCGTCGTTCATCGCCGCTTCTATGGCGTGGCGAACGCGCTCAACATCGCGAACATCAATGGATTTCCAGAAGATTTCCTGGGTGGGCGTTTCGTCCGGCGCAATTCCCCAGAGGGATTTCAGATAGTCATCCCAATAGGTTTCTTCCCAATTTAGATAGTATTCAAAGGCACCTGAGTGGTGTGCTTCGAGCGCCAAGCGAAGTTTTTTCTCGGATTCACTGAGCGCCGCGGCTTGCTCTCGCTGATCTGTCACATCGGTATTGGTGCCGAGCCAGCGCGTGATGATGCCGTCGGCATTGCGAATAGGAAGCGCGCGTGAGAGAAACCAGCGATAATCCCCGTTCGCTGATCGAATTGGGAAGGTGTCTTCCCAAAATTCCCCAGACGCTAAATGTTCTTTAAATTTGTGCAGCATGGGGTCGAGATAATCCGGGTGCAGTACCTGCATCCAACCCCAATCTTTCATCGATTCCAACGTGGAACCGGTATATTGATACCAGCGATCGTTATACCAAAATGCCTCGCCCTGGCTATTGACCATCCAGGACATATGGGAAATGGCGTTTGCCATGGTGCGGAATTCGGCTTCCCGTTCCCTAAGCTCATAGCGGTTGGTTTGAATCTGCAGGTAAGTGGATAAAATGCCCGCGGCAGATACCAGGAAGCTGGCATCATCCTGGTTAAACTTTCCTGTATCGCGGCTGTGTACAGAGAAGACGCCAAAGGGGTGATCAATGTGACCGATCAGGCAGCTAAGAGCACTACTGACGCCATGCTGTCGTAGTAAATCTGAACTTTTGAAACGTTCTTCCTGGGAGAAGGCTTCGACGACGACAGGTTCTTTAATCGATAGTGTGTAACCGGAAAGCGAGTCCTTGCCGGTGGGAATCTGCTCTTCAATGATAGACGTTTGCCAGCCTTTGCCGGATACCATTCGCAATGTTTGATCTACAGCATCGTATTGAAGAATTTTGCAGTATTCCGCGCCGAGAGTTTCACTGACTTTTTCGACCAGAACGTCAAGGATGTGGATTGTGTCGTCCGATTCCAATGCGAGCAGACTCAAATCAGCGATGACTTTCTGCTGTTGTTCTCGCCTGGCGGCCTGTTGGGAGAGATGCTTAACCGTTGTGATGTCATTGAGCGTTAACACAACCCCTTCAATCCGGGTGGGGGAGGTGTGGTAGGGGGTTATTCGTCTCTGATACCAATGGTTTTCGTGTTGCACTTCTCGGATCACTGGCTGCAGCGTTTCCAGCACTCTTTGACAATCTTCGGTTAATGCTTGCTTGTCCTGAGGGTCGATATCCATTTGACGAATAGATGTACCGAGAGACGCGTCTGTCAATTGCCAGAGTTGGGAGGCTGCAGGTGTAAACCTCTGGAGTTGGAGACGGTCATCCAGAAACAATATGGGAAGCTCGGCACTGGTAAAAAAATTCTCCAGGTCGTTATGAGCAGCTTCCAATTGTTCGATTTTATCGTGGAGGAGGTTGTTAACTCGATTGAGTTCCTCGTTGATAATTTTGAGCTCTTCGGTACTGTTTTCAAGATCCTGATAGGCAGCCTGGACTCGCTCGCGACTTTCTAGGGTGCGGTAATGGGCCTGCTGAAGCTCGCTGTTGCTAAGCTCCAATTCTTCGATTGTAGACTGTAATTCCTGACGAGTTGCAGCCAGAGCCTGTTGCATGACCTCCGGCGAGCTGAGAGTGGCTTCTACGGGCGCTTCTGGTCCTGGTAGCGTTGATTCTACGTTTGCAGAATGGTCGTGGGAGTGGAAGCTGGTTGCATATAAGGTTTCCGAACCTGTGATCTCATCGGCTAGCGGGGTGATCTCGATAAACACGACACCGCGAAACAGAGGCTTGTTGTTCGCGGATATGTCAGAGGATTGTTGGCACGCCCAGCGAAAGGTAACCGCCGGAGAGTCCGGTTGTATCTGGCTGAGTTTTTGAAAGCATTTTTCGGCGAGTTCCGCGGGGAGTACATCGAAAAGTGTGCTGATCCCTGGTTCGTAGGTCTGGTTGAGATAGCTCTGGCAGTCGCCAAATTGATGTTCAATTTTCCCGTCCTGATGGGTGATCAGAGTTGGGGGAGCGTAGCGTTCAAGTAAGTGTTGTTCAATTTTCTGCTGCTTTGGCGGCGCAGGTGGTTTGCTGATGGATTGAAATGCCTGAGACTTCATCAGCTGGGAATAGCTGCGGCTTTGAAGGTTGGTATCGAAAACCAGGTTACCGGGGTGAGACGCCAATTTTTTGTAGTAGGGGCGATCGGGCATTATCCGCAAAAAATGGGCGAGTCCCGCAGGTGGTTGCGTTTTACCTTCAAGAGCCAGATAGCCGTCGGTTAATAGCGCATAGGAAAAGGCTCTGAATATTTTTGCTCTTTGATGCGGTTCGTTGGAACCGGTTAAATGTCGGCAGTAAACCAGATGCAGGCGATGGAACGGTGGGTCCGTTATTGGATCCTGGCGAGCAAAAGAAATGCAGTTGCGAATATTTTGACGGATCTTAAAACTGTCGGAGCCTTCTATTGGTTTGAAGTAGCGCTTTAACTGATTCGAAGATAAGCAGTGCAGCAATTTTGGGGGGTATGTTGCTCGCCTGGCTAGCCCAATCGCGGCCATATTGGTATCGGTAGCGAAGATCCGGAGGCAGTTTGAGCGCTGGCGCTGTTCTAACAATTCCAAAATTTGTATGGCAAGGCCGTAGGCGGTTTCTCCGGTGTTGCATCCTGGAATCCACAAGCGAAAATCTTCGCCTTCGCCCAGGCTTTCGATGATTGGCTCCAGAACGTTTTTAGAGAGACTCTCTCTGTCAGCCTCTTCCGCAAAAAAAGTAAGTTCGCCGGAATCAGGCAGTTCGCTTTTCACGGCTGTCTGCTGGCTGTCAATTTCTCGAACCAGGGCTGACTGGCGGTCGTTGCGGGGTGTATTGCGCAGACTGAAACGTTTTAGTTCCAGAAAAATTCGCCGTAAAGGTAGGGCGCGCACCATCGCTTGAAGCGCGGAAAAGCGATTGCAGTCTGGCCGTAACGTTAAGCCACCCTTCCCGGCAATTTCCAATAAGCCGCCGCAGCCGTGCGCACCATCGGTCAGTACGATTGCCGCACACTGTTTGGGGAAATTTCTGGCGATGGATCGCAGCAGATGGTCTTCAGGGTCGTGAAAAGGGATTGATGGGCCAGCAGAGCGTTTTTGGATCTGCTCGCTATCAACCTCGAAAAAGCAGTCGCCAGAGAGTACGAAGACGGTGTTTGGAGTCAGGCGGACAGGGTTAGATCCATCCACCGAGACGATAGCAAGATCACAGTTATCTGACAGGAGGCTTGTGAGGCCTGGGCTTTTTCCGTGATACCGGTGATACAGCAGAAAGCACATGCCATCGGCTGATGCAGGTAGCGTCCTAAGCAGTCTGAGTAGATCTTCGAAGCTGTCGGAGCTTGAAATAACGCCTACAAGTAGCTGGGCTTTGTGCGGTTGGCTCATCATGGTTATGTCTTGGTGTTGCAGCGATGCGGGTATCTGGTATTGGTGCTTGGGTATGTCATTCTCATACGGAATCCAGAGGATCGCGTGTCGCTTTTTTCAATGCGCTATAGCTTAGCGGAATCCTGACTTGCCGTCAGCCAGGCTTGTTTTATGGCAGCCTCCTGGGCTTTTATGATTTCGCCACCTGTGCAGAGCCTGGCGCTCGTTATCGAAAACGAAGATACGCAACTTACCTGCCAGTAGCATCTGACGATTAATCGACTGAACCGCGGTGATCGGCAGAGCGTAACTTCCTTCGGTTTGTGTGGGGCGAGGGCTGCTGACAGCAGTCTCACAAAAGCTGCCAGCACTGGCCAATATGCCGGGATATCATGCACCTACTGGGCCAATATCCGGTCCCTGTCTCTTTTTGTGACCCTGGGGTAACCCATGCTGGAGTTCTTAGACGCCACACTGCTGGCGCGTTTGCAGTTCGCTTTTACGATTTCCTTCCATATTATTTTCCCTGCCTTTTCGATCGGTCTGGCCAGTTTCCTGGCGGTTCTCAACGGGATGTATCTGTGGCGCAGGGACGAGGTATACATAACACTTTTCGACTATTGGAAGAAGATTTTCGCGGTGGCCTTCGGAATGGGGGTGGTTTCTGGCATCGTGATGAGTTACCAGTTTGGGACCAATTGGAGTGTCTTTGCGGATAAGACAGGGCCGGTCTTAGGACCACTGATGGCCTACGAGGTGCTCACAGCCTTTTTTTTAGAGGCGGGCTTTTTGGGGGTTATGTTGTTTGGACGACAGCTGGTGGGAGAGAGGTTGCACTTTTTCGCCACATTGATGGTTGCCGTCGGAACCTTAATTTCTGCCACTTGGATTTTATCGGTGAATTCCTGGATGCATACCCCCGCTGGTTTCTCGATAAACGATCAGGGACAGTTTATTCCTGAAGATTGGTGGCAAATTGTTTTCAATCCGTCGTTTCCCTATCGCTTAACGCATATGGTATTGGCGGCCTACTTAACCACATCGTTTGTTGTCGGGGGAGTCGGTGCCTGGCATTTGTTGCGCCGTAAGTCCGAGTTGCAAAATCCGGCGGTTCGCAAGATGTTCTCGATGGCCATTTGGATGGCAACGATTGTTGCTCCGATACAGATTGTTGCGGGTGACATGCATGGGTTGAATACCATGGAGCATCAGCCCGCCAAAATTGCAGCGATGGAAGGCCACTACGAAAGCTGGCCAGATGGTGCTCCGCTTATTCTATTTGGCATTCCAGACGATGAGAAAGAAGAGACTCGATACGCGATTGAAATCCCCAAACTGGGTTCGCTGATTCTTAAGCACAGTCCTTCAGCCCCGATCGATGGACTAAAAGCTTGGCCAGAAGATCAGAGGCCGCCAGCAGAAGTTATATTCTGGACGTTTCGGCTCATGGTTGGGATCGGGATGCTGATGCTGATGGTTGGCATTTGGGGGTTTTGGGCAAGGCGTAAAGGTGAACTCTATCACCAGAAGAATCTCCATCGTCTGGCAGTGATGATGGCACCCTCAGGGTTTGTTGCAGTGCTTGCGGGCTGGGTGACCACGGAAGTTGGACGTCAACCTTGGGTTGTATATGGGGAGCTTTTGACGGCACAGGCGCACTCGCCGCTGGAAGCGCCGGCGCTCGCGATATCCCTGTCGATGTTCATTATTGTCTATACGCTGGTATTCGGTGCCGGTACTTACTACATCCTCAGGCTGATGGGCAAAGTACCCGAGTTGGTCACCGACGCTGAACTTGATGAGGGCCCTTTACGCAGCACCGGGATTACTCCTCATTCCCCTTCCTCTGGACGGTAATTGAGTATGGATTTGGCAATTCTTTGGGCCGGCTTGCTGGCATTTGCGGTTTTCGCCTATGTCGTTCTCGATGGTTTTGATTTGGGTATTGGCATTCTGTTTCCCGCTTACGCACCGGGCGCGCAGCGCGATCAAATGATGAACTCTGTTGCTCCCGTATGGGATGGCAATGAAACCTGGTTGGTTTTGGGGGGCGGAGGTCTTTACGCGGCTTTTCCACTTGCTTACGCGGTACTAATGCCTGCGTTGTACGCCCCGATTATCGCCATGTTGTTGGGATTGGTATTCCGCGGTGTGGCATTTGAGTATCGCTGGCGCAGTATCCGCTATCGCAAGCTGTGGGACTGGGCATTTTTTAGCGGATCTTTTGTTGCGAGTCTGGCCCAGGGGATTGCCTTAGGCGCGATTATTCAAGGTGTGCAGGTTGAGGCGCGAGGATATGCCGGCGGCTGGTGGGATTGGCTGACACCGTTCACGGTGGTTACGGGCATTTCTTTGGTGGTTGGATATGTCATGTTGGGCGCCAGCTGGCTGGTATTAAAAACTGAGGCTGAAATCGCTCTTAAGGCACGAAAGATCGCGGTGGTAAGTTTGGTGGCGACAGTTGTCTTACTCGGTATCGTCAGTATATGGACGCCGTTTTTGCACGAAAATTATTTTCACCGGTGGTTTGGCTTTCCTTCTGCTTTTGGCGCACCCCTGGTTCCAATTTTGATCGGACTGCTGTTGTGGTGGTTTTACCGCGGATTGCACGAGCATCATGACGCCTATCCCTTTTTAGCGGCTCTGGGTATTTTCGCCGTCAGTTTTGGCGGAATTCTGTTCACAATATTTCCGGATATCGTTCCCCACGGGGTAACGATTGCGCGGGCTGCTGCGCCGGATTCGAGCTTAAAATTTATGTTGGTTGGCTCGGCGGTTCTGATTCCTTTAATTCTTGCCTATACCGCCTACGCCTATTGGGTCTTTAGGGGCAAGGTGGATCCGGAAGGAGGTTACCACTGATGGAACAGGTAAAGGCCGGTAGGCCCCTGACTTCAAAATTATTGTGGTTTGGCGGACTGTGGTTGGGCGGTGTGTTCGCTCTTTTGTTGGTCGCGGGGATTCTGAGGTGGTTATTACAGCTATGACGTTGTGATGCGTTATGGCATGACAGAAAAAAGAAATAAAAAAAGGAAGGCTATGACCTCCCGCGTGGAAACTCTTCCGGTGCTGCTATTAAAGCCGGTTTAAAATCTGGTTACTTGGTCTTGTCTGGTTTTCTTGCCGATCTCCGTTAGCGCCATCGATGGCTGCCGGTGCCAAAATGATTCTCTCTCGAGCTTGTGCCCTTGTTTGCCTGCATGCTGTCGACAGCATTGCGTTCTTAATAATGGATAGAGCAACTCCTGTGCCATCGCCTTTTGGTTTTTTGTTTGCACAGGTTTTATAGTCAGCTCTGCTTCGTTAATTCCTATATAAATCATTTGGTTAGATCAATTTTCCCATTGTGATTTGCCCGTCTCTCACTGTTTGGAAAAGAAGATTTCCTCTGATTTAGTGATGTTCGGGAAGATCAAAGCGATGGCGGATGTAAATTTTGCGAAGATTTTTCCTTTTTTTCAGGAAAGCTTATTTGAAATTTCGTTGCATGATGCCCGATGGGTATGGGCGACGTTAGGAACGAGCAAGAGAGGTTACTCCTCTCCCTCGATCGCTAAGCCTAAGGCGTTTAAGGTTTCACGGGCTTTGGCTGTGGTGATTTCACCAAGCAGATAGATTTGTCCTTTTTGCTCATCGATCAATGTTGTTCTTACCTCTGTCATGGCATTAAACCTGACTTGAACTTGATTTGATTGTTCGGGCGTTAGCGGGCTGGCAAGGCGAATACCGATTCTTGACGTGTCTTGGCTGGTATCAAAAAAAGTATCAATAAGATCGTCGACGTTTTCTTCTATCGCTTTCTCAATGGTCATAACGTTGCCTCTATGAGTTGTGTCTTCGACGTTTCATGCTGGCAAGCAGCACTGATTCATATTCAAACAGCATTCCACGTTTCTAGTGCGCCACTCTTTTAAAGGGTTTTGTCTTGGTAAGAAAGTTGCGTTGTTTTGGGCAGGAAGCGGTGAGTCGGCTTGTCGCCTTTTCATTGGCGCGCACCAATCGCTGTCGTGGAGATACCTAGGAGTGCAATTTATGGCCGATGCGGTCGGTGATCAGAAGACATTTTACAGCGGCGACAACCGAACGGTTCGTGGCCGAGGGCCTGCTAAGGGGTTAGCGTGGTTCATGGATAGCAGCATCCGTTTACCGGGCGGTTTTCGGATAGGGGCCGACGGCATATTGGGGTTGATCCCGGGCGTTGGCGACTTGATTGGCGCACTCCTGTCCATTGGGGTTCTCTTTCAGGCTTGGAAAAGAGAGCTGCCCAGATCGGTCATGCTGAGGATGTTGCTGAATGTGCTTGCAGATACGGCAATTGGGGCAATCCCTATCGTCGGCGACGTTTTTGACTTCTTTTGGAAGTCTCACACGAGAAACGCAATGCTGCTGCATGACTATTCAAATCGCCCCAAAGAAACCCGTCGGAGAAGTGTGCTTGTAAATTTGGCTGCTTTGGTTGTAGCAATTGGAATATTGGTTTTGATGGTATGGATGGCAATTTGGTTCTGTAGTGCTGTGTACGCTGCCCTGTTTGGGTAGGTGCTTGAGCTTTTCGTTATTCATTCGATTTTTGTCTTACTTTTTAATAGGAGGATTTTATGGCCGCGCAAACGTTTGGAGAGATTCTTTCCCGGTTGAAAGACGTTCATGGTGAGCTATCAACCCGCTTGGCAGAAGATGAGCGCGTCAGTCAGGATGAAAGGGTATCCATGCTGATCGAGTACTTGTCCGAGAGAGAGGGCAACCTTAAAAGAATGTTAGACAGAGTATCGGAATCGGCGGAAAAAGAGGCTTTAAATACGTGGTTCTACGAGTATGCGCAAAGCAACAATGTTCTTGTCGAAGGTCTGAAGGATCGAGATTACAGTGGCATGTCGACGGAAGATATCATTGCTGACGTCAACAACATTCACGAAGAGATGTTGAATGTTCTCGATTATATGAAATCTGCTGCAGAAACTCAGGTCGTAGCCGATCTGGTTGACGATATCCTGACCTTGGAGCATCAAGAAACGAAGCGCATTGTGCGCCAGGCCGAAGGCGTTGAGGCGCTGTAAGGCCTCCTGTCGTATCATCGCCCGGTCCGCCCGAAAGCGTAAGGCGGATAGCGCAAAGGGGGTGCCTTGCGGGGAACCCCTACTTGGGCTCCTGGCGATTCTTTGTTGTCTCTTTTTTGACTTTGCTGCCCGACACGGCTGATCCAATGATAAATCCTGCCGCCAAAGCAGCCAATCCATAGAGGCTGTAGCGATAGCGCTTCAGATTATTTTCCACTGATTTCATGCTCTGTTGGTCGCTATCGGCTTGCGCTAATGGCTCTGGGCCCGAGTCATCGGGAATGCTGTCTTTAGGTTGAGTGCGGTAGTCCAGTACGAGCGCCACAGCAGCTGCCGCACTGAGTGTTAACGCCGAGGCAGGGTAAAGGCTGATCTTTTTCTGCAGGAGTCGTAAGTAGTCGATACCTTGCTCGCTCGCTAACTGAAAGACAAGTTTTGTGACCTGCTCCGGACTCACTGAATTCTCAAGGCGAGAGAAGTCTTCTTCTATTTTACGCCGTTGAGCTTCGATTTCCTCGTTGAGCTGGGCTTCTGATTTGCGGCTATCTTCTTTGATGCTCGAAAGCATGGCTGAAAATCCTCTCTTAACCTGATCATTTTTTGTCATCAAATATCCTGACTTTATAGGTGCAAGCTTAGACCTGGTCGGTATTCGGCGGCGGGAAATCGCACGCTG
>NZ_JBSWVF010000014.1:0-121096 GCF_056159445.1 Pseudomaricurvus sp. ABR4_320 | reverse complement strand
AACCATAAAAAGCGGCGCACAGATAAAAAAAGAAGTCCCTTTCGTAGCGGCCGATATCCCTAAATAATCAAAGAGTCCTGATGCTGTCAGCAGGTTTTCCCTGCGCCGATAACTCCGATGAAACGCCATCAAATTCCTGTTGTTGCCTCTACAGCATATCCGTTGCTGTCGATACGTTTCGAGATCAGTATAAAAAATTCCCGGGTTCTGATCATCCCCCGTTTAGGGGAAATTTAACAATTATAGGGTTGCCCTGTAATCTAAATTCTCTGTGAGATTCTGAGCAACTTACCGACCAGTTCTGTCTGTCCATGGGTTCCGGTTTTACTAAACAAGGTGCCCAAATGAGTCCTTACGGTTTCGGTAGAGACATTCATTTGCTGAGCACACCTCTCGGGTGCGACACCTCTCATAATCAAAGAAGCCAAGCGGGTTTCGCGTTTGGTAAACTCAAAGAGATGACGAATTTGCTGCTCTTCTACGTCGGCTTTAGGAATATCCACCCAAACCGTCACCGCCGAAGAAGGCCAATGACATCGATAGTAACCTTCTTCAACAGGCAAAATTCTAACGGTTAACGGTCGGCCTTCGGGTGGCCTTGGCAGTCGAAAAAAATCTGCGTCTGAAGCTGATGCCGTTTTCGTCGCCGCTTTAAGTAATGCCGCTTGAAAGGCCGGCCGACAAGATGCAGCCGCAACCTGCAACCGACCCTGAGCTTCAATCAAGCCATCCCCCTGTTTTAACAATCCTTCTGCATGACGATTCATAGCGATAATATTGAGTCGCCTATCAAGCAAGAAAATACCCGAAGGAACATCATCAATGATGGCTTTTGAAAGACTATTGTCAGGCGCCTTCTCCAACTGACGCCGTATTTGCACGGCATTGGTTAAGTGTTTTTGCAATGTAGAGAAATTTGCCAGACCTTGCTGTGAAAAGTGACCTCGCCGGGCCGAGCGATTGAGCGCGACTACCGTAACAGACTCTTGGTCACACAAGGGCATACCTAAAATGCAATGACGAGCTTCAATAGGACGCAGAATGGTCTCGATGAATTCTGTTGTCGCAAGCCGCTCCAGATCGGCGTTGAGCCAACGCCCGGTTTGGTAGCCAACCGGATTCAGAAATCGCAGTATCTCCTGAGGAGAATCGACGAACCAGTCCAGTAACCGCTGCAACAGGCCGGGGTCAGCACGGGCAGATTCCATCCGCGTGACTTTGGGTGCTCGGCCATCTGAAATCAAATCGACTTCCGGCAAGAGTATTTGATCGGCTGATGTCGCATCCGCAAGCGCATTAAGGCCAGCTTCCCATAGTACAGGTTCATTTACTCCGGCATAGAGCCGTCGTATCGCAGTTTCCAGCATGAATGCATCTCCATTGTGCGCTGTTATCGTGATTTCAGTTAACAATATGGGCATAACTGCACTTGGCGGCAGGCCAAGCGCTGGATAGATTGCACAAAGGTAGCGATTGCGCTTTAGAGGAGTCTTAAAGCCGCCAATTAGACTGCAACAGCAAACTGACCAGCTCGGGTTGCCGGTGAGTTTGAGTTTTGTAAAAAACATTTTTTAAATGGGATTTTGCGGTTTCCCGGCTAATACTCATGCGCTCACTGATATGCTGTAAAGACAATCCTCTGACCAACCACTGACACAAGGATTCTTCTTTATCAGTCAATCCATAGCAGGCTTTAATTCCCAACAAACCATCCTCCCGACCAGGATCATCAAACCAGATACAGATGGTGTCGGGAGCAAACCCGTGGCCAACCTTTGACGGTGACAGCAGCGCGAGGCGAAAAATGTATTCTCGACCATCACTTAGCATTAGACGATGTAAGCGATCACTAGAGCTGGGATCGACAGAACCGTCTCCCAGAGTGCGAACCTCATCGATCAAGCCACAAAGGCCTCGGTGATTGATCGCAAGCGGACTGCCGGATGAAAAGCGAAGCTCTTTTGTGCTCGATAATATATGATAGGCACGCTGATTAAGGCCGACGACGCAGTCCTTAGCATCGATCAACATCAGCCCGACCCGAATGCCCTCAAATATCGGATCGTCAAGCAGAGGTACTCGCGACGCCCTCAGTTTTTCAGACAGTTGGACACTGGTACGTAAATGCGGCAACAGTTTTCTCAAGTAACATTGTGCGCTACTGACAATATTTTCCGAAGGCGACTTCCAAAATATCTCTATCGCGGCAAAGAAGCCGCCATCATTGATCAACGTACACTTTAGACGGACACCGTCAGACGCATAATCCAGAGCGAGCGCATCCGGATGTTGCGTTTGTTGATCAGTGAGATTGAGAGAAAAACGTTTTAAGGTCGGAGTTGATCGGATTGACGGAGAGCAGTCATTATCGCTGACAATGACTTCGCCGTAACCCGATGCGTAGTCAAGTATCAGGCGGGTATTCGTTGCAGCAAAAAGTCGATTGAGTTGGTTCAGTGCGTGAATGCGATGTCGCGTTTCATAAATACAATAATATAAAGCGTCAACGGATTTTTTATAGACACATACATCCTCTGCAAGAATATCCATCGTCGGTACCCAATCTGTATATTATGAACAGTATTTCCACCAGTATTTATGACTAAAACAAACTCGCTCTATGGGATTTTTTATATCGTATGACACCGCCGATTAACTTACCTAAAACCCCATCGGCAAGAGTTATTATGCTATTAATTCAACGCTTGTTGAAATGGTAATTTTCACATATTTACGATTTTTGTCGCGCGCATAATCACCAGTAAACGTAAGGCTGATTTTTGGCAGATTTTTCCTCTTAATTGGAGAAAGATATCGAATTGCTTGGCGCCGTTAATCTCTTTTAACGGAAAATTCTCTGTCGATCGCCACTTGATTGGAAAACAGCCCCTGCAAAACGATGTTTTCGTCACCCAGCTGTTAGACATTCGTCTCCCACTCCCCCATATGGGGGAGGTGAAATAAGGTCGGATTGAGTAAGTTTAAAAGGCACTGTGGAAGAACTGCCAACGGATACTGACAGGGTCAGCACCCGTTAACCTAATCCGTTATCCAGCAGAGATGTAGAGGAGTCGTCAACGGATGCAGAGATTTAGAACAACTTGGATTGATATCGGAAATCACTTTCGTGAAACAGATCACTGCACTCAAGTCCATTTTTGCTTGGATGACACGCCAGCCGGTAGAGCGTATCTAATGACCAAAGGTCATAACCGCGCGACGAGACCCAACCTGTTTCTTAACGGCCATCCTTTGAACAATCAGGAAAACCTTGCCATTGAGCAAGAGGCTATCGTCCATTATTTTGATCATTTTGAAACACTGCCTCAGCAAACGCTTTACCCGTATAAAAATACCTTGATGATTTTGGATTCACCGGACAGGATCAAACATTTTCAATGTGTTGCGATTCTCTGGCAGACGGATAACAAGGAATCATTCATGGCAACTGATCAGCCGCCCCGCTCATCTCAACTTACCCCCAAAAAGAAATGGGCTTTGTCATCTCTGGTAAGTGTCGTTTTGAGAAGCATTGCAATTCGGTTACAACGCTAATCGACACGTAACTGACAACAGACAGGCGTCAAATCAAAGACGTTGAGTTAGCGGTAGAAGCTCAGAACAGATCTAGCATGAGGTATCAGGTTTTTGTGGCCTAATTTCAATGTGTTAAATCTATCTTTTCGAGGAAATTCTGTCTAAAATTTTACAATCAGTACCTTCTGCCACTTATTTGATTTTTTTACATGTCTGCCGACAAATCTAACGCTGCGGTCAAGCGCCCACCCAAACCGGTCGCACTCTACCCCACCTACGCAGAGTTGGTCGACATGCGGCTCAGTGACTACCCAGACCTGAAAACCTTTCTACAGGATGACGATCCTTGGCGCCTTGCTCACTGGGAATGGGGTAAAGAATTTTTACTGTTTATTGGTAGAAACAAGTCAGAACACACCTTCATCCGCTTTCGCGGCGAAGTCGAGCGGTTTCTCGGTTGGACATTTCTGGTCAGGCGCTGTCCGATGGATTCCCTGCGCAAGACCGATATTCTCGATTTCGCTGATTTCTGCTGGAAGCCGCCAATCAATTGGATCGGTGTCGCCAATGTCGACAAATTCCTACTTCGAGACGGGCGCTTTTTGCAGAATAAACACTGGTCTCCCTTCAAGCTAAAGCTACCCAAGCATAGCGCCGCGGAAGGCAGCGATGCCGAGAAAAAGAAATATCGCCCGTCACAACAGACGCTTATGGCGATGTTTACCGCCGTTATCGCATTTTATAAATACCTGATGAACGAAGAGAAACTCTTTGGCAATCCAGCTCAAATGGCGAAACCGGATTGCCGTCACTTTATAAAAGATTCCCAAGTTAAAGAGATTCGGCGCCTTACAGAAGCTCAATGGCAATTTGTTTACGAGGTGACCAGTAAACTGGCCGATGAAGACTGCCAATATGAACGCAGCCTGTTTATCATCTGTGCGCTAAAAGTTCTTTTTTTACGAATATCCGAGCTTTCTGAGCGCAGTCACTGGTCACCCATGATGAGCCATTTCTGGCAGGACCTCGAAGGGAATTGGTGGCTGAAAGTCTACGGCAAAGGCCGCAAGATTCGCGATATTACGGTACCCCCGGATTTTTTGGAGTATTTAAAGCGCTATCGCCAGTATCGCGCCCTACCCTCGCTACCTGCGCCCGGTGAAAATCATCCGATTGTGGAGAAAATTCGCGGCCAGGGAGGTATGACAGCTCGCCAGTTGACCCGGATAGTGCAGGAGGTTTTCGACAAGGCTTACCAGGCGTTGCGACAGCGTCAGGGAGAGGATGAAGCCCGCAAACTCCTCGAAGCGTCAACACACTGGCTGAGACACACCGGCGCGAGCATGGAGGTTGAGCGGGGTCGCGCGCTCAAGGATCTTTCCGAAGATCTCGGGCACGCCAGCATGGCCACCACCGACACTATTTACGTCCAGACCGAGAGTAAAAAACGCGCCGCCAGTGGCAAAAACCGCAAGGTCAACTGATGTGTCTGTTCATGTCGAGTCAAATTATGGTTGCCTCACTGAGCCGATAGCGGTTTAATAGCCTTGATAGCTAACGCAATTGAGAATCATTCCCTTGGCGTTTTATTCGAGGGCAGATTTAATATCTCCTATCGTTTAGGGCGCCCGCAACTCGAATTTTTCTGCGCGGACCTTATTGTGATGGATCAAAACTCGCCATGGAACTTTGGCACTTATCCTTCCTTTTGATACACGTCAACGCCCGCCAGTAGCTCTCAGCTTAGCCTACTTATACCAAATTCCCGCGCCAACCCAACAACCCGGATGTGGAGGTGATTGTGAAGGGCATTTCCAAGCTCTTGGCCTTGAGCCTATGTGTAACTCCCCTGCTGTCAGTGGCCGCTGACGTCGAAGATGTTATTGAAGGCGGTGCTGATCGTCTACAAATCAATCAGCAGGGTCAACAAAGCGTCGATGAAATCAGTGAAGCGACGGACGACTTACTGCAGACGTATCAATCCCACGTAAAAATCGTCGACGGTCTGGAAATCTATAACCGTTTGCTGCAGCAGCAGGTCGACGGGCAGCTGGAAGAAAAAGCCAAACTGGAAAACTCCATCGCCAATGCGACCATCATCGAACGTCAGATTATGCCTCTGCTGTTGCGCATGATTGACGGACTTGAGACCTTTATCGATATCGACATGCCCTTCTTGTTAGAGGAACGTCACCAACGGGTAACACGCCTGCGCCGTATTCTCGCCAGCCCCGAATACACCATCGCAGAAAAAAGTCGCCGCGTCTTCGAAGCTTATGAGGTCGAGGACGACTACGGCACTACCCTCGAGACCTATAAGGGCACGTTGCAACGTGGTGAACAGAGTTTTGATGTGGATTTTCTACGTATCGGCCGGGTTGGTCTTCTCTACCGCACTCTCGGACAGGATGGCTACGGCTACTGGGACCAACAAAACCGAGATTGGGTCACCGTAGAGTCCAGTCATATTCAGCGCAACATCAACAAGGGGTTGAAAATGGCTCACCAGGAAATGGCGCCCGACCTGTTAAGTATTCCCATCGCTCCAGCCACAGGACAAGAATAATGACATATCCCCGTTTACTACTCTGTCTTGTGTTTTTATGTTCCGTGTGCTCCGTGGCTGACGCTCAAGAAACTGTGCTGTCGATGGAGTCTCTGCTGGAACAGGTCCAGGCCGGCACTGCTGCCGATCAGCAGATGAATCAACAGCGCATTGCCGAATTTACCGCCGATCGTCGACAGCAACAGCAAAAACTCGAAGATGTCATTCAGTACCAGGGCGAACTAGAAGATACCAGCGACAGGCTTGAAGCTGATTTTGAACAGAACGAGATTGATCTGGCGGATATGCAAGAACGGCTGGATACGCGCCTAGGCTCATTAAAAGAGCTTTTTGGCGTACTGCAGCAAGTTGCCTCAGATGCTGCCGGCCGATTTGAAAATTCGATTACCAATGTTCACTATCCCGAACGTCGGGAATTCCTACTTGATCTTGCCACGAAAATGGGGCGCACGACCGAGCTGCCGGAGATTTCCGAAATCGAACAGCTCTGGTTTGAATTGCAACGAGATATGACAGCCTCGGCTCAGGTTATCGCGACCCCCATGCCGGTCCTGTCCAGCGACGGTGACGAATATACCGCTGATGTCATTCGTGTGGGCACATTTAATCTGGTCGCTAACGGTACTTATCTGCAATACGTACCAGAGACTGGACGCATTGTCGAATACGGACGTCAGCCCGCCAGCCGCTATCTGCAGGGCGCAGAGAGCATCGCCGATGCCAAGGAACCGGTACTGTTTACCATCGATCCGCTGCGGGGACAGTTGCTTAGCCTGCTGGTAATGGCTCCAGCACTGAAAGATCGAATTGCTCAGGGCGGTTTTATCGGCTACGCGATCATCGGCCTGGGCATCATCGGTCTGTTGTTGGCGTTTGGAAAACTGATCGCCTTGTTTATCACCGATACCCGCATCAATCAGCAGAAAAAGCACATGGATCGGATCGGTAAGAACCCACTGGGTAATGTCATGGCGGCCTACAAAGACGTAGCAAACCACACGCCCGAAGCCATTGAGCTGCGCCTGGGGGAATCCATCCTGCGCGAGCTTCCCAAAGTGAATCGAGGGATATCCCTCTTAAAAATTATTGCCGCAATCGCGCCATTGATGGGGCTTCTGGGTACCGTCACCGGTATGATCATAACCTTTCAGGCGATTACCCTGTTTGGCGCAGGGGATCCCAAGCTGATGGCAGGTGGTATTTCTCAGGCACTGGTCACAACCGTACTGGGTCTGTGTGTTGCGATTCCAGTTTTACTGCTTCATACCTTGGTCAGTTCCCGGGCGCAACACATCCGTGACGTTCTGGAACAGGAAGCTGTCGCGCTGGTCGCTGACCGCGCTCGCAGCGCACCGTGAGGTGAGACTATGATTCGATTACTCGACAGTCTCTTTCCCTGGTTTGGTGACATGTTGGATCTCGGTGGCAATATTTTACTGTTGATCATCGTCGTCGCCATGCTGATCGGCGGTTTACTGCTGGAACGCTTTTACTTTCTGTTCTTTGTCTACCCTCAGCAGATTTCTACCGCTCAAGAATTGTGGCAGCAGCCAGTCACTCGCGCTTGGTTACGGCCCTACCGTTTAACGCAGCTCCGCTCGCGCCTGTTACAGAATCTCAATACCCATCTCTCGTTGGTGAAAGTTCTGATTGCCCTCTGTCCCCTTTTGGGGTTGCTCGGCACAGTACTGGGAATGCTGGAAGTCTTTGATGCTGTCGCGATTACCGGAGCCAACAGCCCTCGCGTAACCGCTTCTGGAGTATCCAAAGCAACGGTATCGACCATGGCAGGCATGCTCGTCGCGATTACCGGACTGCTGTTGCTCAGCCTGGTAACGCAAAAAGTTGGCAGTGAAACGGACAAAATCAGCCGCGTGCTCACACTGTATTAACCGATTTGGAGGTATTACACATGCGACGCTTTTTAACTCATCACAGTGCGGAATCTGAAGCGGCGGTCGACATCACCCCCATGCTTGATGTGGTCTTCATTATGCTGATTTTTTTCATTGTTACGGCAACCTTTGTGAAAGAGTCCGGCATTGAAGTCGACAGCCCACAGGCGACCACTGCCGTGGTGCAAGAGAAAGCCAATATTCTGATTGCCATCGATGCGGACAACAACATCTGGATCAACCGACGCATGGTCGATGCGCGCTCCGTACGGGCAAACATCGAGCGCCTTCACGCTGAAAACCCCAAAGGCACAGTTGTTATTCAGGCGGATCGGGATTCTCGGAATGAGATGCTGGTACAGGTGATGGATGCGTCGCGTCAGGCTGGCGTTTTTCAAATTGCACTTGCAGCGAGGGAATGATGAACGCGATTCCACTACAGGATAAATACTACCTGCTGAGACTCCCTCTGGCTCTCGCTGCAGGCGGCGTTTTGGCACTTGCACTCACCTGGGGGATGCACGCACTGATTCAATCGTCGGAGGCTCGTCTGGATGAGTCCGAACGCATCCATTTGCTGGATTTTGTGAGGCTGAACCGGGAAGAGACACCCCAGCGCAATGAACGAAAGCCAGATCGACCCGCCGATGAGCCACCGCCACCGGCGCCTCCGGAAAACACGGCAGACGCCAATCAGGATTCCAGTGGCTCCACCATGGCACTGGCGGCACCCGCCACCGATTTAGATACATCGATCAATGGTCTCGCCATCGGCACCGACGAGGGCGAATACCTTCCAATCATTAAAGTGGCCCCATCCTACCCTCAGCAGGCATCCATCAAACGACTAGAAGGGGAATGCACGGTGACCTATACGGTCACCACCAATGGATCCACCAAAGATGTTGAGGTTCTGGAAAACGGTTGCGATTACTCGGTGTTCGAACGCCCATCCATTCGTGCAGCAGAGAAATTTAAATACCGCCCGCGAGTGATTAACGGCGAGGCGGTAGAAGTTCACGGCGTAAAAAACCGCTTCGTATTTACCCTGGAGAAATAGCAGGAAAACGGTCATGAAATATCGTTCTCTACGGTCATATTGCCAACTCGCCTGTCTGTCATTGTTGATACTGTCCGTTCAAACATTCGCGGCAGGGCAAGGCAGCATGGTCATTCGTGAGTTTGTGATCAACAAATTGTCTGAGATCCAGAAACTCTATGAAGAAGATGAATTTGCCGCTGCCCAACAAGCTACGACACGCTTTATAGAGACCGCCAAACTGCGCGATTTCGAACGAGTGCAAGTTCTCAATATGCAAGGCTATATCTATGTCGCCCAGGAACAGGCAACGAACGCCATCGCAGCATTTGAGCAGGTACTGACCGAGCCTCGGCTGTCACCCGCGTTGCAAGAGAGCGTTTTACTTACCTTGGCACAACTCTACCTGATGGAAGAGCGTTATCCCGAGAGCTTTGAACGCATCAACACGTTGATGGACATCGCTGAGACAACAACACCTGAAATGCATGTACTCAAAGCTCAAGTGCTCTACCAACTGGATCGTCCCACCGAAGCCTTGGGTGAAATCAATGGCGTCATTGCGATGGCGACAGCAACCGGAAAACAGCC
Source organism: Pseudomaricurvus sp. ABR4_320 (assembly GCF_056159445.1). Lineage (NCBI taxonomy): Bacteria > Pseudomonadati > Pseudomonadota > Gammaproteobacteria > Cellvibrionales > Cellvibrionaceae > Pseudomaricurvus > Pseudomaricurvus sp. ABR4_320. The sequence continues at coordinate 111,468 of NZ_JBSWVF010000014.1, read as the reverse complement.
ACGAGAACCTTGGCTGGCTCTGAAAAATGCGCTGCTGTTCACCCAGGAAGACCTTCCTGCCATGCGGGACAATCTGGTTCTGCTGGTCGAACTCTACCCTCGCGACAGTTATCTGCTGCAACTGGCTGCAGTCTATTCCCGCATGGAGGAACCGCGCAAACAGCTCGCCATTCTTGAACCCATGTATGAACAGCAGCGACTCGACCAACCCCAGCACCTGATTAACTTGGCCTATTTGTATCTAAATCTTGATGCGCCTCAAAAAGCCGCCCAGTTATTACAAAATGCGATAGAGCATTCAGAGCTGGAAGCGAACTTTGATCATTGGCAGCTATTAGGTCGAAGCTGGCAAAGCGCCAAGGACAACGACAAGGCGGTTGCCGCCTACCATCAAGCAGCCAACCTCTCCGAGAAAGGTGACCTATGGGTAAGCATTGCCTATATCCACATCAATCGCCTGGAGTGGGTCGCGGCGGAATCCGCGTTGAATAATGCCTTGGCAAAAGACTCCGTCAAAGATCCCGGCAACGCACGTCTGCTGCTCGGAATGGTCCGATTTAACCAACAGCATTTTGACGAAGCGCGAGAGGCTTTCCGCCAAGCGGTAAATTTTGATGACAGTCGCCGCCATGCGCGTCAATGGTTGGATTATGTTGAATCTGAAGTCGCCAAGCGTCAGGCATTGGAGAGCTAGTTACTCGGGCAGCTCTGCCTTCATCTTTCTTCTTATATTTATTTCAAAAGCGCTGAGACGCAGGCAACAAAGGGTTCTGCCGCCAACTGCTCATCAGGACTTTGTCCATGCTGCTCATCAGACAGTTCGAAATGCCCTTCGAAAACTCGATGATCGTCCGCGGTATCGATATTTCCTTCAATAAGCACCTGAAAATTCTGGCCATCGGGCAATAATGAGGCGCAGGATTCAATGGTTGGCGGTTTTTGATTGGCACTGACCGCAACGACCAACGCCACAGCAAATCCAGTGACGAGACCGACAAGAAACTTAATGTTCATGATTCTAGCCTTTTACCGGGTTATTTCGGGTTAGAGAGACAATGTGAGGTCAAGTTCCAGCAAATTTGATGTTAACCAACTATCCTAATTGATACTCATCATGGAAATCGAGCATGAACCCCGTGCCTGGCAGCAGTCAGCGCGACCTGCTTAACGAGATGAATTTAACGCCATAACGCGTATGAGTCCTTCGCTCAGGCGGCAAGCGCGTAAAGCAACGCTTATCGATATCTCGCTGGATGCGATTAACTGACCAAGATGCCGGTCGAAATCATAACGTCAATGCTCAGGCATCACCGAACGCGACGGCAGTGTCTCACCATCGCGATGAAAAGCTCTGTGTTACAGGTACACCACGGTGGAAGATTTATATCGAGCAGCGTCGTTTCCCGCGGCGACTGACCTTTTTAAACAAGCTGTAGGCTTTTTATCCAAGCACTATATTCCACCGTCGCCCTTCCACCTGCGACTGGCTTACGACTTTGCCGAAAATCGAGAAAGGTTGGTGCAATCGAATCTCGCACCTCTACTCAGCGAAGACGGCAAACTCACCATCGAACAACTGTGGGAAATTTGCAAAGATCTCTATAACCAGGACGACGAACAACTTTCCCCACTGCGGGATTCCATCACCGAATTAATTGTCCACCTGCAACAGACTCTGCTGGTACAAACCGCGGCACAACAACACCGGGAAGCCCTGCATGAGTTCGAGCTGTTTCTGGAAAACGAACCCACGGCTAACCTGAAAGAACAAGTCGACAAAATGCGTCATTTGAACGACGAACTGCAGCAGGAGCAGGCCCAAGCATGTTCGTCGATGGAAGCCATGTGCAACGAACTGGAGCAGTTACAAAAAGACATCGATAATGCTCGTCGGGAAGCCAGAACCGACGATCTGACAGGAATCTTTAACCGCAATGCGTTGGATATTGAGTTAAATGCGCTGATAGAGCTGGCTAGAGCGAATCGCCAGCCTTTTTGCCTGATTTTGGCCGATATCGACCATTTCAAACAGTTCAACGACAATCACGGCCATCTCTTGGGTGACAAAGTTCTTAAATATGTGGCGAACCAGCTACGAAAAACCGTTAAAGGCGGTGATTTTGTTGCCCGGTACGGGGGCGAAGAGTTCGCGATACTGCTGCCGGAGACACCGCTCGCAGGCGGGATGACCGTCGCCGGCAACCTTCAGGAAAAACTGGCGTCGCACACGATTAAAGATCCCAAAAGTGGCAGTAGCCTGGGTAAGGTGACCATGTCGTTCGGGGTTGCCGAATACCGAGGTTCTTATCCAGCAACCCACCTGATCGGGCGAGCCGACAAGGCTCTGTATGCCGCGAAAAAGGCTGGTCGCAATTGTGTAAAAGCCGGGTGATCAATCCTTTCGTAGTGACACAGTGACCGTGCCGTTAAACACGCCATTTAGGTAGTAATGGATGTCGATGAACAGGTGATCGCCCTTGAGAAGCAATTGGATGCGTTTTTCGTAGAATCGATTGTTGGTGCGGTACTTCTCGCCAACTTCAAAACCGTTGTCGATCTGTTGGTACAAAAACACCGCCTGATCGGTGAACAAAAACAGATGGTCTCCGGTGATCAAACCGCGCATTAACTCCGGCTTACGCAACGTGAGTTTGAGTTCCCCCAACCCATTGCGTTCAATGTTCACATCTGTTTCAAAAGCTCGGGTATTCACCGTTGGATCGCGATCCGAGCCAGCGCAGGTTTTTTCCGTCAAATGACCGGTCCAATCCCCTTCGGTCGCCGCTAACAGAGATGCGACCCAGTTGCTTTGACTTTCATCGAGCTGCACGCTTGGCCCGCGCTCAAAATAGGCATCGCCCATAGACTCGCGCCAGGAAGACGTCTCATAACAGTTCAATGCGAAACTCTGCCCCGCCTGTAACAGCAGGCCAATGCCCAGCATTCGCGCCAACTTGATCGGCAGCATGACAACCTCCCAGCTATTGATCAACACATAAGAATGTCAGTGCTCGATGCGATTCGACACTGATTCACGTCAGAGTAAAGGCGAATGATGAATCGCGACACCAGAGTTGCCACGTATTTGACGCCTCTTGGACGACGTTAGAATCATTTCAGTACTTTGCTACGAGCCCCTGGGAATCACTCTCAGTGACAATCAGAATAGATCGATTGCCTCAAACCAGACAGACTTATAACCAGAAAGGACAGATTTTGATCAGCTTGGATCTTTTTGTTACCATTACGCTTTCACTTGCAGGAGAAGCTATGAACGATCACACACATCACAGCAAATCCAGCGACGCGCCGGAAGCGTCATCTAAGGCGAGACTGAAACGTAAACTGTCAAAATTGCGGAAACGCAAAGAATTTAACGAACTCGGAACCGACACCAACTTACAGGGTGATCGCAGAGTTCAAGAGTCCTGATTCGGCCCACACCCGCCTGGAGTCGGGATTCTTCCCGGCCAACTCCGAGCGGATGTTAGAGTGCAACGCCTGATGTCCGTGGCGCGGCAGGTTTAAGGGCCACCATTTTGGAATAACCTGCTGCGGCCGCCTCTGCAGTAGTGATGGCATAGCCCCATCACTTGAGGCGGTACTTACCACTTTTCTCTTTGTTTCTATCGATTTTTTTCTTCTACTTTCCCAGTCAGCCCTCGCCTTCCTGCGCACTTCCAGCTTCGTTTACCGTTTATCGAGTAGCTATCCAATAAATAGGCGGAATTAACTTGCCTACAAATAGGTTGATAGTAACTCCAGCATCGCCACAATGGCCGCCAATGATGCCGTTTCGCTCGCGGTATGATATTCCGTCGTCGGTATCTGTAGTGTGCTGCCGTTGATCCTACCTTCTGTCGCTGACGCTATGCGTCCTAATTCCGTTCGCCCCAGCGGAAAAGGTCGCTCACGGGTTTTGTTCTGCTCTTCGATATACGCATCTTTATAGCCGTAAGATAATCCCAATTTTTCACAACGTGCGGCTAATTCATGTGTCATGGCCTCGGAAAATTGACCATTGGCGTCTTTTTTCCGTAGCGTGATCAACTGAGCATCCGCGTCTTCGCGCGTGGCATAAGGACTGGTATCCAAGACGATTAACCGCTGAGTCGTAATTTCCTCCCGCTGGAACCAAGACAGTGCGTAGCGCCAGCTGCGTCCCGACTCCTCTTGCGCGGTGAACAAACCCGTCCCCTGAAAGCCCCGACGGAACAGATAGATGATCAGCGCGGCGCTGACAACGTTATCCAATTGACAAGACACCAGCCCGTCTTCCACTTTGAGTCGATCGAGAAACGAAACCGGTGTGCCCGGTTGCAGATAATCCAAACCTTCCACTTCAAAAATCAAATTTTTGCGGCGCGGACAGACATAGGAGCGGGTGATGCACCCCTGCCCCAGATAGGTTCCTGTGTAGGGTAAGTGCGCCTGCACTCTCTGTCCGGAAAATCGATCGTCGATCTGCTCCAGCATGTGGGCAGACATGGAGTCCACCATGTTTTCGCCCTGATTGGCAGCGATAAAAGCCGCATACTGAAACTCGTTTGGTCCTGTACACAGTAAGCCGTGGCGATCGATGTGGGCTGATAAGTACAGATCATCCGGTCGAGTCCCCTGAGCGACCAAAACACCATCAAAATAGCCGACTGTGATGTCCAGCTCTTCCAGCTCTCGCCTAAGCACCCGAAAAAAGGACTCTTCGTTACCGACCACCGAGGGCTCGCGAATAAGCGGTTTGAGAATATCGAGAAACTCGATCAACTCGGGACTAAAGAGGTTTTCGGGAACATCAGCGGCTTCGAGATACTGATGAAAGGCGTCAATCGAATCCTTATCCATAACCAAAAACCTTTACTGTGGCAGCCAAAGAAAAGCGAAGAGCACTGACTATAACCCAGCACTCCTGAGAAAAGTTACTGTTATTTCTAGGATGAGATAAACACGGTAAACGTCACTCAAACAAGGGCTTTCTAGAGATCACGGTGAAGGTTCGAGGCCGTCGAGAAAGTCATCCAGGATTGTTCGCATTTCCAACAACCGCTGGCGGACCTTATCGCGCTCCGCCGCTGAAATCGGCTGATAGCCACGCAAATACGGCCAACCATAGCCCCAGCGATAAAAGGTCGGAAAGATCGGAGAACCGCCAACGCGAACACCCAGAAACATTAACTGCGACAGTGGCCCCTCCCCCAGCTCAGAAACACAAGCACGAAGATCTTCATCTGCAGCCAGCCGTTGTTTTAGTGTCCCACCTTGCCAGTAGGCAAAGTCATGGCGAATACAGCACTCGGCCCACTTGGTATTGTCGTCGAAATTCCCGTCGGGAAAGGCACTGCAGCCATCACTGGTAAACGGACTGATCATCTCTGCGCAAACGACAACTGGCATCATCAACAGCGTGAAAACCAGTGCCAACAGGTACGGTGTTTTGTTTCTCTCCAGCATGGTCCCATCCGACAGCGAACAACGCTATAAACATAGTCGAATGGGATGCCAGAAGGCAATTCGAGCAAAACGTAGGCGTACTTTTCAGAGAAATGGACTCCAAAATTTCAGCAGGCTATATCAATGACATGACGGATTAATGCCGCAAACGCTCCAGCACATGAATCGCTCCTCGCAATTCAGCCAGAGACTTCATACGGCCCCCGTAGGAGTATCCGGGTTTTAGTCCCGGCTGGCCGATTTCATCTTCAAGGGTGTGACCATGGTCCGGGCGCATGGGAATCGCATCTGCACCGCCACGACGCTGCTCTTCATCCAACAGAACAGAGATCAAACCGATCATATCGTTATCGCCATCCAGGTGACCCGACTCATAAAATGAGCCATCGTCTTCACGTTTAACATTGCGCAGATGAACAAAAAAGATCGCAGGCCCAAACGCTTTTACCATCGCGACCAAATCATTATCCCCCCTCGCGCCGTAGGATCCGGCACACAGAGTCAATCCGTTTGCAGGGCTTGGAACTGCCGCCAAAATAGCGCGGGCATCATCGGCGGTGGAAACGACCCGAGGCAACCCAAACAGCGAAAACGGAGGATCATCCGGGTGTATGCACAGACGGATACCCGCCGCTTCGGCAATGGGTACGATATCCCTCAAAAACGCAAAGAGATTTTCCCGATAGGCTTCGGTGCCAATTTGGTTGAAGTCTTCGATGGTTTCGCGAATCGCATCGCGGGAATAAGACCCCTCGCCGCCAGGTAACCCGGCAATAATATTGTGCTCAAGACGCTCAATGTCTTCTGACGACATAGCATCAAACATCTTTTGAGCCGTTTGCTGTTGTTCCTTAGTATAACTGTCTTCGGCACCCCGCCGCTGCAGAACAAACAGGTCATAAGCGACAAATTCTGCCATTTCAAAGCGCAGAGCTTCAGAAGCATCCGGCAAGGTGTAGGTCAATGAAGTCCGCGTCCAGTCAACCACGGGCATGAAGTTGTAGCAAACCACGTTGACGCCCGCCTCACCGAGATGCCGCAAGGTATCCTGGTAGTTGCGAATATACCGCTTGTAATCCCCGGTTCGGGTTTTAATGTCGTTGTGCAGCGGCACACTTTCGACCACAGACCAGGACATACCGTGACCTTCGATATCGGCCTTACAGGCTTGTATACGCGCCAGTGGCCACACTTCCCCTGTGGGAATATCGTGCAGCGCCGTCACAATACCGGAAGCGCCGGTCTGGCGAATTTTTTTCAAAGAAATCACATCGTCTGGTCCGAACCAGCGCCAAGTTTCCTGCATTGAGATAATCCTCTTAGTGTTTCGATGGCGGAACAATGGCACCAGGCGTCTGTGCGACTTGGCTTGCCAATGCCTGCGCCTCAGCGACGCAGACATCCAAAGCACGCCCTTTCAATTTTGCCGAGATGTCCGCGGCATTAAAGGCATCGGTGCTTCCGGTTGAGTCTGTGATACCTTGGGCATTAAGTGGACGATAGTGATCATCGACGCCGCTCCTTGAAGACTGCCGAAAGCCATGGCTGCTAAAATTCCGGTCACGTATGACCAATTCTGACATCGTCGAAAAGCGCGTATAGAATTGCCAGCTCTCTGTCGGTTTTGATAACCCCCATAGACATAGGTCGTCTTCGGCATTGGTGAAAATAACATCACAGTAGGGCAATACTCTTAAAATACTGTGGCGGGCATCGGCCAGTGATTGCCAAAGTTTTGCGCGAAGATTGGGGTCAAAAAACACAGTAATACACTGACGCTTCATGTTCGCCAAAAACGTCAAAAAATTATCGAAGCCGTTGGCATAGATAACCGCCAGCGTAATGCCCGAGAAATAAAAACATCGGCATGGCGGCAGCGCTGATGGCTGCACAAATAGCTGGCGTGCGGGACTTTTACTGCGCCAATATTTGAAAGAAGACCTACCGTGCACGTCGGTATAAATGTAATAAAAGCCAATGGCAGAACGAGGTCTGAAGAAAATCCAATCAGTGACGATATTTTCACGCTCGCAAATCGACACCATTTCAACAGAGAAGCGGTCGTCACCGATACACGTCATATACCCGCTGCGCAACCCAGCACGCGACAGATAGACAGCGGTGTTATAGGTATCTCCACCAAAAGACTGCTGCCAGGACTGTTTGTGACGATGAAACTCAACCATCACCTCCCCAGCACTCAGCACATCTACCGTATTTGACATGCGCGTTTCTCCATCAAGCGAGTGACAGTTCCCTGGCAAGTATCTCTGTGATTTTCTCGTGTTGAAATTGCTCGAGAAACTGCGTTGTCTGCTCAATAAAATCGGGTCGCTTTTCGGCCAGCTCGCCAAAACCCAGTTGATCCAGTACGGCAAAAACAGGCGAAGCGTTATCGATAATCGATTGGCGAAATGCCTCCCCATTCGGGTCTTTAAGATCAAATTCTCGGCCATTGTTGGCGTCGGGCTTCAGGTAACGAATCCACCCCGCCAGCGCCAGAGCATGGCATTGAACCTTTTTACAATCGCTGAGCGATACACTCGCCAACCAGCGCTGAGGAATTTTTAACGAGCCGTCCTGAGCAATTTGCGCCAACTCATGACAGAGAGATGAATTTGAAAACCGCTCACGCAGCTCGGCCTCATAACCGTCGAGATCGAAATCATCGGGAACGGACAATCCCGGCTCGACCTCCTTCATAAAGCGCGTCACTAGAGCGGCGATAACGGAATCGTTAATCGCTTCATGAACATAGGTATAGCCGCACAACTGCCCAATGTAAGCCATCAGAGAATGGCTGCCATTCAGCAAACGAAGCTTGGCCTGCTCATAGGGGTGCACATCCGGCACCATGAGAACACCGACGGTTTCCCAGGCGGGACGGCCTCTTACGAAGTCATCTTCAACTACCCATTGGCTGAAAGTCTCTGTAAATATTCCCGCCTGATCCTCAGCCTGCAACGCCTCTGCGAGCTGGTGCAGGTCCTCGGTGGCCGTTGCGGGCACGATACGATCCACCATACTGCAGGGAAAACTGGTTGATTTTTCGATCCACTCAGCGAGATCTCCGTCAACGTGTTGCGCATATTCCAAAACCACCTGTCGCAATATTTCGCCATTTGCCGGCAGGTTGTCACAACTCAACAAGCTGACCCCGTGCCCATGGCTCTTACGACGAGCCGCTAGCATCGCCACCAGTATTCCTGGCAGGGTCTTTTGCTGTGCGGGGAAACCAGAGAGATCGTCTTGAACATCCGGATGATGCAGATCCAGACTTCTGGAACTGAACGCGTAGTAATAGCCCTTCTCGGTGACCGTCAGGCTGATGACCCGCGTCGTTTCCGCCACCAACACCTCAAAGATCTGCTCCTGATGTTCGATAGCATTCAAAACCTGCCGTATGGATCCGACCAGATCGCGGCGTGAGACACGGCCACTGCTCCTTTCCGTCACACAATAGAGCCCGTCTTGAGGATTCAGCTGCCGACTGGCTGTCGCAGAGCGAAGACTAACGCCAGTAATCGCCCACTCATACCCGCCCCCCAAATTCATCAAGCGATGCTGGTACAGTGCTTGGTGGGCTCGATGAAAAGCGCCCACGCCGAGATGAACCATACCGGTCGCCAAGGCGCTCCGGTCGTACGAGGGCTGAATAAATTCCGGATTGATTTGATCCAGGATGGAATCACACAGTCGCCGCAAGGGTAATTTCCTCTTCTTGGTGTTTGACCCTGCCTGTAGACGTCAAGCATGGTACTTGTAAGCAAGCCTCTAAATTGGCCTGACCAATAATCGGGAATTCGGCCTCCATTGTCAATAGCAGCCCCACTGATTGAGTCCCTCACACGAGGGAAATGTCGAACACCCAGCATTTTGGTAAGGCCACTGTTTATCGTGGACCTCGCTAAGCAAGATCAACATCGGTTGGAGCAGTTCAGGCTGAAGCAGGAGGTCAAAGAGAACCTACCGTCTACGCGTAGGTTTACGGTGGCTAAAAAATGACTGCCCCACAGAAATTTCGCGGGAATTTCTTACGACGAGATGATTAGACCAGTTTTGACAATGAAGAACTTACTGTACATTGGGCAACCGGCAAATTTGGTAGAACCAAATCGCCAATCCTTAAAAACGTGAATATTATTTTACGAAACCTACCAACGAAACAACACGATTGTTCACCGCATCGCCGTTCAGTGCTGGTTTAAATTTCTGGGTTTGATGAAGAGGCCGAACAGAACGCTTTAGAAGATTGCATTTTGCATTTAAAGAGAAAACAGGCCTCAATAAAGAGGCCCGACAAGATTCACCTTAACGCCATTTAGGGAACTCGATACCCTTGTGACGCAACAAATATGCGATACCACTGCTCATGGGTCAGATCAAATTCCAACGCAGAGATTGCCGTTATTACGCGCTCGATGGCTTTGGTACCCAGTATAAGGATTGGATTTGATGGCAGTTTAAGAATCCACGCATAGATGACTTGATCGATGGTACCGGCTCCAATTTCACCGGCAACCTCTTCCAGGCACTGACGAAGTCTCTGGTGCTGCTCACTGACGCCACTGAATAGCTGGCCTCCAGCCAGACAGGACCATGCCATTGGCTTGATTCCGAGTTGCTGCATCCTTTCCAATAAACCGCTTTTTATGTTCTCCAGATTCACGGGATTCAGTTCGATCTGATTCGTCACCAATGGCACATTGACCGATGAATGGAGTAAATCGAGCTGATAAGCTTCAAAATTTGATACCCCGAAGTTCGCAACCTTGCCATCGGCGTGCAATTGATCGAAGGCTGCTGCCACCTCGTTTGCCTGCAGGAGATAATCAGGGCGATGCAACAACAGCAGGTCTAATTGCTCAATCTGTAATCGCTGCAGAGACGCCTCTACGGAACGGATTATTTTTGCTTTGCTCAGGTCGTAATACCCGACCCGCCCAGCCTCAGGCAACACAATGCCACACTTAGAGATGATCTGAAGCTGTTCCCTCAGGGACGGGTCGAGTTTTAGGGCACGACCAAACATTGCTTCACATTCAAAGGCGCCATAGATATTTGCGTGATCTACCGTTGATATTCCCAACTCTAAATGTTGTTTTACATAACGCAGACATTCTTGCTCATTGATCCCCCAATCCATTAAGCGCCAATAGCCCTGAACGAGTTGCGATAATCTAAGCTCTGAGCCATTTAACGATACTTTTTCTACGTTTTTCATTCACTAAATCTACGACTGATTTGACCAAATTTCTATTGGACAATCGCACCGAAAATGAAATGTCATCGTCTAGTACGGTTTCCAAAATGAGATCCAATGATACTCTGCCCAACGTCGTTTGAACATTGACGCCCTATTGGCGATGCAGGATACTCAAGCCGTTTAAAACGCCATATCCAATCGCATACCATAGGTTCTGGGCGCTTCATACACTAAATCGCCAATAGCCAATCCCGTATTCACCGGTGCAGTGTTCGGCTGCAAATCGTCTTCAAGATTGTTAACCCAAGCCGTTAGCGTCCAATTGCCCTGGGTATCAGCCATCGCGATGCTTGCATTGGTGCGCCAGAAGGATGGCGCCGTTTGATAGTCGAGGTATTCAAAGCCGATGATGCGCTCATCTTTGTACTGGGTATCCACGCGGGCAACCAATTCTAGATTTCCAACTGGAATTACTTTTTCCACCCCCAGGTTAAACACCCATTCTGGTGCCTGATAAGCGTCCATTCCAGAACAGTCGATTTGATAGACGGCGCCACTCAGAACAGACGCACAACCGGTGAGAGGCGGCGTCGCCCCGGCGGGTTCTGTGTAGGAAAAAGAGGTGTACTCTGCATCAAGATACTGAACCGTGCCATGAACTTTTAATGTTTCTGTCAACACAAATGCGGTTTCTATCTCTACCCCTTGATTGACTGACTCACCAGTGTTTTCAACGAATAAGCCCTGGTTACCCCTGCCGTCAACGCCATTGTGGGAAATTTGTTGATCCTTGTAGTCCCAATAAAACGCCTCGACATTTAATTGCCAGCGACGATCAAACAGTGCGCTTTTTATACCCAACGTGTAGGCGTTCAGATATTCAGGTTCAAACGTCTCGTAACCATAGGCGAGAGAAAAGCCACCCGATCGATAACCCGTGGCATAACTTCCATAGAACAAGGCGTCAGCACTCAGGTCATATTCAATTCCGACTCGCCAGGTCACCTCCTCGCTGTTTGTCGAAGCGTTATTTGGGGTGGGCGCCCAAACAAGCAGCGCAGCAGAATCACCGACCTGCGTCGCGCCCGTCGAGCCAGGTACTGTTGGTAACGAAAAAGCTGGCGATACCAGCTCATTGGGCGAATCCGTCAATGGCAGTAAACTGGCATTAGGACAGCTGGGACAATATTGCGTAAAATTTCCGCACTGAACGAAATACACATCTGCCTGGCCAGCCATTGACTTGTCGTCAACGGTATACCGCAATCCGCCGATCACACGGAAACCTTCTGAAAGATGCGCCGTTGAATCCACGAACAACGCATAGGATTCGGTCTGGGTTTCAAAATCCTGATAGGACGCCAATGCCTGCTGACTGAACGTATAATTCCCGTCAACAGTCTCATCAAAATAATGCCCACCAACGATCACATCAACGTTAGCCAAACGCTCTGTTGCGAGCCGCACTTCAAGGCTCGTTTGTTCATCCTGCTCTTGAATAAATCCGTAGAATGCCGGCGATGCAAAGAGGTTATCCAGTGTCGATTTGCGATATGCGGGGATTAATGTCCAGGTTCCCAGATCGCTCGTATAGGTAAATTCACCTTGAATACCTTGATAGTCATTATCCATATAGATTTCGTTTTCTAACGGGTCAGCTGTTCGACCCGACAGACCGAAGAAAAGATCTTGTCGATAGGATTGGGACGATTCATCAAACATACCAACATCCTGTCCAAGATCAGCACTCTGGTAATCGTAATCTCCCGTTTGAGTGTTAAGGATGAATCGTCCATCGTAGTTTGCGCCAATACCCTGCCCTCGTGTTTCGGAGTAGTCTGCGCTGATTCTAAACTGAAACTGATCGTTCACTTCCGTTAACCATTGCACTCGTAGCGCGCGCAGCTCTTCATCGGATGTGCCGTCACTTAAGTAGGCGTCATGTTCGGCGGATTGTCCAGAGAGGCGGACAGCGGTTGAATCACCAATGGGAAGGTTGAGTGCTCCCTGAAGATTGCGCTTTTTATAGTTTCCGAGGCTCGCAGACAAGGCCACCTCTGTTTCCCCTAGGCGAGGTTTAACGGGGAGCAAGTTCACAGCACCCGCCGTCGCATTACGACCATAAAGCGTCCCCTGAGGACCTTTTAACAGCTCAATACGTTCAACATCAAAAAACATATTCTGTGCTGACGTTGGCCGAGCGATATAGACATCGTCATAGTTAAACGCCGTCGCCGGATCGCTGTAACCATTGACGGTAAAATTACCAACCCCACGAACAAAAAACGTGGTATTGGCGCCACCGCCGCCACCAACTTCCAGTGCCGGAATCAAAAGGCTCATATCCTGAGGATTGGTAACACCGGCTTCGAATAGATTGTCTCCGGTTAATGCGGTAACGGCCAAACCCACATCTTGAAGGCTTTGTTCTCTGCGCTGAGCCGTTACAGCGACCTCCTCCAAACTCAAGGTCGTAGACGAATCAGCAGCGATAGATGGCTGTGCCAGAAGCGAAGTAAGCGTTGCACTGAGTGCCATGAACGGCGATTTTTTCACCCGAATCTCCTTATCATTATTTTTATTGAGTGCGATCACTCCAGAGGTAATCCCCCGTCGTTGAGACATAATAAGCAGGTAAACCCAGATAGAAAAAGCCGTAATTCGTGATACCAAGTATCACGAATTACGATGCATTGTTAATCTAACAACACGAATTGTTATTCTAATATCGGGCGGGTTTTGCGCCCATGCACCCAGTGATAAAGCGCCGGCAAAACCACCAAGGTAAGCAGAGTTGACGATAGGATACCGCCGATCACTACGGTCGCTAAAGGTCGCTGTACCTCGGCACCAGTACCGGTATTCAACGCCATTGGCACGAAACCCAGACTCGCCACCAGAGCCGTCATCAGCACCGGTCTCAGACGTGTCATGGCGCCACGGATTACCGCTTGATTTAGATCCGCGGTATCACGCCAGAGATCTTTGATAAAGGTGATCATAACCAGTCCATTGAGTACCGCGACACCCGACAGGGCGATAAACCCCACCCCCGCCGAGATAGAAAGCGGCAGATCGCGCAACCAGAGTGCGAGCACACCGCCGGTTAACGCCAAGGGCACCCCGGTAAAGATGATCAGCGCATCTTTAAACGAGCCGAACGCCAACACCAAAAGACCGACGATGATCAGCAATGTCGCGGGCACAATAATCGCCAGGCGCTGGCTTGCCGCCTGCAATTGCTCAAAGGTGCCACTGTAAGTCACCCAATAGCCAGCCGGTAATGACACATCACGGGCGACACGCGCCTGTACATCGGCCACAAAACTACCGAGATCCCGATCGCGAACGTTAGCGGTCACCACAATGCGACGTTTACCGTTTTCGCGGCTGATTTGAGCGGGTTCTGGTTTGAGTTGGATATCGGCAATTTCGCTGAGGGGCACATAACCGCCATCCGGCAAAGACACCGGCAGAAAGCGCAAACTGTCGACGTCCTTGCGAATCTCCTCAGGTAAGCGCACCACCAGATCAAAGCGCCTATCGCCATCGTAAATTAACCCAGCCTCTGTGCCGCCAATACCGGTCGCTAACAGATCCTGAACGTCATCGATGGTTAAACCATAGCGCGCCAACGCCAATCGCTTTGGCAAAATCGACAGCATGGGTAAGCCTGTCACTTGCTCCATGCGCGCATCTGCAACACCAGGAACCCCTTGTAGGACGGCCAGTATCTCCTGGGCGCTTTTAACCAACTGGTCGAGATCGTCGCCAAATACCTTGATACCAAGATCGGCGCGAACCCCAGAGATCAATTCATTGAAACGCATTTGAATGGGCTGGGTAAATTCGTAATTGTTCCCGGGCAATTCTTGTAACGATGCCTCTATGGCAGCCACCAAATCTTCTTTACTGCGTTCGGGATCCGGCCACTCAGACTTAGGCTTTAGAATGACAAAGTTATCGGCAACATTAGGCGGCATGGGATCCGTTGCCACTTCCGGTGTGCCGATTTTTGCAAAGACTTTATCGACTTCGGGAAACGACATAAGTCGCGCCTCAAGCTGTTCCTGCATTTTGACCGATTGCTCCAGCCCGGTACCGGGAATGCGTAGCGCATGGAGAGCAATATCCCTCTCATCCAATTGAGGGATGAATTCCGAGCCCAGGCTTGTTGCCAGCCATGCGCAAGCCACAACCAATAAGGTCGCGCAGCCGATAACCCAAAGGCGGAATCTTAACGCTAAGATCAAAAGTGGCTGCAACATCGAGCCAGCCACGTGAACGATCTTACCCTCCTCTTCCCGAACTTCGCCCGATAGGAATATCGCCACGGCAGCGGGCACCAACGTCAAAGACAGCACCATGGCAGAGAGCAGGGCCATAACCACGGTCGCCGCCATGGGGTGAAACATTTTGCCTTCCACGCCCGTCAGCGCAAAGATGGGGAGATACACAAAAGTGATAATGGCCACACCAAACAGACTCGGTCGAATGACTTCAGCCGTCGCTTGATACACCAAGGTTAAACGCTCTGTAAGCGGCAGCAATCGGCCTTCCGTTTTTTGGGTGACGGCAAGCCGACGGATACAGTTTTCCACAATAATGACCGCTCCATCGACGATCAAACCAAAATCCAACGCGCCGAGACTCATCAGATTGGCAGATACACCGGTTTTCACCATACCGGTAATCGTCATTAACATGGCGAAAGGAATCACAGCGGCGGTGATCAATGCGGCACGTAAATTACCCAACATTAAAAACAGCACGACAATGACCAGCAGAGCCCCTTCTAACAGATTTTTCTGCACGGTGTGGATGGTTTTATCGACCAGGCTGGTGCGATCATACACAGACTCGACAACCACGCCCTTCGGTAGAGAGCTTTGAATCTGCTCAAGTTTAGAGGCCACTTGTCGGGCGACGGTGCGAGAGTTTTCGCCCACCAACATCATCGCCGTGCCCATGACGGTTTCCCGCCCATCGCGGGTGGCAGCGCCGGTCCGCAATTCTTTGCCGATCGCGACCTCGGCAACATCTCTCACCAATACCGGCTCACTGCCATGGCGAGCGACCACCAGGTTTTCAATGTCATCAATGGTTTCAAGCTGCCCAGGAGAACGCACCAGCAATTGCTGCCCTTCTCGCTCGATAAACCCAGCGCCCCGATTGTTATTGTTGGTTTGCAGCGCCTTCACGATATCGGCCATGGTGAGCTGCAGCTCTAACAACCGCTGAGGATCCGGTAATACGTGATACTGTTTATCAAACCCGCCAATGGTATTGATCTCCACCACACCTTTGACCTGTGCCAACTGAGGCTTGATGATCCAGTCCTGAATTTCTCGCAGTGCGGTCGCTGTGTACGGCTGTCCATCATCCTGAACGGCATCTGGTTCGGCTTGTACGGTGTAGGTAAAAATCTCACCCAGTCCGGTTGCGACTGGCCCCATTTGCGGCTCCAGCCCCGCAGGTAAAGCACTTTTAATAACGGAGAGTCGCTCGTCGATCAGATTGCGGGCATGGTAAATGTCTGTCCCTTCCTGAAAGACCACCGTGACCTGGGATAACCCATAGCGCGACAGCGAGCGCGTGTAATCCAACTCCGGCAAGCCATAGAGCGCTGTTTCTACCGGAAAGGTGATGCGCTGCTCCACTTCCAGAGGTGAATATCCCGCTGCCTCAGTATTAATCTGAACTTGAATGTTGGTAATGTCTGGCACGGCATCAATAGGCAGGCGCTGATAGCTCCACAGTCCGAGAGCCACAATGAAAAACACCAGACACAGGATGAGCCAACGCCGCTCGATAGAGAGGCGCAATATTGAATCAATCACGTTTCTCTCCTCAGTGCTCGTGGGCTGCGCCGGATTTTTCGATGTCGGCTTTGATCAGGTAACTCTGAGACACAACGTATTGCTCACCGGCGTTAACACCCGCGGTAATTTCCGTATGTCGCCCATCCGTTCGCCCCAACACAACAGGCCGAGCTTCAAACTGATCGCCCTCCTTTACGAACACCACCGTCGTGCCGTCCAGATCCTGTAGGGCACGATTGTCGACCACAAGGTTCACCGCTAGAATTTCGGCGTCGATTTCGGCGCTCACCAAATCCCCTGGCGCCATGTCGCCATCACGGTTGACCAACTCAACACGGGCGATCACATAGGGTTGCCCCTCTCCCGCGGGAGCGACCGTCTGCAGTTGACTGTCATGTTCATGACGATTGTGGACAATGTGTACCGACTGACCCGGCGCCACTTCAAAACGCTGGCTTGGAAATATTTTCAGTTCAGCCCAAAAGTTGCGATCATCCACCAGGCGGAATAACGGCTGCGGGCCGGTCATCTCTCCCACATTTCCGGACTGAGCTTGAATAACGCCGGAAATCGGTGCAAGCACCGTGTAATCTTGCAGGCTCTCGTTGGATTCGATGGTCGCTAACCGGTCACCTTTCGCAACCCGGTCGCCGATTCGGTGGCGCACCTCTTTAATGAGCCCTGGGAATCTGGCCGCGACAGCCGCCTGCTGAGAAGGCGGCGACACCAATCGACCAAACACACGGATGTGCCTCTCAATCGTACCGGACTCAACGGTCGACAGTGTAATGCCGGATTGTTCAGCCATCTCCGGGCTGATGCTGACGTGCGTTCCTTCCTCGTCATCATGATCGCCGTGTTCGTGATGGTTTGAATGCGCCTCTTGTTCGTCGTGATGATCATGATCCTCGTGTTCATCATGCTCGACAGCGGCGAAAAGATTACCGGCAGCGCCGACACCCAGCGCCATGATCATCAGAGGCAATCGCAACCGGGAAAAAAGTCTTGGGTAAACAGTACTCATAATTCGTATTCCTAAAAAATCGATGCGACAGCAGACTAACGAGTCAGCTCGGCGTCTTGGGTGTGCGGGTTTGATCTATGAGATTCGGCAGTGAGAGGTTCAGCCGTGAGCTGCTCAATCAATGCCTGGTTCAGCAATGCCGATGCGGCTTGATCGATCCCCGCCAAACGGGCGTTGAGTAAGGCTTCTTGAGCGGCCACCCATTCCAGGTAACCGTAGCTGCCCCGTTCGTACGCTTTTTGCGTTTCCCTAAGTGCATCCCGCAACATCGGCAAAATGCGTGTCTGAGTCTCCTCGGCAGCAGCCGATTGTTGTTGACGCAGTTCCCAAGCCTCAAAGAGGCGAGCTCTGATGTTAGCCGTCTTTGCTTGGCGTTCGACGTCAACGGCATTCCGCTCTGCCAGGGCCGCATCCAGATTGCCGCGATTGCGCCGGGCCGATGCCAGTGGTGCAGACAATCCCACGGTGAAAGCTCCGTCGCCAGAGTCTTCAAAGTAACGCACACCAAGGCTCCACTGAATATCGCTGTAGGCCTGGCTGCGAGCCAGCGCCACCTCAGCATCGCGCACACGCGCTTCGCTGGTCAGCAGACCCATGGCGGGCGAGGCGTCAACCCGCGCAAGAAGCGCATCGAATGGGTCAGTCGGTGGCAGAGCGAACAGATCCCCATTCAAAACATCAAAATCTGGCGCTGTGTCCATCCATAAGCTGGCCAACTGCACATAACCGACTCGCAGACGACTTTGCAGCTGTGCCTGTCGTTGCTGGGCGGTCATTAACGCCACATTCGCCCTGAGCGCTTCCGCCCTTGGCGACGCGCCCCGATCCACGCGGGCTTGGATTAATGTCAAGGTGTCGGCGGCAAGCGTGGTCGCATCTTTAGCAACCCTGAGCTTTTCCTGCAGCGAGAGAACGGCAATAAATCGCTGGGTCACCCCAGCTAACAGATCCAGTGCCTGAGCCTGCCGCTGAATTTGAGCGCGCCCATAGCGAGATTCAGCAACGCTGACGCGGGCATTGCGTTTACCCCCCAGCTCGACAAGGGAAGACAAAGATAAGGTGACTTCAGCACTGTCGAAATCCTGATAATCCCCTCCTCCTGCGAGGTTCTCCACCTCCATGCCAAGCTGATAGGCGGGGCGCAGATCTGCAGAACGCTTTTGCGCGGAGAGCGCCTGTAAACGCCACTGAAAAACCTGCAGGTCGGGATTCTGCTCCAGCACCCGTTGGGTAGCCTGTTGCAGCGTTAAACTGTTTTGAGCCTTGGTGGGCGAACTGCACAGCAAGGCCACCAACACGACAGAAGACACTTTGGCGATACCCCAGCGGACCGCCTGCCTTCGAAAAACCATGAACATGATATGAATCCTGAATCAAACAATGAGAATCAGGAGGCGCAAAAGCGTCAAAGACATCACGGAGGCACTGCGTCTTAGAACGTCAGCCCGACCGTTTCATAATGCCCCTGGAGAATAAAACACCTCCCAAGCGATTTGACGGCGGATCAGGCGATGGGTGGACGGTCGATACGATAGGATCGGTAGGAAGGTTGGTTAACAGCGGACGGTGTCCCAGGGATACTGGGTCGCGCCAGTGTCAGAGAAAAATCTTCGGTTATGGCCGAATGATGACAGTGCCCATGACAGAGACAACAGTGATCGCAGGCATCATCTGAATGGTCTTCAGAGTCCCCGGTGATTGATGCCAGTGGAAAATCGACACTCTCGACATGGGGGGATGTGTGGTGGGAATCTTGATCGATGACATCTGCACCAGCGGCAGACTCAAACGCGGCAAAGAAGAACTGCACCAACGACACCAGTACCAACAGACACGCAGTCCGTTTTAAGGCGGTGAATTGCAGTGAGAAATACATCATTGGCCGGTTGTGGGAAACATCAGTTATTTAAGATAGGAGCGCAATACGTTAATCACCTCATCGAGGTCGGCTTCGCGCTCCTCTGGTGAGACATCGTGTGCGCCAAGATGTTCTCTTATATGCCCTTCCAATACAACCCCCATGAGTCCATTGACAGCCCCTCGCACCGCCGCAATCTGCTGCAACACTTTGATGCACTCGCCCTCTTGCAGCAGCAGCTTTTCCAAACCGTCGGCCTGACCGCGAATGCGTCTAACCCGGGCAAGCAGCTTGTCACGATCTTTAATGGTATGGGGCATAGAGAACAACTCGAGAAGTATACTGGGGGTCAGTATATTTGGAGCATCGAGGAAGTCAATCTCGGGACAGTTAGAAGCCCCCGGCTCACGGGCAATTGGCTTGACTAATTTACCACCAATTGTATTCTGAACGCCTAACAAACACGACATGTCCCCAGGCCCCCATGAAAGTTGAAGCCGTCAAAGTTCGCAGACTCTACATTGAAGTCGCCACCCAATTGGAACATCAAATTCGAGCTGGAAATATTCGCGCCGGCGAACGCCTGCCGTCTGAACGGGATCTTGCAACACGCTTTGAAGTCAGCCGCCCCACCATTCGAGAAGCCATGATCGCGCTGGAGATTGCAGGTCTGGTTGAAATTAGAACGGGGTCCGGCATCTACGCATTACCCATCGGTGGCGATATTGGTCATACCACTTTGGACGACGTACCTGGCCCCTTCGAAGTTCTTGAAGCGCGCCTCCTGATCGAATCGGAAGCTGTCTGCCTCGCCGCCGCGAGGATCACCAAAGAACAATTGCGTATACTCGATGGCGCCGTGCGCGTTATGGAAGATTCTTCAGCCTCCGAAAAAGAGCAGGAAGACGCCGATCAACGGTTCCACTGCACGATCGCCGCCGCTACCGATAACAGCGCCATTGGCGCCTACGTAAAATGGCTGTGGCAACTGCGTAACGATTCGGTGCTCAGCTCCACCTTCCATCAACGCGTTCGCGACCTGGGCGTGCACCCTTACGTTGAGGAACACCGCAAGATTCTCAATGCACTGCGCCTGCGCGACCCGATGAGAGCTAAAGCCGCCATGCACGCGCACATTTCCAATGCCATCGAGCAGGATATTTCCGTGCTGGAATTGGATGAGCAATAAACAGACGATTCGCCTTTGTCCCGGATAATTTAACCTGATACTGGAGCCGGTAAGTTTCGGCTTGGTGTTTACTGTCCTCCCTCAACACGCCGTCAATGCACTTTCCGATCAACACTGAATAAAGCACTCGCTCACGACACCGGTCGCAGAATCCATATACCTTGTCGAATACCGAATCAGGCCCAGACCGAAACGCATCGCCATGATAAGAGAGCAAATAACCTCATGGCTCAATGAATCGGGTTAAAAAAGGTTACCAGACGCAGCGGGTCATTGCGGAAAATGATAGGATGCTAACACTATCCCGCCCATCCGACACCTATTATGAGTGTTGAAGAGAAACGCCCCCATGCCGAATTTCGAGAAAAATGCCCCAGGCTCTGCACCCGAATCGCCACACGCGGAGAAAGATGGCCGTTTTGACTCCGCCTACGCCCTACCCTATCAGCAACAGTATTATGCCCCCGGCTCGATCGATGAAATTTACTTTCAGCTCACCCGCGCCGTGGTTCTGGCGGGTCGCAAGTGGCGAAAAGTGGCCAATGGGGAATTGCGCACCATCGGCCAAAGTCAGGCCCGCTGGGAGGCATTATTTGTCATTGCATTTGCCGGAGGTGAAATCAGTCAGCGTCAGCTGGCAAAGCTTCTGTCCATTGAAGCGCCGACCCTGGTGAGAATGATCGACACATTGGAAACAGAAGGCTTGATTGAACGCGTTCCCGATGCGAATGACAAACGCCAAATCAACAATCATTTAACCGTTGCAGGCCACGCGGTGGTGGATGAAATAAAGCAATTAACCGATGGGCTCCGCCTGACGCTCTTTCGGGACATTTCCCTGCAGGACATCGAAATCACCCAACGAGTGATGAGCCAGATGATTGAGCGACTCGATAATTTTGAAACACAGGGTTCCAAAAACGTCGCTAAAAACACAAAATAACGATAGCATTCTAACGTTTTTCGGCGTTAGTATTTCCTGGCAGCACAAAAACCAATAACGAAAGCCCGGCTCCTCTCTTGTGTAGTACGGGCCACTGCACAGGACGCATCTATGGCACTCGACCGCCCGTTCGATCCAGAAACACGCGTAGTATCCCGACGTCACGCCAGCACGATAACGCACCAACACTTTGATATTTGCATCGTTGGTTCTGGCGCTTCCGGAATGAGTGCAGCTATAGAAGCCGCTCGCGCCGGCCGCCGCGTCGTCCTTGTCGATGGACTGCCGAGCTTAGGCGGACAGGCTGTCAACTCGATCATCGGCATGTTTTGCGGGCTGTATTCTGCCAACCCTAACGGCCGCCAACTGGTGCACGGTATCGCCGATGAGCTGATCTCCGAACTCAGCGCCGCGGGCGATGCCCACATCAAACCCGGCGGAGTTATGAACGTCGTGATGTACAACGAAGTTGCCCTGGGTCGCTGGATGGAAAAAACCCTTATTAAAAGCGGTGTCACACCCCTGTCCGGCGCCATCATTCGCCAGGTCAATCGCGACGGTCGGCGAATATCATCACTGGAAATCGCAACTCGCTATGGCGATTTACGGATTTCAGCAGATGGGTTTATCGACGCAACAGGAGATGCAGCCCTCACCTGGCAGGCTGGCTGCGATTGCAGAGTTCATGGCAATGGACAGATCTACGGATCGCAGATGTTGATTATTGAAGATTTCAATGGGGACGCCATGCCCGATTGGGATGCCATGGCCAAACGAATTTATGATCGCGGTCAACACTACGGCATGATGCGACGGGATGGTTTTACCGCCAGCTTTCCCGGGCGTAACGTCGCCATGGTCAATATGACCCACATCGAAACACCGCTGGATCCGTTCGACGCCGCCGCCAAGCAAATCGATGGCAAAGAGCAGGCAGACCGCACCTTGCACTTTTTGCGCAATGAATTTCCCGACGCCTTCGGCAAGGCGCGCATTCGCGCCTACGGACTGCCGGGTATACGACAAACCCGCTGGATCGTTGGCGACTATCACCTCACTACCGAAGATGTGCGTTCAGCTCGCTGGTTTGACGATGCCATCGCTCGCTGCGCCTGGCCTCTCGAGCAACATCACAACCGCGAGGGTTATGTGTGGGAAGTATTTGGTCCAGATCATATCCATACCGTCCCTTTACGGTCGCTGATCGTCGCCGGTGCCGACAATCTGCTGGCAATCGGACGTTGCATCGACGCGGATTCTACCGCCTTGTCGAGTGTGCGAGTAATGGGAACCTGTATTGCCATGGGCGCCGCTGCGGCCCATACCCTTGACCTCGCCAACGGCGGCAATGTGCGCGACGTCGACTACCAGCAACTGAGAGATCGCATTCGGCACAATTTGGAAGATGAGTCTCCAAAACAATAACAACCTGCAAGGACGAGACAGATGGAACCCACCACCAATCGACAGTTTGATGTCGCTGAGTTTCTGGAAAACCGAAAAATAAACCGCTTTGGCGTGCGGCTAATTATTATTTCCTGGCTGATCACGTTTTTTGACGGCCTCGACATGATGATGATTTCATTTACCGCACCCTACATGGTCGAAGACCTGAGTTTAACGAATCCGCAACTGGGTAATGTTTTTTCAGCGGGTATCTTTGGCATGATGCTCGGCGGCTTCTTTTTCGCCTACCTGGGCGATCTCATCGGGCGTCGTAAAACCATTATTGTCTCGGCCTTTGGGTTCGGCATCCTCACCGCAGCTACCGCACTCGCACAATCCTACCTGCAGTTGCTAACACTGAGATTTCTGGACGGATTCGCCATCGGCGGTATGTTACCTCTGGCATGGGCGTTAAACATCGAATACGCACCCAAGCGCCTGCGATCCACAGTCGTTACTCTGATAATGATGGGTTATGCACTAGGAGCCGGCGTCGCTGGCCCACTAACGAATGTACTGGCGCCGGGTTTTGGCTGGCAAGCTGTATTCCTGTTTGGCGGCGTGGGCACCTTACTGTGCGCGATATTATTGTTATTCACTCTGCCGGAATCAATTCGGTTTTTGGTCGCCAAGAAACGACAGCCGGAACTCGTGGAAAAAACGCTGTTTCACCTGGACCCGAGTGTTGCATTGCCACGCCCTCCGGTGTTTATTCTGGGAGACGAACCGGTCATCGAGAAAAATTTTACTGCAAATCAATTGTTTCAGGGGCGGCTCGCGTTAATCACCCCCCTGTTATGGATAGGCTATATAGCCAGCACACTGTCTATCTATCTCATGGCGAACTGGGGCCCTATTGTACTCGAAGAAGTAAGCATCGATCGCCAGACCGCAGCCTGGACTTCCTCCATCGCCAGTGTCGCAGGCGCCATCGCAGGTCTGGCATTAATGCGCTTTACGGATCGATACGGACCCTTTGCCGTCGCATTTTTTCCCATTCTGGCGGTGCCGTTATTGCTATACACCGGGCTGGCGCCACTACAACCGATGGCGTTCCTGTTGTTCTCCCTGATTGCCTCAACCCTGGTATCCGGCGCTCACTTTGGTATTCATTCCATTGCCGGCATCTATTATCCCAGTGCCATCCGTGCAAACGGCGCTGGCTGGGCAACGTCGATCGCCAAATTTGGCGGTATTGCCGGTCCCATCTTAGGCGGCTTATTTTTAGCCAGTGAAGCCGACGTCGAGCGAATTTACGCGTTGCTCGCCATCTGCCCTGCCCTGTTGGCGCTAGCCGCCCTCACCATCGGCGCCGTGATTCGCAAGCCGCGTTTAGCGAACGGAGAGGATTATGTTGAAGCTAACAGCTGAAGAACAAGACATGGCCTCAGGCAAACACGGCGCAGCAGCAGAAGCGGCCATGGACTTGTTGATCCGCTACGCTGAGGCCCTGGATGCAGACCGCTTTGTCCCCTGTGAAAACGTGGCCGGCGTACCCGGCTCCTCTTCTCCCTGGCTGAAACAACAATTTCACGCAGATGGCGGAGACTATCGCGCCGTTTTCTGTCGGTTTGATCTCGACGCCGACACAGTGTTCGATATCCCACCAATGACAGGAAACGCCTGCCACCTTCAGGGCGGCATGGATCCCGTGCTCTGGCGGGAGCAAGGCTTTGCAGCAGACGCTTTCAACAATTTTCAGTCCGATGAAAATGCCTACACATCCCACAACATTCGACCACTAAAAACCTGTACCCCCTATCTCGCCGGCAACCGCCCTGAATTTGGCGAACACTGTGCCTGGATGGAAAGTTCCGCAGTGGTTTTTTGCAATTCCGTACTCGGAGGACGCACCAATACTGAAGGTCGGGAATCCACCAGTGCTGCCATGATTGTGCATCGTATTCCCGATTGGGGGTTTCACCGGGAGGACCAGCGCCAGGGCGACATCTTGATTCACGTCGAACATCCCACACATTCGTTATTTGATTGGGGATTGTTAGGTTACTTTGTCGGTGGGCAGGTTCAAGAAAGAATTCCCGTTATCCAGGGTGACATCAATCGGCCCCAACTGATCGATCACAAACACTTTGGTGCTGCAGCCGCCTCGTCCGGCGGCGTTGAAATGTACCATATGATTGGTATCACGCCAGAGGCACCGACACAACACGCCGCCTTTGGCGGGCGCAAACCACTACAGGTTATTCACTATGGCGCGGCCGAACGACGCGACACTTACGACAACCTGAACCGTAAAGGGCATTGCACTGATGTGGATTTCGTCATGCTTGGCTGCCCCCACGCCGCGCTGGAGCAGCTCAAAGATATTGCCAGAATGCTGGAAGGCCGTAGAGTGAAAGAGTCGACAGCACTCTGGATATTTACATCAAGAGCCGTCAAGCAAAAAGCGGACGAGTTGGGATACATCACGATGGTTCGCATGGCCGGAGGCATCATCATGACCGATACCTGTTCATCGATCAGCCAAATCATTCCACCGGGTACACGTACCGTTGCGTTAGACAGTGCAAAACAAACCCATTACCTGCCTGCCTTTATGGGGGTTGAAGCTTGGTACGGCCGTACGTCTGACTGCATTCAAGCGGCTATTACAGGACAATGGCAAGGAGAGCTTTTATGACGCTGGCCAGATCGCAACAAGTGATGGTCTTTCACGGTAGAGGCATTGTAAAAGGCCAGGCAACGGGACTGGCACTGGTGACACGCGACACCATTTCCGGGTGGGGAGGCATAAACCCCATGGCCGGCACCATCATTGAAACTCGCCACGAATTGGTTGGCCAGTGTTTTACCGACAGGATACTGGTCTTTAGAGGCGCGAAAGGTTCCTCCGGCTGGTCGGCGATGTTTCATACCGCAAGGCTGGCCGGAAAAGCACCCGCCGCAATGATCTTTACAGAAATGACCACCAAAGCCGCGCTGGGTGCCGTGGTCACCCATGTGCCGACAATAACCGACCTGGATGCCGATCCCTTTGCGATCATTGAAACTGGAGACCGCGTCGACATCGACGCTGACCGTGGAGAGATTCGGGTATTTAAGCGTTGAACGGCTTAGGAATCGTCTTTAAGACGATCAAATATTTTCTGTAATACAGAGGAGCACACACGGAGTTCCTCTTCGGATAATTCGGCCAACATAGCCGCCCGCTCCTTATCCAGAATAGGTTGAATTTTTGCCATGACTTTGTCGCCTTTAGATGTGAGATGTACCAGTTTAGAGCGGCCATCCTGAGGATTGTCCCGACGATGCACCAAACCTTCTTCCACCATTCCGTCGATAACGCGAACCAAGGTTGGCCATTGAACGCGCAGTCGTTTTGCCAGGTCACTCATGGTGGCCGGTTGTTCAGCAAAGCTCAGGGCAAACATTGCCTGCCAACGCGCACGAGTCTGACCGGTTTCTTTGCGCAGAATATTATCGATACGATTCACCCAGCTGCGGCTGGCCAGAACAAGCAACCGAGACATTCGAAATTCGACATCAAGACGGCTGCCCAAGGGGTAAAAATCCTTATAATTAATCCACCATTGTTCAAATTCACCGCCGCTTGGCGTGTTGTCACGGCGAAAATTTACCGCTTTTTCAGTAACGTTTTTTTGTGAAGGTGATTTTTTTGCTGCAGAGCTTTTTTCTGTTGAGACGTTTTTTTTTACCATATAGAGACTCTCAAACCGATAGACAGTGAATGAACCATACGTGAAGGTAGAAGCTCTGGTCAATGCGATCAATTGATATTAAAAAAGAGCTGAATTTTAGGTTCTAACCATTTACCTACCATGGTAGAGTTATTTTTATCTCACCATAATAATGACAACTGAGGCCATCCATCATGTTAAACGTCGTACCGATACTGCCGCGCTTTGGCGCTGAAATTTCTGGCATCAATATCGCCGCCCCTCTCTCAGATCAAGACCGACAGGACATTCTAAAAGCCATGAATACCTGGGGCATAGGCGTCTTTCGAAATACCGGTCTGACCGATAAATCTCACATAGAGTTCAGTCGATATTTCGGACACTTGGAACTGGCACCAAGGCGCCCGGGCATGAGAACGCGGTTAGCATTTCCGGAATTGTTTGACGCAGGCAATCTCGATTTGGACGGGAACATTAATCGCGATCCAGCGGCGGATACCTACGCCAAAGGCAATCGACTTTGGCATACCGACGGTTCTTATATGCAAAGACGAAATGCCTATTCGCTGTTGCTGGCTCACCGCTGTCCATCCCAAGGTGGCGAAACCTGGTTCGCCGATACCCGCAGCGCCTATGAAGATCTACCGAATTCCATGAAAAAACGTATCGAAAATCTTCAAGCAGAAAACTCTCTGTGGTGGTCCCGCAAAGTCGGTGGTGCCGATATCAGCGATGAAAAAATTAACGCCGGGTTAAAGGCCGTCCACCCTATCGTTCATGTGCATAAGGGTTCCGGTAGAAAAGCCCTGTTTGTTGCTGCGCATACAAAAGACATTATCGGCCTTCCCCAAGAGGAAGGACGAGCCCTCATCCGGGAGCTCATTGAGTTCGCCACTCAACCTCAATACATTTTTAATATTAAATACCAGCCCGGTGACCTCGTAATATGGGATAACCTTTGCTCCATGCACAAAGGCGGTGAATTCGACACCGCCAATGAAGCCAGAGACATGCGCCGTACAACCGTGAGAGAAAGCTTGCCGGGTGATAATGACGACGATGACCCCTATGCACAACTCTGGAAAGAAATGCCAGATTCCTTAAAACCTCAGTCCTCACGTCAGAAATCAAACTGAATACGATAGACTCTTTTACGAAAGACGCTCGCTTTTCTTCAGCAACTCAACCAGCAACACTGTCCAGTAATCGCTGAACATTGTGTAGCAGGGATGCTGCATCGAGCCTATAGGAATGTATTTACAGCCGGTTAGTTACTCCGTGGATTCCTTGCAAATGACACAGTAGTAACAACCGATGATCGAGCGAAAACATACAATAATAAATGAGAGGTATTCCATGTCATCCAAGACCCTTCCGGCTTGCCTATCTACCGGTATTTTTCTGTTTGAAATTCTCCATACACCCACGGCCATCGGTCAAACGACACCCCAGAATGATGATACTGTTATAGAGGAAGTTGTCGTAACCGGCTCTCGTATACAGCGGCGCGACTATCAGGCAGAAAGTCCCATCGTCACCGCTGATAGAGATTTTCTCGACAATTCCTCCACCGCAGCCATAGAAAACAGTCTCAACAAATTGCCTGGGTTTACACCGGTACAAACACCATCACTGGGCAGTGACACACAAGTAACCGCAACCAGCACCCCGGGAGCCGCAACCGTTTCATTACGCAATCTCGGCACCAATCGAAATCTGGTGCTTATCGACGGACGTCGCGCGACACCGGCAAATGCGTTAGGCGTCGTCGATATCAATACCATTCCCGCCGCCGCGATCGAGCGGGTAGAAATCATTACCGGTGGCGCATCAGCAACCTATGGCGCTGACGCGGTAGGAGGCGTGGTCAATTTTATACTCAAAGACGATTTTGAAGGTATGCAGGTCGACCTTCGTCAGGGTGTTACCGAACACGGAGGCGGCAAAGAGGTATCCTTAAGTGCGCTTATGGGCACCAATTTCGACAATGATCGCGGGAATATCACCATTGGTATTGCTCGAACCGATCGCAATCGTGCCGACAGTATTGACCGTGACTGGTTTGTCGACGCATGGGAAGATCCTCGCTTCGCTGCGACGGAATTTTTCCCGGATTTTTCTGCATTTCAGCCCTATGGGCCCGTCAATCCGACTCAAGACGCCATGGATTCCATTTTCACGAATGGGCAAGTTGCAGCTGGAACCCGCATTTATTTCAATACCGATGGCACGGCGTTTACAGGATTTCGCAGGAGTATCAACGATGGCGCCTATCGCTTTAACGGCGACCTCAGCGGTCCCAAGTGGGTACAAACGGTCGATGGTGCTCTTAAGCAAAATTTCATCGAAGAGCTCGCAGTACTGCCCCTCGAACGCGACAATTTTTACCTCAATGGCAATTACGAAATTACGGATTCTCTATCAGCCTTTATGCGAGCCGACTATACCAGTGTAAAAACCACCACCATGCAGCAACCTTCCCCCTCAGTGAATGGTTGGGCGGCTTTAGTACCTGCTGACGGCCGTAATCTTCCCACAGAGCTACAAACCATACTGGACAGCCGAGAGATTCCCGCCGACATCAATGCGGCAGAATTTCAAGATTTCTACGTCGACGAACTCAATTGTGACCCCAACTCCACACCGGGAGCTGCAGGTTCTGGAGCCACCTGTGATTGGCAGCTTACTTACTACCTTAACCAGGCGAATAGACAGGCGGATACCGAGGTGAATACCTATAACATGGTATATGGCGTGGAAGGCGAAATCGCCGCTACGGATTGGACTTGGGAGCTATACGGATCACGCGGAGAGTCGTCAACATCCTCCTTGGTCACAGGTACCGCATCACTAGAGCGATTCCGCGCACTGATCGCAGCCCCCGATTGGGGCGCGGGATTCACTCAACAAGGAAACCCGCTGTTCGGTGGATTTGGTGCCGCCAGTGCCAGCTGTACCAGCGGCATGGATCCATTTAACAAAGACAACGTCTCACAGGATTGCCTCGATGCGATCGCTGCCAACTTAAAAACCCGGGCCACCATGACCCAGGAAGTATGGGAAATCAACGCTCAAGGCGGCCTGTTTCCTCTGCCTGCCGGAGACGTCAGAGCAGCCATCGGCGCATCGAAAAGAATCAACGACTACACGTTTATCAATGATACTCTGACCTCTCAAGGTTCGTCCTTTCAGGATCAGGCTATCGGAATCTATCCGAGCGGCGACTCCAGCGGTGATATCCGTGTCGAAGAGTTCTACGCAGAACTCTTAATACCGGTAGCATCAGAACTGCCCCTTATTGACGACTTGGATCTCAACCTAGGTGGTCGCTACTCAGACTACAACACCACCGGTGAGACCTTTACCTGGAAAGCGATGCTCGACTGGCAGGTCGACTCGCATTTACGTGTAAGAGGCGGATACAACAAAGCCATTCGAACGCCCAACATCGCAGAGCTCTATCTGGCCCCCGCGCAGAGCTTTACGGCTGCCGGCGGTGGCGATGTCTGTCGGGTCACGAACGCTCTCGATTATTCAGCCAATCCTTCAGTCAATGCGAACGCCGCGAACGTCAGAGCCGTCTGCGAGATACTGATGGACCGCCAGCTGGCGGGGTCATCGGATGTGTTTTATTCCGACGAAGATTACTACTTAGCACAAGGACCGGCATTCGCCTTTCCAACACTTATCGGGAATCCCGATGTTCAGGAAGAAGAAGCCGAAACCTGGACCCTAGGTTTCGTCATCGACTCTCCGATAGAAACCGGATGGTTAAGTCAACTTAGGGCAACCATCGACTACTATCGTATCGAAGTCGACAATGCCATTGGTCCACAAACCCTCGATACCGTGCAATTGCAATGTTTTGATCCTTCTTATAATCCACTGATCGCAAACAACCCTTCCGCAGCAGCTGCTCAGGATGCCTGTCAGCAAATTGGGCGAACCGCCGGTGATGGCGCACTGGGAAATGTCGAAGTCACCTATCTCAACAGCGGCCGCTTTGAAACCGAAGGGGTTGACTTGCAGCTTGACTGGTCGTTTGACGTTGGTCCCGGCACCTTTCAATTTAACTCGCTGGTCAACTATTTAATCGCCTTAAAATCCGCCGCCCTGCCCACGGCACCACTGGTAGACTATGCGGGAACCTTAGGCCCATCGGGCAGTAATGCTATCGCAGAAAATGGGCTCAATCCTGGCGCCTTCGAATGGAAAATGCTAAACACCTTTAGCTATTTGTTTGGCTCCGGTGGCATCTCCTTGCAGTGGCAGCATTTACCTTCAGTAAAATCCATCACTTATCCGCAAGATCCTGAAACCACATTCAAAGGCGCGCCTTCTTACGATTTGTTTAATCTATCGATGAATTGGGGTTTTGGCGAAAGCGTATTTTTGCGCCTGGGCATCGACAACTTGATGGACGAAGAACCCCCATTGACAGAATACAACACCGCCACCAGTGGACTGGCAAATAGCGTCGGTGGTAGCCCTCTCAACGCCTATTTTTATGACCTTGTCGGGCGCCGGTATTACGCTGGATTAAGCGTGCGTTTTTAGAAAGCTGAACCGCTGCTCAAGGAACATTTGTGCAGCGGGATTTTTTTAATTCGCTTTTATTAAAAATGGAATAATTGCGAATTTTTTAGCACTCAAGCGAAACCCAATAGATAAAAATGGCGCCACGAAAAATCTCGATTGATAAATGTAGAAAGATAGGTAAACTGATCCAATCGATGTCGAGCAGTGGTCGCTAACACGATAATCAGCGTCACCATTGCCATAGAACCCATAGAGTTTTGGTTTTCAGGAAGCGGATTCTTCTTGTTGCCCTGCAAAAAATAACAATAAAAAATATGGAGGTTTATCGATGTTTCTAACCCATAATCTGCTGTTAAACCGCGTCGCCCTAACCTGTGCCAGCGCACTTTACCTGTGCTGGCCACTATCTAGTGCCCAGGCTCAATCAAATCAAGATACTGATGAAGTACTTGAAGAAGTGGTCGTCACGGGAACTCGCATTCAAAGGCGGGACTATGATGCAGAGAGTCCAATAGTAACAGTTGATAAGGAACTCTTTGAAAAATCATCGACCGCAGCGATGGAATCCAATCT
This sequence comes from Pseudomaricurvus sp. ABR4_320, assembly GCF_056159445.1. Lineage (NCBI taxonomy): Bacteria > Pseudomonadati > Pseudomonadota > Gammaproteobacteria > Cellvibrionales > Cellvibrionaceae > Pseudomaricurvus > Pseudomaricurvus sp. ABR4_320. The sequence continues at coordinate 79,761 of NZ_JBSWVF010000014.1, read as the reverse complement.
CAACAAATTGCCGGGATTTACCCCGGTCCAAACCCCCTCTCTCGGCGGCGATACTCAAGTCACTGCGACCAGTACACCGGGTGCGGCTACCATTTCATTGCGTAACCTCGGCACCAATCGCAACCTGGTCCTCATTAACGGGCGCCGTGCAACGCCTGCCAATGCCCTGGGCGTTGTCGACATCAACACCATACCGGCTGCAGCGATAGAACGTGTGGAAGTGATCACCGGTGGTGCGTCCGCCACCTATGGCGCAGACGCCGTTGGCGGCGTCGTCAATTTCATTTTAAAAGACGATTTTGAAGGATTGCAGATCGACGGACAGTCGGGAACGACTGAGCACGGTGACGGCGAAGAATATTCGTTAAGCGCACTTATGGGGACGAATTTTGACGATGATCGCGGCAACATCACCATTGGCATCGCCCGTACCGATCGCAGCGCCGCAAGCCGTATTGACCGCCCCTGGTTTGTCGATGCCTGGGAGGATCCTCGTTTCGCCGGAACAGAATTTTTCCCCGATTTTTCAGCCTACCAACCCTACGGCAACGTAAATCCAACCCAGGCATCTATGGACGCCATTTTTACGCCGGGTGCTGTTCCTGCGGGCAGCAGGCTGTACTTTAACGAAGACGGCACCGCGTTTACTGGTTTTTTTCAAAGCGTGCCTGGTGGCGCCTATCGCTTTAATGGCGACACCTCCGGGACCAAGTGGGTGCAGACTGTCGATGGAGCTTTAAAGCAAAACTGGACAGAAGAGTTGGTCATTCTTCCACTGGAAAGAGACAACTTTTATCTCAATGGCAATTACGACATCAATGAAAGTCTGGGTGCTTTCTTTCGCGCAGATTATACCAGTGTCAAAACCCAAACCGTGCAACAGCCGTCACCGTCTGTAAACGGGTGGTCAGCGCTGATCCCGGCCGATGGTCGCACAGTACCCGATGAATTAGCCGATGTCCTGGCCAGCCGAGAAATTCCCGCTGGTATCGATGCCGATACGTTTCAGAATTTATATGTCGATACCTTGCATTGCGACCCGACAGCGCCCCCCGGTGCAGCCGGATCTGGCGCGTCCTGTGATTGGCAATTGACCTACTACTTGAATCAATCCAATCGCGAAGCCAGCACCGAAGTCAGCACCTACAATATGATCTTTGGACTGGAAGGCGCTTTTGAAGATATTGATTGGACTTGGGAGCTCTATGCCTCTCGAGGAGAATCCTCGACGTCGTCAACGGTCACAGGAACGGCATCCTTAGAGCGCTTTCGCACCATTCTGGCGGCGCCCGATTGGGGGGCCGGATTCTCCCAGCAAGGGAATCCACTGTTTGGTGGCTTTGGTGCTGCCAGTGCAACCTGCACCAGCGGATTCGACCCGTTTAATAAAGGCAATGTTTCTCAAGACTGCCTCGATGCCATCAGAGCGGATTTAAAAACACGCTCGACGATGCAACAGGAGGTTTATGAGTTTAATGCTCAAGGCAAGCTCTTCGAGTGGGGCCCAGGGGAAGTGCGGGCAGCCATTGGTGCGACCCACAGAGAAAACACCTATGAATTCCTCAATGACACGCTCACCTCTCAGGGCTCGTCATTTATGGATCAGGCTATTGGCATCTATCCCAGTGGAGACTCTGGCGGCGACATTAAAGTCGACGAAGTCTATGCAGAACTGTTAATTCCGCTGATCAGTGACCTGCCGCTTATCGATAATTTTGATCTGAACATTGGCGCGAGACATTCAGATTACAGCACGACCGGAGAGACCTTTACCTGGAAAGCGATGTTGGATTGGGGTATTAACGAAAAACTGCGAGTTCGCGGCGGTTTTAACAAGGCAATTCGGACACCAAACATTGCAGAGCTCTATCTCGCACCGGCACAGAGCTTCACCGCCGCAGGTGGCGGAGACGTTTGCCGACTCACCAACGCACTCTCCTATTCCGCCAATCCTGGCGCCAATGCCAACGCTGCAAATGTACAGGCCGTTTGCGAAATATTAATGGATCGTCAGCTTGCTGGCACATCCGATGTATTCTACTCTGATCCGGCGTTTTATGCGGCTCAAGGCGCGGCCTTTGCGTTCCCAACGCTGATTGGCAATCCCGAGGTCGATAACGAAGAGGCAGAGACCTGGACGATTGGCATGGTGATCGACTCACCGTTTGACGATGGCATTTTTGCACGTATGCGCGCGACCATCGACTATTACAGCATTGAAGTTGAAGACGCTATCGGTCCTCAAACCCTCGACAGCGTCCAACTTCAGTGTTTCGATCCGTCGTACAACGCCGCGATTCTTACAGATCCCACAGCCGCTGCCAATGCGGAAGCCTGTCAACAAATCGGTCGTGTTGCGGGAGACGGCGCACTGGGTAATGTCCAGGTAACCTACCTCAACAGTGGCCGCTTTAAAACGGAAGGCATAGATCTTCAGTTTGATTGGGCCTTTGATGTGGGCCCTGGAACCTTTAGCTACAACGCTCTGGTCAACTATCTAATTACTCTTAAATCAGCGGCCTTACCGACAGCATCTCTGGTTGAATACGCCGGCACACTGGGCCCCTCGGGCAGCAACGGAGTTGGCGAAAACGGGCTAAACCCTGGCGCTTTCGAATGGAAGATGCTGAGCACCTTTGGCTATTCCTTTGGCCCGGCTGCGGTATCGCTGCAGTGGCAACATCTGCCCTCGGCTAAATCCATTACCTACCCTTCTGACAACAGCACGCCCTTCAAAGGCGTTCCTTCCTACGATCTGTTTAACCTTAATCTCAGTTGGGCCTTTGGGGACTCCGCCGTGGTCAGGTTGGGTGTAGACAATCTTTTGGACGAAGAGCCTCCACTGACGGAATACAATCAAGACACCAGTGGGCTGGCGACCAACGTCGGCACCACACCAATCAATTCCTTTTTCTATGACTTGATTGGTCGCCGTTACTACGCGGGCGTCTCGTTTCGATTTTAACCATAGACCTCGCCGCTCTCGGGAGCGGCCAACAACAAGAATAAACGGTTTCGGAGATGATGATGTTACGCGTACTGGCTAACGTATTCGCCGCAGCGCTGGTATTTTCGACATTAGATGCAAACGCCAAGCCTCTGTCGACCCCATCACCGCCCGCAAAAACTGCCGGTCAAATCGATAATCAACGACTGCTTGCAGCGGATGGGGACGATGATAATTGGCTGAGTTATGGCAGGACCTACAGTGAACAGCGCTTCAGTAAACTGACGGAAATCAACGCGGGTAATATCGAGCAACTGGGGTTGGCTTGGTCTGTAGAACTCGATACCAATCGAGGCCAAGAGGCGACGCCTATCGTTGTCGACGGCATCATGTATATCAGTACGGCTTGGTCAAAAGTCATGGCGATAAACGCGGTCACGGGAGCTTTACTATGGCGCTACGATCCCCAGGTGATCGGCGCAAAAGCCGCCCACGCCTGTTGCGACGTGGTCAATCGCGGTGTCGCCGTTTGGAAAGGCAAGGTGTTTGTCGGTACTTTAGATGGCCGATTGATTGCTCTCGATGCCGCAACAGGAAAAGAAGTCTGGTCGACGCTGACCATCGACCAGCAGAAACCTTACACGATTACCGGTGCGCCACGTGTCTTTAAGGATAAAGTCGTAATCGGCAACAGTGGCGCTGAAATGGGCGTGCGCGGCTATCTTTCCGCCTATGACACAGAGAACGGAGAATTGGTCTGGCGTTTCTATACCGTCCCTGGTAACCCCGCAGATGGACCCGATGGCGCCGCCTCCGATGAGGCCTTTGCCAAATTTGCAGGCGCGACCTGGCACGGCAACTGGTGGGAAATGGGCGGCGGCGGCACGGTTTGGGACTCCATCGTCTACGACCCGGATTTTGATCAACTCCTGGTTGGTGTCGGCAATGGTTCCCCCTGGAATCATCGCGCTCGCTCCGATGGCAAAGGTGATAATCTGTTTTTGTCATCGATCCTTTCACTCGATCCGGACACCGGTCACTACCGCTGGCACTACCAAGTTAACCCCGGAGAAACCTGGGATTTTACCGCGACGCAGCAGATAACCCTCGCCGAGCTAACCATTGCCGGCCAACAACGAAAAGTCGCAATGCAGGCACCGAAAAATGGATTTTTCTACGTCATCGATCGCGCAGATGGAACACTGATTTCTGCCGAGGCCTACGCCCCCCAAAACTGGGCTGAACGAATCGATCTAACCACAGGTCGACCAATAGAAAAGCCAGAAGCGCGCTATGCCGATAAACCCTACCTAATCTATCCATCCGGGATCGGCGCCCACGCCTGGTTTCCCATGAGCTACCATCCCGACAAACAGCTGGTGTACATCCCCGCCATGATGGTTCCCCTCGCCTATGGCGATGATGCTAACTATGATCGTCACATTGGCCGCTGGAATACCGGGGTAAACTTTATCGCCCCGCCGCCCGGCTCTGTGCCGGGAGACACGCCCGCAGAACGACGCCAGTCACTCGTAAAAATGAATCGGGGCATGCTGATCGCCTGGGATCCGGTTGCGCAAAAACCCGCATGGAAAGTCGAGCAACCCTGGCCGTGGAATGGCGGCACACTGGCAACAGCAGGCAACTTGGTTTTTCAGGGTGGGCCCTATGGCTACTTTCGCGCCTACAACGCTGATACCGGCAGGGAACTCTGGAAGTTTCAATCCCACCGCGGAATCATGGCGGGCCCGGTAACTTACCGGGTTAATGGTGAGCAGTATGTGGCCGTACTCGGCGGCTACGGCGGCTCCATGGGCATGGCGACGCAATCGGATTTTATGCGGCGACCCGCCCCCAATGGCATTATGCTGGCGTTTAAGCTGGATGGTAATGCGGCTCTACCGCCATTGGCAGAAACCCATTTATCGCCCTACGTAACAACCGAAGAGACCTTTAACGAACAGCAACTTGCTGAAGGACAGTCCCAGTATTTCGAGTTTTGCTCGATCTGTCACACAGGCCCCAATACGCCGGATTTAAAACGCTCCCCGATCACCACAAGCGCAGCCGCCTGGCAAGCAGTGGTTATCGACGGCGCGAAAACGGATCAGGGTATGATCAGTTTTGCTCCCTACCTCACCACTGAACAAGCGGAAGCCGTGCGTGGTTATATTCTCCAGGAAGCCGCCAGTGCCGCAGCAGAAAAAACATCAAAAACCGCCTCCCTCTTGGCACCTCAAAAATGAACAGGAGACGATAAGATGAAAGCACACTCGTTTCTGAAGATGTGCGCTGTAAGCGCCCCTCTCTTCGCCGTTGCCGCAAATGGGACGGAAGCCATATCGACTCAATTACAGGCATGCGCAGAGATCGAAAACAATCAAAAACGACTGCGATGCTTTGAAGAACTTGCAGCGGATACAAACCCGGTGGTCCACACCCAAAGCACCACCAAGACAACACGTGATATTGCGGAAGCACCCACGTCTCCCCCAGAATCCTCCAACATCGAAGCCATTGAAAAACCCGCGTTTGGCTTTAGTCTTTACGAGCAACGGCAACAATCAGCAAACCATCAGGAAAGAACGTCGTTAACTGTAGTGGTTTCGAGCATCCAGGAAATCGGACCCGGCTATTGGCTTATTACCCTGGAGGATGGAGCCGTATGGCGCACGACAGAAACGCGCTCCAGCTTTCGACCTCCCCACATAGGCGATCATATTCAACTGCTCAAAGCGTCCTTGGGCGGCTTTATGGTTAAAGTGGGACGGCAAGGCGCTCTTTGGGCAAAGCGCCTGGAATAGACGTGTTTTAACGACGAGAACCGATAAATCTCATGATGCTGAGAGTCTGGCAGCGATGCCCTACAGGGCATCTGGCAGCTTGCTGCCCTCTGTAAAGGCCTGAATGTTTGCGACGGCACGCATCCCCATGGCTTCACGAGTCTCTTTGGTGGCACTGCCAAGATGAGGCAGCAGCACGACGTTCTCCAACGCCAGCAAGGCTTGAGGAACCTTTGGCTCCTCGGGAAAAACATCCAAGCCAGCCGCAAAAAGAGGCCCGTTGATAAGGCTATTGGCCAATGCATCGTGATCGATCACTGTACCCCTGGCGGTATTGACGAGAATGGCTCCAGGTTTTACTTTCGCCAACTCATTGGCACCAACCATGTGATGAGTTGCAGGACCGCCGGGTACATTCAGTGAAATAACATCCGCGCACGCGAGCAAATCATCCAGATGTTCAACCCGCTCCGCCCGCAACTCTTCGGCAAGCTCGGGCTCAATGGCACTGCGAGAAAAATAACGAATGTTCATACGAAAGCCGTGATGCGCCCGTCGCGCGATCTCGAGCCCGATTCGACCGAAACCCACCAACCCTAGCGTTTTATCTGCCAGAGAAGCACCCAACAGGTGTGTAGGCCGCCATCCAGTCCAGCGCTGACTGCGCACTTCTCTTTCGCCCTCGCCAGCACGTCGCGCAGCCATTAATATGAGTGTCAACGCCAAATCAGCCGTGGCATCGGTTAAGACACCCGGCGTGTTCGTCACAGAGATACCCACGTTCGCACAGTGGTCCACATCGATGTGATCAACCCCCACACCAAAATTGACCAAAAGTCGGGTTCTGCGCATTTCATTTCCAATAATCTCGGCATCGATTTTGTCGGAAACCGTCGGACAAATAATGTCGTAGTGATCAAATGCTCGATTCAGCTCCGCCGAGGACATCGGCTTATCCGACGTGTTTAATGTAACATCGAAAGACTTTTGCAAAACCTGCTCAACGCTTTCTGGCCACTGTCGAGTCAGCAATATTCGTGGTGCGGAAGACAATTGGAAACTCCTTTGGATAACCGCTCTAGCGGGTGTTTGCGCCTGGAGTATTATCGATATCAGCCAGGATGATCAGCACTATTATGCGAAAAACCGTCGTCAGTGTCGATGGCCGTTATAATTTGTCACCCGTCTCGAGCGCTCGATATTTCGGCCGATGATCGTCGATCGTGTACCAAGTTGCTTTTGAAGCCGCAAAGATATGGTGGGAAATGGTTTTGGATAATGGAGTTGTGACACTTCCCAGGCGGAGTCGTAACAATTCCGGCAGTTTATCCAATCGACTGTAGAGTGGACTTCCACAATGACTACAGAACCCTCGCCACTTGCCTGGGCTGGACTCGTATTCATGGATCGCACTCGTATCCGTCGTCCAGACAAATTCCGGTCGATTGACGGACGCAATCGCTGCAAACGCCGAACCCTGGGCTTGGCGACATTGTTGACAGTGACAGCACACAATTGGACCGATCTCGCCAGCATACTGATAGCGAACTGAGCCACACAAACACTGCCCCTCGATCATAGGTTAGCTCCAGGATTCGTTGACGTTATTTTCGGTGTTTACAGGAAGATCGTCCGCTCAACACAAAATGGCGATGTTAACGTAACGTATTTGAGCAACAATTTCGAGTCAGCAGCAAGAACGTAAGCAGAAAGGGAATAAAACAGAAAAGAACATTCTGAGAAAAGCCGCTGGCGAAAAAAGTCACCAGCGGCATAATAGCTAGAATCGATGAACGACTTTTACGCTACTATCGACCATAGAGGAATCAATATACCCGATTGCATCCTTATCAGCGGCAACCGCATCCTTGACCGCTTGTTCTGAATCCAATCTTTCTGGCGGCGTGCCTTTACCGGTAAAAATTTGCTGAGCCCAATACGACTTTGCCTGCCGAGGGCTTTTGCCGACCACCTTATCGACGAACTCCTCATACAAAGGAGAATCCTCAGTGAGATCGAACGCTTTCACATCACTACCCGTTGAAAAAGATTTCGCCTTACCGAGATAAATACGACTTATCTGTTTTTTATCCAGCGCCGCACTGTTACTGGGATGCACAACCACCACACCATCGGCGTGACTCGCGAGACTGTAAACACCCGTTGCGATCATTACCGAACCGAGCAGAACTGTTTTTCGAATCAGTTTTTTCATGGCTTTCTCCTGCTCCACTCAGAATACGACATCAACGCCAAAGGAGACGACATCGACATCATAGGAATCCCCGTGTCCGGCACCACCATAATAAATTAACGGGCCATCGGTATATTCACTGTCGCTTTCATCGGTCTGGGTTAAATACTCAACTTTAAAAGCGGCGCTTGGGTGAAAATCCCAACGCAAACCTAGAGTGACCGCCTCGTAACCAGATTCCATGCCATTGGGCACACTTTGAGTTTCGCGATCAGTAAACGCCGAGGTATAGGTGATGTGAGGCGTGAAATCGCCAATTCGATAACCGGTGGATACATACCAGCTGGTTTCCTCCGAAAAGCCGAGCACGTCGAAACCATAGCCAATGACGTCATCGGATTCTGCATAGACTATTTCCCCCATGACAAACCAGTCATCGAAACTGGCGTTGGCAGCGAATCCCAAAAATGTGTAATGATTCGGATCGTCTTTTGAGGTCAGGTTGCCATTTTCGTCTGAAAATGAGCTCGCCGCAGGATCATCAAAATAGAAGTCGAGACCGGCGTAACTTGCCCGCAGCGTTAACCAGTCGTTCGACACTTGATAAGCAACACCGAGAATGTCGCGAAAGTGCGTATCGGAACCCGCCTCGCCGAGATACTCATCACCACTGCCACCATAGACCTGGAGTTGAGACTCCCAATCTCCCAGAGATGTCTGCCAGGTCAGATTGATTCCGTCGAGGGTATCACCACCGGCGGCTTGAGAAAGATGAGGCACACGGATCCAATGGTAGGCATAGCCGACATCCAAAAAGTCGGAGTAGTAAAACAGAGGAATTCTCTGCCGCCCCAGCTTCGCATTCCAATTGTCGTTCAGATCATAAGAGATGTACGCCCAGCTGATTTCCGCTTGGAAATCTTCGCCACCGACACCAGTCACCATTCCAACGACCGACAAACCATCGCCCAAATCAGAACGCACCTGCAGACCATAGATGGAATCCGGTTTGAAACTGAGATCTTCGTCGTAGGTGCCCTCGCCGGTGATATCAGCGACATAGGTGGCTGGTCCATCGTAAGCATCCCCTTCATTTAGGGTCATACCACCGACAATTGAGGCAAATCCATTAATAGAAATATCGGCGGCGTAGGTTTGCCCCGCAGCAAACACAACGCCCCCAGACACCATGAGCGGAAGTAATATTTTCTTCATGCCAGCATGCTCTCGTTAGCTTTTTTCAGAGAATGATAAATTCTAAAAAAATTATAGTTGAATATATTGTGTTCGCAGAAAATTGTGATCTTTTATTCAAGGAAAGCCTTTGACAGGGCGCTGACGTAACATCAGCAATAAATGATCGAAGAGAAATAGGAATAAAATTAAAGATAGATGGCCCTGCTTGCGCGGACAGAAGCCAATATTCACCGCATGATTTTTTCGGTGAAATCAACAAAGACACGTTATTTGTTAGAAACTTATCGGGCCAATCGATAATCGAGCTGAATACGAAACGTTTGGGATTTTCCAGGAAGCTCACGAGGAAATGGCGGAAATGGCGCCGCTTTCTCTACGGCAGTCTGGGCTTGCTTATTAAAGAGCTTGTACTTCGACTCCTTGATAAAATGAACATCGAGTAACCGTCCATCCCGGCTGACAGACACCGACAAACTCAGATGATCCTCCCAACGTTTTTGGTACGCCTGAAATGGCACCGTTTTGTACTTATTAATCGACTTTTCAAGCTGATTAAAATACGCATTACGAGCTTCCAAAGCGGTTTCAGAAAACGCTAAGACATCAATGGCGTCAAATTCCGTCTCAGCATTTTGAGTTTCAGAGGTCACCTCAGAGGCAACAACGGGGGTTTCCTCGCTTTTGTCAGATAACGTTGAGTCTTGCTGAGCAGTCGTCGCGGCCACATCGCGATTCTGCTCAGGTTTTACGACTTCAGCCACGGCCGCATCGGTAGGTACACGACTGTCGCCATCCTCTATGGATTGAGACGTATTGACGGAATTATCAGGCTTCGATTCAGTAGCTGTTGCCTGCCGCGGAGGCGTTATCGTATCGGTACTTAACTCATCAGTGGCATCAGTTTTGTTTGCCACTGCAGCGTCAGGCTTCAACGGAGTCTTCTGTGGGGGTTTATTAACCGCAGCGGATGTTACCTCATCGCCAGCATTCTGATCGACGAGAGCATGCTCTGGTGGCACATCGACCGGTGTTTGCGTTTTGGGTTCAGGTTTTGTGGTATTGGATTTCGGAGTCGGCACGCTTGCGACCACCGGACGTACACTATCGACGCCCGCAAAGCGATTCCAGGCTTTGCGCGCTTTCTTCGTTTCGGAAAAATCTAACAAGGCCGCCTTAAAAGGCGTCGTCAGCGGAACATCGCCAATCAGCGCACTCAACAAGAAAGGTGCAAAATTCTCCTTTTGAAAGACAAGCTTCCTGGTGTTGTTTAGCAACAACCGACTATTCTGATCGACTTGGTGTTCCAGAATGATTCTGTCTCCAGGATAAATGGAACCGTCAAACGTCGAAAAAAAGGTCTCTAGGTCTTTTTTCATCGACAGAAAAGTCGCTGAATCGTTATTGATGGATAAACCTTCAAGAAACAACATTCTTAAACGGCGATAAGATACCCGGTCTCCTGTGATCAGGATCTCAAGTTTGAAATCTTCCTTACCAGAAGTAAAATAATAGGCGTCTTTTTTTGGACTTGATGCGTGCAGGGCCACAAACATGTAGGGACTACGATATTCCTCATAATCCGCAACACTGGTGAACGGGAGTCGGTCATCTTCCTCAGCATGAACGAACGAAACTGATACACAGAGGACAGCCAGAGCGACAAGTAATCTTGCAACCCAATGGCTCCTAACGCCGGCCTGGCATGAAAACGGATAGAACACGAAAGACATTTGCACTGTATTTAAAAGGACTCTCTGATAACCGTAACTATAGCGGCCTTAACTGCCATCGTCTTGGAAATAGATGCCACCTAAAGTTTGAAATGTGATGCAGCGCAAGTAAGCTGATTCGCAAGTTGTTTCAAAGACACAGATATGCTTGTCACCTTCTCAGCACTCGTTTGTGCACTTTGGCAGGCACTACTCATTTCCTGCACGCTGGATTCAATATCTGATGCCGCCGACAACTGTTGGCCAATCGCATTTTCGATGGTTTGATTCATGGATGTTATCGATGCCACACTGCCGGTAATCGCCTCCAATGCAGCGCCGGTTGCCAACGCTTTTTCGTTGCTGCTTTTCGCCTTTTCTTTGCCCTGGGTCATGACGCTAACCGCAGACTGAGCAGCACTCTGCAGCTGCTCGATCATTCGTTGAATTTCCCGCGTAGATTCCTGGGTTCTCGATGCCAAAGTACGGACTTCATCGGCTACCACCGCAAAGCCTCTACCCTGCTCTCCCGCTCTGGCCGCTTCAATCGCAGCATTCAAAGCCAGGAGGTTGGTTTGTTCAGCGACCCCTCTGATAACGTCGAGAATACCGGCAACATTTTCCGTATCCGATTCCAACCCCGTTATAACCTCTGCGGCACGCTCAACCTCTCCAGCCAACTCATCGATCGCGGTAACCGTTCCCTGAACGATGTCATTTCCCTGCTGTGCAGAATGATCGGCTTTTGTAGCCGCATCGGCCGCCGCCTGGGCACTGGCAGACACTTCTTCCGCCCGCGCCAGCATATCTTGCATTTTCGCCAGGGCAGTGTCCGAGGATTGGCGCTGTCCCGAGGCAATCGACGCCGTTTCAGAAGAAACGTCGCCAAGGTTTTGAGTGACACGATTCAGCGGCTCAATGACATTAACCACTTCACGGATGGTGCCATGCAGCTTGTCCACAAAGAGATTAAACCATTTAGCCAACTCACCGAGCTCGTCCTTATCACCTTCCGGAAGACGCCTGCTGAGATCACCATCACCTTCCGCCATGGCCTGTAACGACCCTGAAATTTGACGAACATGGCGGCTGATTGCACCACTGACCAACAAAGAGATAACAATCAGCAATCCCAATGTACACAGCCCCACCAAAACCCCGGTAGTAATCAACCGGGTTTGAGCCGTTTTCGCTTGCGTAATTTGCTGGGTCAGGTCTTCGTGACTGCTGGACTTCAATGACTTTAGCGAGTTAGACAAGCTCTCCAGTGCCTGCTTCTTTTTTTCCGCAGTAACCAATATCTGATCGAAATCAATATCGCCGGAAATCATATTGCGTGTCAGCGCAAAAGAAAGCTCGGTATAGCGGCGTAAATCCGCCTCGCTGGTTAACAATTGTGAGGACTGTTCTGGGCCTAGCTCTCGCTGCTGCTCGAGATTTTCACGAATGTTTGCAGCCAACTGCTCGGCCAGATCAACGTCCTCCAGCTCACCCGTACTGACAGCACGCGACAGAGCCTCCTCCATGCGATCTAACAAAACACTGTTGGTGTTGGCCAGCTCCAACAGCGGAAAATATTTTTGCTGAACGCGCTCAAGCAAATCGGTATTACGGGCACCGGTTGCCGACACGACAAAAAAAAACACCAGAAATCCTATAACCGAAATCCCTGGTATTAAAAGTATCTTGGTGCTGATGGACAGATTACCAAACAGTGACATCTGCAAATCCTTTTCCGGAAAGTGCACTACTCTGATCAGTGTAGACGATCAGTGTGAGAAAACGTCATTGAAAGGTTGATCGACAGAAACTTGGCACTTAAATCACCCTCTCCGTCGCGTCAGACGGGTTATTCACCGCTTGGTACGGGCAGTAATTTTTGTTGCTCTAAGCGCCAAAAGCCGATGCTGTAAGGTGGGATGACGCCGTCAAATACCTTTTCAGGAAAGCTGTCGAGGGTTACCTTGCCACCTTTAAAGCGGGCTTTCTCTCCGTTGATGCGCACCCGACGACTGGTGAGCTTTTTGGCAGACATCTCATAGCCCCTCAACAAGTGGGACGGAATGAGACAGCGTAAATTGATAGGCACAATTTCATCATTCAGGTTAATCAGTAACAACACAAAGCCGCCAGAGCGCCCCGAATGCAAATACGCTCTGATTGAAGGATGATCAGACACTGCGCCATACACCTTGGTCCCCATGACCTGTGACCATAGCCAACTCACCCAAAAATCGGGCCTCGGCTTTAAGGTAAGACGGGCGATCATTCCATAATCACCACCTATCAGCGATTGCCGTACCACCACTTTCTGGCCGCTGACAGCACCCTGACCCAATTGATCTGCCCACCAAAAGCTCGATGCCCACCGGTCTGACAAATCCGGTTGGCCTCCACATTGTGCCGATCCTGTTTCTCCAGTCCAGAGTACCGCCTGAGGCTGATACTTAGCTCTAAGACGATTGAGCTGCTGACAAAATTTCCGGTAGTCCTCAAACGATTTTGGCGCTAGCAAATGGTGAAGATGCGCAGACCTCGTTCGCACCGGACTGCGCTCACTTTGAAAGGGATAATAATGCCAGTCGACAATATCAAGGCGCGTTTTTAATGAGCTGAGAAATTTCGGCGTAATGTTGCTGATCGGTCGCAGGGTTTCGCCTAACCTGGGCCAAAACGCACTGCCGGGGCCACAAATACGGGCTTTAGGGAAGTAACTGTGTACCAACGCGCTAAAACGATCATAATCCCGCGCCAGATTGACCGCCCGCGGTTGTGAACGCAATCCGTGAAACGCCCAATAGGCATTAAGTTCATTGCCGAGCTCAAACACATCGATGTCATAGCCCTGAGCACGAGAATATTCCAACAGAGCGATCAGTTCATCCCCCTGCCAGCGACCATGCTCATGGCGTTTAAACAGTCCATATTTGCAGGTGAACATCAGCTTGAGGTCGCAACGCCGTAAAAAATCGTGCAGTCGATCCCACTGTTCTCGGGTAAGCAGCAGCGGGTCTTTTTCGCCTAATGGCGCTTCGAAATAATGAATTTTGTCGGCTTCGGATCCACCAATACGCAAATAGGCTGGCCCCAGTGAACGGACCAGGTTTTCCAGCTTTGGCGCATCAAGGTTGAGAGGAGGAATTCGCAAGGCACCGAGACCTCGCCTAACGTCCATGGACCCCTCCCACCAAAAACCACCAACCAAGACAGAAATATCAATAGAAAAAGACAGATACCGGGAATCGACTTCGCCTCGAAGATGCAGATTGTCGATGTCGATGGTTACGGGCCGGTTCAGCGGCAGAGGACAGCTGGGGTTGCGTCGCAAAAGTCCAAAAAATCGCGAGAGTAACGCAATAATTGATGACAGCAGTTTTACCATTCCAACCCGCGCTGATGGATCTAAATGGTCGCTACCTTAAAGGAGACAGGGTGACACTATTATGACAAGCGTGGATAAACTGCCAAAGCTTGAAAATTCAACACAAGCGATCGGCAAATTATGTCTCAAGGACGTAAGACTCGCCTGCCATCACTTCAACCGTGAGATGGGAGAGATTTGGAATTCGGCTGTCGAGCAGCAATCGCAGCGCTTGCTCATCGAACGGCGAGTCCGTTACCACCGCTACAATGGCAGCCTGATGGTTTTGCGCCACTGTCCATACATGTAAATCGTAAACATCGACCCCTAGCCGCTCCTCAAGCTCACGCGTAATGGCATCGGAGTCCAATGAAGAGCGGTCCAGCAACACCCGACTGCTCTCCTTAATTAACTGTACAGCCCAATGTGTAATAATCGCAGCGCCAACCATTCCCATCACCGCATCCAGCCATATCCAGCCGAGATAGCGCCCCAGTATCAGGGCGGCAATCGCGAGGATGGAGGTCAATGCGTCTGCCAAAACATGAAAATACGCCGCCTTTAAATTGTGGTCTGCGTGGTCGTGGTCGTGGTCGTGGTCGTGGTCGTGGTCGTGGTCGTGGTGATGATGATGATCGTCGTGAAGAATAAAGACAGAAAAAACGTTGACGGCAAGACCGATAACGGCAACCAGTATCGCCTCGTTAAAGCGAATGGTTTCAGGGTGAAACAAACGCCCCATCGACTCCACCGCCATTAACAGGGCAACCACCAACAACGCGACGGCACTGGCAAATCCCCCCAGGTACTGGACTTTGCCGGTACCAAAACTGAATGTCTTATCGGTCGCGTGCTGACTGGCGTAGTAGTAAGTAAACATTGCCAGGGCGAATGCTGCTGCGTGAGTCCCCATATGCCAACCATCCGCCAACAGCGCCATGGAGCCAGCCCAGGTGCCGACAGCGATTTCGATAACCATCGTAATCAGTGTGACGACAAAGACAAGCCGCACACGACGGACATTCTTGGTAGATGGCTGCTGATAATTGTGGCTGTGGCGTGGCGTATTCATAGCGAGCTTCTTAAACGAGATGCACGGAGTTCTACTGTCTGTAACAGCAAAATATACTATACCCCAGTATATTATTTTGACCAAGCACTAGGGCTTTGTCCGGCAAGCAGTTCATGTTAAACGCGCTGATCAATTCCCCCTTGCTCAACGTATGCCCCCTTTTATCGGTAAGCTGTGTACAGCTTGACTGAGCCATTTGGCCCGTATTTGAACCACAAGACTGCCACCGGTGGACAGCCCGCCGACACGCGGAGTACCATAGCGTTAGAATTTGTGCGCAGCACTACGGCTGTATCGTGATCGACTCGTTGTTCGGGATCACTTTCGCCAGAACACGCTGCGCACCCATCCGACTACACAGGAGAACCCCATGAAAATCGCCTTGATGAACGAATTTAGCCAAGCGGGAAAGAACCCCATTGTGCTACAACAGCTGGAAGAAGTGGCTGGCGAAATGGGCCACAGCGTTTTTAACGTCGGTATGGACGGCGATAATGATCACCGTTTGACCTACATCCACTTGGGCATCATGGCAGGCTTGCTGATCAACAGCAAAGCGGTCGACTTTATCGTGGCTGGCTGCGGCACAGGACAAGGCGCAATGATGTCCTTGAATGCTCACCCAGGCGTTACCTGTGGCTACTGTATCGAGCCTTCCGACGCCTATCTGTTCGCTCAGGTCAACGACGGCAACGCCCTTTCCCTCCCCTTTGCAAAAGGCTACGGCTGGGGCGCAGAGCTAAACATTCGTTACATCTTTGAAAAAGCCTTCACGGGTGTTCGCGGGCAGGGATATCCGAAAGAGCGCCAGGCATCACAGATGGAGAACGCTGGCATCCTCAACACCGTGAAAGCGAGCTTAGCGAAAGACTATCTTGAAGGCTTGAAGGCTCTCGATCAGAGCCTGGTGAAAACCGCGGTTGGCGGACCTCGCTTCCAGGCCTGCTTCTTCGAAAACGGTCAGGATGACGCGCTGGCGCAATATGTGCGCGAGCTTTTGGAAAGCTAATTTCGCACACGCAAAAAGGGAAGACAGCGTTAACCGTCTTCCCTTTTTTTAAGGTGTTTTTCAACCACTCAATACCGCTTCTTTAGTGAGCGCTGGTTAGCGGTTGTGACGTCACGATAGAAACTCGATCAACTTCGATCTCCGGTGCTCCCATCAACTGAGTATCCACCTCACCAATAATTTTTACCAGCGTATGCTGATCGATGGTCTCACGAGGCATATCATCGGTATCAATTTCCACGTGGATTTCTCCGGTAGAGTCGCTGAACAGATAAGTGTCATTGGTCACTCGTTTTACCAGTTTACCCTCCAACGCAATGGGCACGTCATCCGAGGGATCCTGCAGCACATCGGCAACTGACGTATACATGCGGTTGTCACTCGGCCCAACATACTCGGCATTAACGTCACCCGCGGCAGCCAATTCCATTGTGATCAACAGAGCGGCCAGTAAACCACCAGTACACAGACGTTTACGATTCACATTTGAAAATTCCATCATTCGTTTCCTCTATTTGATCGGGGATGATTTTGGTAAAAGGCCTACCCTCCCCGTTTTAGAGCGGCCGTGAAAAAAATGCGATCAATCGTCAAGGCGACAAAGGCTGATCTGCGTTCCATCAAATTGACAGTCGACATCGACCCATTGACCATTCATCCCATTGAGGCTGCCATCCGAGGCACCGTAGCCCCAAAGGCTGCCCGTGATGACTTCGCCTTCCAAATCCAACGCGTTATCGAGTTCCATCAATTCGACTTCTCGAACGATGTAACTGCTGTCCCGTTGAACCCCTTCAATTTCAATGGCAACGCCGTTTAACGTGTTGATTGAAAGGCCGTCTTCGTAACGTGTTTGGGCATCCAACAGAAAGTCGAAGCCATTAAAATTCAACACAGATCCTGAAGCGGTCATGGTTCCCGCCAATGCAAATTGCGGCGAAACACCGTCAGCATTGATCGAGGAACCAGCGTCATCAGCCTGCGCCTCAAATTCAATGTGCGTCACAATACTGTCGACAAGCGATACTTCCACGGAACGGCCCGTCGCGATATCAGCCTCAGTGCCATCTTCAAAGCGTGTCGAGTCAGCAATTTGATAGAGGTAGAGACCGTTCAGTTCGAAGACACTGCCCGCCTCATTGACCCAGGAAATGGTGCCGGAAATTTCTGTTTCCCCAGCGCCCGGTATCGACTCAATATCAACCTCGGTCGCATCGAAAATCCCATTCGCCAGACTTCCAAAAACTTCGACGTATTGGCCCTCATAGAAGGTACCGTCTTCCAGCACCGCACCACTGTAATCGACCGAAATCCCATTCACCGTAAAAGTGGATACACTGGTATCCAAATTGGCGACATACCCTTCAATTTCCATCCATAAGGGGTTGCTGCCGGCCTCTGCTTTCGCGGCAACAGCAACCCGATCACTGCCGTCGGCAGCGTCTTCCAACACGAGAAACACATAGTCGCCAACGCCAACAGCACTATTCAGACCGGACTGCGACAGAGTGACCTCCCCAAGGCTGATGGTATTCTCAGTCAGTGCCGTTACCTCGCCGGCGATGTCCGGGTCGATCGCGATGTTCAGAGTTTGATCATCTTCCTTCGTTATGATGACCGGCATGCCTTCGACCAACGCGGAGCTTGCAATCGCTTCACCCTGATAGAACACTCGGGCCGCCGACAGCCCCAGGCTGTAGCCACTGACCTGGATAGAGGCCTCATCGACCTGGGAAATCTTCCCGATTAACGTATCGGGTAAATCAGAGGCAGACCCCGTAACCAGATCACCACTGCTTCCAGAGCCAGAATTATCCGACTCGGCGGAGCGGTCTGAACCACCTCCGGAGCCGCCGCAGGCACTTAAGGTGGCTGCCAGGGCTGTACAAAGCAGTGTTTTTTGTAGTTGCATAGGGACCTCGTTGGACTCGTTAATTCACAATGGGGCTAGATTACCGAGGCCCCTGTGAAGCAAACGTGAAGTGAGGTTGACAAAGAGAACATGAGATTGCAGTGAAAGTACTTATCGTAGAAGACAGCGTTAAGGTGATGGAAACCGTCGCCGACTTTTTAGAATTGGAAGGCATCCAGGTAGATTTTGCCTACAACGGACGCGAAGCCATCGCCCGTGTTCAGGAAACCCACTTCGATGCTCTGGTGATGGATATCATGATGCCCGTGATGGACGGCATCGACGCCGTAGAAAAAATTCGCACAGAATTGCATTGCAATACACCAATATTGTTTCTGACCGCCCGCGATGCTTTGGATGATAAAGCCCGCGCCTACGGGGTGGGTGGCGACGACTACCTGGTAAAACCCTTCGCGATGGAGGAGCTGCTACTTCGCCTTAAAGCGCTGACGAAACGTGGGCTGCGCGGTGAAAATCAAACGTTAACCGTCGGCCCCTTAAGCCTGGATATTGAACGTGAAGCGCTGAGTGTCGCAGGCGCCAACGTCAAACTGACAGGCCTTCAACTACGCATACTGACCTTACTGATGCAACGATCACCTGGCATCGTTACCCGAGAAGAGATTCTCGAGACTGTATGGGGTGACGAACTCCCCCCCAGTGACGCATTGCGCAGTCATCTTTACGCCATTCGCAGCACACTGGCAAAAGCCGGTGTGGAAGACTGTGTAAAAACCATTCACGGTCGAGGGTTACAACTTGTCTGCGAGTGAACAAAAGGAGTTTCGCTCCACCTTACTCAAGGGTGCATTACTGTTGGGGTTTTGTGCCGGAATGCTGTTGGTTCTGTTCGTTTCCCGGGCAGAAGATCAAATGGAAATCATCAGTTTGCGTCACTGGCTGGACGCTGAAGTCAATCAATATTACCGACAGTATCGCAAGAATCCCGACACCGTCCGGCTTCCCAATCCCTACGAATTTGACAGCTATTGGAGCGAGAAAAACCCGCCAGCATGGTTACAGGAATACCAGACTCCAGGCTTTTTTGAACACCATCTAGGCGCAGAAGACAAACACTTTCGCGTCGTCCGACACCCCAGTGGCACCGGCTTGTTTTATCTGGTTTTTAAAGACGATGCCGATGATTATCTCGATCAATACGAAAGTAAGTTGCACTGGACCAGCTTTCTTATGGCTTTGTTAACGTGTGCCGCGACAGCTCTGTCAGTTTTGTTTTTAGTCGGTCGCATCGCCCACCCTTTTAAACAAGTACTGGTAAAAATTCGACAAATGAAACCAACTGCTCCGGATTTTTCTGTGGACGCACCCTACGAAGAGTTACGACAAATTGAAGCCGCCTTGCTGCACAGTAAACAGGAAATTCGCTCTTATTTTCAACGGGAGCAGGAGTTTAGCCGTTTCGCCTCCCACGAAATTCGAACACCTTTGACGGTCATGCGCGGATCGATAGATTTGTTAAAAAAAATGGAGTTCGAAGCCGGGCCCGCCCAACGCGCAACGCTGAGACTCGATGCTGCCTGCGACGATATGACCTTGCTGACCGAGCTGTTTCTGTTGCTCGGTAAAAACACGATAGAAGAACAACGGTTTCAAACACAGTCGCTGCGCCGTCAGGTTGAGGACATCCTTACACGGGTTAAAGAAGGCAACCTTCGTAAAACACGGGATATCACGCTGATGGTTGAAGCCGATACGGAGGTAAATGCCCCAGGCGTTATGCTGCACGTATTACTGTTCAATTTGGTTCGCAATGCCATTGACCATGGTATGGGAACGCCTTGTGTCACCTTGCGCGAAAATCAGATTGACGTGGTCAACAGCATTGACACAGAGGCCGACAATCAAGGGTTCGGCTATGGAACCATCATCATAGGACGCATCGCCGATCGACTCGGTTGGACAGTAACCTCGCAGATAAAAGGCGATATTTATTCTGCCACAGTGAAATTTTTACCCATTGATACCGTGGAAGATAGGGTGTCAGAAAATTAGAAATTCCCACATTGTTTGCAATCTCACGCTCTAAAAACCAGCCTCAAGAGGACACCAACTCTGCTCGAACGATAAAACGTTGAGGAGCGTGCCCAGCAAAATAAAACGGGTAACAAGTGACTAGCGTGAGCGTCGCTTCCTCCGTCGGCGCCAAGACATCCACATGATCAGGCTCAACAATGAAAGTTTCAGTAATCCGATATCGGAACAGCCGATTTTGCATTTGAATCTTCACTTCATCGCCGACGGTTACGTCCTTCAATGCCCGAAAGTATCCGTCACGATGAGCGGCTAAAACCGTATTGCCCCTCTCCTCTGGCAACGCTGTCCCTGTCACCAGGCCTGCACCCAGAGTGATTTGAGGCTCATCCGCTCCCATAAAAATGGGGATTTTTGTACCAGAATGATCAATGGTCAGAACGCCTTTTGCCGTAAGAGTCTCATCTCCCCCGGCAACGCCTTGAGTTTCAGGTTCCGTCAATTGCTTATAATGATCAATGCGAACCTGGGACCAGTCAGCCTGATTCGGACTCTCGATCGAATAGACGACATCAGCTACTTTGGGCGCTAAATCCTCACGTAAAACAGTCTCTTGTCGCCGACTGTCCAGCCGCTCGAAGTTCGCCACCAACTGCTGACTCAGGGTCGAGTTCTGATATTGGCCCCAACTGTGAGCCGCCAATATCAGTAACCCTACCAGGCTCACCGACAGCCCTCTGGCGAAATGTCGGTTTAGCATGATGCTCGACGACGGGCTTCTAGACGACGACTGACCACAGAAACGATTGGGCCCGCAATCAAAAGCAGGACACCAGCGATGATATACCAACCGTTTTTACTTGCCGTATCTGGCAACATAGCCAAGGTTTCAGGAAGAATATTAGCCTCACTAAAATCTTCAGAATCTGGCTCATAGAGATGAAGAGCAAAACGACTCGCCGGCAGATAAACGGTTATTTCGTCACCGGCGGACAGATCGCGAAAGCGACGGGAGCGCCCATCAATACTAACATTGGTATTTTCTGGGATATCAACATTTACAGAATGGTCACTGCCTGCAAACAATATTCTGGCTTGCGATCCTGACGTATTTACCGAACGAATCTTTCCGGTAAACTTCACATAGGTGCTGCCATTGCGCGTTTCCACCTCCTGACAGGCATCACCAATATTGGGGTATTGATCTAATATTTCCCACGTCCATACAATATCTTCACAACTTTCTCCGTTTGCCGTAAAGCTACTGTCGATATCGTCAATTGCTGCGTGAGAGATAAGTGGAAGTAACACTAACGGGGTGAGGAATGCGGCCAGTAAAAAGAAAAAACGACGAACTGCAGTTGAAAAATGAAACGTCATAATGAACCCTCCAATGGTCATGTTAGATGGCGACGTAGCACTGTTTAAGCAACTGAACTGATTTCTTTTTTTATAAAATTCTCTCTGTTGTTTTTTTGCCTCCCTGCTCCGCGTTGATGCGAAAGAACGTTAGCTCAATTTACTCGCCAATCCTAGAGCATGAGGTGCTGCGCGAAAAATTCTGTCATCCGAAGCCTTTTGTTTTTTCTGTCCCCGTCTATTACCCCCCCCTAAATACACGAGAATAAAAAAACTGACCCGTTAATTTTTACAGCCAATTTGCGTCACAAACGCCTCAGATTGCCAATTTGATATGTCATCATATTAATCACTGTTCACCCCTCAAGGAACAGGCTATCAGTCGGCGACCGTCGTATTTTCATTGCAGTGAATGCCGTATACCCGTCCAAAACAACCACTTGAGCCTCCTGCATGTCACCTTTATTATCATCAAGTAACACCTTGGGGATTGGTGTAACAATTGCCCACTCAACCTAAGACATAGGAAGTTCAGCCATGCCCGCTTTTGTCGATCACAATCAGCGTCGCCGAGATATTGCCGCCGCGGTTGAGACGATCGTCGCTCGCAGTGGTATTCAGAATGTCACGATTCGGGAGGTCGCCAAACAGACTGGCTACAGCCCGACCGTGGTGACCCACTACTTCGACAGCAAGCTGGAGTTGATGACCTTTACCTATGTAGAGGCACGTCTGCGGGCTATCGCGCGTGTTGAAGCCAGCCTGCAGCAAGGAGGTCACTATATTGACTGTCTCGCCGAGTGTTTGCCTGTTGACGAGACTCGTCAGACGGAATGGAAAGTCTGGTTCGGTTATTGGGGGATGGCGGAAGAAAATCCTGAGCTCGACAAAGAGCGACAGTTAGGGGTTGCGGCTTCTCACGATCTGTTTACTAAAGTATTGGCCGAAGCCCAGCGGCAAGGTGAGATTCGAACGGAGGTCGATTTAAACCGCCAGGCGACACGTGTTCAGATTTTTATTAATGGATTGGCTTGCCTGGCTTTACAGGTGCCGGGTGATTGGCCTGCGGAACGACTACAGAAAATGTTTAGGGATGAAATGGCGGGACTGAGATCCGAGTGATTGCCCCTCTTCCAGACCTCAGTCCCATTAACGCCAGAATATTCTACTAAAAAAATGTCCTGCCTCGGCGTAACGTCGAGGCAGACCACCATTTTCAGAATACGCCCAATGCGGGCGCTACTGCGGCGAAATCCAGCGCCATGGTGACACTGAGTGCGGTTATGGTAACGATGGAAATGCCAAACACCTGGCGTGCCCAGCCGTTGATATCAACATCTGCGCGGTAGCCACGCAACGCCATCGCCAACCACCAAATGCTGGTCGCGCAGGCAACCGCCAGAAAGGCACCACCGGTATAGCCACTGAAAGATAATAACGCTGTGACCAGACTGAATACCACAATATAAGCGACAATGTGCTGACGCGCCTTACCAATACCTTCGGCAACCGGTAAGACAGGAATCTTAGCCGCGGCATAATCGCGATAACGATAAATTGCGATGGCATAGGAGTGCGGCATCTGCCAGAGGCAAAACATAAGCAGCAGTATCATGGCGCCAGTATCCCACTGCCCGGTGACCGCTGTGTACCCTACCACCGGAGGGACGGCACCCGATAAACTGCCAACGAGCGTCCCGTACACAGAGCGCCGCTTAAACCAAAGGCTGTAAAGACCCACGTATACCAAAATACCCATGGCAGCCAGGCCAACACTGATCATGTTGGTAGTCAGCGCCAGCAATAAAAAGCCGGCGCAGCCCAACAACACTCCGTAAACCACCGCCGCCATTGGCGACATTTCCCCGGTGACGGTAACTCGCTGACAGGTTCTCTGCATAAATGCATCGATGTCTCGGTCAATACAGTTGTTGATGGCGCAACCCGACGCCACCACCAAAGAAAGCCCGATCATTGTCAAGGCAAACAGAGCCCAGTCAACGTCACCCCTAGCTGCCAGCAAAAAGCCGCCGGCTGCCGCGATCAAGTTACCGCCAATAATTCCAGGCTTAATGACTTGCAGGTATTGTGTGAGCATAAACCTCACCCCATCATCATGTTGTTAGCACTGTAGATGATCCAAACGGACAAGCCGACCACCAGCAGAATAATCAACGCAGAAAACAAAAAGGTGTAGGTGTTTTCCTTGCTGCTTTCTGAAAAATCCAGGTGCAAGAAAAACTTCAAGTGAACAATGATTTGAATCACCGCCATAACGACGATCAAACCAACCGTAAACCCCTTGTCAAACGCATGGGTGCCCGCCGCCCAGAAAGGAATGGCTGTCAGAACCACTGACAGTCCAAATCCAATCAAATACGACGTGACGCTTCCGTGGTTGTCATGGGCCTCATGATGTGCAGGTTGGCTCATTACAATACCCCCAAAAGATAGACGACAGAAAAGACACAGATCCAGACGATATCCAGAAAGTGCCAAAACAAGCTCAAGCAACTTAGACGGGTAACCGTGCGATTACCCAGACCTTTTTTGGACACTTCAAGCATCATGAGCGCCATCCAGATCAAGCCGGCGGTAACGTGCAACCCGTGCATACCCACCAAGGCGAAAAAGGATGAGAGAAAGGCGCTGCGAGACGGCCCATTACCATGCTCAATCAGGTGATGAAATTCGTAAACTTCCATGCCAATAAACACAGCGCCAAGAGTGAAGGTAATGGCCAGCCAGCGCAGAGTAAGCGACGACTGTTGACGGTGAGCGGCAATCATCGCGAAACCATAAGTGATACTACTTAACAGCAGCGCACCGGTCTCAACCGCCACATAGGGAAGTTCAAAAATATCGGGACCCGACACTCCGCCAGCCGTGTTCATATACAACACGGCATAGGTGGCGAAGACAGACGCAAACAGCAAACAGTCGGTCATCAGATAAATCCAAAAACCGAAAAGGGTCATGGGTCCGGTATCATGATGATCGTGATCATGCTCCCCTCCGCCGTGTACCGGCGGAGGCGACATTACAGATGGGTTAATGGTTGTCATAGGGAAACCTCCTTAACGGCCGCCAAATGCTTGCCTTCAATCGCAGCAATCTCATCGGGCTGAACGTAATAATCCACATCGTCGTCGTAAGCGCGCTGTAAAAAGAATCCAACAGCTGCCAGCAGACTGACGACTGCCAGCCAGGTAATGTGCCAAACGGCGGCAAAACCAAATACAGTAATAGCACCAGCAATCAATACACCGGCAGGCGTATTCTTGGGCATATGGATTGGCTTGTATTCCGCGACTTCCTGATAGGCGAGATTTTTCTCTTTTGCATCGGTAAACGCATCAATATCGTGAACCTCAGGCAAACGCGCAAAGTTATAGAACTGCGGTGGAGACGCCGTTGACCATTCCAGCGTGTGACCATTCCAAGGATCGCCGGTCAAATCACGATTTTGCTCGCGATCGCGGAAGGCGACATATAGCTGGACGAACTGAATCACAATTCCCACCAGGATAATGAAGGCACCAGCGCAAGCGATGTACAGCCACAGGTTCCAATCTGGATTATTTGTATGGTTTAACCGCCGCGTCATACCGAGGAAGCCAAGCACATACAGAGGCATAAAGGCTACGTAGAAACCAATTTGCCAGCACCAGAAAGATGCCTTACCAAGACGCTCATTAAGGTGGAAGCCCATCGCTTTCGGAAACCAAAACGAAAAGCCAGCCAGGTAACCAAATACCGCACCACCAATGATGGTGTTGTGGAAGTGAGCGATCAAAAAGAGACTGTTGTGGAGTACGAAGTCTGCTCCGGGAACAGCCAGCAGAACACCGGTCATACCACCGATGGAAAAGGTCACCATAAAGCCCAGGGTCCAGAGAACCGGAACGGTAATCTGCAAGCGACCACGGTACATAGTGAACAACCAGTTAAACAGCTTCACACCCGTCGGTACCGCGATCACCATGGTCATCACACCAAAGAAGGCGTTGACGTTGGCCCCAGAGCCCATGGTGAAAAAGTGGTGCAACCACACCATAAAGCCCAGTACCGCAATGGCACCGCTGGCCCAAACCATGGATTTGTAACCAAACAAACGCTTGCCGGTGAACGTAGAAATGACTTCGGAGAAAATACCAAACGCTGGCAGGATCAGAATGTAAACTTCCGGATGTCCCCACGCCCAAAACAGGTTGATGTACATCATGGCGTTACCGCCAGCATCGTTGGTGAAGAAGTGGAAGTCGAGATAACGATCCAGGGTCAACAGGCCGAGCACGCCGGTTAAAATCGGGAATGAAGCAACAATCAGAATATTGCCCCAAGTACAGGCCCAGGTGAAAATCGGCATTTGCATCAGCTTCATGCCAGGCGTTCTCATTTTAAGAACCGTTACCAGGAAGTTCACCCCGGTCAACAAAGTCCCTATCCCCGATATCTGCAGGGCCCATATGTAGTAATCGACCCCGACACCCGGACTGAAAGACAACTCAGACAAAGGCGGATAAGCCATCCAACCGGTTTTCGCGAATTCGCCGACACCCAGTGAGATGTTGATCAGAATCGCACCTCCAGCCGCGAGCCAAAAGCTCAGGTTGTTCAGGAATGGAAACGCAACATCCCGAGCACCAATCTGCAACGGCAACACGATGTTCATCAAACCAATCATAAATGGCATCGCCATAAAGATGATCATGATCACGCCGTGAGCGGAGAAGATCTGGTCGTAATGCTCAGGCGGCAGATACCCTTCTGCCCCATTGGTCGCTAGCGCCAGCTGAGTACGCATCATGATCGCGTCAGAAAAGCCACGCACCAACATGATAAACGCCAGGATGATGTACATGATCCCCAGACGCTTGTGATCGACTGAGGTCAGCCAATCAAACCAGAGAACACCCCATTTGCGATAGCGTGTGATGGCGATGGCGATGGCGATACCCGCCAGACCGACCACAGCCAGAGTCCCCATAACAATGGGCTCATGATATGGAATCGCTTCGAGCGATAATTTACCGAGTAATGACATGGTTACTCCTATGCATCTTCTGCAGTGGCCGCGGCGGAATCAGCAGTTGCCTGCCCAGTCCGCGAATGATGATCGGCATGTTCACTGCCTTCCCCTTCGTGGTCGACGGAATTTTGTTTCCAGTCGTTATAGTTTTTCATATAACGGTGCATGATTTGATGAAACAGGCCATCACTGACGCTCGCAAAATGCTCAACCGGATGATACTCACTGGGCTTCGCCAGCTCGCTGTAAGCTGCAGCATCCAATACATCACTGCTGGCTTTCACAGAGCTAACCCACTCGGAAAACTCCGCATCGCTGGTCGCAGTCGCATCGAACTTCATGCCAGAGAAACCTGCGCCGCTGTAGTTCGCCGAAAAACCGTCGTAGGTGCCAGCTTCATCAGCGATGAGATTCAAGTGAGTTTCCATGCCCGCCATTGAGTAAATCTGACTACCCAGCTGTGGAATGAAAAAGGAGTTCATGGTCGATTCAGACGTAATTTTGAAATGCACAGGCTGGTCAACGGGAAAGACCAGTTGATTGACCGTCGCTATGCCCTGCTCTGGGTAAATAAATAACCACTTCCAGTTCAGAGAAACGACCTCTACGGTCAGCGGCTCTTTGTGGTGATCGAGCTTTTTGTAGGGGTCAAGTGCGTGGGTGGTACGCCAGGTGATCGTGCCCAAAATAGCAATAATCACACAGGGTATCAGCCAAATCGTGACTTCAATCGCATTGGAATGCGACCATTTGGGTTCGTAGATTTCGTGGCTCCGCGAGGCTCTGTAACGCCAAGCGAAATAAAGGGTCATAAAAATAACCGGAATCACCACCAACAGCATTAGAACCGTGGCGACAATAATTAACGTTTTTTCATCGGCACCAACTTGCCCTTTGGGATCGAGAATTCCTCCTCGGCAACTGGCTAACGCCAATCCCATCAGGCCCAGCGCGATGGCTTTAAGGCAACGTATCAACACAATTTTCATCCTTGCAGAAACCATTGGCCATACCAAAACACAGCACAACCTGGTTGCGACATTGAGACTTATCCGAAGCAATTATCGTGACGGCGCTGATAGCAAAACTATCTGCGAAGATCCATCAGACGCAGCGACAGATAAAACCGAAAGTTACGACAGAAATGTCAAACGGCTAGATTTTCAGGCCGTAAAGGGAGGAGCACGACAGCCGTGGGCTGCTCGTACAGGTGCCGTAATGGTCGGCAGTACCGGGCGACGCACACTGATGTAGTGAATAAACGCCGTTAGGAGAGATTTAATGAAGTCAAACAAAAGGAGATGCTTTTTCCAATAGAGCAAATCGGCAACCAACAGGACAGTGAAACAACAGCCCAGCAGCACATCAAATACTGCAGGATGGTGAATCACCTGAAAAAAATCACCTGTATCGAACACAATACCCAAATACACCAGGCATACGTGCAGCAAGCACAAGGAAGCTGCAAGAACGCATAGCGAGGCACCGGGGGACTGCAGGACCAATGCAGCGAGCTGCATGGACTGACGATCACCGGTCGGTAGTTTGATGAATAACGCTTTCAAGAACCGATCCAGTTGATGTACAACAGAGTTACAACTATTGACACTACTACAAAAAGCCATCGTATTCGGATGACCCAAAACGTTGCCTAAGTCTTTGACCTGCAGCAACACCCCGGGAAATTACCAGAAAATGAAGCTGAAAACAAAATGAATTTGCGGAAATTTACGACAGTCATGCCTGTCGGGTTCCGGCTCGACATGAAACCTCCCGTGAATTTTGGCACAAAAGAGGTTCAATCCCACAGGTGCCAAAGGTTCCAGCACATCCCTTCATTTCATCGATTAATACTATTATTATATGTTTAATACATTTGAGCAGAGCGGTACCGAAGCCATGAGTGCATTTGACATAGAGATCAGCGAAGTTGGGCCCCGTGATGGCCTGCAGAGCATTACCCCCATTATGGCCACGGAAGACAAAAAGCGCTGGATCAGTGCCCTCGCGGCAGCCGGAATACCCGAAATTGAAGTGGGGTCTTTCGTCCCTGCCAAAGTTCTACCACAACTGGCAGACACCGCCGAGATCGTCCGCTACGTGCGTTTCATTCCCGGGCTGCAGGTTGCCGTGCTGGTGCCCAACTTGCGCGGTGCCCAAGCTGCAGTAGAAGCCGGCGCACACAAAATCACCATCCCCCTTTCGGTATCCGAAACCCACAGCCTTAAGAACGTGCGACGTACCCACGCTCAGATGATGGATGAAGTGCGCGGTATCCGCGAATTGCTTAATACCCTACCCGCCGACAAACGTCCGAAATTTGAAGGCGGCTTGTCCACCGCGTTCGGCTGCACCCTCGAAGGCCATATTGCACCGGATACGGTGTTTTCATTAGCGAGCCAATTGATGGAGGCCGGATGTGATGAAGTGGGCTTATCCGACACCACCGGTTATGGCACCCCTTTTCAAGTCAAAGTTCTCACGCTGGGAATCTGGGGAGAAATTGGTAAAAAACACCTCACCGGAATTCATCTTCACAATACCCGCGGCCAGGGGTTGGCCAACGTTATGGCCGCACTCGAAGTGGGCTTAACAACGATCGATGCAAGCATGTCCGGTATCGGCGGCTGCCCATTCGCTCCGGGCGCCTCAGGCAACATTGTCACTGAGGATCTGGTGTTCCTTCTGGAAGGCATGGGGTTGCGAACGGGCATTCACTACGAAAGACTGATGGAAGCTCGACAGATACTGCGGAACAGCCTACCTGAAGACGTTGAACTCTACGGATATACCCCCGATGCAGGCCTGCCCAAGGGCTTCACAATGGCCACGCCTCAGCAATAATCCAAAAAAAAGCGGATCTTATGATCCGCTTTTTTAGGGTTAAACGCCCACAATAAAAAAGAGGTGGCCCCACTGGACCACCTGAGGAAACACGTAAGACCTACTTCTTAACCGGCGCGGGCTTTTGCTCCAGTGCGTAGTGTTCAAGACTGGACAAGCTGGGCTCCTCCCATTTTTCCGGTGCGGAAAAGTACTTGGGATAGTGCTTCTTGGCGTACTCAAGAACTGGCTTGGAAACGACATCCATCGACTTATAGCCGCCCTGCAAGCAATCGTAATAGATGTGTCCATCTGCCTGCCCCATCAACATCCACGGAAGCCATGGCGTGATGCGTCCCCAGCTGCCGGAAAATGAAAGGCTGGTAACACTGGGGTCGGCCAGATCCGCTTTATCGAAGACGTAGGTAAACATCTCTGATACCTGGTTCATTTTACCGCTGGATTCCCGCGGCCACTTTTCCGGCTGCAGTGCGGATGGGTAAAACAAGTGAATGTTGGACTGCAGCATAACCTTGCCATCAGGTGTTTCTTTCCACGGCAAAATCAGCGGAATGTCCTTGGGCTTATCGGCAGAGTTAAGGCCACCGTATTCTGGAGGCGCAGGAATGCTGGAAGTAATTTTAAAATTAAACGGATCGTTAGCGATGTGTACGACTTTAACCGTTTCGTCTGTGTAGGGGTTGGTCCACTCTTCCAGGACTTCGCCAGTTTTGAGATCCGTATAGAAGCCTAATTCACGCAGTACCTTCGCATAAACGCCATTGCCTTCATCGATGATCCGAGCGTAGGAAAAGCCTTCAAACCCAACCAGCGGTTTTACTTTTTCGTTGGGGACCACACCACACACAGTGCCGCCGAACCAACCGAATTTCTCCTTACCAAAATCCAAATCGCCCATGATGCGAGCAAACGCATCGCGATTCCACTCGGGATCGGAATAGCGCAAATTGCTCTCGTCGATCGCGGTGGTTCCCTGCTCACCCGCTTTTGCCAGGGCGAGCGTTGAATGTACGCCAGCCGCGGCAAGCCCGCCGCCAACAATCGCTTTGCCGGAGCCGCGGATAAAACCGCGACGATCGACACCAGCGCGATCTTTATCTGATTTTGCCATTCTAATCCTCACTTATGTGATGTTTGCTTGTGAATTATGGATTGACCCTGTGAAGGGTAAATGTGCCGTCGGCCTCAGCAGTTACCTGCTGCCCGACATGGTATTGCTGTCGAAACGTCGATTGTTGCGTTGCCAACTGATCTTTCGGCAGACGCTCACCGTCGTTCATTGAAACGCCTCTCAAGGCCCCCGCATCTCCGGGTAAGCCAATTCCCAAACTGACCAGATAGCGATGCTTGTCAGTTGGCTGGGTAATAAGCATGCGATAACTGTCAGCATTGGTTTCCAGATGAGTCACCGTCATCAGCGCACTGTCCTTCGAGATCGGTAAAATACGCATCTGTGTCTTAGCATTTTCCGGCGCATCGAAAATCACCAAGCCTTCAGCGTTTTTCAGATGCCCGATGTTTTCCTGAATAAATTCCACCCCAAGCGAATCATCCGTATTGATTCCAACACTCGCCCCTTTAAAAGTACCGGGTGGATAATATTTGATTTCGTGAAGCTGAACACTGTCACCATCGAGACGAATATCAAGCAATGAGTGGTAAGATTTTATCCGGTACTCAAATTGCCCATCCAAATACGTGTGATGCTGCGACCACAGGCCTTCGGATTGCTTCCAATAGTCGTTGGCTTGCAAAGCCTGTGAACTTACATTTGCAGCCAACAGGCACATGACCGCCGCCATCAAACTGGCCGTTTTCCAGGAACTGATGGATCCCGCCCACTTTCTGTATGTGTTTTTCATTCGGCCTCCACAGCGTCTAAGACATTAACGTCTTGACCAAGCCTTTCCACCTTCTGCCAGAAGTTACTGGCTAAAAGCCCCGTTTCCTGAGAGTGAGAAATAGGGAGCGCATGGCCACCACCAACAATAACCTCTTTGTCAACAAAGGCTGCATTGTGCAGTTGCTGCATAAATTCTTTAGATTCCTCTACCGGCAGCACGGAACCGTCCGACCAAATAATCAGTACTGGCTCGGTAATTTTATTAAGCCAGGGGTTTGGATCCGTCGCAGTATAATTGTAAAACCCTTGCAGCAAGGACTGGCGATTACCGCGCCTCATGATCAGGTCATAATATTGCTGCAAGACTTCTGGAGTTGCTTTTTCTTTTACTCGAATCAAACCCGTAATGAAATCGTCCACCATGGATTTCGGGGTAATATGAGACAACACATTGGAGCGAATAGGAATGGTCTGAGACACATTGGGATTGGTTTTCTGATGCAGAAGTCCGGCACTGTTTATCAGCGCTAACGATTTTACTCTTTCAGGAAAATCTCCCGCCATCCGAAACGACAACACACCAGCAAAAGAAGTCCCCACCAAATCGAAGTCATCGAGACCGAGAGCATCGAATAGCGCAACCAGAGAATCTACCGACTCACCTGCAACATAATCATGCCCACCCGGCCCGGTCAGACCCGCGCCAATCAGATCAACTCGCGTAAAACGATAACGGTCAGATAAATCCGCGACCCACTCATCCCACATAAACAGGCTGGCGAAGGTGCCGTGCAATAGCACAACATCTGGC
The DNA here is from genome assembly GCF_056159445.1 of Pseudomaricurvus sp. ABR4_320. Lineage (NCBI taxonomy): Bacteria > Pseudomonadati > Pseudomonadota > Gammaproteobacteria > Cellvibrionales > Cellvibrionaceae > Pseudomaricurvus > Pseudomaricurvus sp. ABR4_320. The sequence continues at coordinate 47,696 of NZ_JBSWVF010000014.1, read as the reverse complement.
CCCTGCCCTTCCTGACGAACGTGATAGCGAACATCACCAATGTCGACAAAGCGCGATGGCGAGGTCGCGTACTCAGCTTCCAGCACATCGGGATCATAACCCCGGTAGTACCACAACAGAGCAGCAACACCAATCATCATCGCAACTGTCAATCCACCGACGATGTACGCTATCTTTTTCATCATTGCTGTGATGTCACCTAAAAGCTATAACCCACTTTAACACCCACTTCCCTCGGCGTTATTGGATCGACGACCACACCCTGTGTCGCAAAGAAATTCGGCATGGTAGAAAAGTCCGTCAAACGACGTCCTGTTGCCCAGCCTTCCTCGTCGAAACAGTTTGAACAGAAGAGTTCCAATTCAATGCCGTCGTAGTTACTCACACCGGCGCGCAGATTGACCAAGGTATACCCTGCGATGGTGGTGAGATTAAGCTCATCTGTGTAGGTTTCACTGCGGTAAGTCGCATCGGCGCGCAGAGAATAATCCCAGCCGTCGATCAACGTGTCTTCCCAGCTGATACCAATCGCTCCACTGTGTTCGGGTGATCGTGGCAGCGTGTTGCCGTCTGCAACATAGTAAGAGCCGTATTCCAGACCGAACAAACTGCGGAAGGAGTTACTGTCGTAATCGTCGTATTCTGCTTTGGTATAACCGTAAGAGGCTTGCAGAGACAGTCTTTCTGTAGCCTGCCAGCGAACTTCCGCCTCGATACCTTCTTGTGTACTGGAACCAGTAAAGGTGGGTGTCAGGAAGTAAGGGGTTCCCGTGGCTGGACCAATGAAGTTATAAAGACCCGATGACTTCATCCCCTCCCATTTCTGGTGAAAGGCCACGAGTGAATACCAGATACCTTGATCTTGCAGAGTCTGTTTCCAGCCCAACTCATAGGTTTCCAGAGTTTCTTCTTCGGTCTCTTTCTGAATTTCTGGATTCGCAGCCAGAAACGCCGCCGCATCGGTGGGATCCATGGAATCAAACATGCTGTTAAAGGCACCAGGCAACTGGCCTTCGGCATAGCTCACGTAAAGATTGGCACCTTCAACCGGTTCGGTAGTAAGACTGACGCGGGGCAAAATATCGTCAAAGGTCAGCTCGGTTTCTCCGGCCAAGGTGTCTTCGGTAAAGCCGGATGAACTGCGCGTGGTATCTTCCTGATAACGAGCTTCGGCAACCAAGGTTACCCAGTCGAGTATGTCGTATTCAAACGAACCAAAAACGCCGAAGGTTTCGATGGTGGTTGCATCCAACACACTGGAACCATAACCGTACAAGAGGCCACTGTAATATCCGTTATAAACGTTCCAGCCACCATCGACGTCACCCATCTGATCAATTTCAGAATAGTTAACACCACCAATCAAACGTAACGGCCCGCCATTATCCCAGGCAACGCGCCCTTCAACCGACCAGGATTCCAGCTCAAGATAGGTGGACAGTAACCAAGCTTCAGCATCGGTTTGGTCGGCGTCACGAATCTGTGTAGTATCTTTCTTGTTGTAGCCAACCAGCGCGGACAAGGTGAGCTCATCACTGAGTTCATAAGATGCCGCGGTTGAAAAGACAATAAGGTCGGATCGCAAACCCACTTTGTCGAGCGATGGCGTATCGCCGTTACCATAACGCTGATCTAGCAGGTCTTTTACGGAATAGGTGCCATCAGCCAGAGCATCGCCATACATGGTTTGACCATTCACGACGACATCGTAAAAGCTGGTATTACTGCTGACGTCGGTATAAGGAACGTCACCGATAAGCCAGGGCTGACTGAAAGAAGTATCGAGACTACCGCTCGACGTTGGGATGGTGATACCGGCACCTGCCGCAACGTTGCCATAGCTGCTAAACGGAACAAAGGTCGATGAAGGCGCACCGTCATCGTCTTCTGAGTAAGCGATGCGGGTTTTGATATCCAATCTATCGGTCGGAGTGAAAGAAAAAATCGCCGACATGCCCTGGGTAGTTTCCTCCCCCAAGTCGCCGCCATCATTAGCGGTAAAGGTCGCGCCCTGCTCGCGGGAAAACATCGTTAAACGGCCATTTAGCCCGTCGGTAATTTGCCCTTCCAGATATCCGTTGATATCCGTACTGCCAAAGGTTGGGCTGTAAGAGACCGAGACCTTGCCAGAAAACTCTTCACCAGGTGTAACCGTCGTGTAGTTGATCGCGCCGCCGAATGTCCCGCGACCGAAGTACACGGGTTGAGGACCACGAATGACTTCAACCTGACCGATATCCGTAAATGACACGGAACTCGCACCGCCCATAACATTCACACCATCGACAAAAAATCCGCCGGTTTGGTTGGTCGGAGTGGTGATCGACATATCCATTCCACGAAAGCGAATCGCGGAGTTAAAACGTCCGGGCTGAGAGTTGCCCACGTTCTGAAAATCCATATTCGGTGTAAAATTGGCGACGGATTCCAATTCCGTCAGTCCGGCATTTTCCAGATCCTGCGCGGAGAAGGCTTGGATGGATAAAGGCACATCGACGATGCTTTCATCCCGTTTACGAGCCGTAACAACCAACTCCTCTAAAACAGCACCCTGCCCAGAAGATGAATCCTGAGCAATCGCCACGGACAATGGACTTAACGCGAAGATGGCACTCGCGACATACAACTGATTTCTATACTTGCGACAGGTCATTGTGATCTCCATGTGACCAACCCACGAGGGGAAAAATATAAAATGCTGGTCATTTGCCAGCGAATCGCCAATGGTCTTGGCTTTTATGTATTTTCATCGCCATTGTCTTTGTGCAATGGCTTATCTCTCTAGCAAGTGAAATTTCTCGATCTCTATACGGATCTTTTTTTTCGTATTAGTACGCGGTTTACCCTATTTCCAAAGAGCTCGCCGCGCTGTCTTTGTTTTAAAAATCTTCTCTATATTTTGAAGTTTGACGTATTGGTTAAAACGGTTTGGTTGCCCCCAGAAAGGCGACAGTGCCGATTCCTACCCAGTACATATAAGCCAGTCGCTCACCAACTTTCATGGAACGCTCCAAAACTTTTTCCAATTCAGGATCTTCCTTCACAGCAAGCTTGCGGAAAATATCCGTCCACTCACGCATGATGAAACGCAACTTCAAACCGATCATTAACAGGAAAGAGAAGATAAGAATTTTGCAGGAGAACCACTTCTGACCGGTTTCCGCGGGAAAAGGACCATAACCAAGTAGGGATGCGATACTGATAATCAACAACAATGGAATGACAACAAAACGAATTTTTTCATCGATCTTGGTCAATCGAATACCGCGATCGGTTTCACGGAAATAGAACGCAGACCAACACAGGAGCAGCCACGCGGCGTAAAAAATCCACATCGCGGTCAGTGCCCAGCCGCCAAACGGTTGTACACCCCAGAGGTGCCCCATGTGCATGCCGAGTGGCAACAACAGGATAATGCCGGTACGGGCTAAAATGTCGATGCGGTACGCCGTTTCCATATGTCGACGCCGCTCGTCCATCGGTAACTTACGGTTGACGATATTTTTTCCGGTTTGAAAAACGCCCCACTCGCCTCCAAGCCAATAAACCACGGCAATAATATGTAACCATCTGAGCACGGCTAATTCAGTTATAAACATTCGCAGACCTTAATGTGTTTTCATCTGTTTTAATAACGCGAACGTTAGATGTTTTCGTGCCCCCCTGCTTTAACAATTATCAAAATATGAAAGCGCGATGACAAATCAAGCCTCGGCCACCACCGGGGATTTGCTCAAGCATTAATCAACCGCCCACTCATTGGCGGCCAAACGAGCGAAGCGGCACCCTCAAAATAAAAAAGGCGCATAAAATGCGCCTTTTCCGTCGAATAACGACCACTCATTGATCTATTTTAGGCTGGCATAATAAGCCGCCAGATTTGCAATATCATCATCGGACAGCGGCTTTGCCATCGGCTCCATCATCGGATCTTTGCGCTCACCAGAGCGAAAGGCTTTCAACTGTTTCACCAGGTAATCGGACTTTTGCCCCGCTAGATTCGGCCACATGGGACCGTTGCTGATACCCGCCGCACCATGACAGCTGGCACAGAGCACGGAGCGGGTTTTACCCGCCTCGACATCGCCTGCCGCCGTGACATTACCAGCCGCCAGTAGGTTTAAAGCGAATACCGGCACTGCCGTACCCACAGCAAAAGATTTCAGGCGCCCAAATACAGCCCCCAGGATTTTAGAACGCAATTTAGCCATAACAGACATCTCTCTGAACACGGTTTACAGATAGTTTTTATGATGAACACTGAACAACAAATGAATATCAGACAGTGACGCGAGCGATCACTTCCTGAGCAACTCTCTCCCCGGATTCCAGACTGCCCTCCATCCCCGAACTCCATCTTGCCGTGTGCTCACCAGCGAAATGCAGACGCCCGGAAGGCTTGGCAATCTCTTGCCCGTAGCGCGCTATCTGGCCGGGACGCCACACCGCAAAAGAACCTTTCGCATAGGGTTGCTGCTGCCAGGAATGCAGCTTAATAAATTTCACCGCGCCCTTGGCTTCAGGCAGAGCCTTGTAGAACTCCTTTTGCAAAAGCGCGGCCGCATCAGCGTTAGACATGGCCTCTAGCGTATCAACAGGATCACCATTGACCCAGAGAGTTAGGTTGGTGAAATTACCGGTATAGCTGGGGTCACTCGCAAAGACCCGTTCGATGATGGAGTCTGACCAAACGTTTGGTAGAAACCCCTTACCCTCCCAAAATGGCGACTCAACAGAGAAATGTGCCTGAAACACCTTACCGTACGCCAACTCAGCAACAGCTTCCGCTTGAATCGCGGGCAAACCTGGCTCGACCACCACATCACGTAGCGCGGTAAATGGCACCGCAGAAACGACATAACTCGCAGTAAAGGTTTCGCCATCCGCGCAGCTAACTTGTACCCCGGAATCGGTTTGACGAATACGTGCCACCGGCTTATCCGTATGCACCTGCCCTTTTAACCCTGCCGCCATGGCTTGCGGCAGCTTTTGGTTACCCCCCTTAACCGTTCGTACACCGCCTGGCGTGGTCATGGATTGCCCCACCAGATAATTGTTTCGATGCAAAAACAGCAGCGACGACTTATCCAGCGTTGGGCCATAATTGTTGCTGACCCCCATCATATGAATAGCCGCGTCGTCGTAACCTTGCTGCTTAAGATAATCCGCAGCCGGAATATCGTACTTTGCATAGGCGGGATCCAACCAATCGCTGATGTCACTAAAAGGTGCAGGCCCCATAGCCCGACTCAGTAACATATCCGGCATGGCCGCCTTGGCATCCTTAGGGAATGGATTTAACGGAGAAGATGCCCAATTCGAGGGCAAAATCCGCTGCTCTTGAACCTGTAAAACCTGGCGCTCCGGCTCCGAGCCCATGGTGAAGTCAAAAGTGCCCAGCTCAACGCCGTATTTCATGGCCAAAAACAGGGTTCGACCGTAAGTAGGACCAATGGTCTGCCCACCGGCTTCCGGACTTCCCGGTACGTCGGTCAGAGTGAAGAGTCTCCCACCAATTCGAGGTGTCGCCTCCAAGACCCGCACGGATAAACCAGCATCTTCCATCAAAGTGGCCGCGTATAGACCCGCTAAGCCGGCACCAATCACGATGACGTCAGTCTTTTCTTGGCTCCACGCCACCGGCGGCAACCCCAAACTGGCGGCAACTCCCACAGATGAACGAAGAAATGCCCGACGGGCAATGGGTTTTTGCAGCATGGAGGCCTCAACAATTATGAATCAGGATAATAATGAATATGACGAACTGACATTGCCAGACTTTAGAGAGGCACTTTGCGCTTGTGTATGATAAATATCAAAATCGCGGCATCGCAGAATGGCGTATTGCGGACAAATAAAAATGCCAGCCCTTTTCAGGACTGGCATTTCAGAAGACGATTAACGGTGACGATCAAGTATCAGCGAGTTCGATCATTTGATCCATATCGATCACTTCAAGAACCGTTAATGACGGAAAGCGGATAACACCATCGGATTTAAGCTTTGCCAAAGAGCGACTGACCGTTTCAATGGTAAGCCCCAGATAATCAGCCATGTCCTGCCGGGTAAGATGCAACTCAGTGCGATCAGCCCGAGCACCAGGCTGACGCTCCAACAGTTGTTGAAACAGAAAACACAGGCGTTCATGGGCTTTTTTCTGACCGAGAATATACACCTGATCCAGAATGCGATTCAGCACGCGAACGTTAATGTCTTTAATGTTCGTTTTGAGGCTCGGCATTTGCTCCGCCAAATCATAGAGCCGCTTACGCTTAAACTCATAAAAGCTGGCATCGGTAAGGCAGCGAGCAGCCAGATCATAGTGATCACTGTTGGTCAGCCCCAGGAAATCTCCAGGGAATAACAAAGCGACGATTTGACGGCGTCCATTGGACAAAAAGCGTTCAACAGAAACCACTCCGCTGATAACGTTGTATACCTTGGTAGCTTCGGCGTTCTGATGAAACAGATAACTGCCACTTTCAACGCGAATCTGCCGGGAGTTGGTAATCGTCTGCCTGTATTCGACTTCACTCATTGCTTTAAACAGAGCGCAATCATCAAAACCCAGGCGCGAATGGTAACGACCGGTCTGAGGTGTAGGGACGATCATATTCATAGCGTTAAATCTCGGCAGCGTAATACTTGAGGGGCAAGCTGAGAGCGCCGTTTTAGGGCACCGTCTCCGAAGCAGGCAAAATAAACGCAGCAATAATTAAACCAACTCGCTGAGGTCGCGATTTCTCTACCAATAAGGAAATCACAAGCGCCATACTTGCACCATTATCGTGCAAGCCAGCAATGAAACCGGTTAAAAATGCACCGGAGTTGATGCGATATGTCCTATTACTATAGCTTTAGGACTAAAGGCGCTAAATCGGCCAATTATTAGACTCGTCTCGGCGCTATATCTTGGCGAGCCGCCGAATGACCGTCCGAGCGTTACACATGGGAACAAGAAGTTACGAATACACCCAACTGAGTTTCATTCAGCGACGCGTGTCTCAGAGGCTGACTCCATCAAAAATAGTCGCCAGTGCACCCACCCGAATAACCTATAAATATATTGTTATATTGTTATGTCTTTTTAACTGTATTATGATGCACATCAAAGCAGCTCATGAAGACAGTCAGGCAGGGAACCACGGCTCTATGACCCCCAAAAATCTAAGCTCATTAAAAGATATTAAGGTTGTTGAATTCACTCACATGGTCATGGGTCCTGCCACTGGGGTCATTCTCGCCGACCTGGGCGCGGATGTCGTTAAAATTGAGCCGATCGATGGCGACAAAACCCGTAACCTGAAAGGTTCTGGCGCCGGCTATTTTCCCATGTATAACCGCAACAAAAAAAGCCTGTGCCTCGACTTAAAGTCCGAAGCGGGAAAAAAAGTTGCTCTGGCGCTCATCAAAGACGCTGACGTTCTGATTGAAAACTTTCGCTCCGGTGCTATGGAAAAGCTCGGTTTCGGTGAGGCGGAAATGCGGAAAATCAATCCGGGGTTAATTTACTGCTCACTCAAAGGCTTTCTAAAAGGTCCCTACGAAAATCGCACTGCACTTGATGAAGTTGCTCAAATGATGGGTGGCCTCGCCTATATGACCGGCCTGCCCGATCGCCCAATGCGTGCAGGCTCCTCGGTCATCGATATCACTGGCGCCATGTTCGGTGTCATCGGCATTCTTTCCGCCCTGCATGAACGCAATCAAACCGGACGCGGACGTCAGGTAACCAGCTCACTGTTTGAAACAACGGCGTTTATGGTTGGCCAGCACATGGCACAACAGGCGGTATCCGGGCAGGAACCACCGCCAATGTCGATTCGCCGCAGCGCTTGGTCCGTGTACGATATTTTTAAATGCCGCGATGACGAGCGTGTGTTTATCGGTGTTGTCAGTGACGGCCTGTGGCTGCGTTTTTGTGAAGAATTTGGTTTCGATGAACTGGGCAGCGATTTAGACCTTAGAAAAAACAACGACCGACTGCTGCAACGGGATCGAATTATCGGAACCGTCAGCGATGCCTTCGCCGACATAGAAAAAAACGAGCTGATGGCGAGGCTGGAAAAAGCCGGTATTCCTTTTGCTCCAATTAATAAACCTGCTGATCTATTCGACGATCCTCATTTGCTGGCATCCAATGGCCTACTGGAAGTAACCGCCGGCGAAGGGAAAACCTTATTGCCCACCCTACCGGTAGAAATTGATGGTCAACGGGCAAACCTTTACCACGATATGCCGCAACCGGGTGAAGACAGTGTAAGTATTTTGAAAGACGCGGGGTTTTCTGAAACAGACATTGAACAACTGCTGGCAGACAAGGTCATCAATACCAGTCGTTAACGATTCCTCTTAGCCATCCATGGATGAGCTTTTCGTGGGGCCGGCTGGCCCCATTTTTTTATCGATTTTTTGATGATTTCGAAGCGCTGATAGCGACGTCAAGACGCTCCTGGCTCAGTCAACGACATACTCATCTGATATTGGAATATGGCGGGGTTATAACTGCCCAAGAGAATATCAACCAGCTTACCATCAGTATCGTAAGATTTGCGCGTCAGAATAAGCAGCGGCGCACCCTCTTTTAACTCCAGCTCGCTGGCGACTTCCGGCTTGGCCGCATCGGCACTCAACAGCTGATCGATGCGGGACAAGTGAATTCCCGCTTTGCGCAACAATTCGACACGTGTCTGTTTTTTCAACGCCGCATTGGTAAAGCATCCCTTCGGCGCGAGCGTCCAGCTGATGTAATAGGCAAAAGGCACTTTTTCATCTTCGGTATAACGAACCCGCAGCAATCTCAGTGCGCCCTCGTCTTCTTTTAAGCCTAACTCTTCACGAATCTCTGCTGGCGGCACCAAAAAGGTATTGTCCAGTGTTTTGATTTGCGTATGCCGCCCCATGGACTCAATACTTTCAAGCATACCGACCAGGGGCGCCTTAACCGGCTTCGGCTGATATTTATACGTGACGCTGGTGCCGCGTCCGCGCCGACGTTCAACCAGATTTTCCGCCGCAAGCTCATCCATAGCTCGCTTAACGGTGATCCTCGACAACCCAAAGGCTTCACCCAACTCTTGCTCTGTCGGAAGCTGTGAACCGTAGCTGATCGTTCCATCAACGATTTGGTCTTTTAGCAAAGAATAGAGCTGGTAATAAAGCGGTGTTGGCGCATCGGAAATAATACCCGACTGCTTACTGTGTTTCTTGAGCAATGAAATAACTGAAGATTTTGCCATGTAGGGATTCCGTTTTTTCAATTCCGAACTTTGAAATAACCTCTTCTCAGCTAGGATCTAATGACCTATTAATAATATATTATACTCTTATCGCCATCTATTAAGTTCTGCCCTAACCCCTTAAAAATTCGAATAATTTCAGGTTTTTTTGACCGATTCAGGGCTATTCGTCAATTTTTGACGCCCGCCTCCCTCTCGCAATCGCAACAGCATTGCCTGTTTTTGACATTGGGAGCGCTCCATCTTTTACGTCGCCAAGACTTTATAACCTTCCAAAGTATGAGGATAAACACGCCATAAGTGGCAAAATCACTGCATCTTTTTAGCGCAAGCATACTGGTGTGCGCCCTCCAAACACCCAGTATTTTTTCGAAAAACCCCACACACCGTGCGCTCAAATTGTCCTCGCTCCGTCAAAATAGCCCTACTTTGAAGCGGCCTTTAAATAATTCTATTGAATAACAATTTATTCAATTTTTTTCAGTGGTTAAGCCTTGCAGGACAATCAATCTTGCTGGTATACATAATCCTATTGATATGCCATTGATACATATCAAAGATGAACATCGATAATTCGCACCATTCGCAGGCATTCAGATTGACCCGCTTAAAGAGGCAAGGACAGATGGCAACAACTCGCAACCAGGTTTTTTCATATGGACTCATGGCCGGCGCGGTGATGACCGCCATCCCCACAGCCTACGGACAAACAGGAAATCACAATGCTGTTATGGAGGAAATGGTTGTTACCGCTCGCAAACGCAGCGAGAGCATTCAGGATGTTCCCTTAGCCATTAGTGCGCTCAGCAGTGACTTTATCGAAAAAGCCAATATCACCGGAATGGAAGATATCGCCGCCAATACCGTGGGCTTAACCTTCCAGTCTTTCAAAGGCGGCGGCTTAAGCTCTCCTGTGATCCGCGGCCTGGCACAGACAGATATCGCCAGCTCCGATAACAACGTGGGTGTCTTTCTGGATGGCGCGTTTATCAATGGCAAAAGTAACATCGATATTGCCCTACTCGATATCGAGCGGGTCGAAGTGGTCAAAGGCCCACAGAGTGCGATGTTTGGTCGCAACTCGTTTGCTGGCGCCATCAATTATGTGTTGAAAAAACCCGGTGACGAATTTGAGGGGAAAGTGACCGGCACCTTGGGTTCCGATGACCTTCAGGAAATGAAAGCCTCGATCAGCGGCCCGTTGATTGAAGGCGTGCTCGCCGGCAGCCTCTCACTCAGCAACAGCCATTTTGACGGCACCCTCGACAATGGTTTCGGCGGAGAAAAACTCGGCGGCTGGGATCGCAAGCAGGCGTCCGCTGGCAGCTTGTACTTTACTCCAACCGACCGTTTTAGCACTTACCTCTTCTACTATTACGGCGAATCCTCACTCGATACCACGGCCGGCTATATTTTGGATAATAACTGTGGTGGCAGTGTGCAAACGTCCTTCCCCAGACCCGGTGGTGATGGCGGTACCTACTACTGTGGGGATGTTGATTTTCGAGACGATTACTATGTCTCTCACTATGCACAAAACAGCTTCTATCGCACCGAAAAAACCACATTGGAAGCCAGCTACGATTTCGACACTATGTCGCTGACATTTATGACGTCGTTCGGGGATTATTCCTTTGACGCCCTGTCAGATTCGCAACTGGATGACAGTGAAGACAGCAATGTCACCCGTACCTTTTCTCAGCCGTTTACTGGCCCGGCTTCGGATCAAAGTTTCGAACTGCGACTGCAATCGACCACCGATGATCCTCTGCAATGGCTGGCGGGTATCTACAGTTTTCACGGGGAATTCTCTCAAGTTGCCGAGAGCTATCTCTCCACCTTTCCACTCTCCGAAGGAGTGGGCAGCCCGCTGCGCAATCAAGAAGACATCAGCGATGTGCAAGCCCTCTTTGGCTCACTCGACTACCGTTTCAACGATGCCTGGTCTGCGTCTCTCGAACTCAGATACACGGAAGAAGATAAAACACAGCACAACTATCTCGCAGAGACCAGCAGCTCCAACAACTACTACTTCGTCACGCCAAGATTTAGCCTGACGTGGGATTTTTCCGATACCGCCAACCTCTATGTCAGCTATGCCAAAGGCGTGAAATCCGGAGGCTTTAATGCCACCACCTACGCGCCGGAAATGAGCTATGACGAAGAAACCATGGACATGTACGAACTGGGCTATAAAGGTGAGCTGTTCGATGGTCAAATGTCTTTGAATGCAGCCGTTTACATGTTTAACTGGGACGACATTCAGTTTACCGCCCCCACCAACAACCCCGACGGTACCACCAACACCACGCAGAATATTGGTGAAGCAGAAGGCTATGGGGCAGAGATAGAACTGAGCGGCTTTGCCACCGATAACCTGCAATACCGCTTCGGTATTTCTTATACCCAGCCAGAGTTCGTCGACGATACCACGGATTACGGAAGTGCCCGTAACTGCCCGGATTCAACACTGTCCGTAACAGGCTGTAGTACCGACATTAGCGGCAATCTGGTACCGCGTATGTCTGAAATGCAGATCAGCACTGGTGCCACTTGGTTCTTCAACATTCTCGACGAAGAATTCTATCTGCGCGCAGATCTCTCCTATGAATCCGAGAAATATGCACGCCCTCTCAACGTACAAACCTACGGCGAATACACCCTGTTAAATATGCGCGCTGGCTGGTCGCGGGATCATCTCGAAGTCGCCTTCTGGGGCAAGAATTTACTCGATGAAGAATACATTCGCTCGACCGTTAACGAACCAACATTCGGTGGTTTCGTTGCAACGGGCACCACAGCCACCTCCTCCACCTACAGCACGGCGTTTCCTGCCAACACGGCAAGTTTTGGCTTGACAGCAACCTACAACTTCTAAAAAAATCATTGCTGCCGGTTGCATAGAGACGGCAGCAATGGATCACCCAATAATGATGAAATCGCGCCCATGAAAGACAGCTTTAACTACATCACTGAAGTGCCTAAAACGCTTAAACTTTCCTGGGGCGTCGGCGCTCTGGGCGTCAGCGTGCTGATGAACTCCGTATCCTTTCTGATCATGTTTTATATGGTCGGGGTGCTGCATATCGAACCGGCACTCGCCGGAACACTGATGTTTGCCACAAAGATACTCGACGTCGTCAGTGATCCCGTGGTGGGCGTATGGAGTGATCGTATCAATACCCGTATTGGCCGACGGCGCCCGTTTTTAATTCCAGGTGCAGTGGTGTCATCACTGGCGTTAATCATCATCTTCACCACGCCTCAATTCTCCAGTCAGGTAGTCATCGCCGCGTATATTTTTACCGCGCTGCTGTTCTACACCATTGGTTACACCTTGTTTAATGTACCCTATATGGCGATGCCAGCGGAGATGACCGACAGCTACCACGAGCGCTCATCCATCCATGCTTTTCGAGTGGTGTTTGTCACCATGGGGTCATTTCTCGCCAGTGCCGTAGCGCCTTGGGTGTTGGAATCACTGGGTAAATCCGAGTGGAGTTCTTACGTCGTTATCGGCATCGCTGGTGGCATTATTGTATTCGTAACCATGATGTTGACCTTCTTTGGAACTGCCAGCGCCCGTCATCAAAAATCCGGCGCCGCCATTCCAGATCTGCGGGCTGACGTGAAAGCCATTTTAAAAAATAAATTCTTCGTTCGACTCGCTATGGTTAAAGCCTGTCAGCTGTTGGGCGTCGCGGCCTCCAGCGCCGCGATGATGTTTTTTATCGTCAACAGCCTGCAGCTGAACCTCAAAGATCTCTCTAAATTTTATATGGTGGTCACTCTGGTTTCCCTGGTGGCCGCACCGCTGATCGTGCGTTTGTCGAAAGTCATTGGCAAACGGACCACCTACATTGTTATCGGCGTCTGTTACATACTCTATGCCCTCAGCTGGACTCTGGCACAACCGAACGAAAGCTTACTGCTGATGCTACTAAGAGCGGTCGCTTTGGGCATTTCCATGACCGGCAATATTCTTCTGGCCATGTCAATGCTGACCGACACCATTGAATACGACGCACGACGCACCGGCGTTAAACGCGCGGGCGTGTATACCGCCATCTACAGCCTGACGGAAAAAACAACCTTCGCCTTCGGTCCGCTGGTGATTGGTATTGCCATGTCCATGGCAGGCTTTGACCGCACTTTGCCACCAGAACAGATGCAGACCCCAGCCGTACAAGATGCTCTGCTGTTAGGTGTCTCCTATTTACCCGCACTGATGGGGATCGCAGCCGTACTCATCCTCTCGGGCTATCGGTTGGACGAAAAAACCTTGAACGAAACACAACTGGCTGACGACCAATCACCCCTCGGCGAAAAAGCCTAAACGTTTTCCAGGAGAAGACCTATGCAACTCAAGCATTTGCAATTGCGCCAACGGGGCCGAGCCGAAGTGGATTTTATTATCGGTCTGGCCCGTGGATCCAAATCGGTTAAAGCCGCTGCAGCCGCAGAGATTAACGAACGGGTTGCCGATCGCTCCCTGCCGGAAGATCTCGACGAACGTGGCGAATTGATGGATAGCCTGCTGAGCGATGCCAAAGCGTTTAAAGCCACTGAAGTGTTCACCGAGTGGCATTCCCGATACCACGGCGTGGCAGCCATGAACGCCTTTGATGAAATCGGCAGCGCACTGACCGACGAACTGGACAGCTATGATGAAGGGCCTGCGTCGCTGGATGAAAATCCAGACCTGGTTATCCCTGCATACTGGCAGGACGTGGAATTTCACCGCACCGCTGGCGGCTGGGATGGTCACCCCTATCAGGGCTGCGTTCACGGCGAAATCGTACACCGGCGTATCGTCGAAGCCATCTACCCCGGCGGCATTTTCGTACAAAGACGCAAGGTCGCAGCCTCTGCCACCAAAGAACACTACCGCCAGATTTTGGATATGGGCTGCTCCACCGGTCACTTCACCGAAGCGCTGGCAGAGACCTATCCAGACGCCCAGATTACCGGCGTTGATATTTCACTGCGCGCCTTACAACAGGCCCGACGTGTCGCCAATGCCAACGGCTGGAGCTGGCAGCTTCTGCGCCGCAAAGCAGAAGACACGCAACTGCCAGCGGGCAGTTTTGATCTGGTCGCCTCCTACATTTTGCTCCACGAAATTCCTGCAGACATCATTGTGCAGGTCTTTCAGGAAGCCTGGCGTGTTATGACGCCCGGAGCCGATTTTGTGTTCAGTGATGTGCCGCGTTTTTACGATATGGAGCCACTGCAAGAATGGCAGGCCGATCGCAACGCTCGGGTTGGTGGCGAACCTCACTGGCGTTCATCCGCCCTGTTAAACGTTGCGCAAGCGGCAGAAGACATTGGCTTTATCAACGTGAATGTCGACGCTGGCTACCCCTATGTGATTCGAGGAACCAAACCCAATGAGTGATGCCCCCTCCAGCTACAACAACCCCCAGCGACCGATTTTCAGCAACCCGGAAGTCGATACGCTGGCGTTAACCTTAATGACGTTGACCAAAGAACTGTGGGTTGTCAAAGATCGCCTGCAAATTCTGGAAACCGTTCTCGATGAAAAAGGCATCGATGTTTCCGGTCTGGTGGACCGCTACCAACCGTCACCAGAATTGCAGAAAAAACTCGACGCAGAGGCGACGCGGCTGCTCGAAGCCATCGCAGAATCACTCCAACGCCGCTAATGTGCGGCAGTTTTTCTCAAGAAGTCGAATCGCCCATGACAGGTCACACTCGCGTTACCCCCAGACAATCATTGTACCGTACCATCACAGCCAAACTTTGCCGCAGCTTTTTGCTGTCGAGTCTTCTCAGTTTTTCCGCCGTCACAGTATCGCAAGACGACAGCTTCGCCACAGCACAACAGCGATTAACTCCGCTCGCGACGATAGCAGGCCAACTCGAAAATCCTTTACCCAGTGTTGCGCCCGCCGATCAAAAAGATTTTTCCCAGAGCATCGCCCTCGCGAAATCCAAAGGCAGCTATTCGCTGCTCGTGTGGCAGGGCGGAAAAATCCAACTGGAACATTACTTTCCGCCCTATGATGCCAGTCTTCGATCGGAATCCGCGTCAATGCACAAATCGGTAATGGCCCTGGCCTTTGCCGCGGCTCTAGACGATGGTTTTATCGACAGTGTTGACGACCCCGTCAGCAAATATCTCCCGGAGTGGAAAGACCGCCCGGAAGGACAAATTACCTTGCGGCAGTTGTTAACCATGACCAGTGGATTGGAGCCGTTGAGCTTTGCAGGTGGAGACAAGTCACCCAGCCGCCGCTTTTACCTCGGAGGCCCAGAGGCCAAAGAACTCTTGCTGGACATGCATTTGTCCGCCAACGATGGTCATAAATTTGTCTACGCCAACACCAACAGTCAACTGTTGGGACGAGTGTTGGTTTCGGCTACGGGCAAAGATTATTCGTCTTATCTGTCAACGCGACTCTGGCAGCCTCTGGGTGCAGACGATGCCTACGTCTGGCTCAACGAACCTGAGGGCCTACCAAGAACCTACACCGCATTTCTTGCTAGAGCCAGAGACTGGCTCCGAGTGGGCCTGCTGATCAAACAACAGGGAAGCTGGAATGGACAGTCGTTGATCCACCCCGAAACCATCGCCAAAATGCTGGCGCCATCAGCGGCCAACCCCAACTACGGCTGGCAAATCTGGCGAGCTTCTCCCCATGAGCCAGAACGTTTCTACAACTATCACAAAGTCGGTCCTTCCTTTACTGCCAAAGCACCGTTTCCAGCAGAGGATATGGTGTACTTCGATGGCTTTGGAGGGCAGCGCGTCTATATCAGCCCATCAATGGACCTGGTGATAGTACGACTGGGAGATGCCCGTTTCGATTGGGACGACAGCGCCCTGCCAAATAGTGTCGTCGATGAACTCAACCTCCAGTAATTCACCAAAACGACCGACAGCAACTTTAACTCCGGACCAAAAAAAGCACGATAAGAGACGACAGACTATGAATCTTGAAACCTTTTTCACCCCGCCAAGCTTCGACTATACCTATCCTGTCGTTGTGGTCGGCGCTGGCGCCTGTGGTCTGTGTGCTGCTCTCGCGGCCAGCGATGCCGGTCTGGACGTTTTACTGCTCGAACAGGATAAAACGCCACTGGGCACTACGGCCATGTCAACCGGCCTGATTCCCGCCGCCGCAACGCCAGAGCAGCGGGCTGAGGGCATTGAAGACTCAGCAATGCTGTTTGCTTCAGACATCATGAAAAAGGCGAAGCAGGAACCCAATGCCGCAGTGGTTCAGGCTCTCGCGGAGACCTCCGCAGATACCATTGACTGGCTGCGCAACAAGCATCAAATTCCCCTGTCGTTAGTAGACGGCTTTACCTATCCCGGTCACAGTGTCCGCCGCATGTATGGCAGTCCCAATCGCAGTGGCAGTGAACTGATGGCAGCACTCTGTCAGGCCATCGAAAACAGCCAGGTTGATCTGCTAACAGAAGCCAAGGTCGAAGACCTGCTGGTCGATGCCAATGACAAAATCGTCGGTATTCGTTTGCAACGCCCCGATGGCACCATGGAAGAAGTTGGTTGTGAAAGTCTGATTCTTGCCTGCTGTGGTTTTGCGGGCAACGCGGAGATGGTGAAACAGTATATTCCCGAAATGACCGACGCCACCTTTCACGGTCATCCCGGCAATAAGGGCCATGCGGTGCACTGGGGGGAATTGCTCGGCGCAGCCCTGGGCGATATGAGCGGCTACCAAGGCCACGGCGGCCTCGCCTATGGCCACGGCATTCCAATTCTTTGGCCCCTCATTATGGAAGGTGGTATTCAGGTCAATAAATTGGGCGAACGCTTTTCCGATGAAAGCCAGGGCTATTCCGAACAGGCGCGCAATATTTTGCAACAATCGGATGCCTGCGCCTGGAGCGTGTTCGATCAGCGTCTCTATGATTTGATGATGGGCTTTGATGACTTTCAGGAAGCGGTCTCTGCAGGCGCGGTGATTGGCCCTCTCGACGTTGATGCCCTTGCCGAGCGCATGAAAATACCATCGGCGAGTCTTGCCAGTACACTGGCAGATGTCAGTGAGGCGGCACAGACCGGTACTCCGGATCAATTTCAGCGTCGGTTTTTGCCCGCACATCAAATGCAAGGGCCATTTTACGCTGCACGGGTCACCGGAGCCCTATTCCATACCCAGGGCGGTCTCGAGGTCGACGGTGAAGCGCGTGTACTGCGCAACGACGGCACTCCCTTTCCCAATCTGTTCGCAGGTGGCGGCGCCGCACGAGGCGTTTCAGGTTCCGGCGCCAGTGGCTATATCGCCGGCAATGGCCTACTGACTGCAACCAGTCTCGGCAAGCTGGCCGGGCGCACTGCCGCCACTCAGGTACAGTCAACAACACCATGAGAGTCCACAACCACGGCATCATCGCCCTCTTGTGTGCCCTGAACATCTGCCTCCTAAGCGCCTCGCGCCTAGCGTTGGCAGACGCGCAGGTCACCTGCACGTCAGATGCACTGCCGAGTGCTCACACTGAGGTGATTTTTCCCCACGAGAACAAAAAACAAACTCGCGTTTGGCTGGGCTGGCCTCAAACACCAGGTCACTACCCGTTGATTCTTTTTTCACACGGTGCGTTTTCCGCACCGGAGCGTTATCTGGCAATACTGCAACCACTGGTCGCCGCCGGCTATATCGTCGCCGCCCCCTTGCACCAGGATTCAGAATTACTCAACAATCCCACCTTGAGCCGCGCAGATACCTGGGAGCTACGCCTGAGAGATATACAGGCACTGCTGTCAGACAAGAATCATCTGTTACAACAAAATCTGCCCGATGACGTTCTTATCGATGAACAGGCGATTGCCCTTGCCGGTCATTCCTATGGTGGCATAGTCGCGCAGGTCTTTGCGGGCGCTCGCACCGATGCGCTCAGCCATAAACTGGCAGACGATGTGCGCATTAAAGCCGTCCTCACCTGGTCGCCACCTGGCGCTATGTCACCCACGATTCCTAAAGACAGTTGGCAAACCATGGACACCCCCAGCTTGGTTATCACCGGCTCCAAAGATGTCCTGCCAGGGTTTATCGACAATTGGCAGCGGCACCTGGATGCCTGGTATAGCGCACCGGCAGGCGACAACTGGGCTTTTATCGGCGACGGTGTAGATCATTACTTTGGTTATCATATTTGCCGCTTGGAACCACCAACAACGGATTCCCAGATCGATGCCTCACAATTGCCCAAACTAAAAGCCAGCGTGACAGTTGCTCGCCAATTTCTGGATACCTACGTCAAACAGGACGCGAAAGCTAAAACTTGTTTAAACACGGCTCGGGTATCGACCTTAACGGACGACGGCTACTCTGTAGAGCGACGATAGCCCGCTCTTGAAGACCATCCCAACTCAGGCTTCAATTCGCGGCAATTTCCCTGTAGAGTTTTGTCCTGTATGCAGTTTTTTCACGACAGGGAGTCCAGCCATGGGAATCGGCGGTATTAGCTATATTCAACTAACCATCCTGACCCCAATCTTTTTTATGTTCGGCCATGTGCTTGTCTCGCGTCGATCCCGCGGTATCTATAAATTTGGCTGGCTGATTTCTATGATGTTTTTCCCGCCCATTTACATTGGGTACTTGCTTTACACCCAGCCCCCGCAAGTCCAACATGAGGCCAGCAAGCCCACCGAATAAATCCAAATATCCCTGCTTGCAATCATCGTTCGATCACCTCGACAGCGGAGCAAGCAGCCCAATACGGATAAGGTTTCCAGCAAGAATTTTCTGATCTCCGCGCCTTTCAGCGGCGTGTGTAAGCGCCCTTTGCAATTCCCTATTTGTTATATCTTTATACCATTATAAAAGTATTATAGTATGGGGTAATGTCCAGCCACCGCACCACGGAGTCGCTATGGAATTATCCGACAAAACCGCCCGCCAGCTTTACGAAGAAGTCAAAGCCAATCCCGCCCGCAAACGTTTTGGATTTGGCAACAAGGCCATTCTCGTCAACATCGATTTGCAGAAAGCCTACACCCGCACCGACTTATTCAAAACCGCCTACGAAACCGATCCACGTCAGCTGGAATACGTCAACGACCTCGCCACCGCGTTTCGCCAACTCAACTGGCCGGTAGTCTGGACTCACGTCGCCTATATGGACTCTGGCGAAGATGCCGGGGTTTGGGGCACACGCACAGACACCCCCGACAGCTTGCAAAACATCAAGTTTGATAGCGAACGGTCTGAGTTTGACGATCGCTTGATCATCGATCGCAAAAAAGACGTCATCTACTGTAAAAAAATGCCCTCTCCGTTTTTCGAAACCCAGTTACAGAGCCTCTGCGTTTGGCATCAGGTGGATACCGTCATCCTAACCGGTGGCTCGACGTCTGGTTGTATTCGCGCGGCGGCGGTTGACAGTTTGTCCCGAGGCTATCGCACCATCGTGCCGGAAGAATGTGTTGCCGATAAACACGAGAGCTACCATTTCGCCAACCTCACCGATTTGTCCTTAAAATACGCCGATGTCCTGTCTGTTGCCGAGGTAACTGACTGGCTGGCAACACGCGGCCAATAATTAGGCAATAGGTAACGAGCGATGAAAGCAGATCCCGAATATTACGGCTACTGGCCCTACCACCAGCGCCCCAAAATCGAATGGCCCAACGGGGCGAAAATCGCCTTTTGGGTCGCTCCCAATATTGAATTCTATGAGCTGGATCCTCCGGCCAATCCCCATCGCAAACCCTGGCCTCAGCCTTTCCCCCCGTTGGCGGGCTACGGTATTCGTGACTACGGCAACCGCGTTGGGCATATGCGTCAAATGCAGCTGCTGGACAAATACGGCATTCGCGGTTCGATTTCCCTGTCCACGGCCCTGTGTGAACACCACCCGGAAATCATCGAACTCTGCAAAGAGCGCAACTGGGAATTCTTCAGCCACGGCATTTATAACACCCGCTACACCTATGGCCTGAGCGAAGAACAAGAGCGCGAGATGATCCGCGACTCGATGGAAACCATCTATCGTCACACCGGTCAGCATTGTGCCGGTTATCTTGCGCCGGCGCTCTCCCACAGCGATTACACCCTCGACTTATTTGCGGAAGTGGGTACCGAGCTGTTTGGTGACGACGCCGGTTTTTACACCTGCGATCTGTTTCACGACGATCAGCCCACGCCGATCCAACTGCGTTCCGACAAGCGCTTCGTCTCCATTCCCTACTCTCTGGAAATGAATGACACCATCGCTTACGTCACCAACAAAGTTGAGCCAAGACACTACGGCAAAATGTTAAAGGCGAACTTTGATCGTCTTTATCAAGAAGGAGCAGAAAGCGGCACCATCATGTGCATCCCCACCCACAACTACCAGGTCAGCTGTCCCCATCGAATGAAAGCCTTCGAAGAAGCCTTGGAATACATCACTGGCCATGACGATGTCTGGGTGACCACCGGTCGCGAAATAGCATCCTATTTTCTGGAGCACTATTACGACACCGTCAAAGCCGACATCGCCGCTAAAAGCGGAGGAGCGACAGCATGAGTTTGGACAAAAGCTATCTGGAGTATCCCCGTCGCCAATACGGTATGGACCACGACTGGTACGACTGGTCACTGCTGACGGAACGCAAACCGGTACACTGGCCAGACGGCAAAAGCCTGGCCCTTTGGGTCAACGTTAACGTCGAGTTTTTCCCGCTGAATCAAATGAAATCCGCCGTGGCAGTTCCCGGTGGCATGACCATGCCCTATCCGGATTTACGCCACTTCAGTCTGCGAGATTATGGCAATCGTGTGGGTTTGTTCCGCGTGCTGAATGCGCTCGATAAAGCCGGTTTTACGCCAACGATATCGGTCAACGGCGCCATGGTAGAACGGGCGCCCTATCTGGTGGGTTTTCTGAAAGAACGCCAGTACGACATCATTGCCCACGGCTGGCAAATGGATCACCTCCACGTGGGTGAACTGGATGCAGAAACCGAAGCGGAATGGATCACTCGCACCACCGATACCCTCACCAGCGCCTTTGGTCAAGATATGCGCGGCTGGTCGAGTCCGGGCCGTCTGCAAACAGCAACTACCGCAGAATTACTGGTACGCCAGGGTTACGAGTATATGTGTGACTGGGTGAACGATGACCTGCCGTACAATTTTACAACTGGCGCCGGGAACATCATCTCAATGAGCTTGTCCAATGAATTGGATGACTTTTTCATTCTGTGCAACAACCTTCACAGCGAAGACAGCTACGCAGAACAAATCATCGATGCCAGTGACTTTCTCGTCGCCGAATCCATTGACCAGGGTGGGCGCATGCTTGCGCTCAATGTTCATCCCTGGCTGTTAGGCCAACCCCACCGCATCGCTGCGTTTGAACAAGTGCTCCAGCATCTAGCCCAAAAAGCGGAGATCTGGAACGCATCTGCTGGCGAGATTCGCAAGAGTTGGTTACAGCAACAGAATCAAGGTTAAGCTTTAGGCGCGAGTACACCCGTACTCGCGCCACTTTTTCCTGCCTCACTCGGCCTTACTCAAAAAACCGATTACCCCATCGACTCTGGCTGCCACATCCGGCACAGGCTTTTCCAACTCCCCAGCCACTATGGCTTCTGCAAGTTTTTCTGCGCCCGCGTAGAGCGGATCCTGCGAGTTATTCAGAACCAATACCTTTTGAACAATGTTCTCCAACGTTGTTGCCGAGAATGCCGCAACCGAAGCCTTTGCCATATCTCCGTACTTGGCAGGTTGCTTGTGAATGCCACGCAGGGCTTCAAACAGATGCTCGGCATCGAGCAGAGGTTCGTGGGTTCTCATGGCCTGATCACCGCGATCAAACCAAGGCCAATGGCATTCGCTGTCGCGCAGCATGTGCCAAATTTGATGCAGGTGCGCGCCGGCCCCATCAAAGGTAAAGGTTGGTGTTAGGTCTGCCAGTTGATCGATACCGTCAAGCGCATCCACTGACGCTACGCCATCCAGGACCAAGCGATCTATCCGGTCTGGCAGCCGCGCCGCCAGGGCTAATGCCAGGCCACAACTCATCTCCGTCGCCAAGATATCCACTTGACGCAACTCACAGCGATTCAACAGGGTTTCAAGCATGTTGAGGTATTGATCCAGCGACGGCTCGACTAACGCATCGGATTCCCCAAAACCGGGCAACTGCGGCAGCAACAGATGCCGCTTACCGGACAGCAGATCCCGCCAGGCCGCCGCTCGCAGCCGCGTCGGGCCCCCCAAAATTAACAGTGGCCGCTCGCCTTCACCAAAGATGCGGTCAACCAGTAGTTGTCCGCCATCGTCCAGGTCGATATAACACCGGCGCTGACTCATGGGTGCAGCCAGCTTAGTCACCACGGGTTCTGTTTGCGTAACCCCTGCAGCCAGGGTTTTGCTCATCCACGTGAGCCACTCGTCTCGATCCTTGCCGAGACGCTGCACCTGTAAATTGGGGTTGTCAGCAACAGGAACCTTATCGAGAAACCCAAACAACACATCGTCGGCCTTGGCGGCGACAACGGTTGGCACTTGCAACGCACTTAACACCGGCAAAGCGAGATAGCGCATGGCAGCAGCATAGGCATCCGAATAGTGACTGCCCGCATCGAAAAGGTCGATGGCATAGTCGTGAATCCAATGGTCAGAGACTTCCAGAGAAAAACGGTTTGCCGCACGCGTATCAAACCAAGGGAACCACCGCAGCATATCCCGCGTGCGCGACCATTCACTGGCCAGAAAACCGCCCGAAGCCTCGGCTGCAAACGGGCGCATATAGCGTTCAATAAACGCCTCAGGAGCGAGGGTTTCAGGCAACGACAAGCCATCCAATACCAGCAGTGGCATGCGCGGGTAACGATGGGCGTACTCCACAGCAATCTTTGCGCTGGTGTGGGTCGCGTACAAGGGCGCCTGCTCTAACCCCAAAGCCGACAGAGAGCTAGCTAACGCCTCGGCGAAATCCCCGATCGTCAGGGATTCTTTTAACAAAGGCTCAGACAACCCATAGCCTGGGGTATCCAACGCAAAAACCGTAAATTCTTCCGCTAATGCAGCCAGGGTTTGCAAATGCAAACGCGAAGAGCGCGGCGAATCGTGCAGCAACACCACCGCAGGACCTCGCCCCGCCACCCGGTAGTGCGTGAGTCGACCGTTTACCTCGATAAAGCGTTTAGAAATTTTTGATTGTGTCTTCTGAATGTCGACGGCTGCCAAACCTATTCCCCCTTAAAAAGCGAATTCGCCAGTCACAGCTGGCTCTGGTGCAATCACAGTTATATGTTATGCTAGCATATCTTTAAGTCATATAGATGGAAAGCGCCCGTCACTCGTCGTAAAGGGTAACAACCCATTGCCGACACCCGACCGCTTACCAAATCGCCACTCTGCACAGGATTCACACTATGGTGCCCTCACACTACCAAGCCATTCGACTGGAACAGTTTGCACAATCGTTTCGTGAGGCCACCCGTATCGTTGAACTGCCCCTGACCGACCCAGCACCCGACGAAGTCGCTGTGCGCAACCTCTACTGCGGTGTTAACGGTATCTTTGATACCCAAATCGCCCGCAATGCCGTCGACTATGTCACCCTCAAACTGCCCACCCTCACCGGCGTTGAAGCGCTCGGCGTGGTTGAAGCCTGTGGCGATAAGGTGACGGATTTAAAACCCGGCGATACCGTCGTCAGCACGCGTTTCCCCTGTGGCTATCGCCGTTGGAATATCGCCAAAGCCAGTGATTTTATTCGCGTCGCCGACGACCGTCCGGAATGGTTGGTGTTGGCGTCTACCGGTGTCTCTGCGTATGTTGCCTTGCACGCAATCGGTGAAATGAAACGCGGTGAGACCGTTGCCATCTCCGCCGCGGCTGGTGGACTCGGCCATCTGCTGGTACAGATTGCACTCCTGAAAGACTGCCACGTGGTTGCCATCTGCGGAGGCGAAGCCAAATCCCGTTTTGTCACCTCACTCGGTGCCCAGCGGGTTATCGACTACCGCAAAGAATCCGTCACGGACGTGCTGAACGAGGAATATCGGGATCGCCTCGACATCGCCTTCGATACCGTCAGCGGTCCCATTCACGATGCCTTTCTCGATAATCTAGCCCCCCACGGCCGTCTGATTGTCGGTGGCGCCGCTCAAGATTTGGAAGGTGAGCCGGAAATGGTAACCCGCCCTCGCATCGCCAATAAGCTCTATTACAAGAGCGCCTCAGTACGCGGCTTTATGAATGGACTTTTGACCGACCACTGGCCAGAAGCACGGCACTGGCTGTTCGACCGCTTCCAGCGTGGGCATTTAAAAGTCACCATGGATCAACCGCAGTTTCACGGATTGGACGGTGTTTACGACGCAGTTGAACGACTGATCAGCGGGCAATCCATGGGCAAAGTCGTTGTCGATCTCCGTTAAACTGTCGATCTCCGTTAAAAAAGAGGCGTGGGCCAATCCAGCTCACGCCATCGTCAGATTCAGATCCTACCGGCGGCAGACATAACGTCTGAAACACCACTCAGCCATTGACAGCCACACGCATTCACATATGATATTTCATATGTATTATTGCTACCCCGCTGACATTGACGCATTACACTAACGCCGCATCCGTATGAACCCTGTTATTCGCCCCGCTACCGTCGACGACGCACCTCGCATCTGCACCATTTACAACGAAGGCATTCAGTCGGGTCTGGCAACCTATGAAACCTCACTGCGAACCGACGACGCCATTGTAGAATGGGTGAGTCACGCAAACGCGTATCCCCTGCTGGTCGCCAAGGCCGATAACGACGTGATTGGGTTTGCAAAATTATCTGAATACCGCCCACGGGAATGCTACAAACACATCGCAGA
The DNA here is from genome assembly GCF_056159445.1 of Pseudomaricurvus sp. ABR4_320. Taxonomy (NCBI): domain Bacteria; kingdom Pseudomonadati; phylum Pseudomonadota; class Gammaproteobacteria; order Cellvibrionales; family Cellvibrionaceae; genus Pseudomaricurvus; species Pseudomaricurvus sp. ABR4_320. The sequence continues at coordinate 22,640 of NZ_JBSWVF010000014.1, read as the reverse complement.
GTTTTCGATTTATCTTGCGGAAGACGCCAAAGGCAAAGGCATCGGCAAACAGTTGTTGAGCGCGTTATTGGCAGAGGCTAAGCAGACAGGTTTTACCAAAGTGTTATCGCGCATATTCACCTTCAACCAAGCCAGCTTAGCGCTTTGCAAAACTCTGGGTTTTAGGGAAGTTGGTGTGTACGAACGCCACGGCCAGCTCAACGGCAAATGGCTGGATGTTGTGATTGTCGAAATCTTATTGTGACATAGTAACTGGCGGCCTTTCTTGGGGAAACAGGTCAATACAAACCTATTTCCCCGACGCCCGCAGCGCTAAAACCGATAACTCAGGCTTACTTTATAATTTCTACCAGCATAGTATGACGTCAAATCTTCTCCGGAGTCTTCATCGTAGGTGAAATAACTGGTTGTATAAAGTTTATCTGACACATTATCTACCCGAGCCTGCACGACCAAACCGCTATGGAATTGATATGAGGCATAGAGGTTAAATAACTCATAACTTGGATAATCATAAGCGGTTGTATAATCCCTACCGCCCAAGACTCGACGTCCACTACGCGCGGTCATTTCTACGCCCATGCGGCCTTGATGCTCATGAAAATACATACCGGTATTTGCACTAATACTTTTTGGAATAATGTCTGTGAGCTGTATTTTGGCACCATCGTCTTCCAGCGAATAGCCACTCATTTTTTGCAGTGACGCCCGCGCAAACATACGATCATTCTCATAATTGAGCGAGAATTCCCAGCCCTGCACATAGGCATCATCTACATTGGTGTACGTTTGTACTCCGTATGCATCTCCGCCGTATGAACCTACACTGGTATCCAAAGAACCCAGTGTCAATGCAGTAATCATATCTTCGATATCATTATGAATGTAGGTCGCTTTGCCAGAGAATGTATCTGTGTCTGAAAACAGGCCACTTCGAGCATAGACCAAGCCGATTTCTGTATCGATGGATGTTTCGCCTTTGAGTTTTTCATTAGCAATAGTACACATGCTACCGTGACCTTCGATACACCCGTTGGTGTTTGTCGCTTCATAGATGCCATCACCGTCTTCATCGGTACCCGTGAAGACGCCATTTGTGCCGCCCTTACCGTAAATTTCATAAATACTAGGGGCACGATAACCACTTCCCACTAACGCGGATATACCCAAGCCATGGGCGATAGTATTCTCAAATGGGTGCCACAATACCGAAAGTTTCTGACTAAATGCAGACTCGCCTTCAAAATCAGAATCCCAACGACCGGCGGTGTATTCATCGTAACGAATGCTGGCGCCCACCTCCAAATGATCGCTAAAATGGATCGTGTCGCTGGCGAATATGCCAGTAAGCTCACGATAGCTCTTTAACGGTGTGCCATCATCCATTTGATAAGACATATCTATGTTATCTTTGGTGTAATCAGCACCAACGCGTAATACATTTTGCGTGAACCCCAACTGGAACAGGCTGACGTTTTCAAGCTCCGCATAGTCGGTAGTTACACCACCGGTATAATTCCAACTGGTTTCACCGTATGCGAGCTGTTCCCGCTCAATCTCCTCCCGACTCAAACGCAATTTTGTAGAAATCCAGTCGTTATCCAAAGGAGCAAACGTATACTGCAGTGAAGCGGTGTTATCATCAGCGGTGACCTTTGTTTCATCTTCAATCGCCTCGCTGTCGTACTTGACGTAGTCCTGGGTGTTAGCCATATAGCTCACCTCCAAACGCTGAGATTCCGTCGGAGTGTAAACACCTTTTACTAAATAGCTCTCGTCTTCAGACCCAGTCCCGCCATAGGATGATTTGTTGCCATCCGCATCTTCATATGGGTCAGTATCTTTGTAGGATACGGTCGCATTCGCTGAGAATTTATCACTAAACTTTCTGGCCAAATCTCCGCTGAGGTGCCTGGATTCACCGTTTGTTTCGATAGTACTGCGTAAATTCGCACCCCAGTTTTTTCCATTCGAGATAACACTTTCTGGATCTTTGGTTTCTAATAAAACCACACCACCCAATGACCCGTTGCCATAAACATTAGAAGCAGCGCCCGGCACAACAGTGACTGTTTCGTACATATCCATATTTAGCCAGACTGTATCCCGATCATTGCTACTCTTATGCATGATCTGACTCATATTCTTAGGCGCCCCCTCAACTCTCACACTGACAGAACTGCCGGTCATGCCGCGAATAGTAATCTGGCTCCCCTGCGAGCCATTGACGTTATCGACCTGAATACTGGTGTTTTCGCTCAACGCCTCAGAAAGTGTGGCCGCTTGACGAGACTCAATATCCCTAGCGGTCGTAATCTGAGCGCCCTCACTTTCGGACACTCTGGGGTCTTCAACACGACTTTCCGCATCTTCCGTAGATTCAATAACTGTCGTATCCAAAGTTTCAACCGCTTGAACCAAACCGGACGACGTTAATGCGATAAAAACAAAACACATCTTATTCATAGATTTTCTTATCCCTCAGAAAAACAATATCCATCTCATCAACAGGCTCGACGCTCTAAAAACTAAAGGACAAAACCAAGATGATACCTAAACCATAAGGCAGCACACTTTAATAGTGATGATAACCATTTGCATTAAAGTAAACTAACTAATTCCCATAACATTTTGTTATGGGTTAGCTTTTTCGAAGGAGCTGGCTATAGCCTAAAGATGTGTTTGGCGCCAATCGTATGGCCGTTAAACTTTAAATAGAACGCTGAAAACGTATGAACAGAGAAAACAAAGCGCGGCTTTTTATGCTATAGGTACTGCCCGTTGAAAAAAATGAATACACAGTGTGTCAAACATTACGCATAAGGGATGAGCAACCGAACTTACCAGGAAGTATTTAGGGCGTGTTTATCACACCGTGTATCCTGTGCAACTTGCTTGCAGGCGAGCCTTTGAGCCAAAGGCTAGAAGAAACTCGCACCGCTGCGAGGATCAAACTTCTCAATGAAAAAACGACAGCAACATGTCGGCAAACGCAGCGGGCTGTTCAAAGGTGCTGAAGGCACCCGCATCTTTCAACACCTTTGTGGAACATTGCGGATACCGAGTTTCTGCAGCGGCCAACAAATCCGCATCAAAGAAAAGATCATTCTCGGCACCAAACACCAACGTCGGGCAGCGAATTTTCTGCAACCATTCCTCCTTTGCCATCCATTCCAACACGGGAACATGGGCGTCATAGGGACGCAAACGGGCGTTCTGTGCAATCAAGAAGGGCTTTAACCGGGCTTGCAAAGACGCAGTCGGAGCCAACGCCTGATACTTCACCCAAGCTTGTTGCATAAAATTGCCCTCGGCATCCAAAGGCATATCGCGAGACAGCGGCGTTTTGCGCAGGGTTTCTAAGAATTGCTCAATCTTTTCCAGATCCAACAGCATTTCGCAGGAGACAACCACCTGGCTGACACGCTCGGGATAAGTCACCGCCATACACGTCGCCAGAGCACCACCGGAATGATTGCCGGCAAACATGGCTTTTTCAATGCCCAATGCATCCATAAAATCGAGCGTAGCAGCGGCGTAATCCTCAAGCGTCGGCTCAACCTCGGGATCGTAGGAATTACCGTGGCCAATCATATCCGGCGCAATCACTTGAAATTGACCGGCGAGTCGCGGTGCGATCTCTGTCCATTCTTCCGACGACATAGGCGCCTGATGGCACAGAATCAGCGGCGCGCCTGAGCCCATAGTGCGATAGTGAATCTGGCCTTTCGCCAGCTCAACATAGCCTCCTTTCATGGCTTTTATCTCTCTCAATAGTCTGTTTTGACGGGAAATCGGCCACTTATGACCTATTGGTATAATTAAATATCATTTGACAGAGTGACGTCCAGCTTTGATGATGAACACTCGCCCCCGCTCCAAGGAAAATCGCCAATGTCCTACGCCGCCATGGCCCTACAACTCACCGCACAATCGGTTGAACAGTGTCCCGATCGCGACAGTGTGCAGCAGCAAGTACTCGCCATGGTGGCCGATATCGACACCAAAATCGCCGGTGCCGTCGCCTTTACCCGTCAGTTTGCTGGCAGCCCCGTACGTCTGATCGTCTTACCGGAATATCTGTTTACCAGTTTTCCCGGTCGTATCTCTGTCGCTGATTTTGCCGACAAGGTGGCCTGGGATATGGAAGGCAAAGAATACGATGCCATTGCCGCACTTGCCCAGCGTCACAGCCTCTTTTTAGCGGCCAACGCCTACGAGAGAGACCCGCATTTTCCCGGACTTTATTTTCAAACCTGTGTCATCTTTGGCCCGTCCGGCAATCTGGTGCTGCGCTATCGACGCCTGAATTCCATGTTTGCACCAACACCCCACGATGTTTGGAAGGCCTACCTCGACATCTATGGCCTCGACGGTGTTTTTCCCGTGGCGCGTACCGAAATCGGCAACCTCGCCGCCATAGCTTCAGAAGAAATTCTTTACCCGGAGATCGCCCGCGCCCACGCCCTGCGCGGCGCCGAAGTGTTCGTGCATTCCTCATCGGAAAAAGGCGGCCCTGCCCCCACCCACAAAAGCCTGGCCAAGCGCAGCCGCGCCATCGAAAACTTAGCCTATGTGGTCTCAGCCAATACTGCGGGTATCGCCGGAACCGCCCTGCCCTTAGCCTGCGCCGATGGTAACAGCATGGTGGTCGACTGGCAGGGGCAGATACTCTCAGAAAGCGGCAGCGGGGAAACCTTTACCGCAACCGCCGACATTAATATTGAAGGTCTGCGACGCGCCCGCCACAAACCCGGTATGTGCAACTATCTGTCGCGTCAGCGCACCGAGCTGTTTGCCGCCGCCTACAGTGCAACCAGCGTTCACCCGGCCAACTCGCTGCTCGGCAAACAACCGGAGCGGGAGCATTTCACTCAGATCCAGGCGGATGTTCTGGAGCGCATGGATCGCGAGGGCATCCTTTGATCGACGTTCAAAACCCCCGTACCGGCCTTTGTGACTATCGCATCACGCCACCGACGCCCGCAGAAATTGCCAACACCTGTGCGGGTTTACGTACCGCACAGAAGGCTTGGCAGGCACTGTCGTTCCGGGAACGCGCCAACATACTGAGTGAGTTTGCTGACTTACTGCAAAAAAATCGTCGCACGATTGCGGCAGCCCTCACAGAAGATACCGGCCGAGCAGCACTGTCTGGGCTTGAAGTCGACGCCATGGTTGGGCTCGCCCAGCGCTGGGCGCGAGAAGGCCCCGCCATGGTTAAGCAGCTGCAGGAACCGCCCCGCCCGAGTAATGTGCCCGGCATCCACAGCAAGGGGCGTCTGATTCCCTACCCACTGGTGGGTGTGATTTCACCGTGGAATTTTCCGTTAATTCTATCCCTGTTGGATGCCTTCCCCGCACTGCTCGCCGGCAGCGCCGTTATCGTAAAACCCTCTGAAATCACACCGAGATTTAGCCAGCCACTCAGCGAGACCATCGGCCAACTCTCACCGTTGAATTCCGTTTTAGCCGTGGTGAGCGGCGATGGCGCAACCGGCGCCAGCATTGTTGAGCAGGTTGATTACCTGGCCTTTACCGGCTCTGTCGCGACCGGCAAAAAAGTCGCCCAGGCCACTGCCGCGGCGATGATTCCCGCCAGCCTGGAATTGGGTGGCAAAGACCCGGCCATCGTCCTCGCCAGTGCCGATGCCGATCTCGCCGCAGAAACCCTGTTACGGGCATCCATTGCCAATAATGGCCAAGCCTGCCAATCCATCGAACGCATTTATGTCGAACGCCCACTGGCAGAAGACTTTTTGCAATCACTGATCGAAAAAGCCCAAAAGATTCGGTTTAACTATCCCGATATTCACCAAGGGGAACTGGGGCCGTTTATTGATCAGCGCCAAGCGGCCATCGTTGCCGGTCAGCTGGACGATGCCCGCGCCCAGGGTGCCATCATTCACTGCGGCGGCACCGTTGAAAACCTCGGCGGAGGTCTCTACCTGGCGCCCACGGTTCTTACCAACGTCACACCCACCATGCGCCTGATGACCGATGAAACCTTTGGGCCTGTGCTGCCGGTAACCATCGTCGATTCGGTGGATGACGCCGTTGCCCTCGCCAACGACTCTCAGTTTGGCCTTTCCGCCAGCGTGATGGCCGGCGATTTTGCCGCCGCTGAAAAGGTCGCCGCCCGCCTCAACTGTGGTGCGATCTCCATCAACGATGCCGGACTTACCACCATGGTATGGGATCGGGAAAAAACCTCGTTCGGTTTATCGGGGCTCGGACCTTCCCGTATGGGCAGCTCCTCCATCAATCGCTATTTCCGCCGTCAGGCATTGCTCTGCCAGACCGCCTCCCCCATGCCGGTCTCAATTCTCGCCGAGGATCTTTGACAATAATCACGGCAGGCCAGCCAACAGCGGCGTATAAGTTGACCCATGAGGGAGAGCAATGCGTCGCTACCCCGCAGACAGAAAATGGCCGTCGACACGCCTTTTTATTTGTATTATTGTTAGGTCATTAGTATTTTAGCCGTGTGATGTGACGGCGGCTGTATGGCCACCATGGCGTAGCCTGCTAAAAATGGGTCACATCGAAAAATCTGTATAGGAAACCTTCCATGTCTGAACTGATCACTCAACTCAGCAGCATACTAGACAGTGAGGGGCTTCTGACCGACCCCTACAACTGTGCCCTTTATGCTCAGGATGTTTTTACCAAAGCCGACCCCGCCCTCGCGGTAGCGCGGCCGACATCCGTTGAACAACTCTCTGCCTGTGTCAAAGCCGCCCATGACAATGGCGTGCCCGCAGTGCCTCGCGGCGGCGGCATGTCTTACACCTCCGGCTATGTTCCGAAAAAACAAGGCAGCTTGATCGTCGATATGGGTCGTATGGACCGCATCCTGGAAGTCAACACCGACGATATGTACGTCACCGTTGAAGCCGGTTGTACCTGGAAAGCCCTGTACGAACGTTTGGATGGCACCGGCTGGCGCACACCTTTTTGGGGAACCTTGTCGGGCCTCTACGCCACCGTCGGCGGCGGCGCCTCACAAAACAGCATCTTCTGGGGATCCAGCCTGAACGGCAGCGCGGTAGAATCCATCGTCAGCTTGTCTGTTGTTCTGGCAGACGGCAGTCTGCTGGACACCGGCAGTGCCGCACACCGAAACGCCTCCCCCTGGTATCGCCACTACGGCCCGGACCTGACCGGTATTTTCCTCGGTGATACCGGCGCAATGGGCTTTAAAGCCACCGTCACGTTAAAACTGATTCCGGCACAACCCTATCGTCGCGGCTTATCCTTTGCCTCCGATACGCCAGAAGCATTGCTGAATTTTGTTGGCGATGTGTCTCGCCATCAGTTAGCTTCTGAAGTCTGCGGTTTCGATCCCTTTCTGCAGAGCCAGAGGCTGAAACGTGAAAGCTTGGCCAAAGACATCAAAGCCCTCGGCGGCGTAATGAAATCTGCCGGTGGATTCGGCAAAGCCTTGAAGGAAGGCGCCAAAGTGGCCCTCGCCGGTCGCGGCTATATGAAAGACGTGAAGTTCTCCGTCCACACTTTAATCGAAGAACGCTACGACGCTACCGCTACCGCCAAAGAAGCGGACATCCGCAAACTGGCGGCCGACCACGGACTGCGCGAAATTGAAAACAGCATTCCCAAAATTATGCGCGGCACACCGTTCGGCCCGGTCAACTCCATGCTTGGCCCCGAGGGCGAGCGCTGGGCGTGTATCCACGGCGTTGTACCCCACAGCAAAGCCACTACTGTGTTTAATGCCCTGACCTCTCTGTATGAATCCCATCGGGAAACCTTAGACAAACACGGCATCAACACCGGCTATTTGTTTGCCTCCATCGGCCCCAATGCCACTGTGATTGAACCCGTCTTCTTCTGGCCTGATGCCATGCAGGAACTGCACAAGCATGCTGTCGAAGACGAACATCTGCAAAAACTCGGCAAAGGCTTCCCTGAAAACCCAGAAGCCAGAGCCGCCTTAATGCAAGTGCGCAAAGAAGCCTTGAACCTGTTCAGCGAGTTTGGCGTGGTACATATGCAGATTGGTAAATCCTACGCCTACTACGAACACCTGAAACCCCGCTCTCTGGAATTGGTCACTGCCATCAAGCAGCACCTGGATCCAGACAGCATCATAAACCCCGGCAGTCTCGGCCTGGGGCTAGACTCGAATAACTCATAAGGAAAATCCATGAGCACAAGCAATACCGCCGTACAGCTGGCAAAAAACCCGGTAGGACTGCCAAAAGTCGACGACTTTGAAGTGGTAGAACGCCCCATGCCAGAACTGGGCGAAGGCCAAGTTCTGGTTCGCAGTCATACCCTGTCACTCGACCCCTATATGCGCAGCCAGATCGCTGGCCGTCATATCTCTGGCAGCATACAGCCAGGAGACCTGATGATTGGGGAAACCATCGGTGAAGTGATTGAGTCCAATTCCGCCGACTTCGCCGTTGGCGATCAAGTGCGTGGCAAAGGCGGCTGGCAAACCTACTATGCAGCCGACCCAAGCACACTGGCCAAACTGGATGATCGCTTACAGCCGCCCTCTTACGCCCTATCTGTATTGGGTATGCCAGGGCTCACCGCCTACGCGGGTCTGATCTGGAAAGCCGAACCCAAAGAAGGTGACACCCTGCTGGTGGCTGCCGCAACCGGCGCCGTTGGCTCAGTTATTGTTCAGCTCGCCAAACAACGTGGCTGCCGTGTTATCGGTATAGCCGGTGGCGCAGAAAAATGCCGCTTTGCCGAAAAAACCTTAGGAGCCGATGCTTGCATTGATCGCCGCAGCGAAGACGTCGCCGCACGCTTGGATGAACTCTGCCCTAACGGCATCGACATCTACTTTGACTTGGTCGGCGGCAACATTCTGGAACTCGCCACCGAACGCCTCGCCGTAGGCGCAAGAGTAATCCTGTGTGGTTTGGCAGCAGACTACAACCGCGTTGAAGACACTCGCCCCGCCGGACCACCGGTTGCGTTGTTTATCCGCTCACGGGCAACCGTCTTCGGCTTGGTCGTGTTTGACTTTGAACACCGGCGCGACGAATTTATCAACGACTGTATTCCTCTGGTTGAAGCCGGCAAGCTAAGCGTTAGAGAAGATAAAGTGACCGGTCTGGTCAACGCACCAGCTGCCTTTATCGGACTGCTCGAAGGTGCCAATTTCGGCAAGGTGATTGTCGAGATTTAATATTCCTTAAAGACTTATTAGCTCTGCCCTTCTAAACGCCATCTCTAGGAATACTCCCTCGAGATGGCGTTCCCTTCCGCTAAGCATCTAGCAAAGCCCTTAAGTAAACCAAAACAACCAATATAATTATTTGCGCGCCAAACCATCGATAAAACGACCAATTACGCGCATCCCCTCTCTGCTATTGGGCAAAAATGAGTCATGCTCATGTTCGTCTCAGATGAAAAGCGCCTTAGAATAATTTACTATGATTTTCAGGATATTAAAGCGAAAACCGCCAGAATGAAGCGCGTATGCCTCGTATACTACAGTTAGGCGCTCAAGGATCGTACACCATGGAAATCTCAATATTAGAAGCACTTGGAAAAATAGCAGGTGTTGGAGGAGTTTCGCTAGGCGTGGTGGCGTTAGTGTTTAGAGACGTAATACGCAAAAATATTTTCCCCAGCCTGACTAATCCCCAGGCATATAGAGTTATTCAGCAAATTTTATGGTTAACAGTTCTTCTCGCAGCGACCGGTTTGGCTTCTTGGGTTTATGTGGAATCACACTCGAAAAATTCTATGGTAACTAATCAAGAATTTAGCGAGACTAGGAATGAATCGCCAGAATCTTCAAATAGGAATTTTTCCAAACCAATCAGCGCAGAGAATTACCTTTCGATATATAGTGGGGATGGCGATGTACATTATGACTCATATGAACTGAGTGAATATCCGGAGCTCAAAAAGACATTAGAAGAAGTAAACTTAGGTCGAATCGAGTTTCCACAACGGGCGATAGATATATCTCTTATTCAAGACTACTTGAGTTCAGGGGATTTAGACATGGCATATTTTGCCGCATCTGAATTGGTTAAAAAGCAACGTAATTTACGCAAAATGAAGAGATGAGCATAACCAAAGTCTTATACACGAAATCCATTTAGTGGCAGGCCTGATATTGACGGCAAAATAGAGTGTAATTTTAAATATTTAGTGAAGGGAATAAAATCTTTATCGGTGTAGAGAAGAGGAAGGTTTTCGGCAATACAAAATGTGGCAATAAATGTATCTGTCGTTTTTCTTATAGTTGTTCCCATTGCCCGTAGTTTCCTGAAATTATCTGCTGCCTTCACCGCAAGTTCCGCACTCAATATTTTGTATTGCCGTAAACTCAAGAGGTATTTTTTGGCGGTCTTCCAATCAGGGCCGAGGCGAAAGCCTCGCAATATGTCGAAATCAATCAAATCGCCAATTTCAACTTCTTGGTTACCCAAAGTGGCGTATAAGATGTCAATTTCGGTAGTGGGCTTGTCATCGAAAAAATCAATCCATACACTGGTATCAACGACGATCACCAATCCGTTCTCATCCCCTCAAGGTCGCCATCCCACGTTAGCTTGCCTCTCAAGTCGCGTATGTCCTCTTGCTTCTTCAGCTTAATCAATGCCCTAAAACCTTCTTCAACCACTTCTTTCTTGGTTTTAAGGCCAGTGGCGGCTAAGGCGTCAGACATAAGCTTGTCGTCTATCACTATGTTAGTTCGCATGTTGCACTTTTGTATATCTGGGGTTAGCTTTATCAGCGCTTTGGCGTAGGTTCAAAAACATAGTAAACGGTATCACCATCTGCCATCAAGGCTGGTCTGGATCTCAGCAAGCGATACTTGCTGAGGCTAATTCGCCAGATTTTAAACGGAGTAGTCGATGACTATCGATAATTACTTAATATTTATTGTGGCATGCATCGTTTTGTGTGTTGTGCCCGGCCCAGATATGATTTATCTATTATCTCGAACGATTGCTCAGGGAAAAAAGGCTGGTGTTGCTGCTACAGTGGGAATGAATGTTGGCGGTTATTTTCATCTTACAGCTGCTATCTTGGGTATTTCGGTAGTTATTGCGACTTCATCCTTTGCATTTACGCTGCTCAAGTGGTGTGGAGCGACTTACTTGATTTATATTGGGCTCCAGGCCATCTTATCAAAATCCACGCTTAAACTGAATGAAAATCACAAAGACTACCGTACTCTCAAAACAATATTTTGGCAGGGCTTTATTAGTGACGCACTCAACCCAAAGGTTGCAATATTCTTTGTTTCCTTACTGCCACAATTTATTCAACCAGAAGAAGGCAATACACTTGGCCAACTTTTGTTGCTGGGCATAACGGTCAATCTGATAGCACTGACAATCAACTTGGCTATAGTCATTTTTTCTCATTCTGTTACTAAACGCCTACGGCAAACAAGTCGGATCTCAAAATATTTAAAAAACGCCATGGGTTTTATATTTATCGGATTAGGTTTAAGGCTTGCAAATGAAAGGCAGTGAATAATCTAACAACCCGGACACAAGTACCTGGACGAAAAGTGCATCGGTTGCCCCCTGCTACCGCTCGACTAGTTCGGCAGGGAAGATCACTGCGACCCTAAATAAGGAATTTTGAGCACCATGTAATCTTTCGCACAAAACCAAGCATCCAGGACGAAGCATATGCTAAAACAGTTTCTTGGGTGAGAGAGAGCATCTTTTAGAAATACAGATGTTTAGCTTTCATTGCAGCCACAGAAGAAGATCTAGAAATATCAATTTTCTGTTGGTAAAAAAAGAGTCACAACTAAGCAGTAGAAAATGAGTCAGTACACTCCTTGGCTCAGGAATTCGGGCGCTTTAAATGGTATGAATCCTACATTGCGCTTCGCTTCCGTCTGGCTGCCAATAGTTGGGGCATTAAGCCTCCAAAAACCTAGAGAGTTCAGTTTATGGAATTACTGCTCTTCATTTTAGTCTCTGCGGGTGTGATCATTGTCCCTGGCCCAAATGTTCTGGTAATAATATCGACCAGTATTGTTCATGGCCGTCTTCGTGGCTTGCAAACTGTCGCAGGTACAAGTACCGCAATGGTCATCCAACTATTAATTGCTGGGCTTGGAACTACAGTTATTGTTTCAAGCTTAACGAAAGGTTTTCTGTGGTTAAAATGGATCGGTGCTGCCTATCTTATCTTTCTTGGTATAAGGCAAATCCTAAACGCCATTCATGGCGGCGGACAGCCCGATCACATTTCGGCCGTCGGCTCTTTCCAAAGGGGCTTTTGGGTTTCCTTGACCAACCCTAAGACAATTCTATTCTTCAGTGCGTTTTTACCACAGTTTGTTACACCGGCCGACCCTTATTCTTATCAAATCATGTTTCTTTCGGCAATTTTCTTATTAATGGCTGTCGTGTTGGACTCGACATACGCAATTTTATCGAGCAAGCTGGGCGCATTGCTCTCTTCCCGTAACATCTATCGGTATCAAAATGGCGTTGTTGGCTCCCTTTATATAGCTGCAGGGTCACTTCTAGCGGGAACAAAGAATGCCTAACCAAAATCCGCAATAAGACTTACGTTCCACAGCTCTTAGGTAGGCGTAAAGCTAGAAAAAAACATCGAAACTTTATAAGGACATAAAGATGAAGCGAGTAACGGGTATAGGCGGGATTTTCTTTAAAGCTAAGGAGCCTGAGATTCTTCGCGCCTGGTATCAAAAGCACTTGGGAATAGACGTTCAAGTTTGGGGAGGTGCCGCTTTTACATGGTCTGATGACCGGGGCGTTCCCATTGGCGGCTCTACTATATGGTCCATCGCTCCTGCAGACAGTGATCAGTTTGCTCCGGGCAATGCCTCTTTTATGATCAACTATCGCGTTGAAAATCTTGAAGGTCTTATAGAGGCTCTACGTCAGGAAGGTTGTAACGTGCTCGAAAAGACTGAGGATTCGGAGTTTGGCAAATTCGGCTGGGTCATTGATCCAGAGGGGAATAAGGTAGAGCTATGGGAGCCTCCTGTAGAACAATAGAATAAATTCGTGCGAGAAAGCCGATACCGTTTCGAGTATCGGCTTTTGCATTTCTAACGATCAGCAGTCAGACGCCTCAGGCGTTGCCGTAATCCTCGGCTTTTTCTGCAATATGGATTGGCTCTTCCGGTTCTTCTCCGGCATGTTCGCGTAGTGCTTTTTTGCTGCGTTTTTCGATCAGCAAATAAAGCACAACACCCGCCGCCAGACCCCAGGCAGCACCGTAGACCGCCAGAACCACGCCCATGGTGCCAGCAACCCCCATAGAGGTGGCGTTATCCACTTGCTCAACCGCCACGCTGATACACAGGTAACCGGTAATCAGCAGAGTGATAGACAGAGCAATGGGCAATACCGGCTTGAACAGTGTCACCAGCGGCAACATGAACAACGCGATGAAACCGACAATCCAGAAAACGCTGGCACCACTGTAGATGGTGTCCATTGCGGAACGACCGTAACGATAGCGCTCAGCGATAGTCGCCATAGCACCGGTGAACAGCGGACCAGCCAGACCCGGATAAGGCGCAAAGAAGGAGTGAATCAGATTACGAATACCGGTGATGATATGCACACGGTCAACGTTCAGTTCGATCTTCTCGTCGGGGCGCAGATGGTCAACACGGTCCAGCAACGACTTGCCCACAATGATGTCACCGAAGGCGATGATATAGGCAATCACAGCGGTCGGAATCGCCATCCAGAAGATACTAAAATCAGGAAAGCCAACGGTGAAAGGAAGGTAATTGATCATTTCACCAAAAGCAGGAGTAGTCAGACCAAACTGTATATCAGGCAACGGGTATTCACCGATGATCCAGCCAATGCCCATGGCAATCAGGGTACCCGGAACCATACCGTAGCCGGAAATAACTTTGGCCCAGCGATGCTTTTCGATCAGGTCACGAAACGACAGTGAGAACAGCGTATAAGCGGTGACGGCAAAGCCAATGCTCAGCGCGTAAGGCGTTGTCGCCAGACGACCACCTTCGGAGATTTCCCCGGTGATTGCGGCGATACCGGCACCCAGTAGAATGCCCGCCTTCATGGAACTGGGGAATAAATCTACCAACTTGGTTCCAAGGCGTGTGATACCGAGGAAGAAAAAGATAAAGGTCACCACCAGTTGCAGTCCAACCAGCGCCCGAATGGCATCGGGACCCGGCTCAAACTGGCCGATAAACAACAGCACTACAGGAATCGCCGGGGTGATCCATCCTGGCACGAAAGGCGTTCCCAATAGCGTCGGTAGCATAAAGCCGACACCACAAACAACCACATAGGCCAGCGCCACGTCGTAGGGTAATCCGAGATATTTTTCCAACAGCGGAATCATGGCCATAGCGACGACAAACATGATCATCGCCTGAATGGTTTCTGCTATTTCCCAGCGGTAGTGAATGAAAGGTAGCCGGATTTTGAATGGCCCGGCGGGCCAATAGGGGTGCTCTTCCCCATGCTTGCGTTGAATCAGTGCCATAGTAAGCCTCGTCTGATAATTGTGATTGAAGTTCTGAAAGGCGCTCGATTATTTCGAACTGCTTTAAAGCTGAACGACGCAATTATTTTTTTGGAGGCGACCTAGATTGCGCCAAAATTAGGGCAACGACAGAGACCTGTCGATAGTCGAGTTTTAGACATTAGTCTAATTTTTAGACTAATGGATAAGCCCTTTCCCTTAGGGGTTTATACTTACTTACTAGAATTTTATTGATCGTTTTGATTTGATTGATTAATAGACCGTGTTTGCTCATTTGGCGCCAGTATTAAAGACACCGCTGTCAAAAGCACAACAAAAAAACCTGCCATCACAGCAGGACAAAAACAGCACCAATGAGCAAACGCGTTGGTAGAGGAAAGGACTTGGCATGGAACAAGGCTGAAACTGAAAAGATAAACCCCCGTGATCGAGAGGAACAGGATCATCGGTATCCTCTGTACGAACGGAATCGATTAATCTGTCTAACTGAAATTACGATTTTCAATGATTACGGTTAGAGAAGGACTCAAACCTACTCCTCAGATAAATCTTCGGGTTCATAGAGTTCATTCTCTAAGGTATCGCAGCCATATTGGTGAACAGCATTAAAGATTTGGTTATCCATGATATTGGCGCGTTTCAACGCTTTCACGGCGATGAGGAGAACATATTGATATAGAGTCGCGTTTTCGCTCAGCTCAAGCTTCCATTTGGAATAGATGTAAGATTTTGAGTCAAGAGGAATTGGAATCAAGCACAATTGTTCTCTTCTAACGACGATTTCTTCTGCAGTGTTATCGAAGCACAGGAAGGTATTTATGCTGGATATGGCGCCCCGTGCGTCATGACTTCGATTTTTTGCTTCGATGAGGTACCAGAAATAATCACTAAGTTCTGGCGACCGCTGCAACCGATCGATAGACGTCGACTCGGTGGTATTTATGTTACTCCTGGGACTCGAGTGGTTGGCCTTCAAAAGGCTGGCGATCTTATCGATGGTATTTTCGTCACATTGGGAACAAAATTCCGGATCGTGATGATCGTAAAGACGCTGACGAATCCCCTCTTTCATCAGGGCGGTTCGTAGAATGACCAAATCGTATTTGCTGATGACGACGGACGAACTCTTGGAAAGCACTGCGTCATTTATCGACTTTTGTAACGTCGGCAGGTCAGCTAAGCAGAAGAGGCTTTTGGAATATAGCCAAAAACCGCTGTATTTATAATAGCGCCATACCTCATCCAAATAGTCTTTTAGAAATGACAACGTTTCCAGGTTGCTCTTAATGACGATTTTTCGAGAGAGGATTGAGCGCTTTATCGATATCTTCAGGCAGCTCAAAGTCTGTTTTTGAGTTCTGAATGAAATCATCGGAAAGAGCTCTCTAAGTGGCTCTGGTACATGATTTGACCATTCTGCTACGGTCAGATTCGAGAGTTCTTTATTGATACGGTCGGAACCAAAGACGTCGATATAGCCGACAAATCTGTGCCCTATCGAGCTGCGGGCTAGTAATTCACCGGAGAGACCGTGCTCCTCGTTGACATACCCATAGACGTCCAATATCGCGGGTGCATGGAAGAGTTGATGAATGATCCCTACCCACTCAGGACCGGTGAAATTAATGACCAAATAACCCGATTTCTGAAAGGACGCATATCCGTCGTAAAATGGATCGGCTTTGATGTTTTGATCTAGGTAGGGCAATCCCGCTGCACGCAATAAAGCGGATATTACATCCATGGACAGTGGCTTGTTGAAGGCCTCCAAAACGTCTGGAGTAACCTTTAGAGCGATGCGGCCATGCTCTTCGTCGCGCACAGAAACCACGTTGCCTGAAGCGCGCACAGTATGCGGTAATCCTTGCACCGTTGGAAAATCCCCTTTTCACGTCGATACCTAGGAGGTACTGGTAGGCCTAATAGCTATCAGATCGAAAATACCTCTGATTCTTCGATCTACTCTACAGTGTGAAGACTTGGGGCAGGAGTCTTACAAGACGTATACTACTTTTCTACCGGTACTGCGTCTATAGACATTACATTTTTGTTACAGTTTCATGAGCCGTGGCTAGCCTGGCGTCGAGGATCGCAAATCGAGACAAGGTCACGTCAGGTATTACTTCGTATGGTCAAAAGCTGAGTGCAACCGATCCTTGCTCGAGTCCAGTTGGCACTTATCAAATCGCACTGCTATCTGCTCTTTCAATATTTACTATAATTTTCAGGGTATTTGAGCAGAATTCTTCGCTTCGGCACAAAACGCGTATACCTCATAGACAACTGTTATGGTTTTTTTAATGGATGATTTTGCAATCTAGAGAGCGCTATTTTTACCAATAATTCGGTGAATCGTGCGTTTGAACTCTAAGAGAAATGGCTTCGTAAAAAAAGATACGGCTTTGACCTACGAGCTTGTAACAAGCACGTATCAGGATTAACCACCCTGCCCGTTCCTTTGCGGGCTTTGGACAAAAATATACTGGCGTTCTATTATAGCCAGTGTCTACCGCGTCAACTGTCATGTTAGCAGGAAGCTATGACTATTATTCAAGCATCAAAAAGTGATTCTCTCACTCTTTCTCAAATCATAAGAGATTCGAATTGGACTGTAGCCCAGCAGTTTCATATCAATAAAGAAAACAACCCTAAGCATCCATCATTCTACACCGAGCAATGGGCAGGTACTGATTTCGAACGTGGTGAAATTTATTTTATCTTTAAAAAGGGAGATACTCCTTTAGGGTGTGTAGCTTTTAAAACGCTAACAAGGATGTTGGATACCATAATAGGCTATCAGTTTTACCTGATCATCAAAGGCAAGGCATTGGTGAGGCTTTTGTAAACCATGTACTGCAACATGCAAAATCTCGCAGCATTTCAACGATTAGTATCGGAATTATCGCTGAGTACACAGCCCTCAAAGATTGGTATTTAACGTTGGGTTTTAAAGAAAACGGTACTAAGCAATTCCCCCACCTACCATTTAGCGTTATGTTTATGGTTTATTCATTGTAAAGCAACCAACAAGGTAGTCAACGGACAGACAAAGCTGCGCTTTGCCTGCCCCGCACCACAATGCGCGCTTTCTATCGTACACACGGGCCTTATGGAAAATAAAAATATATACATCATTCTAGGAATGCTCATTATTTTTATGGGTTCCTTTATAGTAGTTAATGTAGTTAACGATTTTTCCGGATTTCTTACCTACATGGGATTTGCAGGGGAAAATCAAGGAACATTTGTTAGCTGGGCTTTGGCCACTTTGACAATATTGTTCTATTGTTGGAGCGCTGCCAGTATTTCGGATGTGAAACACTACATGTTCATGTTCGACAGATTGAAACTGCTAACGATCGTTGCAGCTATATGCGCTGGAGTCGTTGAAGAGATTATTTTCAGAAAATGGGTAATGGATTACTTGAATAATCGTGATTTCTCTATAGTTGCTCAAATACTCGCCTCTGGTATTGCTTTTGGGGTTGCCCACGCTATCTGGGGAATTAGAAATGTAAAAGCAGGCATTAACGCGGTTCTTTCAACGTTTTTATTGGGGATAGTATTAGGCATTATCTATTGGGTTGGTGAGCGTAGTTTAGCGCCGTGTATTTTTGCACATTTCGTTATATCTGCGTTAATTGAGCCTGGGCTACTAATATCTGCCAATAATAACAGGCTTGGTTATTGGTCAGAGAAAAAAGTCTAAAAAGCCAATCGGTCCAGTCACTTTGACTTTTCACTCTTGGATAGCCTCGCTGTTGGCGGCATTAAGGTTAAAATTTTCGTTCACAGGGCATTCTGCGAGTGCCTAAACAAGTCATTCAAGGGCAACCGACTATTATAATGCTCAAGAATAAGCTAGCTATTGTAAGAGTGAAGCCATAGATAATACGGGCACGCTTCATCGACTACTGTTAAACATAAAATGAGATCGGGGATGAAAACAGGAGAGTTAATATTTTTCTGTGGAAAGATGGGCTCAGGAAAATCAACCAAGTCAGCCGCGATAGCTCATGAAAGGAATGCGGTGTTACTTTCCGAGGATGAGTGGCTGGAATCACTTTACCCAAATCAAGTAAGGTCATTAAAAGACTATATTAAATTTTCAAATTTAATTAAGCCTCAAATGAAAAAGTTAGTACAGTCTATCTTACTTACGGGAACAGATGTTGTCATGGACTTTCCCGCCAATACCGTTTCTCAGCGCGAATGGTTCAAGGCTATTTTTTCAGAAATCGAAGCGCCTCACCTGCTGATATATATTGAAGTTTCGAACAATATTTGCCTTGAGCAGATTGCCAAAAGGCGCAAAGAAAAACCGGAAAGAGCAGCAACAGATACAGTTGAGGTCTTCGAAGCGGTTACAAAATATTTTGTGGCACCCGAGCCAATTGAGGGCTTTAAAATAGATAAGATTATACAGAATGTATAACAAATAAGGATATGTCGCGCGCAGCCGCGACATATCCCATTGTTGAACCAGCCCAAGCGCGCGCGGAAGTTTCTATTAATAGGAAATAAATAACTCGAAGGATTGACCTGTCAGGATGCTTTTCGCATCGACATTTTTTTGCAGGCGAGCGCAGGACTCACCCGTCAGGGTGATTTAGAAAAAATGGCTAATGGTGCGTTTTTCTCCTCCTATCAATGAGTGAGTTTAGGGTTGTGATTGCTGCCCAAGCGGTTACCCCGACGCGTAAATGGCCGGCCTAAATACAACAAAACGCATGACTGATTGGCATTGAGGGCAGCTTGGTTTTGCCGGTGGTTTTCTGGTTTCAGTGCTGGGTAAAGCAACGCGGAATATCCATTGCACAACGCGCAACTGGTGTTTGGCGTTGCCGTGTAAAAAGCCGTAATCGCGAGCCCGCCGAAAGCCTTTCGGTAAGGTGTGCTGCAGCACCAGGTAAATAAAATGTTCTGCACTCACGGTACGAGTTTTAAATTGATGGCTCTCGCTGTCGCGAAAGCGGAAGGTGATATTGGTGCCATCGTCTTCTAAAATGTTGTTGTTACTGATCACGCCCCGATACAAATAGCGGGATAAATATCGCAAGGCCGAGCGGCCGCGACCAACATTTTTGCATTGCACCACCCATTGCTTGGGTGTGCGTGGTGGTTGTAGTCCGACGGCGGTCAGTGCTTTTAAGAATTTGGCACGGAACACTTGGGCCAGTGCATTGCCGTTAAATAAGTATTTTCTTTTGGTTTTTCGCCATTCACGCCGTCGGGCGTTAATTGCTCCGCCCGGTACCACCACATGCACATGGGGATGATAATCCAAGCGGCGGGTGTGGGTGTGCAACACCGAGCAAAAGCCAGGATCGCCGTTCAGCGAGGTATCGTTACTGGCGAAGGTTTTTAAGGTGTCGGCAGCGACTGCCATCAGTAACGAGTAAACCTGCTTGGCTTGGGCTTTGGCCAAGGAACGCAATTCACTGGGCAAGGTAAAGGTAACCATAAAATAGGTCACGGGGAGTAGCTTTTGTTCTTGGCGAGCTAGCCAATGTTGAGTGCTCGTGTTTTGACATTGATTGCAACTGCGGTGCCCGCAGGAATTGAGTGACGATTGTTGATGATGGCAGCTGCCACATTGCCAATCCACCTCGCCATAGGGGCCTTGTCGGCAACCGTCGATGGCATTCAGTGCCGACCACTGATCCGTGGTAAGAGTGTGTCCATATTGGGCGAGAAAACGGTCTTTGTGACGGTGAATAATCTCTTGGAGGGTCATGTTACTCGCCCCACTGAATGCGCAGTTTCGCCATCAGGCCATTAATGCGCCGATCGGTATCGGTTTGGGTCACACGCGATAATTGTGTATACAGAGCTGTGGTTTTGGGGCATTCGTGGCCCATCTGTTGTTGGATGGAGCGTAACCCAACCCCTGCATCGGTGAGCAAAGTGCCGTAGCAGTGGCGTAGCGTGTGAATACTGACCTCTTTGTGGATACCGACATCGGCGACAATCGTCTTGAAGGACTTTTGTGTGCCGCCACGATCCATGTGCGTATCGGCAGCAAAGCGCTCATCACGGGTTTTGCCGCGAGGGAATAGCCAAATTGGATTACGATGGGTAATCCAGTAGGCGCGCAGGGCTTGCAGCGTTAACTCGGGTAAAATCACGTACCGATCCTTTAGGCCTTTGGCCTGGCGGACGTGCAGCAGATTCTGCTCGGCATCGATGTCGCGAACTTGGATCGATAAGGTTTCTGCTAAGCGCAGGCCCATACTGAAGCACACCAAGATAAACGTTTGATAGCGCCGCTCCCGAGTGCCATTGAGTAGCCGTTGAATCTCATTCAAGGTCAGCACATCGGGCAGGGTTTTGGGTTGCGGGGGCTTAACAATAGAGAGCCAATCCCACTCTTGTTTTAGGACATGTTTGTAGAAAAACTGAATGCCATTACGATCGACCTTGACGGTAGACCAGGAGTGCGTAGAGATTAGGGACTCGAAATAGGCTTCGAGTTGCTCTTTGCTGAGTACATCAGGAGGGCAGTCGAAATAGTCACTGAGGCGGCGAATCGCGCGGCTGTAGACATCAATGGTAGACTCGGCTTTCCCCTGACGTTTAAGCGCGCTAAGATGTTTGCGGTACAGTGACTCGTATCGTTTCTGCTGTGCTTTGTTCATAAAGATATTCCTCTAGTCGTCGTGCGGGCTTGCACGTAGAGGAATTATCTTTATTTTTGGGATTTAATGACTTTGCCGCGCAGCGGCTTGGTTCAACAAGGCCATGAATAATCTCGAACTCTACGGGCTAGATTTGTCGGTGCCCTACCCCATCACAGATCGTCTACAGGATCATTTTTAGCGGAGACAAAGAATGCCTAACCAAAAGCGGCAATAGGAATTCCTTCAGTAGCCCTTAGACAGACGTAAGGCTAGAAGACAACATCGAAACATTTTAGGGAGACAAAGATGAAGCGAGCAACAGGTATAGGCGGGATTTTCTTTAAGGCGAAGGAGACTGAGATTCTTCGTACCTGGTATCAAAAGCATTTGGGCGTTGATGTTCAAGTTTGGGGAGGTGCCGCTTTTACATGGTCTGATGACCAGGGCGTTCCCGTTGGTGGTTCTACGATATGGTCTATCGCTCCTGCAGACAGTGATCAGTTTGCTCCGAGCAATGCCTCTTTTATGATCAACTATCGGGTTGAAAATCTTTAAAGTCTTATAGAAGCTTTGCTCCAGGAAGGTTGTGAGGTTATAGAAAAGACTGAGGATTCAGAATTTGGCAAATTCGGCTGGGTCATTGATCCAGAGGGGAATAAGGTAGAGCAATGGGAGCCTCCTGCAGGGCGATAATAAAATCCAGCGGGTCAATAGAGAGTCTAACTAGTAAGCAAGCGGGCCAAGAAAACTGCGCCCGATTCTAGAGGCCTTAGGCTTCACCACTAATTTGCACGGAGGTTGCTTTGGACATAGACAAATATCGTGTGATTTTAAATGTCAGCAACTTTGATGAATGCGACATTTCTATAAATCACTTTTTGAACTAAAGGAAAAGTATTCAAAAGTCGATGGCGACTTTAGATTAACTTGTCTTGAATTCGGCACTGGCTATTTTATGATCGAAACTGATAGTGTAACCTCGCCTTCAGAAAAAGACGTTTCTCAATGTCCGACCATCTTACGTTTTAACGTTAATGACGCACAAAGTGCTTTTTCAACCGTCTTGTCTCACGATCCAAATGCCAGGTTACTGGAGAATGATTGGGGGACCAAAATCAAGTGTGTTGATCCAGATGGTAATCCAATAAGCATTCGAGATACAGTAGGGTTTTTACCCTAATAAATCTAACGGGCGCTGGTTTGGCCGACAATTGGGACTGGACGGACACCTGCCCTACTCTTACGTCCGATCCGTCTTAATAATGACCGAGCTTGCCGCTTATTCAAGCTTGATTTTAAAATATAAATCCAAACAAGGTGGCTCCTTCCCGGTGGCCGCAACGAAGGGTGCCAAAAACTAAAAATATCGCCCCTAAAGCAAGACCAAAAATTGATTCAGCGCCAAAATAATCGATAGTGCGCCAAATTAAGCATAGCCCTTCTCTTTTATCCGATCCTAAACGTTCGTTGTTTCGCTTTTCTATAAGTTATTTCTTGACATGCACTGATATCTTCGGATTTATCAATCAATAAATTATAATAAAT
>NZ_JBSWVF010000013.1:0-129560 GCF_056159445.1 Pseudomaricurvus sp. ABR4_320 | reverse complement strand
CGAGGTGGTGGAAGAGAATGGCAGCGCGCGCTTTCAAATCAACGCCCAGAACTGCGTGCACTGCAAAACCTGCGACATCAAAGACCCGGCCCAGAACATTACTTGGGTGGTACCGGAAGGTGCCGGGGGCCCGAATTATCCGAATATGTGAAGAGTGAATAGATTCAGCTCAGCCCAGATCACACTGGGCTGAAAGAACTGATCACAATCACGGACACCGACCAAGCAAGGGCCGTTACCCCAACACAAATCGTTCCCCACAACTGTAAACCACCCACTCGACCTTATCACTCTCAGCCCCCTGCACTTGAGTGGCGGGCTCTTCTTCGGCCCACTCAACCAACTCGTAATACACGGCCCGGCTCAGCAACCCCCAAAGGTTTCTGCGAACACGAACAAGAGGTCGTGGCTCGCCCGTCGCCGTTTGCTCCATGACCAACGGGTATTCCTCGCAGAGAGCGATCTGATCGCCAAGAGACGTTGTCAAGAGAATGCCCTGCCCGTCAGAGGTCGACTCTTTCCGCATTTCAGAAAAAAGAAAGGGCTTTTCATCAACCTGAATCCGCCACTTTTCCACCGGAGTCACCAAAAAATAGTCGTCTTGCTCCCGCTTTAAAATGCTCGCGAACAAGACAACAAGCTTTTGTCTGACGATTGGCTCGCCCTCGTGAAACCAACGGCCTTCACGATCAATGCGAATATCGATATCACCACTGAATGGCGGATCCCATTGCTCGACCGGAGGCATCGACGTCGACTTGGGTAAAGAGTTAAGCAAGGCTTCAGCACGATTAGCCATACAAATGAACAAACAGTGAAAGAAAACCAAACAATATCACGAAATGCTATCGGGAGACCGCTAAGGCTCACGCTGTAATGAACTTAGCGAACGCGCATAGGCATCACAGGCTTTGGCCACTAACCCGGCCAGATCTGAGGGCGTAAAATCGTACCAACGATTTACTGAGGTGACCAAGGTGTTGTCCAACATACGGCCACTTTGTGCGTCATACAATATGACTTTTAATTGGATAGATTTTGGTTTTTGTGCAAGCGTCAAAGGACGATTCACAACGACAGCAGGCACCTCAGTGTTTACAACCGCTGCAGGCGATCTTGGTGTGGTTGGAATTAATTCCGGAGGCCTCTGATCTAAGGTAGATGCCGATGACAACCCAGCAGTATCCAA
The DNA here is from genome assembly GCF_056159445.1 of Pseudomaricurvus sp. ABR4_320. Classification (NCBI taxonomy): domain Bacteria; kingdom Pseudomonadati; phylum Pseudomonadota; class Gammaproteobacteria; order Cellvibrionales; family Cellvibrionaceae; genus Pseudomaricurvus; species Pseudomaricurvus sp. ABR4_320. The sequence goes on along the minus strand of NZ_JBSWVF010000013.1, from coordinate 128,371 downwards.
ATGGGTGGATAACTCACGAGTGGATGCACCTGCGACACTCCCGTGTACCAACAGAATCGGCTGTAACACAAACTGAAAACCACGAGCTCGCGCTATTGCCATTCCCTGTATTAGCCCCCCAGCAGCGATGTCAGAAACCGCCTCCGTTCGAGCAAAATTTAGCGCTAGCGCTGTTTTAAGATAATCCGCTAACGGTGCCTGACCGGGTTGCCCATAAAGATCCTGATCTGAAACAACCAATAACTGTGACAACGGGGAGAGTGCCCAAGTGCGTTCGGTATGCATCGTTACGCCCTGCTGGGCGTTGCCGGCCACTGATAGAGTTATCAGTCCGAAGGTGATAAAAGCCACCAGAACCACCCGTAATCCCATCAAAATTCCCCTGCGCCAGCCCTGTTTTCTACGTTTATCGGCAAGGGTTTGATGATCTTTACATATCCCTCAAAGAAGCCGTGATATCGAGTAGACAGCGGCTGGCGAGACGACAGCTATACTTGCAATAAGAACCCATCCTTTTCAAAGAAGGAGGCACAGACTTGTCGCAACCAGATATCGCAAGCGCGCTAGAAATTCTTAATGAATTTCACGACATGATGGAAGATATGTATTGGGAAAGCTCCGAAGTGACAGCGAAAGACCTCTGTTTTGACCTGATTATGGTGGTCAATCGGGAGCTCATGGAGCTTGCTAAACTGAGCATTCAGGACCACGACATGCCCTACGAACCGGTTACCGGAGATTTTCGTGGTTATCAGATACGTGTAAAACAACTCTGGGAAGACGGAGAGCATTTGATTCAGCGACACTCAACCCGGCAGAGGCTGCAGGAAATCACGAAGAGTGTTCTCAATCTGTATGTTTGAGGGCTTTTGCTAAATCTACATTGGTTATAAGCAAAAGCTGGCATCTAATTCTTTTAGTTATAGCAATAGCGTTCACGAGCGACCTCATGATAGGTCAAATTGATCTCAAAAAGACTCGTCGATCACTGGCAGATCCACAGAGGTGAACCATACTTGTAGTAACGAAACGATGGCGGTAGCTTTTCAACAACGGTTATGCCGACGTTGCTTCCGGTTTTTACCAGTAAACTCCTAATGGTCTTGGCCCCAAGCTCTCCCCCAGACTTGGGGTTTTTTTTGCCCGCAATCTTCCAGAATCCGCCCGGCTACCATTCCATACGATAGCTGTAGTATCCCTCAGCAATCAGTGACACGTTTTTGCCACGCACTTCGCCTTTAAACTTGGTTCCAGATACCTGGTCCTTGCCGGAAAACTTGCGATCTTTAAATTTGATCGAGAGAATCAACCTGCCCTCTTCGTCGCGCAAGTCATCCAAAGTACCGGCGAGGGTAAATCCCTTACCGTGATGAGTCACACTGGCTTTTTTTCCGCTCACGTCCCCCGTGATACTGACTCGCTTATCTTTACTACAGTCGTAAAACCCAGAAAGAGTTTTCCCACTGATGGAAGCGCCTGCGAGATAAGCAATACACGTTTTCACACTACGTTTCATGAACACTTTTCCGGTTAAGCAAAACGGACGACGAGACTCAAAGGTTGAACGATGATCCCCTCTCAGACACCCCTTCAGTGAACCTCCCTCGCCAGAGGGCGCAACACTACCAGAGCCCCCGGACGACTTGAAGCAAATTCACCTCAACAACGAACGCCACTGTCACATAACTGACAAACTGGGCAGGATTTGACCAAACTTAACACCCTTTGCGCTGAATAGGCACACCTGGCATGACGTTTATCATTTTGCGCACCGCTAGGTAGCCCTACAATCTCGCCCAATCACGTGCTACCACCACTGTGTTGGAAGATTTACAAATTTACCGGAAAAAGCGGAGAGAAAAACCACGTTTCCGGGGTCTTAGTTAACCAGTAAATCAAATTCACCGAGGAAAGCGTGATTCGCCTGGCACGGCATTACCTTAAAAGCCACGTCAGAAGCGGGTTTGACGTAACTCAAACCGATTTTACAAATCTAGACAAGCCGATCTAGCGAAATGGCATCTGGCTTGCTCTGGGTTTCCAAAGAACATACTTAGGCGCCACTAGCAGCGCCATTTTTAGCGTAGGAAGCGGCCAAGTAGCCGCCGGAAAATGATTGACTTATGAACGCCTTAGCAAACTGCAGCCTGCTCGCGAGTCGCTCCGGTATCATCGATATTGAAGCGTCAGGCCTGTCGTCACAAAGTTACCCAGTGGAAATTGCAGTAACACTTGCCGACGGCCGCGAGTATCACTCATTGATTCGCCCCCATTCCAGCTGGCAATACTGGGATGAGAACGCTGAACGCATCCATGGAATCAGCCGGCAAGATCTGATGGAGCGTGGCAAAGAGATCGACACCATCTGCGACGAACTGAATCAACTCTGCGGAGGATTCACACTCTACAGCGATTGCTGGGTCTTCGACTCGCCCTGGCTGAATAAACTGTTTGCCACCGCCAGAAAAACCGCGCATTTTGGTTGCTCACCGCTGGAAGCCCTGCTCGATGATTCCGACATCGACCGCTTTTACATACACAAGCGCCACGCCTTTCAGTCTTTGGATCTCCGCGCCCATCGAGCACTGGATGATGCTATCGCCATCAAAAATGCCGTTGAACAGGTGCTGCAAGAAAGAACGCTACATTTCACAACGCCCGAAACGGGCGCCTGTATTTTGTCACAAAGCCTTTCTGATTCAGCCAATACTGCCGTCGACGACGTCGCCGCCTGAAATAAATATTTAATGTGAATCACTTACGAGGTTTTCCACAGAATCTGTGGATAACCTCGTGAATAAGTTTGGAGAAACGGAACCAACCCCTTTAAATAAGGCCTTTTCTACAAACTGATCATTTTTTAGCCTTACATATTTTCTATATATTTTTCAGCGACTTAGCTATTGACACCAAAGTTCATTTTTGATTTTCGTTCATTTTGTAGAGACCAAAAACACGGAAAACAAATATGTGCATAAAAAGTTAGTGATCATTAACTTGCCAACCCCAAAAGTCATATTAATTTCACACGATTGCCATCAAATCTTAAATTTCGGGGTAGAACAAAAATAATGAATGTCAAAACATTGGCGCAAATATATTTTTATGGCGCCCCATTGACTTCTCGGCGTAACTTTGACGCAAATTAAAGATGCCTAAACCTTGGTATCCACGGCTAACGCGGTATCTGTAATAATCTTTCTTAGCCAGCGGTGAGCGGCATTGTGGTGTACCAGTGAACTCCACGCCATTTTCAGCTCAAACGGCGGGATATCGAAAGGTGGAGGCAAAATTCTCACACGATCGTTATTTTGCTGGAGCTTTGCCATCTTGCTGGGCAAGGTTGCCACAAGATCTTTTTGTTCCGCCAATAATGTCGCCACTTGATAGTGACGAGTAAAAACGGATATTCGGCGCTTGCGCCCCATGGTCGCGAGCGTCTTATCAACCCACCCTAACTTCTGGTTGTCTTGTGGATCTATTCCGACGCCGATTCCCATACCCGTTTTGCTTACCCAAACGTGGCTCGCCTCCAGATAGCGATCCAGACTGAAATCGTCGAGTAACACCGAATTACTCTTACTCATAACACAACTGAAATGATCCACCCACAGGGTCTTTTGATAGAACGACAGAGGCATTTCATCAAAGCGGTTTATCACCAGATCAACCCTGCCCTGTTCAACGTCCAGAAAGTTAATGTCACTGGGTGTTAAAATATCCAACGTCAAATTGGGCGCCAGGTCTCTCAATTGAGAGAGCAGCGCAGGAATCAACGTACACTCGGCGTAATCACTGGCAATAATTCGAAAAACTCTCGCACTTTTCGCTGGATCAAAGTCCGCTACTGGCTGCAACGTTTTTTCGAGTTCGACAATCAGAGCCCGAATCTGAGGCTCCAATTCTCGAGCCCTGTCCGTTGGTGTCATACCTTCGCTCGTTCTCACGAGCAAAGGGTCACCAAAGACCTCACGCAAGCGCTTTAAACTATTGCTCATAGCGGGCTGACTGACACCGAGCTGATTGGCAGCCTTAGTGACATTCCGTTCACGCAGCAACACATCAAGGTATACCAGCAGATTCAAGTCTACCCGAGAGATATTGGTCATGATTATGATCGATCGAAAAATTATATATTCTAATTATAGGAAGTCGGATCGAAAAGGAATATGAGACGATGGTGGCAACTGGAGAACGCCAGCGTACTGTGGGATTGCAAGATTAAAGGCAGGAGACAAGACCAAATGAAATCATTGGACCAACCAAGTACTGATTAAAACCAGAACCAAGTGACCTTTTCACTTGCTGTGTCAGCTCCTGCTCACGAAAAAATTTGCTGAAACGGGCATCAGGAATGCTTTTTTATGTCTTCTTTAATGTGACGGTAGCCATAATATCCGACGTAACCTAGGACAACACAAGTTGCGACAACAATGGCAATTCCAGACAGAACATATTCATCGAGGTACATGGTGAAGGTCTCCTATTGAGCTTTTTCTTTTGACATTCACAGGATAGGAGAAAGTCTGACAAACGGTTTTGACCGAGGTCAATCGTTTAGCGTCCTGGCGACCGGTTTACGCAGTCTACGACCTCAGTTGTTAACCCGAGCATTGTTGGTTCGAAACCAGCTGTAACGAGTTGTAGTAGGCCTGCTGTATTACCAAAGCATCCATACTCGCCCGGTGGCGACGAACGCTTAAATCGCGCCGCGCGGTGCTGATTGCAGCATCCCAACAGCTCATCTGCGATTCCGACAATAGAGCTTCCAACGGAGAAACTGAAAACGCCATAGTAACGCCACATCGATAAAACAGCTTATCTAACCAAGGTTTATCGACAATCCAGCCGTCACTGTATAACGTAGCACCGTCTAAAAAAGCGTTGAGTTCCCGAGCGACATCATTGGGATCAGCACCGTGCCTGGCTAACACTTGACGAGAAATTCCATGGGCAGATTCTGCGCTGTCACTCCAGTGATGCCAGTCATCGAAGGGTTTTATCAACCGCGAAAAACGTCGCCCATCGGTCATCACCACCCCAACTTCAATGGGGTAACTGTCGTAGCCGAAGCCAGAGGCTTCCAAATCAATGATGTTCGGCCGATTGATCGTCTTCCGCAAAACAAAGCCGTCCTTTGATCCAAATCGATGGGTGTCACTGCTAGCCTCCCTTTACGCAGGCCTCGCACCTATAATTATGAGAAAATAGCAGCAAAAACCACACCGTCCATTTATTTTTATTAATGATCGGTAATACAGCGATATTAATACCGGTGAATACTTGTTACGCCACCTATACAAAACTCCAGCAGCGCCCTGAAAGTGGCTAGCGTCCTCGAAAGAGAAAAACCGTTAACGGTTTGCCGAGAGAGGCCCCATATCCAAGCCAGACCCCCATCATAGACAAAAAACTTCTTAGACTGGTGCAAGACACCATGGTGTGAGCAACGGCGTGGCACGGCCTCTCGCAAACGGTTAAGAGGTCTCGTCACCCGACGATGAATCTTCAGGTTTTCCGCACTGATCCCGAAAACACTGCTGACATAGACAACTTTTCCCCAGAGTTGGAGGCAAAGCAGAATTTGATGGCATCTTAAAACACCAGCAACTCTGTCTGTTTTCCCCTGCGACAAGCAGTCCGCAGTCATTGGGCTGACCACAGCTTGGGCATATGGCTGGCTCAGGGGATATCTCTGTCACGAGTCTTTGAGTTGTTGCACGATAGGTGCCATTTGTTGCTCCCAGACTGCAGCATCAACAACACCTACATGCTTGTAACGGATGACGCCCTTGGCGTCCAGAATATAGGTTTCCGGAGCACCAAATACACCCAGGTCCAATCCCAAGCGGCCATCGGTATCAACGATGCTGTATTCGTACGGGTTGTGAAATTCATCCAGCCAGCGTCGCGCCGCAACCACATCATCCTTGTAATTGACGCCCACAATTTTAACGCCTTGCGCGGCCAACTTAACCAAATAAGGATGCTCAACTCGACAGGATACACACCAAGTGCCCCACACATTCAGCAGTGTCACCTCTCCATATAAGTCAGACTCACTAACCTGCCGCTGAGGTTCTGCCAATGTTGTTAGATTGAACGTGGGCATCGGCTTATCGATCAGTGCAGAGGGCATGGCGGTAGGATCCAGACTTAGCCCACGCCAAAACAAAATCGCCAGTACGGCAAAGATCGCCAGCGGTATAAAGAGTTTTAATCGCTTCACAAAGAACTCCGGGTTGATTCGGTCACCGCCAGTGGCGGCTCTGAGCGCTCATCATCTTGCGGTGAGCGCGCATCTGGCACCTTGCGCGCGACGCGGTAGCGTTTGTCCAGAATCGCGAGAAATCCCCCGATTGCCATGAGGACTGCTCCAAGCCAAATCCAGCGTACGAAGGGTTTAAAATGCAAACGCACAGCCCAAGCCCCATTGCTAAGCGGTTCACCCAAAGCCACGTAGAGATCCCTGAAAAACCCGGCGTTGATACCGACTTCTGTCATGATGTTACCGCCAGACAGATAGCGGCGCTTTTCCGGGTGCAAGGTATCGTAATGTTTGCCGTCATGAAGAATCTCAATCGTGCCACGCTCAGCCATATAATTCGGGCCTTCAACATGCTCAACACCCTTGAATACCCAGACATAGCCGCCCTGTGAGACCTCTTCACCAATATCCATTCGCAAGTCCCGCTGATCTGAATAGATCGTGTTGAGAGTCGCGCCCAGTAACGTCATCGCAACACCAACATGGGCGATAACCATGCCTTTGTAGCTCAGAGTTAAACGGCTTAACCCGGTCAGCAAAGACGCTTTATTACGGCTCTTATGCAGCATGTCAGCAAAGGTCGCCAGACAAATCCAGGCACCGAAAAAGATACTGATTGCGGCAGTCCACGAATAACCCTCACCGAGAAACAACGGTACCAACGCGCCGATCACCAAGCTCGCGATCCACGGCTTCAACAGGGTTTGACGGAGCGTCGGCAAGGCTGTGCGCTTCCAGTTTACCCGCGCAGCGACGCCCATCAACAGTGCAATCAACGCCATTAACGGGATAAAAAAGAAATTAAAATACGGAGGCCCAACGGAAATTCGGCCCCAATCGAGCGCGTCGGCGATTAAAGGATAAAGTGTTCCCAACAGAATGGTGGCTGTCGCCACCACCAGCAACACATTGTTACCGAGTAACATGGCTTCTCGCGAGAGCCAGTCAAAACCGGCTCTCGCCCTGACCACCGGGGCTCGCAGTGCATAAAGAGTGAGAGATCCACCAATAACAACCGCGAGGAACCCCAAAATAAACACACCCCGCTCAGGATCCGATGCGAAAGCGTGCACCGACGTTAACACCCCCGAACGCACGAGGAAGGTGCCCAAAAGGCTGAGCGAAAACGCAAAAATCGCCAGCAGCAACGTCCAGCTTTTGAAAATGCCTCGTTTTTCTGTGACTGCCAGAGAGTGAACTAAAGCAGTGCCGACCAACCAGGGCATAAACGACGCGTTTTCGACGGGATCCCAAAACCACCAGCCACCCCAGCCAAGCTCGTAGTAAGCCCACCAACTGCCCAACGCGATACCCAGGGTTAAAAACACCCAGGCAACGGTTGTCCAGGGTCGCGACCAACGCGCCCAAGCCGTATCCAGGCGTCCCGACAACAAGGCGGCAATGGCAAACGCAAACACCACCGAGAATCCGACATAGCCCATGTAGAGCATCGGTGGATGCACGATGAGTCCAGGGTCTTGCAGAAGCGGATTAAGATCCCCGCCTTCGGCAGGAACATTCGGCAACTGCCGATCAAAGGGGTTTGATGTCAGCAGGACAAACAAACTGAAACCCACTGAGATCATACCCATCACAGCTAGTACTCGTGCCACCATATCCAGGGGCATAGTCTTGCTGAAAATCGCCACCGAAAGAATCCAGCCGGCCAAAATCAGCAACCAGAGCAGCAGCGAGCCTTCATGCCCGCCCCACACAGCACTGACTTTGTATTGAACCGGCAAGAGCGTATTGGACTGATTGGCAACATAGGTGACGGAAAAATCATCCTGCAAAAAGGCGTACACCAAACAGGCGAAAGCCAAACACAGAAGCACAAAAATGCCGGCTGCCAAACTCCTTCCGCTTTGCATTAACGTCACCTGCCCCGTGGAAGCCCCCCAGAGCGGCACTATTGACAGACACAGAGATAAAAAGAGAACCAGTACAAGGCAAAAATGCCCGAGTTCAGGAATCAAAGCTCATCCCCTCGCAGGTTTGTTGGTGTTGAGCACTGTTGGCAGCGGTAAACTCGGACGGTTGCCCGCCCTTCTGAATCGACTCTGCCACCTCGGGCGGTGTATAGGTTTCATCGTGCTTCGCCAGCACTTCGGTGGCTTGAAATACACCCGCGTTATCGACTTCACCGTTAACGACGACAGCTTCCCCTTCGGCAAAGAGATCGGGGAGAATGCCAGCATACTGGACTTTAACGGTCGCTGCGCCATCAGTGATCAAAAAAGAGACATCGAGGCTATCGGAAGAGCGCTCTACAGCACCTGGCAGCACGCAACCACCGGCACGGATCCGTTTCGCCAATGGCGCTTCACCAGAAACGATCTTCGAGGGGGGATAAAAAAGATTGATGTTTTCCCGCAACGCGTAGGTCAGTAACCCGACCGCCACAGTTGCGAAAAGTACGATAAAGACAACCAGTAATAGCCGTTGTTTACGCAGCGCGTGCATACCGTTTCTCTCTCTGACTACCGCGATTTGGATACAGCGTTCGCTGCAGCATTATCCGAAGCGACTTTCGGTGCGCCCGATTTGGCATCAGCCGTTGGGCTTTGCTCTGACTCTGCCATTCGCTGCCGCCGCTGCTGTTTCGCTAGCTGCTGATGTAATTGGCGATGTCTCCACCAGGGGCCTACCATCAAATAAGCCAGTGCGCACATCGTTATGCCGTAGGACGCCCAGACATAAGGCCCGTGACCACCCATGGTTAAAAAGTCGCTGATCGATGTGAATTGAAATCCCATAAGCCTACAATTGCCAGGTTAAATAAGTCTTAAGAGCCACGTTATCTTCCGCCTGATTTCGCCGCGATCAGTTCCTGCACCCAACGGGTTTTTTGCTCTCGCTCCAACACCTCTACCCGCAACCTCAGTAACAAGGCCAACGCATAAAAACAGTAAAAACCGATCACCATGGTCAACAACGGATAGAGCATCGATGGGTGAATGGTAGATTCAGATGTAAATTTGATCGTGGCCGGTTGATGAAGCGTGTACCACCAGTCAACAGACTTGTAGATGATGGGAATGTTAACCGTTCCCACCAGAGCCAGAATGGCCGCCACCCGATTTCCGGTATCAGAACTCTGATAGGCATCCTGCAACGCCAGTACGCCCAGATACAGAAAAAAGAGAATCAACATGGATGTGATTCGGGCATCCCATACCCACCAGGTTCCCCAGGTAGGCTTCCCCCAAACAGATCCTGTCACCAGGGAGACAAACGTTAAGACAGCTCCGACAATCGCCGCGCTGCGCATGGCCATAAAGGCCAGTTTCATTTTCCAGATAAGGCCGATAGCACCAGCGATAGCGAGGATGTAATACCCAGCCAACGATAAAAACGCCGCAGGAACATGAATATAAATAATGCGGTAACTGTTGCCCTGCTTCATGTCGGCCGGAGCAAAGGCCAATCCCCAGACGGCACCAACGACCAACAAAATAACGGTCACAGCCGCCAACCAGGGTATCCACGGGCCGGTCTTTTCATAAAACCAGCGTGGTGAACCCAATCTGTGAAACCATTGCCAGCCCACACTCACCTCTCTTATGTTTTTACACCGACGCGCAACGCCCCGGCCGCGGCCAAGGGTGCCAAAGCCAGTGCCAGAGCCAAAAACGCGCCCATTATCGCCAACTGCCCGGCATTTGAATAACCTTCCATCGCTGTTGTCACTGCGCTGGTGCCGAATATTAATATCGGTACGTACATGGGCAAAATGATCAACGACACCAGCAACCCACCTCGCCGTAAACTCACCGTTAAAGCAGCGCCAATCGCACCCAGCAAACTTAAACTCGCAGTTCCCAGAGCAAGAGAAACCAACAGCGAAAAGTGCCCACCAGGTAGGGATAACATCACGGCTAATAATGGTGCCAAAAGCGTTAACGGCACTCCGGTCACCAGCCAGTGCACGAACACCTTCGCCAGAACCTGAAAATACAGAGATTGAGGCGACAATAACATTTGCTCCAGACTGCCGTCTTCAAAGTCCGCTCGAAATACCGATTCTAACGACAGCAAAGTCGCTAATAGAGCCAGAACCCAAATGAGTCCGGGCGCGAGCGGTCCAAGCACAGCAGCCTCGGGTCCAAGCCCTAAGGGCAGCAAGACAACCACCATAAGAAAGAACAACAGCGGCTGTGCTGCATCTGAACGCTGCCGAAAAGCAATTAACAGGTCCCGGCGCAAGGTGCCACAAAAACTCTGCCAACTGCCCCCTATCGCACGCTCCTGGGTATCCATGTTCTGACGGCTCACCGATTTACACCACTCCGCTGAACGCATTCGACCCGGCTGCGAAATCCAGTAGATGAAAGGACACCAGGGAGGCTACGGATACAGGCTGGTGACTGGTGAGCAGAACACAACCACCCGCGTTTGCGTGCGCTTCGATTTGGGCTTCCAGCACTCGAATTCCGCTGGTATCCAGCGCTGTAAAGGGTTCGTCCAGGATCCACAGCGGCGCCTGGGAATGATAGAGTCGCGCCAGTGCCACGCGCCGGAGCTGACCCGCCGACAGGTTGACACAAGGTACGTCTTCATAACCTCGCAATCCAACCTGAGCAAGGGATGCTTCGTGTACGTCCTCTGAAGAAGTTTCTCCGGCCAACTGCCCGAGCCAGCGCAGGTTCTCCAGGGGCGTCAGAGCCTTCTTGATGCCTGGAGTATGGCCGATAAACAGCAGATCCCGCCGAAATTCCAGCCGGTTCTGAGCGACGGGTAAAGCACGCCAATATATGTCCCCCGAGTGCTCTGGCCCAACACCTGCGATGAGTCGCAACAGGGTTGTTTTGCCACTTCCGTTAGGCCCAAGCACTTGTACAATGCCGCCAACAGGAAGACTCAGGTCCACGCCCGAAAACAATATTCGGTCATCCCGCTGGCATTCAACATTTTTCAATTCGAGCCCCGTCGTCGCCGGGGACGCTGCATTTACCATAATGACGTATTTTTTGCGGACCAACTTTCGCAGACATGGCTGTATTCTGACGCCACCGCTGTTTGGCTGCGCATACTACTGACTAACGTAGTAAATTTCATTGGGTATTTGGTCCATAACTGTCTGAGGAACGTCTACAGGCGACGCCGTCGGATCCTGCCGCCATCAAAAAGGCGATCTGCACAGCGAATTCAACTAAGATAAATTCTCTAAACAGACTGTAACCTATTGATTTATATAATTGAGAAACTTTATACCATACCTTAATTTATTTCAGCATCTCCCTGATCTGGCGCAACAACTGGCGACATGGCAACGCCCCAGTAAAGATATTTCAAAGAGTTATCAGTTTTTTCTCATGTTATTTCTAATGTTAGAGAATGAGGAGCACAAACCGACTGAACGTCTATGGCAGGCTATACTGAGTATTTGGTTATAAAACCCGGCTTCAATCAATAATTGAGTCCGTTGAGACCAAGTTTGGACAGCTATGATTTCAGACCTGAGTGACCTTACCGGCATTGGCAAAACATCATCGTTATCCAGTAAAACCGGTACTGGCGAAAGCGCCCGTCTGAGCGGTTCAACCGCAGCCAGCGGAACGACCAACCTTCTCGCTCGACTGGGTCAGAAAACAGAAGCACTAGTGCTCACGGTGCAAGCCGTTGATGAGCGCTTAAAACAGCGGTTATTGCAGTTAAGTCAGCCCCCTCAAGAGATGTCGCCAAGACCGGACGCAACTGGCAAGCGAGCAGCGACCACGGCAGCGCCACTGACGCAAGACGGGAGCAACACTTCCTCGAACTCAACATCTTCCCTCAAATTACCAACGCAACAGTCGCCAACCCTCGCAACTTTGTTGCAGCAAACGAAATTGCAATTGGCCGAGTTGATTATTGGCCGAGAGAAACTTCTGGTGGTCACAGACCAACCGATTACGGCGGGAATGCGAGTCCGGACAGAAGTCTCACCACAGGGCTTACAAATCCTGGCTCCGGCAACGCCTCCTGCAGCCCCAGCGTCTGAACAAAAACCAGCGAACCGTCAGACCCCTCAAGTACCCTCGCCTTCTGCGATACCAAACGTCAATATCAATGGGGCCAAAAATGCCGGCGGCGCCACTGCGCCCCCAAACCAAAGCACAACGAATGCACTGTTGAAGCAGGCCGGTGTAGCCCCCATACCCCCTACGCTGACGACTTCAGCGAGACCTCTCAATACGTCCTTTGCGCCGACACAAGCATTACCATCTGACACGGCCACGAGGCACTTGGACACCTTGCAACAAGCCCTGCGCAAAGAGCTTCCCCACGTCAATATGCAGGAGCCAGCCGTCACCAAACTGTTGCAGGCTGCACGCCTATTAAACGCTCAATTAGCCCAACCGGACAATCGCGCCCTGCAGAGAGAATTGCCGCCACAGCTACCCGAAGTCCTCAACAACCTGTTGACCCATTTGCGCTCTCCCCGGCAACTCGCCCAACCGATGCTTATTAAACAGACGCTAAACACCAGCGGGCAGCAGCTTGAGGAACGCCTCGCCAGTGCGCTAAACCTGCGCCCCAAGACACCAGAAGGCGGCAACAAAACCCAGGCTCAGGAGACGCCTGAAAGCCTTGCAACCCTGTCACAACGAGATCTTAAAGCCGCCATCTTGCAATTAGTCGCCATTCTTGAAGGCAGCTCGACGCCCAGGTCAGCGGGTGACAAAGCCCAATCGGGTGATCAGCTCCTGTCGCTGTTAAAGAATTTGATGGGTGGCCACAGTGGTGCAAGTACGGCTGACAGTCCCTCGCTCAAAACACTCGCCAATGCGGAGCAGATACAAGAGCAGTTGCTCGACCTGTCACGCCAGGCGCTGACAAAAACACTGGTGCAGCAACTGCAGAGTTTGCAGACCTCTCACGGCCTGAGTGACACCAACAACGTGCAACATTGGCAGCTTGAAATTCCTGTAAGGCACGGCAACGATCTGCAACATATCGACATGCAATTGGAGGAAAAGTGGGTTACGGATTTCGAGGACGAAGATAAAAGGCGGGAAGCTCGACGTATTCGCCAGTGGCAGGTAAAACTGTCTTTCGATCTTCCTGACGCCGGCGCCTTTCATGCCCATCTTCTGATTACCGAAAACCAGGTCAGCGCCACACTGTGGGCCGAACAGAATGATACCTACAAGCTGAGCTGCGAACGGATTCAACAACTGCGTCAGCGACTTGAGGACGATGGCGTCACAGTGAAAGATGTCGAATGCCTGCCCGGACGCCCACGGGACGAACGCCTTTCCCTGAACTACTCACTGGTGGATATCACCACATGAGCGACAACCCAACGCAATCATTTTCCGACGAAGAACTGCGCAAAGCAGTCGCACTCTATTACGATGGCAAAGGCGCCCCTTCGGTTACCGCACGAGGATTGGGAGAGGAAGCCAATCAGATCATTGAGATCGCTCGTCAGCACAATATTCCGCTGTGTGATAATGCCGCCCTGGTCGACCTGCTGGTGACGTTGGAACTCGGCGACACCATTCCAGAAACGCTTTACATCGCGGTGGCACATATCATCGCCTTTGCCTACGAACTTCAGGGTAAAACACCAGAGGGTTTTACGGCCAAACCCTAGATCTTACGCGTTTGCCGGCTGCTGATCCGCAGCGGTAGACATAAGTTCAGGCACTTCACTCGACACCCCAGGCGTTCGAATATGGATATCTTGCTGAGGAAAGGGAATCTCAATATTTTCGGCGGCAAACGCCTGAGTCACAGAAGCCCGCATTTCGTGATGAATGGGCATGATATCCAAGAGAGATTTCACAAACAGCCGCATTTCAAAATCGATACTGCTGTTCCCCAAATTGACACAAAACACCGTCGGCGCAGGGTCCGTCACGACGCGACTGTTGGCCTTAGCAACATCGAGCAGAATCTGTTGTGTTCTGTCTACATCAGTGCCATAGGCAACACCCACAGCGATGATGACCCGGGTAATGGAATCCGACAGCGTCCAGTTGGTGAGATCCTGGGTGACGAACGTCTTGTTCGGAATAATTTGTTCCTTGCGATCCCAGTCGACCAGCGTGGTTGCACGGATCCGAATACGACTTACGGTCCCCGTGGTATTCCCAATAGTCACCGTATCACCCACTCGGATCGGACGTTCAAACAGCAGAATAATCCCCGAGACAAAATTCGCTACGACTTCCTGCAGGCCGAAACCCAGCCCCACACCTAGCGCGGCTACCAGCCACTGTAACTTCGACCAGGGCGTACCCAATGTACTCAAAGCCGAAACCACACCGACGATGATGATCAAATAGGTCGCCATGGTCGTTACCGCGTACGCGCTACCGGGCGATAAATTCATGCGACTGAGGACCAACACTTCGAGAGTTCCGGGGAGGTTTTTTGCCGCCAGAACCATCAATGTCAGATAGAGCACGGCCAAGCCGACATTCATCAAGGTGATCGGCGCGAAGCCCGACTCTTCCAGAGCGGACGACACCTTCCACAGCTCGATCGAATCCAACGCCTGGAAGGCGGGAATAACATCGGACAGTAACCACCAAAGCCCCACGAGCCCGGTTAGGTACGCCAAAATACTCATCAACGCGGTACTTTGTTTGCTGATGTCGTGGAGGTCCATCTTAGGCATTTCAATACTGAGGGGAACGCCTTCGCCAGAGTTCTCCACCGCCTCTTTTTCTTTGGCTCGACGCTGCAATTCAGCGCGTTTGTCACGCAGCCGCTGCAGATAGAGACGTCGCTCACGAATGGCCAACAAACGCAGCGACAAATAATGAATCAGCGTCACCAAACCAATCCAGCAGAACGCGGTAAAGACGCTGGCTTCCAACTCCACCGCCGTATAGTGATACCCCATTAATGACGCCGCCAACAGAACCAGTGGGATCACCACCGCCAGCACATGGATAAAATCTCCGGAATAGGCTTTGCGCAACCCGCTGGTTTTGCGCGAGCTGCGGTCGGCCCTCAATACCCGGTGAGAAAACAGCGCCAGAGCAACAGAGGCCATTACGAACATGGTACGGCCGAGGCTGTCGCGGTAATACTCCCCGACCGGCGCTTCCGTCATGATTGTAATGGTCGTCGCTGGCAGCATGACCCAAACCAGGCGAGGCACCGCCCGTTTCAGCGCGGCGAGATTGTTGGGGCTCCAATTAAAATGGCGTTCACCTAGCCCATCTTTTTGGCAGATATGCCTCACGATTTGCAACAAGAAGAGCAGTGTTGCCGAGCCGGTTAACCCCACCGCCAAGGCGGCACCAAAGCGGCCGCCAGCACTGACCAACAATGCAACCAAGAGAACGAGAACGACCCCCGGCAACGCTAGAATTAAGGTATACCCCATCGCGGCAATGGTCACACCGATATGATCCCGGCTGACATCCCCGACAGAGTCCGCGGTTTCTCGCAACCGCTTAAGAAACCACTTGCGCGTTTTTAACAAGACCAGCGCCAACCCTGAAAACAACACAGCCTCTGCCCAGTTCAACCGCAGAGCATCAGGCATAGATACGACGATTCTCTCCCAATGTTCGGGCCGAGCCAGCCATTTTAAATCTCGATAAAATTCGCCAAAAATATCCAGCGTAATAGGCCCTGTGCTCGGCAACCAGAACAAATGCTGTCGAACAAGGTCTTGGTAGGAATCAATCAGATTGCGAATTTTCCGCACTGTGTCCAGGTACTTATTAAGTACCGAAATGTGCTTTGTGGTCTCCTCTCTGACCTGGGTCAGCAAGGTCTGTCGTTGTTTTTGTAACTGATCATCGTTGCTTTCATTCGGTACTAGCTCCGCACCAAATTCCTCCAGCCGGAACTGTTGAACCAATGCCTCTTCAAGGGTATCGCGCAATTGCGCTTCGAGATCGTCTGCAAGATGCGTGTTCTGCAGTCGATCTAAGCGCCGACGCAAGAGATTTGAATAGGTTACCGATGGCTGAAATCCTTCCAGTGCAAATCGCTGCTCCAGGTCTTTGTATTCACCTCGGTAGGATTCCAGGCGCCCGTTGGCGTAATCCAGATTGCTCTGTGCTTCGGCGACGAGCGCTTCGCGCTTCTTCAAATCCGCTTTGAGTTTGTTGACTTCCTTTTGGATTTCACTGTCAGATTGGGGCTCTGGAGGTTCTTTTTTTGCCTCTTTCTCCGTATCTTTCTGCATGGGCAAGATAGGCAACAAGCGCGATGAAATATCCGTTGCCGCCCCGCTCGTCGATGCCTTTTCTTTCTTGTCTTTGTCGCTGTCTTGCAGTAACTCTGAACCAGAATCCGCTTTGGCGCCTTCAGCTTCAGCCTTCGCCGCACTCTGGCCCTCAGTCGCTTGCTCAGGGGCTGCTGAATCATCTTGAGCCCAGCTAGCGGGCATCCCAACCAATAGGATCAAGGAGAATAAAACGGGTAACAATCGTGACATGAGTGTGGAGCTTTGGTGTAAAACGAAAAAATGAATCATCAAAGGCTTTGCGCGCCAGCTCCTAATGACCCCATAGGTGGATGCCAGTTCAACATATTCGTGAGATTCTGTATCGACTGGACATCACAAAAGCGAGTTTCCCGTGCCCACAATTGAAGTGGTTCCCACGTTGGCAGGGCCGCGTCAGAACAACGCGACCGACCAATCACTTTTAAAGATAGCGTGTTTTAAAAGCAAACGCCTGTACCGCCGAGGCCACAATAACCGTCAGGATTTTTGTGCAGATATTGTTGGTGGTAGTCTTCTGCATAGTAAAACGCATCGGCTGGTTCAATCTCAGTGGTGATCTGCCCGACTCCCGCCTCAGATAGCTGTTGTTGATAGTGCTTTCGGCTGGCTTCAGCAACCACCAATTGGGCGTCATCAAAACAATAGATACCAGATCGATACTGAGTCCCCATATCATTCCCCTGACGCATACCTTGGGTCGGATTATGACTTTCCCAAAACTGGGTCAGAAGAGTTTCAAGATCGGTCTTCGTCGTATCAAACACCACCAAAACCACTTCATTGTGTCCGGTCTGACCGGTACACACTTCTTCGTAGGTGGGGTTAGGTGTAAATCCGGCACTGTAGCCAACCGCAGTGGTATAAACGCCGGGCTGAGTCCAAAACCGTCG
Source organism: Pseudomaricurvus sp. ABR4_320 (assembly GCF_056159445.1). NCBI lineage: Bacteria > Pseudomonadati > Pseudomonadota > Gammaproteobacteria > Cellvibrionales > Cellvibrionaceae > Pseudomaricurvus > Pseudomaricurvus sp. ABR4_320. The sequence continues at coordinate 111,030 of NZ_JBSWVF010000013.1, read as the reverse complement.
TTCAGCACCCCAAAAACAGCCCAAGCCTAAGATGATTTGCTCACAATGCTCGGGAAATGGCGGTTGCATCGACGTACCGAGTACTGCGTGCACACTTGGCACGGCTATTGGCGTATCGCGGCCGGGCAGCGCCGTTTCAGCGGAAGGCATTTCCAGTTTTTTACGGGAGGCAAACATGCGGTATTCTCCGGTTGATTTTCTTCGACAGACCATTGCAGCAGACTATGACACAAACGCCAAACTCCGCACAGCCGCAGAAGCCTCATTCATCGGACATCTGGGCTGCAATCGACTTGGGTTCAAACAGCTTTCAACTGCTGATCGGACACTGGCAGAACGGCCACTGGCAAGAGCTTTGCCGGCATAAATACGTCGTTCAACTGGCCAAGGATTTCTCAGCCGATCGAGGCATTACTCCAGCGGCGTTGGAACGCGCTAGACAAGCGCTCGCGGAAATACAGTCTTTATTTAATCACTACTCACCCAAGCGTCGCTTTGCGGTAGCCACGGAAATCTTACGACGAGCCAACAATGCCGATGCCATCACAACCCTCGTAGAGAAATCCCTGGACATCAGCATTGCCATCATTTCCGGGAAGCAAGAAGCCGAATATGGATTTTACGGGGTTGCTCTCTTCGAGCCACCGGCTCACGAGAACCGAGCGATTATCGATCTGGGAGGTGCCAGTACGGAATTCAGCCTTGGGAATCATTATGGCCTGCAGGATTTCATTAGCCTGAAAAGTGGTTGCGTAACCCTGGGCAATGCCGAGTTATCCGCCAAACCAAGCGCTACAGAAATTCAAGACACCATCGCGGCACTTGATGATGCAATTGCGCCCTATCTGCCTCGGTTACAACAATGGCATTGGCAGCACTGCTACGCGACCGATGGTGGCATCAGTCAGATAGCGGACATACTTGGGTGGCCGACGACGGTAGAACGTCAACATGTCGACAGTGGCTTTCGAGATCTCTGCAGCGGTAAAGCGCTCTTTTCCCTGGCCCCAGAGGCCTTACAGCCGATTTTCGCGGCCGCTTTGATCATGCTGTATCGATTTTGTGAGCGTCTGAAGATCGCCAGGATCAGCCGATCTAAAGGCAGTATTCTGCATGGGGTAATTCTTGCTCATGCAAACCAACGCATCCATGAAGCAGGCCAATAGCTCCAGCGCAAGCCACGCTATCTGGCCCACACGCGACACAAATTGATCCAACTTAGAAGGCGTTCGACGGGTGCGCTACGTATACTGCACGCTAGCTGCACTCAAGACATCCACTGCTTTGGGGTGACTTTCGAAGGCTGATCTCGACAAACCGTGGTAAAGACTTGCTCCGGCAATTCAAAAAACTTGCCCTTTGTCTGTCCGTGAACGTATTCCTTGGGTGTCACGCCAAACGTTTTGCGAAAGACGGACGTAAACGCGCTCGGACTTTCGTAGCCAACATCATAAGCAACTGTTGTGACACTATGCCCTTCAGCCAAGAGCGACAGAGCAATCAACAACCTGGCCTGCTGTCGCCAAACGAAAAAGCTCATACCCGTGTGTTGTTTAAAGTGGCGGGTAAACGTTCGGCGACTCATATTGACCTGAGAGGCCCAGTCATCAAGCCCTCTTTGGTCCGTAGGATTTTCCAGCAATTCAATACAAATGTGGCGCAACCTTTCATCCTCCGGGATTGGGGTATGGAAAGGCATTGCCGGCATACGCTCTATTTCGTCCAGCAGCAAATCCACTATTCTGCCTTCGCGACCGGTGACATCGTAGGCAGGTTCAAACGTGACCACTTCTTGAATCAAAGCCTTAAGAAAATCGGGCACCTCTACAATGTGGGGTTCACGGTGTCGATCATAAGGCGAGTCAATGTAGAGCGTACGCAAGGCAACAGCCCCTCGGCAAGAAACCTGATGTTCAGTTCCCGCAGGCAACCAAAGAGCGCGTTGAGGCGGCAAGACAAAACTGTACTTAGGCGTGACCACCGACATCACGCCAGAAATCGCGTACAAAAACTGAGATCGCTCATGGTGATGAGTGGGATCGACAAAACCCGGAGGATATTCATCCACCAGGCTGACCACAGGCCTGTTGATCAACATAGAGTCTCGGCTCGACTTCATCGAAATCCCCTTCGCAGTTTTGTTTGTATGCCCAGGATGCGCGTCTTGGTTCTGCAAAGGCTATTCGTGAAACCCTCAGAGCATTCGACGACACATCAACGGTTTGATGTCATCCATAAAACCGTTGCGATTGAAAGCAGGATTCGGGCCGTAGGACGTTTTTCCTGCGTCGCTCTAAGCGCTTTAGGTCAATCAACGAAATCACACGAGATAAACACACAGAGAACGGTCAGTTAACCGCGAGCCAATCCCATGAAAAATCCCAACATCGAACACCATAGCACGCCACTGGATCCGAACATCCTTCGTTTTAGGAACGCCATACAGGATGGCTATGCCCGCTTTGGCAATCTGGAAAATCTCAGCCTAACCGAGCGCCGCAAGATTGCGGAGGCCGTCCGAGCCCCTTGGGCAGAGGGCGGCCCGGAAATGGCGGCAATTGATGAGTACACTATCGGGGCATCGAACGTTCACATACGGGTATATCGACCCAGTTTGGCGCAAACATTGCCAGTCTTGCTCTATCTTCACGGTGGAGGCTGGACGTTATTCAGCCTGAACACACACGATAGGCTCATGCGGGAGTATGCTGCCAGATCCAAAGTTGCCGTGATCGGTGTCGATTACAGTTTATCGCCAGAAGTTCGATATCCGGTTGCGATCGAAGAGATTGTCGATGTCATTACAGCTCTTCGTGACAGTGACGCGGTTGCAGGCATCGACGCCAATCGAATGGTTGTCGGAGGCGATTCCGCCGGTGCCAATTTAACCGTCGCGGCCAATCTGTTGATGAAAGATCGACAGTTTTCTCCGTGTCAGGGCATGCTTCTGAACTATGGTGTTTACGACAGCACACCAACGTCGTCCTACCAACGTTATGATGGACCGGACTATCTTCTCAATGCAGAAGAGATGACAATTTTCTGGAACAACTATATCGGCAATCAAACACCGCAAGAAACGCCCTACGCTAAACCGCTGCACTCCGACCTTAGCCTTCTGCCTTCCACATTTATGACTATTGCCGACGGTGACATTCTCTACAGCGAGAATATGGCAATGGCAGAATTATTAGCGGCGGCACAAGTGCCGGTCACTGCAACCGTCTACCCGGGCACAACCCACAGTTTTCTGGAAGCCGTAGCCATTGCCGACGTTAGCTGCCAAGCGCTGGATGACGCGGCAGTTTGGCTGCAGAAAATACTTCTTGTATCCGCTCTCGATAGACTCAAAGAAGACGGCATGGGGTCCGATTTATGACACCCCGATATCTGCCTCCATCCCAGCAAGCCATTCAATCACTGATAAGCCAATACCCACTGGCGTGGGTCATCTCTACACAGGGAAGTCCCATCTCTGCAACTCCGTTGCCCCTATTGGGGAATTACGATAAAGCCGGTCGGCTATTGAGCCTTATAGGCCATATCCCGAAACACAACGCTCACACAGAGGTATTGAAACACCATTCTGATGTCGAAATTCTCTTCCAAGGTCCCAGCGGTTATCTCTCACCAACGTGGCAAAGTAAAACCACTTGGGCACCCACCTACAACTATGCTGTCGTGCAAATTTCCGCGCAGTTAACTTTCAAACCAGAACTTACTGTGGCCGCACTGAACACGCTGGTGGATGTCATGGAGGCACAGCACCACAGCGACTGGTCAACAGACCAAATGGGAAGCAGATTCACTGAGCTATCGCAAGGTGTAATCGGATTCGAAGCAGAGGTCATCGATATCTCAGCTCGCTTTAAAATGGGCCAAGATGAATCGTCACAGACACTGATGGAATTACTCAGAATGTTGGGGAATTCCCCTCTGGCAGACTATATGCGGTTGTGCAACAGCCATCGCCTGCCGGATGACGAATCGAGTTAAGTTCCAGAGGCCAATGTGTGGACAACGTCCGCGACTGGGATACCGTCGCGGACAAGTTCCGACCGAAAGCAAGCGTCAAAACGGAAGGTTTACCGTGACGCCCAATGTGCGAGGACGCAAAATACCTTCGCCAAGCCCGTTCGCCTCTGACTGGGTATAGGTAACGCCACGCTCATCCAGCAGATTATCGGCAAACAGCGAAATTTGTGGACGCCCAACAACCATCGACAACCTCGCGTTGAATAGATTGTAGCCTCCCTGAGTATTCGCGGCACCGGCTGCATAGCTGGACAGATCGCTGATCCCTTCTGACAAATATTGATACGAGAGATACAGCTTGGGCTCAAACGGCGCCGCGATTTGATAACTCACGCTGGAGGAAATCGCCCAATCGGACGATCCCGGCAGAGGACTGCCCGCCGACGCTGTGCCGTAGTATGGAATAACCATGTCATCATCCAAAGCGGCATCTGTGTAGGTAACACTGGTACTGATCGACAGCGCGTCAGCAGGCTGCCATTGCGCCGTAATCTCCGCGCCCTGACTCGTTGCGCCACCGCCATTTCCCGAATAGTTGTAAAAGTCCGGACGCTGCAATCGAATTTGAATATCCTGCCAATCGACATAGAATAGAGTCGCATCGACCACAAGATCGGACATAGGCTTGGAACGTATCCCTACTTCGTAGTTGGTGAGGGAATCCGACGCAGAACCATCCGGCGTAGTAAAACCGGCTAGAGGGGGAATATTGTTCGGCTGGCCGAATCGAAAACCTTCAGAGACCAGACCGTAAACTTTTAAGTCATCCGAAAACGCGTACTCCACCGCAAACTTTGGCGTAAAGCCATCATCTTGCGTGGTTTCTTTGTTAAAGATGGGATCTCCGGGATAGGTCGAAAATCCGACTTGGGTCGTCGCTGTTGAAATTTCTGTATCAAACCAACGCCCGCCTGCGGTTAACGTCAAAGCATCGGTAAGATGCCAGGAAACTTCACCAAATAGAGCAGTCTCTGTGCCTTCAACCTCGCTGTAATAGCCGTTAAAGGTACTGCCATCAGGCGCAATAATGGCCCCACTGCCAGGACCAAACAGAGCCGAGTTATCAAATTCGACGCTGGCTCCCGCTGCGCCGATCGTTTCATAGAGAGATTTATCCGTATCGAACATCATACCGCCAACCAGCCATTCAATAGAATCTGACTCCCGAGACGTCAGGCGAATTTCGATGCTGCTTCCCTCTGTTTCGCCACCGCTATGAATGTATAAAGGCCCGGAAAGATTTAGCGCAAGATCGGAATTATAGGCGGACAGCAGGCTGGTATAATCAATGATCCAGTCCTGCTCTTTTTCCTGGTAAGACGCCACTGCGGTCAGGGTTGCAAAACCGAGATCTCCGTCGGCGCGCACACTGTGAACCGTCACATCGGTTTCCACTGTTTCGGGCAGCGCACTGCTGCGCTCGAATTCATCCAGCTCAGCCAGTCGGAAGCTGGCATCCTCCGCATCTGTGTTTTGCAGCAGGCTCAACCAGGTAAACGTCCATTCATTACTGGCATTCCAAACCAACGACATTCGGCCACCGTCGACCGTCACGGTATTTGCCCCATCTTTACCCGTACCGATGTTGTCGAGATAACCCGCATCTTCTCTGTGGGTCATCACAAACCTTGCTGCCAGCGTATCCTGAACCAAAGGAACATTGATCATTCCTTTCAGGTTATACCCCACGTCGGCGTTTTTCGTCGAATTTGCGGTAGCCTCGAGTTCACCATCAAATGTATCGGCTTCCGCAGTGTTCGCGACATAGTTCACGACACCCCCTAGAGAACCTGAGCCGAACAAGGTGCCCTGCGGGCCACGTAGGACTTCAACACGATTAACATCAAAGGTATCAATGTCGGGCACCACAATGCTCCAGCCAGGTTCGGTTAAAGGCACATCATTGATGTAATAACCAACCGTTCCCTGCCCCTGATCGTTGCCCCCGGTCGTCGCAATGCCTCTCAGTACAACGTGGGATCTTCCGGGCATATAGCTATTGAACACCGCACCGGGAACAAACTGAATGTAGTCCTGTAAGGACTGCGCTCCCAAATCATCCATTTGAGATTCGGTTAACGCAGATACCGACGCGGGAATATCTCGCAACGGTTGTGGCCGCTTACTGGCAGTAACGATAATCTCCTCTATACCACCAGAATCACCAATATCCGTTTGTGATAAGGCCGTAGATACTTGCAAACTCGTCAAGCATGTGGCGACTAACGTTAGATGATATTTTTTTGATACGTGGTACGGCATCTCGCTACTCCTTTCCGAAATTCGCTGTTTTTGCGAGGTCTCATTTACGAAATTCAACAACATTGCTCGAATGGGCTATAACGTGCAAAGTAACACGCCTTAGCGTTCGACACCGTCCACTCAGGGCCATGGACTGAATACGGTGGGCCATACTCAAACTCGCCAGTCTCAACCTGTTTCTTCAACAGGGGGCGTCGATGTTGCCGTGATTGCGAACGCCCAAAACAATGCCGCTTGCTCTAGGTTGCCAAAGCGACCCGATTGCCCATAGTGGCCGCCAATCATCGCCGTACGGACCATCAGAGGACTGTCGCTGGTTGAATTGGCACGCAGAAGCGCGATCCACTTGACCGGCTCCCAATAAAAAACACGGTTATCAAATAAACTGGTCGTGGCGAGAACCGGCGGATACGGTTGCTGTGAAATTTGATCGTAAGGTGAATAGGCTTCAATGGTGTCGTAGGCTGCAGGGTCGACAATAGGGTCGCCCCATTCCGGCCGACAAACAGGAACCAGCGGATGTTCTCCGTCACTCATGGTATTCAGAACATCGACAAACGGCACTTCGGCAATGACACCGGCAAATAAATCCGGACGTTGATTTAAACTGGCTCCAACCAAAAGCCCCCCGGCGGAAGCACCGTGACTGACTATACGCCCAACTGAGGTGTACCCCCTCCCTACCAGCGTTTCAGCACACTGGCAAAAATCTGCAAACGACTGATCTTTTTTATCTTGTCTCGCAGAAAGATACCAATTCCAGCCCTTGTCCGAACCACCTCTTACATGCGCGATGGCGTACACCCAACCTCTATTAACCAGAGGCAAACGATCTGAAGAAAAATCAGCATCCAAGGAAAAACCGTAAGCGCCATAGCCGTACAACAAAAGTGGCGCACGGCCATCCAGTTCCAGATCGGCTCGACGTAAAAGGGTAATCGGAATGTCTACACCATCAGCAGCGGGTGCGCTGATACGTTCGACCACATAGCGCTCTCCAAATCCGTCAGCCATTTGGTGCTGTTGACGCAATTCACGCCGACGCGTGTGCAAATCAAATCGATACCAAGCGGTTGGCTTGTTAAGACATTCATACTCAAAGTCCAGCTGATCTGAAGCAAAATCCTGATGTTGATCGAGCGTTACCTTGTAGGCGACATCGGGCATAGCAATTTCATAGACTGGGTCATCCTCCCACGGCGTGACCCAAATGTGCAGATTCGCATTGCTGCGTTCCAGGTGTACGAGAAAGTTTTCAAAAGTGCGGATTTCGGTGATGAAGCTGCCACGACGTTCCACCCGCAACTCACGCCAATTCGCTCGATGCGGTTGCGATACTGGCACCCACATCAATTTGAAATCTACCGCACTGTCAGCATTGGTCCGTATGATAAATCGATCCTGCCAGTGATCGACGTCATAGTAGAGTCCCGTTGTTCGAGGTTCTATGACACTTGGCGGCACTGTTGGCTGCCCGGCGGGAATAACCTGGATCTCACTGGTATCCGCACCCCGCAAGCGCAGCAGTAAATAGGCCTTGGATGACGTTCGCAGCAATTCGAGAAAGAATGTTGGATCTCGCTCCTCGTGCACAAGCGTATCTGCCCCACCTTGTACAGGGCGCCTGAAGACTTTTGCCGGGCGACTGTTTTTGTCTCGCCAGGTCCAGAATAACCATTGGGAATCGCCCGAAAAGAGCAGATCTCCAAATGCTTCGGGCGGGGTGGTGGTTAAAACGTCTCCGGTATCGATATCCCGAACGCAAATGCGATAGGTTTCAGCACCGCTGAGATCTTCGGTCCAGGCAAACAATCGATGGTCGTCACTGTGTAAAGTCTTGCCGATGTGGTAATAGGCTAGCCCTTCTGCCGCCGCGTCACCGTCAAGTAAAATCTGCTCTTCGCCCCCCTGACTGGGACGGCGAGCGAAGATAGGTTGAGTTCCCTGGGGACGAAAGTAGGAATAATAGTCCCAGGGGCCGTCAGTAACCGGAGGAGTTGTGTTCGACGTCTCAGGTCGACTGGCTTGCAATTCCTGCCGCAGTTGCTGCTGCAACTCCTGTGTTGGTGCCATTACGTCATTGACATAGGTGTTTTCTGCTTCGAGGACATTCGTTATATCGTCGTCAATAACTGACGGATCTCTCAACATGTCTTTCCAGTAAGGCTCTTTCAGCCACGCATAGGGATCAATACGGGTCCTCCCCAATTGGGAAATTGAACTGGGACGACGCTCGATCACCGGCGGCGGCGGGTTAGCAAACCCCACCTCAAGGCGACTTTGGTCTGTCTCCCCGGTTGAATTTTTCGTCGTCGAACATCCACTTAGCGTCTCCGTTAGAAAGGGTAAGGCAGCGGTGGACATAATAAATTGCCGACGTTTCATAATGACTCCGGTTTTCAACGCGAGGTAGGATTGTAGGAATATCGTCTGATTTAGACTGTTCGACGCGGAACTAAAACTCGTGTGTTTGGGCCAGCACCCGCCGCTCCTGCCATTGATAGTCTCCATTCAAGATGGCAAGCAGGTAGCAGCATCCGTGGGAACGACCAGCGCGCACTCGGGTCGGAATTCATACACATGCCTGTGAGCCAACACGAAAGGAAGACAAAACCCGTAAGAAAGAGGGATAATGGCGCCGAAACAACCCGTACGAAATGCTCATGAGTCTATTTGCCCCTCTTCAAGATAACGCTCTCTACTTCAGCCGCCACGATCCGGCAGATCTTCTCGGCAGCTTCTGCCCCCTTAGCTTTCAGCTCGACGATGCCGAATGGCCAACGGTGGAGCACTATTATCAGGCCATGAAATTCACTGATGTCGCGAAAATTGACGAGATTCGCAATCTGGCCACGCCACTCGAGGCACAAAAAGCTGGCAATCGCTGGTGGCGGCGACCGCGCCAGGATTGGGCCAAGCTGCGCGTCACGATGATGACACGAGGAATCTATATTCGCGCAAAAACCCACACTGATTGCTGTCTGGCACTGCTCAAAACCGGTGATCAAACACTGATAGAAAACAGTAATTACGATTATTTCTGGGGCTGTGGTCGCGACCGACGAGGCCACAATGAATTTGGTAAATTGCTGATGCGAGTCCGAGATCGCTTGCGTGAAGAAACCCTTTAGTAGACCGACGCAAGTGACGTTTGGCCACGCAAGGTCGTAGACTTAAAAGATCCAAAAATTGCCATTCATTCTGTGAACAAATTCCGGAACCCAGGGTCGTATCTGGCTACACTTTGATCCAGTGCTAATCGACCCGGTAACGCAGTGATGTCAACGGAAGTTTGCTTCAATACTTTATCCATACAATCGTCAGAAGAAACCATTAATCGTTTTCTACAGACGGGCTTGGCCCTGCCTTCCCCCGACGCGCCACCCACGCCTCTGTGCCAACAGTTCTCTCTGGCCAACTATGCAAAAGATGCGACCGAAGTCGCTTCGGAATCGGAAATTTTCACTCATTGGATTGAACGCTTGTCCACGGTTGATGGCCAGCAATTGATCATTGAATTTGAATGCCTTACCACACCGCCACTGGCACTGCTCCGCTCGGTGATTGATTGGCTCCACCGCCAGGCCGATCGATTTGTTCTTAGCTACCGCTATCGCTTTGAAAACCATGCACATTGGGCCGGAGAAGTCGAAGCCAGCGCGATCTAATGGCGCTGGCTTTTTCCCTCCCGCGAACACCTGCCGTCGCCATTTAAGCCACGGCTCATCCCTTAAAAAGCTAAACCACCCTAAACCAGCAAACAAGATGGTTGCCCCTGTTGAGGGGTTTCTGTATTCATTCGTCCCAACTTCTAGGCCAAGCAACGCGAGTCGTTCATAATCATAACGAACGAAAGTTCACTCGCTTGCCCAGATCCATCAGCCGGAGACGAATAGACGCAATGTTCAATCTTTTTTCCCAGCACCCACGAGGCCTTATGGTTCTCTTTGGGACTGAAATGTGGGAGCGCGCCAGCTATTATGGCATGCGCGCCATCCTGGTTCTTGCACTCACTGCCGCCGCGACCGAAGGCGGTGGGCTCAACCTCTCAGACACAGAAGCCACCGCAATCTATGGCATGTATACGGGAGCCGTGTACCTAGCCTGTTTGCCCGGTGGCTGGATTGCGGATCGGTTGATCGGTCAGCGCAACGCCGTTTGGTATGGCGGGTTGATCATCGCGCTGGGTCATTTCACCATGGCACTGCCGATGCGGGAGACGTTTTTCCTTGGACTGATTTTTATTGTGTTGGGCACGGGTCTTTTGAAACCCAATGTCTCCACCATGGTAGGCGATCTCTACCCGCAAGGCTCCGCCAGTCGCGACGCGGCCTTTTCCATTTTTTATATGGGCATTAATGTGGGCGCCTTTGTGGGCCAATTGATCGTTGGCTTTCTGGGTGAAAAAGTGGGTTGGCACTGGGGCTTTGGTGCTGCGGGTATCGGCATGCTGTTTGGACTCTGGCAGTATCGACTCGGCGCCAAACATCTCTTCGAAATTGGTCTCAAGCCGAATTTTAATGGCGATACGCCACAGGATAAAAAAGTACGGCGCATTGGTTGGATAGGGATTGGCGTCTTTTGTGCGCTCTTAACCCTGGCCATCGTCGCCGCCTGGACTAAAATCTGGATTCCCAATGCGGGGCTTCTTGCCCTGTGGTTTGCCCAGGCCGTCATTGTGCTGGCGATTGGTTTTTTCGCATGGGTTTTGATCTTCGGTGGCTTAACCGGACAAGAGAAAAAACACGTCGGAGTCATCGCGATCTTTTTTCTGGCGTCAGCAGTCTTCTGGTCAGGTTTCGACCAGGCGGGCTCCTCGCTTAACCTCTTTGCGGCCCGTTATACCGATTTAAACGTGCTTGGCTGGGATATGCCAGCATCCTGGCTGCAGTCGGTCAATCCAATCCTCATTATTTTGTTGGCGCCCTTCTTCGCTTGGCTGTGGGTTTTTCTCGCTCAGCGCAATTTGGATCCATCGTCTCCGGTAAAATTTGCCATTGGCTTAATTCAATTAGGCCTCGGCTTTTACGTCATGGTGTTTGCCGCCAAAATTGCCGCCGGTGGTGAACTGGCTGCGCCCACTTGGCTGATGCTGACCTATTTGTTCCACACCACCGGCGAACTCTGTTTATCACCGGTGGGACTCTCGGCAGTTACCAAGCTTTCCCCCCGTCGTTATCTGGGTCAAATGATGGGCACATGGTTTATGGGCTCATCTCTCGGTAATGTCATTGCGGGTTTGATGGCGGGACACATCACAGTGGCCGGCGCCGAAGCCATGCCAGACCAGTTTATGCGAGTGGTATACAGCAGCCTGGTAGCCGGTGTGCTGATGCTGTTGGCAACGCCTCTGATAAAAGCCTGGATGAAAGGTTCCCCGGAATCTGCCGAGCCACCGGCGAAAAAAAAATCATCTGGCGACGCCATGGAGGTCGAGCCATGACTCGCCCCTTACCCCTTTGTGTAGCGATCATTGCTGCGGGTCTGTTCAGCACGACAAGCCAGGCGAATGCCGAACCAACGTCCTACACGGCAGATCGAGAAGGCGCGCAAAGGTTTTTAGAAGATTACGACGCTCAAGTTCGAGCCATCTCCACGGCCGCCGCCAAAGCCGCCTGGGTTCAAGCCACTTACATCACTCCCGATACCCAGGCACTGGCTGCTGCAGCCTCGGAGAGGTTTCTCGCATGGAACAGCCAACAGGCGATCGCCGCACGACAGTTTGATGGTGTATCGCTCGATGAAAACCTCTCCCGCCAGCTGGATTTATTGCGGATGTCCAATGGAGTCCCCACCGATTCCAAAGCCCTGGCTGAGCTAACTACTATTGCGAGTCGATTAGAGGCAACCTACGGAGCCGGACAATTCTGCGACGAGGAAACCCAACAGTGTGAAGACTTAACCCAGCTGTCCGATACCCTGGCAAAAAGTCGGGACCCCGCTGAGTTGCTACGAGCCTGGCAAGGATGGCGATCCGTCTCCGTGCCGATGCGCGCCGATTATGAGCGTTTTGTCGAATTACAGAATACTGGCGCTCGCGAACTTGGATTTGCCGATGCCGGTGAGTATTGGCGCGCAGGCTACGACATGTCGCCTGCGGAATTTTCCGACACTGTGGATGAGTTATGGGCCGAGGTGAAGCCACTCTACCAAGCCCTGCATTGTGAAGTTCGCAGCCAGCTTAACGCCCACTATGGAGATAACGTTGTACCGAATGAGGGCCCGATTCCAGCTCATGTATTTGGCAACATGTGGTCACAGCAATGGGGCAACATTTACGAACTGGTCGCGCCCTATCCAGAGGCTCCGTCACTGGATGTAACCCCGGCACTTGAGACACAAAACTACACCGCCAAAGAAATGGTCGAGCAAGCCGAGTCATTCTACCAGGGCCTCGGATTAACCAAGCTGCCCGCATCATTTTATGAAAACTCGATGCTCGTAAAACCCCAGGACCGAGATGTTGTCTGCCACGCATCAGCCTGGGATATCGACTACAGCGGCGATGTGCGCATAAAAATGTGTATCAAACCGGATATGGAAAACCTGAGCACCATCTACCACGAGCTTGGCCATATCTACTACGATCTGGCGTACAACCCCCAGCCTGTGCTTTACCAAAACGGCGCACACGACGGCTTTCATGAAGCTGTGGGCGACACCATGGTGCTGTCGATGACACCTGATTACCTAAAATCGGTGAAGCTCACTACGGGTAGCGAATTGAGTCAGGAGGCTCTACTAAACGCGCAGATGCAGATGGCGTTGGATAAGATTGCTTTTCTGCCTTTCGGATTACTGGTTGATAAGTGGCGCTGGGACGTTTTTTCAGGCGCTACGCCGCCTTCTGAATACAATGCCCGCTGGTGGGAACTCCGAGAGGACTATCAAGGTATAACACCGCCAATTGAAAGGTCTGAAAAGGACTTTGATCCGGGCGCCAAGTATCACATCCCCGGCAATACACCGTATATGCGCTATTTTCTTGCTCACATATTGCAATTCCAATTTTACAAGGCGATGTGCGACGCCGCTGGCTATGAGGGACCGTTGTACAGTTGCAACTTTGCCGGTTCTAAAGACGCCGGAGAAAAATTATGGCAAATGCTGTCAGCGGGTCAATCTCAGCCATGGCCTGAGACCCTCGAAGCGATGACAGGCAGTCGTAAAATGAGTGCAGCGGCAGTAACCGAATACTTCCAACCACTAGTGTCCTGGCTGGAAGCTCGCAACAAAAACCGTCAATGCGGCTGGTAGCTCGTTAAATGCAGCAGTCCTAGGACTGCTGTTTTTCCAATATCCAGCGATTGACTAAGGTTTCGAGGATATCTAGAGGAACCGCACCATTTCGCAACACCACATCGTGAAACTCACGAATATCGAAGTCTTCTTTCAGCACGCTACGGGCAGTTTCCCTCAACTCTAAAATTTTCAGCATACCAATTTTATAGGCGGTCGCCTGAGACGGCATAACAATATATCGCTCAATCGCTTTTTCGGTATCACTGCGAGAATTAGGCGTATTGGCAACCTGGTACTCAATGGCTTCTTCCCGAGTCCACTGTTTGTAATGAATTCCGGTATCGACCACCAGACGACAGGCTCGCCACAATTCCAGTGCGAGTCTGCCGAAATCCGAATAAGGATCTTCGTAAAAACCAATTTCCTTCGGAGTCAGCTCCGAATAAAGTCCCCAACCTTCTATATAGGCGGTATAGCTGATCAGTTTTCGAAACGCAGGAACATCGTCCAACTCTCTCGCAATACTCAACTGCATGTGGTGGCCAGGCACCCCTTCGTGATACGCCAAGGCTTCCATTTGATACGTTGGCATCGAACTCATGTCCGATAAATTGGCGTAATAAATTCCGGGCCGCTTACCATCCAGTGACGGCGCATTATAAAACGCTTTACCTGCTGATTTTTCGCGAAATGGCTCAACTGCTTTTACGGTAAGGTCGGCCCTAGGCAGGGTATTAAACAGCTGCGGTAGCGATTCTTTCATGGTTTCAATGATGTCTCGCGCTTTGCTCAAATAGGCATCCCTACCCTCCTCAGTTTGGGGATAGAAAAAACGAGAATCTTCCTGCATGGATTTGAAAAACGCTTGTAGATCGCCTTTAAATCCAACACGTTTTATGATCTCACGCATCTCTCCGTGGATACGTTCGACCTCTTTCAATCCAATAGTATGAATTTGCTCTGGTGAATAGTCCGTGGTTGTCGTTTGCTGTAGGGCGTAAGCATAGAATGCATCACCGTCAGCGAACTGCCAAACGCCGTCTTTAGTATCCGCGTCCTCAGACAACTCCTGCAAATAGGCAATCAGTTTTCGATACGCCGGCGCCAGAACCTCTGTCAGGGCATCATTCGCGCCCTCAATGAGCGAATCTGACGTCTCTTTCGGCAAATCAAGTGCAGCAACCTTTGCTCGAAAATCCGCCAACAGCGTACTGTCTACAGATGATGCTTCCCTATCGAAAGGCTTCCCAGATAAGAGATTTTGCGCATCTCGAATGACTTTCGGGAACACAAATTTAGGTGCGATAATATGCGCCTCTCGGCGCAATTCCAGTTGCGCGATGACTTGATCCATATAGGTATCGACACCCCGTAAGCGGGCAATATACGCCTCAGCATCCTCTTGAGACTCGACCTGATGAATATTGATCAGGAACGAAGGAACGTGAGAGTGAGCACCAAACATCTGATTAACGGGGTAGCTATAAAGCCGCCACTGATAGTCATCAACTTCATCCTGCAACTTTTTTTCATAGAGCTGATAACTGAGTCGCGTGCCAGCATCCAGCGACTCGGTGGACAGAGCCTGCAGGCGGCTTAACTGATCCCGATAAAAACGATGCTGCTCCTGAACCGCCTCTGGTGACAGATCATCCCACTGATCATAGTCGTCACGCATGCCCAAATAGGTCATGGTTTCTGGGCTGCGATGAATTTCCTCCTGATACAAGGTTTCAAATAACGCCAGCGCCGCTTCATTAGGGTTCGTTGACGAGGTTTCTGCATCAACCCATGCCGAGCTAAATGACAACAATAAGGAGAAAAACGGAAGCAAGATTCTGTATCTTGGACGAGGACGCGTGTTGAGCGCCATTCGAACGAGTTCGGTCATAGGATATCCAGTACTTTTGTTGGTCTTTAGTGGCAATTGTCAATGGCCAGGTTGTCGTCTCAAACCGTATCATCGAGTGACATTAGGCAACGATGAAAAAAAGCTGATTGTTTGATCAACCTATTTTTTATTGCCGTTAGTTGTTGAGACGTCTGACAGACGATCTTCCTCACGCAATCTCTTTCTTCCCACGCTTCTATCCTCGCTCCACGATTGGCCCCAATGCCCGCGCCCTATTTTTTTACACAGCAAGCGAGAGTGAACCAGCATGGTGCAAAACCTGATTAAATCGTCAATTTTTCCAGAAAATTACGTGCGAAAAATAACCTAATCGGTTAAGTTAATCGCCATCGACAAAACTTTGCATAAGCGTTTCATCGAAATGTGAAAGTCGCGTAAAATCACGCTTTAAGGGTCGTGTTACGCAGTAGGTCGGCGAGATCCGTCCTCATATCTTCCCGGTCGATAAACCTGTCGCAAAGCAGTTGGACCACATGTTGCACGCAGGTCGGCCCAGAAGATCGGTCACAGGGAAAGGACGGTGGCTATCAGCACCAGATTCTCTTCGCTTTGCTCATGGATGCAGTAACGTTGAGGAAAACGATAATTTAATGGCGACTCAGTGCCGGCGCGTCCGTTAAGCGCCACCCTAACCGAGTCCGCCAAACGGCTTTTTTGGACAGTCGATTAAACCGGGACCTTCATAGATACGTATGAGCAAGGCATCATCTACAGTACTCGAACAACTGTTTATCGAACATGCTCAGGGGCTGGTGAACTTTTTGAAGCGTAAATTGGCCAGTGCAGAAGACGCGGAAGATATCGCACAGAATGCGTTCATACGTATTCAGCGCCTGGCCGAAAAACAGCAGTTGGATAACCCCAAAGCTTATCTATACCAAACTGCTGCCAACCTTACGATTGATCTCAAGCGCCGAGAATCCCTGTACAACAACTACATCGCGCAAACCCCTGAAGACGTTGACATTGACGGACACTCCCCCGAGCGCTTGCTGTCAGCGAGAGACGAGCTCGAATGCGTCGAATCTGCGATTAAGGCACTGCCTCATAATTGCAAACAGGCTTTTTTGCTCCACCGGGTGCGGGGAATGTCTTATAATGAAATAGCAATGCAATTAAACGTGTCAGTATCCTGCGTTGAGAAATACATACTGCAGGCTCTGAAGCAGAGTCGCAAAGCATTGGAGCGAAGCTCCAGAACATATTCCAGCCAAAAAAAATAAAATAGTTTTGAGGTTTTCAGCTCTCCAGCGGTCATAAGGTTATCGAAACGTTATCTCTACGATGTGCTGCAACCTCCAACGATGATAAATAGGATGGGGACGTACACTCACGGTCTGATTTTCAACGACGATATATGACGACGACACAGGGTTAGACTGTAGCTGGTTTGCTAGGAAAAGAAATGAACACTGGAGCCGACAAGGCCTACGAAAGATTACTGGATGAAGCCGCAGCGTGGATCGTGCGCCTGCGTTCATCTGACGTCACATCTGCAGATAAATCTTCTTTTTCTCTCTGGCTAAACACCTCTGCGGAACATCTGCGCGCGTTTGATGAAATGTCCGAAACTTGGGACACGCTTGGTGCAGTGACCTATGTTCCAGATATAGAGCAACATATCCAACCGACGACACCAGGCCATAGCGGCGGCCTTAAGAGCCTCTTGCAGCGCCTTGGTCGCGGGCTGCAAATGCCGGTATGGCGAGGTAGCATTGCGGCGGCGATGGCGTTCCTGCTTTACCTGGTTTTTCTAAACCAACCAACACCCGTCTCAGAGCAGCGTTTTTCAACGGCAGCTGGCGGGTTTCGCGAAGTGCAGCTTGCCGACGGCTCCTCTGTGACTCTCAATACCAATACGACTGTCAGAGTTCTTTACACTGATGACTCCCGACAGCTCTGGCTGGAGCGCGGCGAAGCCTATTTCGCAGTTGCTAAAAATCCGAATCGCCCCTTTATTGTCGACGTTGGTTCGGGCCAGGTAAAAGCCCTCGGAACAGCATTTGATATAGATCGCAGGGCAAAATCTGTTCGGGTCGTCGTGACCGAAGGCAAGGTGGAAGTCAGCGAGAAAGAAGACCCTACCACCCCCCTACCGAGATTTGCCCATGTGGTCGCAGACCAACAGGTGAGCTTCGATCAACACGGCCTCGGCAGTGTTCGCTCCGCCGATGTCGCTCGCTCCCTCGCCTGGCGGGAGCAACAACTGGTATTCGATGGGGTTCCGTTAAGCGAAGCTCTAGACGAATTAAACCGGTATCTGGATAAACCCGTCGACAATTCCGATCCCTCTCTGGATAATATCCGTGTGTCTGGCACCTTCGGGGTAGATCATCCAGAAGACATCTTGAACGCAATGATTGCGTCTTTTGACCTCAAGGAAGATCATCAAGACGACGTGCGGCGAGTTTACCGCCACTGAGCACAGCGTCTGGGCATCTGTCGTGGGATTCTACCCAACAGCAGTCATGGTGCAGAACATAGCAGGATAACGAAAAATCGATCTGCGCGTTTGCTGAACAGAGTGCCACATTGTTCAGCAATGACCGCCTCGCTGACAACCCTGGTCAAGGTCTGCGTCACCTGCCGACGAGTCTCGCAGCGTTTGATAAATGGTCGTCAGCTTATCGTTTTTATGTACCTGCCAGGTATTAAGGCATGAGACTTGCCTTGACGTAATCTAACCATGGTTGATGTTAATTTTCCTTGAGATGCGGCCCAGGCTAACTTTTCTCAAATCGCTGATCGTATGTGCCGGTGTGTGTTGGCAAGAGCCAGCAACGTCAGGCGCCCTAGAAGAGTCCTATACGCTCGGCCTCCCCGCGCAACCCCTGGCGACAGCGCTATTGGAGTTTGGGCGTCAAACTCGACTCAACATCCTCATACCGACTGAAATCATTCCTGCCATTACCGTTGCCGAACTGGACGGTGAATACACAGGCGCGAGCGCCTTAGACGCCATTTTGTTAAACACAGGGCTCGACTATCAAATGATGGGCGACACCGTGGTTGCGATCTCACGCAAGGTACCGGAATCCACCAATCTTGGACTGGCACCCACTCCACCGCCATCCTACGAAGAAGTGTCGGTTATTGGATTACCCGTTACCGGGTCGCGCATTCGACGCATGGATTATCAAGGTTCATCGCCCGTCGACATTATTTCAGCGCCCGAACTGGCGCGCAGCGGTCATCAGTCACTCGGTGACTACCTGAAGAACATACCCGCAGTGTCCGGCAATTCCACCAGTACCGCAGTCTCTAATGGCGGTGACGGAACGTCCAAAGTGACATTGCGAGGCCTGCCAGCCAACAACACGCTTGTGCTGATCAATGGTCAGCGCATGGCGTTTGATGGGCTCGCGGGCGATTCCGTGGATCTCAATTCGATATCCACCGCTGCGATCGAGCGCATTGAAATTCTGAAAGACGGTGCATCCGCCATCTACGGCGCGGATGCGATCGCTGGCGTCGTCAACATCATCATGAAAAACGACTATGAAGGTTTGCGGCTAGATCAATATGTCGGTCAAAGCAGCTATGGCGATACCCGCACCAGTACCACCAACCTACAGTGGGGGTTGCAGCGCGATCGCGGTGGCTTTCTTGTCTCTGCGAATTACTATCGTCAGGAAGGCCTTTACAGCCGAGAGAGAGAACTCAGCGCGGATGCCGATAATCGCTCCGTGGGCGGGCTGGACAAACGCTCAAGCGCCACACCGAACAGCCGCGTTACCTTGTCGAACGGCCAGACGGTCATCTATGACCCGACTAGCAATTCGGCCGGAACCGGATCGACGGACGCTTTTCGCACGGCCACTGACGAGGATCTGTACAACTACAGAGAAACGACCAGCTCTATTTCCCCGTCAGAACGATTCGACTTTTATTCCTCGGGCTACGTCGATATGACGGACGCAGTTACAGTAACGTCGAGCGCCATGTTTGGATTGACTCGAGCATCCATTGATCTTGCCAGCAGCCCGCTGTTTACCACCTCAGAAGACCCTCCGGTCATTGTTTCCGCAGACAACATCTACAATCCATTTGGTGAAGATCTGATTGATGTACGTCGCCGACTTATTGAACTCGGAAACCGCCAGCAAACCAACGAATCGGAATATCTCCGATTTACACTGGGGCTCAATGGTGAAGCGTCCTCCTTGGCTTGGGATGCCAATTTTATTGCTACCCGCACAGAGGCCGAAGAGCGGCTGTCGGGTCTCGTCAACGGACCGCACCTTGCACGTTCTCTCGGCCCGTCCAGTCAGTGTCAAGGCGTTTCCATTGACGGCTGTGTTCCCACGAACCTGTTTGGCCCCGTAGGCTCTATCACGCCGGATCAGGTGGAATATTTATCTGCTGAGCGACGCTCTGAAGGCCAGAGCCAACTGATGGGTATCAACGCCAATTTGACGTTACCTATCCTAGCCCTAAGTGCCGGCGATGTGGAACTGGCTGCGGGACTCGACCTCCGTCGAGAAGAATCTAAGCTGATCCCCTCCACAACGGCGGATTATGTGGTCGGCGGTGCCGCGGTAGCGACCGCCAGAGGCGCCCGCAATGTGGCCGAGGCCTATGTCGAGACTGCAATCCCTTTATTGGACGATCACGCATTTGCCGATCAACTGTCTCTGGAGCTTGCCGGTCGCTATTCTCACTACTCAGATTTCGGCGATAACTTCGCACCTAAAATCGGGCTCCGCTATTACCCCTTTCAGGATTTGCTTCTGCGCGCAACCTATTCAAAGGGATTTCGCGCCCCCAGCCTGAATGAACTGCATCGCAGCGGCAATCAATCTTACGAAGCCTTAGACGACCCCTGCGCAAATCCGGCAAACGCCGGAAATCTGCCAGGCTGTGCGCTTGTTAGCGACCCGACGCTGAATCAATTTCTTACGGAATACCGTGGCGATCCGGAATTAAAGCCGGAGCGCTCAACATCTCACACACTGGGCTTATTCTGGACTCCCAGCGTGGCGCCAGGATTCAGCCTCAGTATCGATGCCTATCAAATCGAGCAAACCGACGTCATTGATACCGGCGCCCAATACATCCTTGATGAAAATGCACGATATGGCAACTACCCAGACTTAGTCTTGAGGGATGACAACGGCAACTTACGCAAGTTGTTGGCGCCGTTTATCAATGTCGGTGAACGTTCTATTCGAGGGCTCGACATTTCAGCTCACTATCAACTGCAATCCGCCCCCTTGCGATTGCAGGCCAACGCCTCCCACATAGAAAAGTTCGTCATTCGCAACAATCAAGACAGTCAGGCTCGAGACATGGCTGGAACATTTGAAGATGCCGCGACCGAAGGCAGCGGTGCCCTGCCTGACTGGAAAGCCAACGCGGGCTTGCTGTGGACTGCAGGACACTGGGAAGCCAATTACACCATCAATTTTATCAGTTCACTGCAAGAGTATGTCGAAGGCCAGGGCTGGAGACGCATAAACAGCTGGACCACTCACGACGTGCAGATGACCACCCGACTGGGCGAGGCTGCAAAACTTCGAGTGACGCTTGGCATAGATAACCTTCTAAACCGAATGCCCCCCTTTGTCGCCACTGCATTTAACGACAACTACGACGCCCGCTCCTACGACATTAAAGGCCGCTTTGGCTATCTACAGCTCTCTTATCAGTTCTAGCTCCCCCCTCTTTCTTCGACATCTATCCTGTTCCCACGCCTATAAAATCTTTAGAAACACCGATTTCGATCATTTGTTGATCTGAATTAAAGCAGTATTCAACGATAATCGGTTAGTTCCATAAATTTTTAAATTTTTTTTAAATTTTTGTGAGGATTTTTTTTATCAGCTCGTCTCAATGACGTAAGCGAGATCCAAATGGGGTGCTGTCTTCGCCCATTCAGCACGAAACGCTCATTCTCAGCCCGATTCTTTGATGAGGGTCACCAGAGCCAGCCCCCCGGATGCAGCTACCGTTAACTTTGCCACTTTTGGAGACGTCATGTTCACGAAACCTAAACTGCCAGCCGCCATCCGCATGGCGATCCTCGGGCTGAGCCCGGCAGTCTTGGCACCCGGCCTGGCCTTTGCCCAGTCCGAGCCGACCGCTTCTGAACCCATTGAAGAAGTTGTCGTCACTGGTACCCGTTTGAAGAAGACCAACCTGGTCAGCGCCGCGCCGGTCACTCAGATTGACGCTGAAGAACTCAGCTTCCAGGGCACCATGCGTGTGGAAGACATGCTGAAAACTATCCCTTCTATCTATGCGGATCAGGGAACTGGCCAGTCAAACGGTGCAACGGGTACCGCGACCATCGAATTGCGCGGTTTAGGACCTGAAAGAACACTGGTATTGGTCAATGGACGTCGCCTACCAGCCGGTTCACCAATTTCTGGTGGTGTTGGAGCGGACATCAACCAGATACCTGCCGCATTAATTCGTTCCACAGAGGTTTTGACCGGTGGTGCTTCCGCCGCTTACGGTTCTGATGCGATTGCCGGTGTTGTTAACTTTTTGATGAAAGACGATTTCGAAGGCGTAGAACTGGATGTCAAAGGCAGCTTCTACCAGCACGATAACGACAGCTCTCGTTGGGGAAACATACTCGATGAAAGCGGAATCGCAGGGCCTAGCGGTTCATCTTCTATCGGGGACAGCACAGAAGTTTCTTTTATCGTTGGCGGTAACCTAGACGACGGTAGAGGCAACGTAACTGCCTACGCAACTTGGCGAGATATTAATGAAGCTCTAGGTTCTGATTTAGACTACAGTGCCTGCGCGCACAGTGATACGTCTGATTCTTGCGTGGGTTCAGGAACTATCGCTGAAGGCCGTGTTACAGATTTTGAAAATTACGACTACATGGTAAATGGCAACCAGTTTGTTGATCGAAATGGTACCACTTACAACTATGGCGCCTTGAACTATTTTCAACGTCCTGATGAGCGCGTCACAGCTGGAGCTTTCGCTCACTATGACGTGACAGATCAGCTCACCGTATACTCTGAAATCATGTATATGGACGACCGAACTATTTCTCAAATTGCACCATCAGGCAACTTCTTTGCCACTGAAGAGATTTATTGTGGTAATCCACTCTTATCTGATCAGCAAGTTGATGCCATATGTACACAGTATGGTTTTGGCGCTGACGAATACGCTCCTGCATATATTTCTAAACGAAATGTTGAAGGTGGCAACCGTCAGCAAGACCTCCGTCACACCAGTCATCGGTTTGTCTTTGGTGCAGAGGGCGATCTTGATGACACCTGGAGCTACGATACTTACTACATGTTTTCCGAAGTCAGCATGGAAAACACCTACCTAAATGATCTATCCAACACCCGCTTAGCGCGAGCTTTGGATGTTCGTACTGATCCAACCACCGGCGAAGCCGCGTGTTTATCGGCAATTGGCGTACCTGGAGTTGTTTCAGCCTGGGATACTGACTGTGTACCTTGGAATATTTTCACTACTGGAGGTGTTACTCAAGAGGCGCTGGATTATTTGATACTCCCGCTATTTGCTCGCGGCACGACAGAACAGGAAGTATTTTCTGCCTATATGACTGCGGATCTCGGCAACTACGGAATCCAACTTCCTTCCGCCGAGACTGGTGTCAGTGTTGCTTTCGGCTATGAGTACCGCAAAGAATCTTTGGACTATAGCCCAGATTATGGCTTCCAAAGTGGTGATGGTGCAGGTCAAGGTGGGGCGTCAAATCCTGTATCTGGCAGCTATGAAATTAAAGAATATTTTATTGAAGCTAATATCCCATTAGTTGAAGGTGTTGCGTTTGCTGAGTCTGTAGCATTAGATCTATCTTACCGTTTTTCTGACTACGATTACGGTATTGATACGGACACTTATGGTATCGCCGGTACTTGGTCTGTCGATAATAGTCTTCGGTTTCGTGGTAGCTATCAAAAAGCGATTCGCGCAGCAAATATCCGCGAACTTTATTTACCTCAAGGTCTAAATCTTGAGAATATGACAGATGTCTGTGCGGGCGCACTTGATGCCGCTGGACTAACTGTATCTGGCGGACGGAGCTTAGAAGAATGTGCTCTCTCAGGTGTCACAGCCGCGCAATTCGGCAGCATTCCTGAAAACCCTGCAGGACAATACAACTATCTACAAGGTGGTAATACAGAGCTTGCACCAGAAGAAGCAGAAACAATCACTCTAGGTGTAGTTTGGACTCCTGAGATGGTTGACGGTCTCACGCTTACTCTCGACTACTACAACATCGAAATAGAACAAGGAATTAATAACCTCACACCTGAACTGATACTAAACTCCTGCTTGGATGGAGATGAAACTCAGTGTGCGAACATAAGACGTGGAGCCAATGGCGACCTCTGGATCGGTAGTAATGTTGAAACAAGTGGCTATATCACTGCGCTACAAGACAATCTCTCTATTGAGGAAGTCGCGGGCTACGATCTTATTGTTGAATACGATATGGATCTTAGCGGTTTGGGGTCATTGAACTTCACTAATATCCTAGGCTATATCGATACTTGGGAAATTCAAGAGTTATCGAGTGCACCAAAAATTGATTGTGCCGGCGGTTTCGGCGATATATGTGACGACCCTAAAATTGACCTGAAAAACAACTTGAGAACAACATGGACCACCCCTTGGGGTATTACAGCCAGTGTTCTTTGGCGTTACCTAGGCGAAGTTGACGATCTCAATGGCAACGACATGGATCTGAAAGCGATTAACTACTTCGACTTTTCCGGCATCTGGTCCCCAACAGATAATTTTGATGTTACTGTCGGTGTTAACAACATTTTCGATAAAGCGCCACCAATTGCAGGTGGTTACCCAGGACCTAGCGATAATGCAAACGGTAATACATTCCCAGGAGTCTATGATGCTCTCGGTCGTTACATCTTCGCCGGTGTAAAAATGCACTTCTAAGTCTTAAGCCATTAAGACTCGCCCAGAGCTCTCACTGGGCACTTTTTCACCCCTCTGGCCGCAATGGTCAGAGGGGTTTTTCGTTCTGTGAACTTGACGAAAATTGGCCTTTACTAACCAGCTCCGTATAATCTAGCTCCCAGTCGCAAACAACGCCCCTAGCCACTGCAGATTTCATGATTCGGATACTTCTTGTTCTCGCCATTCTTGCTGGCCTGCTCTATCTCATGCGGGAATTTCGCAAACTCCCCGCGGCGCAACGTAAACCCTTTTTATTGAAATACGGGGTATGGGTCGCCGTTGGCATTGTCGTGTTACTGGCTGCCACCGGACGTCTACACTGGATTGGTGCGCTTATCGCTGGAGCCATTCCCTTTGCCATGAGGCTCGCGAATTTGGGGATTCGGGTGCTGCCGTTCTGGGAAAAATTTCGCGCAGCAACCGGGGCATCTGTGCTGAAATCAGCGTTTATTGAGCTACGTATTGATCAAGCAAGTGGCGCGGTTTCCGGCACAGTCGTCAGCGGGCCGTTTCGCGGACAATCTCTCGACACCCTGTCAGATGCCGACCTCAAACTGTTGGAAGAAGACATTGCCGGTAAAGACCAGCCCTCAAAGGAGCTGTTGAACGCCTACCTAAATTACCGTTTCAACCGATCTCAGCAATCTGCCAATCAGCGCGCGACAACCGGAATGAGTCGAACCGAAGCGCTACAGGTGCTGGGATTAGAAGATTCGGCAACAGAAAAAGAGATTAACCATCGTCATAAGCTTCTTATGCAACGGGTTCACCCAGATCGCGGCGGGAGTGATTACCTAGCAGCAAGGATCAATGAAGCCAAAGATGTTTTGCTGGGCTAGATGGATTTTGGAAGGAATATAACTGGGAAAAAAGAAAGCGCCAGTTGGCGCTTTCCGTTACTGACGTTATCGATCAGTGTTTAACATCTGACGATGACAGGTAGCTGTCGACTTCTTTCTCTGCCTCATCTTTTGTTTTGCCGTATTTGGCTTGAATTTTTCCAATAAGCTCGTCGCGCTTGCCTTCAATAACGTCAAGATCATCGTCGGTGAGCTTTCCCCACTGCTGCTGGACTTTACCTCTCAGTTGCTTCCAGTTACCTTTAAATTGATCAGCGTTCATAACAATTTCTCCGATTGGTTTTCTCTCAGTTTTGCTTGTAGCCGGGTGGTTATGACTTATGCCTGCAACCTGCCCGTTCTCGATAGGAATACAGCAAAGCCTGGGCCAATCAAAAAAACTGCAAAAGAAAAAATAGTATTTCCCATAAGATTCAATCGGTTAGAAAACACTAAAGACATGAAGGGGCGTGGTTTAAGCCCTGAGCAGCCAGATGGTATAAGGAAGTTTTTACGATGTCTTCTGCATTTTCTGCAAAAACGTCACACCGTAATTCAGTT
The DNA here is from genome assembly GCF_056159445.1 of Pseudomaricurvus sp. ABR4_320. Lineage (NCBI taxonomy): Bacteria > Pseudomonadati > Pseudomonadota > Gammaproteobacteria > Cellvibrionales > Cellvibrionaceae > Pseudomaricurvus > Pseudomaricurvus sp. ABR4_320. The sequence continues at coordinate 85,254 of NZ_JBSWVF010000013.1, read as the reverse complement.
GTTTTTAAACCCAATAAGATGGATGTAACGAGCCAACGACCGCCAGGGCTCTTGAGTCGACAACCGCAGCTCAAGCGCCAACTGCTTTTCCGGATCGACATCGCGGACTTCGGGCGTCAGTAGAAAATCATGGAAACAGCGAACACCGGTTTCGCTGGTCACTGTCAGAGGGAAATCCTGTAACCAAAGGTAAACGTCTTCTTTTTTGCGAGGCCATGTCGGCGTCAGGCTGCCTCTATAGCCTCGATAATCTTCGTCCAAGACTTTATCAAAATTGGTTCGCAACAGATTCTTCATCACAATGCTGTTTTCATTGTAAAACGACAGAGACAAGCAACCGTCTGTCGCCAACATGGCAACGAGAGCGGCGAGAACCGACTGGGGCTGTGCCACCCACTCGAGGACAGCATGACAAATGATCAGGTCAAATGGCGTCGAGTTTTCCATCGCTAGCGCCTGGATGGAAGAATGGACAAACGTGATACGCGACGGCTCCCCCTCAACCTCGGCGGCTTCTTGAGCCAAAGCCAGCATCTCTTCTGAGATATCGCAAACGGTGACATTGTGCCCCTGCTGATTCAACCAAATACCCAACTGAGCCTGACCACCGCCCGCATCGAGGATTCGAAGGGGGCGACTGGCGCCACCCAAGGCTGGCACTTGGGCCAGTAAATCCCTCTGCAAAACCTCCAGCCGTATACGACCTTTGAGCCGGTCATAAACATTGCGGCGAAATCGCGCCGCCAGATCATCAAAGTTACGATCAGACTCTAGAGCCACAGATAATTCCAATACGAAAAAGAGATGTATAAAAAAGCGCCAGCTTGTTTAGACACAAGCCGGTTCCACCCGTTGACAAACCAATTAATTCCTAACGAAGCACTCAGAGAGCCGTAAACTATTGACATATGGGCAGTTGACGTTAATTGTTACAGATATTGTAACCGAGTCATTCTAATCGAACGTATGTTCAGAACGGCCCGTCGGCACTCCCGATAAACATGTCGACGACGCTGTCCAAACACCCGTCGCTATCTAGGCACAGAGGATCTTCATGACATCAGCTCACCCGACATTTGAGTTTCTGCGCAGCCAAACCATCGAGTCACTGCAGGTAACCGTCGAAGAGTACAAACACCGAGCAACAGGCGCTCAGCACATCCACATCAGCGCCGATAACAACGAAAACGTCTTTCTCGTCGCCCTGCGCACCGTGCCGGAGGATTCTACCGGTGTCGCGCACATTCTGGAACACACGGCGCTCTGTGGCAGCGAGAAATACCCTGTGCGTGACCCGTTCTTCATGATGATTCGCCGCTCGCTCAACACGTTCATGAACGCATTTACCAGTTCCGACTGGACTGCCTACCCATTTGCCAGCCAGAACAAGAAAGACTTTAACAACCTGTTAGACGTCTATCTCGACGCGGTTTTTTTCTCCCGTCTGGATCCCCTGGATTTCGCCCAGGAAGGACATCGACTGGACTTTCAAGAGGCGGGGGATGCCAGCTCCCCCTTGGTGTATAAAGGCGTTGTGTACAATGAAATGAAAGGCGCCATGAGCTCTGTCACCTCGCAGCTCTGGCACACGCTCTGTAAATATGTATTTCCCAGTAACACCTATCATTTCAACAGCGGTGGCGACCCAGAGGCGATTCCCGACCTGAGCTACGAGCAATTACAGCACTTTTATCAGACCCACTATCACCCCAGCAACGCCATCTTCATGACCTATGGCGATATTCCGGCTATCGACCATCAAGCCAAATTCGAAAACCAGGCGTTAAACCGCTTTACCCCCCTAGAGGAAGTCATTTCGGTACCCGATGAAAAACGCTACTTAGCGCCGGTCAGAGTCGAAGAAGCTTACCCGTTGGACGATACCGATGACGCTGCCAGCAAAACCCATGTGGTACTGGGTTGGCTTCTTGGACACAGTACCAACCTTAAAGAAAGCCTGCGTGCGCAACTGTTGGCGAGCGTATTGCTGAACCACAGCGCCTCTCCCCTTCAGCACGCCCTGGAAACCACCAAATTGGGCAAAGCGCCCTCCCCCTTGTGTGGCCTCGACGACTCGCAAAAAGAACTCTTATTTGTGTGTGGGTTAGAGGGCACTGAGCAAGGCAGCGCCGATGCCATTGAATCTCTAATTCTCGAGGTTATTGCCAAGGTTGCGGAAGAAGGCGTCGCTTATGAAGAGCTGGCGGCCGCTTTACAACAGCTGGAATTGCAACAGCGGGAAGTGGGTGGCGATAGCTATCCTTATGGCTTACAGATTATTTTAACGACGCTGACGTCGGCCACCCATCGGGGCGACCCGATCGCACTGCTGAACCTGGACCCGGTTCTGGCGGAACTGCATGAAGAAATCAAAGACCCGGAATTTATTCGTCATCTTACCCGCAGCCTGCTGCTGGAAAATCAGCACCGAGTGCGCTTAACCCTGCGACCAGACAGTGAACTGTCAGATCGGAAAACACAGGCAGAAGCGGATCGCTTGGCGGGCATCAAAGCCACATTGGACGATGACGCCTGTCAGCAAATTATCACCCTGGCGAACGCATTACAGGAACGTCAGCTGCAGGTAGACGATGCGGACGTTTTACCTAAGGTCGGCTTGGACGACATTCCAACCGCCATGCACTATACCGACATTCACGACATCAAAGACCTGCCTGCCCGGTTAACCACCTACGCTGCTGGCACCAACGGTCTGGTCTATCAGCAGATCATCGTCGACCTGCCAGAGATGACTCTCGATCAGTTGCAGACTCTGGCGTATTACGCCACCTTTATGACGGAGCTGGGCATCGGCGAAAAATCCTATATGGATGTCCAACGCTGGCAGGCCAAAGTCGCCGGATCGATCTCCGCTTACATCAGCATCCGTGGACAGACCGACGATGTGCAAAAGGTGAAAGGAACGCTGACGCTGTCGGCAAAAGCTCTAAAACCGCAACAACGAGAACTTTGCGAGTTGATGTGGCAGACCCTTGAGCAAGTACGTTTCGACGAACACGGCCGTATTCAGGAATTGATTGCACAGATTCGAGCCCGCCGCGAACAAAGCGTCACGGGCAACGGCCATGGATTGGCAATGAGTGCTGCCACCGCCGGCATGTGTGCCTCCGCTCAGGTCACACACAAACTCTACGGATTGGCGGGTATCCAGACCGTAAAACAACTGGACAAACAACTGCAGGAAACCTCTGAACAAGCCGCCTTCAGCGCCAAGCTGACCGACATTCGCGAACTGCTCAGCCAGGCGCCCAAGCAATATCTCCTGATTTGCGAACCCGAAAGCATCGCAGAATTTCAACAGTCGATCGCCGAACAATGGCAAGACAGAATGTCAGATGCCCTGCCTGAGTTTGCTATGGAGCCGGTTCATCACCCAGTCTCACAGGCCTGGATCACCAATACTCAGGTCAATTTCTGCGCTCGCGCCTACCCAACAGTCGCCATGGAACACCCAGATGCGGCGCCTTTAACCGTTCTGGGAGGCTTCCTTCGCAATGGCTATTTACACCGCGTCATTCGTGAACAAGGGGGCGCTTATGGCGGTGGCGCGTCTCAGGACAGCAGCATCGCCGCCTTTCGGATGTTCTCTTATCGGGATCCTCGTCTCGGCGAAACATTGGCTGACTTTGACGGTGCCATCGAGTGGCTGTTAAACACCGACCATGACTTTCAACCTTTGGAAGAAGCAATCCTAGGCGTTATTGGCTCTCTGGATAAGCCCAGTTCACCCGCAGGCGAAGCCAAGCAAACCTTTCACGCGGAATTGTACGGACGTACTCGTGAGATCCGAGAAACCTTCCGTCAGCGCATTCTTGCGGTAACCATCGATGATTTAAAGCGGGTTGCACGTGAGTATTTGACCGCCGAAAAAGCCTCGACTGCCGTGGTAACCGGTGCCGCCAAACGCGCCCAGGTTGAAGAGCTTGGTTTAGACATTGTGACCCTGTAAATTCAGGTCATATTGACGTGAGGAATCGAGCCCTCTGGGAGGCTCGATTCCTTATTCGGACAGTCAGGTGTAAAAACGCGGCCAATGCACTTATAGATTCACACTGTCGATCAAATCAACCCGGACTGCCAGGGATGCGTTATCGTCAGCCAGTGGCCGCGATGCGCTAACGATGCCCTCGTCAAACGCGTAGGCTTCCCGCTCCCCCGCCCGATCCAACGGCAGATTGATAAAATCGAACAATTCACGATCCGCCAGTTGGCTGGGGGAAACGTTCTGTATCGATTTGAAGATCTGCTCGACTCGTGAGACATCCTTGCGCTCCCACTCCCTTAACATGGCTTTAATGTTCTGACGCTGGAGATTGTCCTGAGAGCCGCAGAGGTTGCACGGAATAATCGGAAACTCGCGGTACTTGGCGTAGGCCTCCAGATCTGACTCTCGACAATAGGCCAAGGGTCGAATGACCACATTGCGCTGATCGTCGGAACGCAATTTCGGGGGCATGGCTTTTAGGCGGCCACCATGGAACATGTTGAGAAACAGAGTCTCGACAATGTCATCCATATGATGACCCAAGGCAATCTTAGTCGCGCCTATCTCTTCCGCAAAGGCATAGAGCGTCCCTCGTCGCAGTCTTGAACACAACCCACAGGTCTTCTGCCCTTCGGGGATCTTTTCCCGCACGATACTGTAGGTGTCTTTGTCGACGATGTAGTAGGCAATGCCCAGAGATTCAAAATAATTGGGCAACACCTCTTCAGGAAAGCCCGGCTGCTTCTGATCGAGATTGACCGCGACCACCTGAAAATCAATGGGGGCCGTCTTCTGCAGATTTAACAGTACATCCAGCATACCGAAACTGTCTTTACCGCCACTGATACAGGCCATGACGGTATCGCCCTGTTCGATCATCTGGTAATCGACAATGGCATTACCGACGTTACGTCGCAGGCGCTTCTGCAATTTGTTGAATTCCAGGCGCTGCTGGCGGGAGATCGAAGAATCCATGATGAGTCCGGTGCTTCAAAAGGCGGCTAGTGTACAGAGTTTGATCGATGCAAAAAAGTCATAGACAGCGGGAGACACCGATCAACTTGAAGATCTACGTGCCAATACAGGGAAAGCCAGGCCGCTTTCTTTACAAGCGGTAAAAGCCGCATATGCTTTAAGGATAAGCCATTTCAATGACCAAACCGATTTGCTTGCGCGGAAGTTTATATCTAAATGATCATACGAGGAACCAAGGACCATGAAGCATAACGGCCCAGTCACGGGACGTGAGATCGCGCTCCAAAACGGCGATGAAATTGTCTCTGCAACCACCATCGGGGGCAAGATCACCTACTGCAACGATCGCTTTTGTTCCATCGCCGGATTCAACCGTGAAGAACTGATCGATCAACCCCACAATATCCTTCGTCACCCAGACATGCCGGCCGCTGCCTTCAAACAGATGTGGACCAACCTAAAAGCCGGCAAACCCTGGATGGGCATTGTTAAAAACCGCTGCAAAAATGGCGATCACTATTGGGTGGACGCCTATGTTACCCCCCTCAAGCAGAATGGTCAGGTGATTGGCTTTGAGTCCGTGCGTGTCAAAGCGGACCAATCTGCCATTGATCGAGCCGTCGACGTCTACAAGCGACTGCAAAACAACAAATCTCCTCTTCCGACCTTCAAGAAATTTTTGTCTTACTACGGATTCGTTGCCACCTGCTTTTGTCTGTCATTCATCAGTATTCTCGGAACAGCAATCGCCGAGCAGGATGAACTGTCCCTGGTGTTTTTCTTACTCGCACTGACAGCATCGACTATTATTGGCTGCTCTGTTTTCTTCATGACGCAAAAATCCAACGAACACGCCCTGAAAAACGCGCGTGAGACCATCCATGACCCGATGGCGGCCTATATCTACACAGGGCGCCTCGGTGCGGCGGCTGAACTTGAGCTGTCAGGCATTGCCCACAAAGCTCGGTTGCGAACCGCACTGGGCCGTTTCCGGGAATCCTCAGGTAAGTTACTGGAGGGCACCAACCAAACCCAACAACAGTCTCAGAGCTGCCACCAGGGAATCGAGGAACAGCGTCGAGAAACGGAAAAAGTGGCTCTGGCCATGCGCCAAATGGCGGAAGCTGTTCAGGAAGTTGCTACCGGTGTTAGCGAGACCTCTGCATCGACCGGCGTTGCTCTGGAGCAGGTGGAAAAAGGCGGTGAGGTGCTCAGTGGTGCCAGCAACGCTTTACAAAACCTCAGTACCACCGTGTCAGAGCTCGGAAGTGTGATCGACCGGCTGTCGGCAGACAGCGCGCAAATTGGATCTGTTGTGGACGTTATTCGAGGCATCGCCGAGCAAACCAACCTGCTCGCTCTCAATGCCGCCATTGAGGCTGCTCGAGCCGGCGAACAGGGCCGCGGCTTTGCCGTCGTTGCCGACGAGGTTCGCACGCTGGCGCAACGCACCCAAGAATCCACCGGGCACATCCAAGAGATCATCGAGAAGCTCGGTAGCGCAACTCACGCCGCCTCGTCCAATATGGGCAATTGTCAGTCCCTGGCGGAAAAAAGCGTTGCTGAAATGTCCAATGTTAGTCAGGCACTGGTAGAAATCAGTGGCTCTGTCGACAGTATTGATAAGATGTCTCAGCGCATCGCCGCAGCCGCCGAAGAACAATCTGCCACCGCCGTTGAGGTGAACAAGAACACTGACGCCATCAATACCATCGCCGGACGCACCATCAGCCTGTCGGAACAGTCGTCGACCTCCAGTCAGCAGACCCAAGAGCTGGCACGCCAACAATTTGATCTGATTGAGCGCTTTAGTTGATTCTTTGAAACCTCTGGCACCGCCCCTCGCGGCGCGGCGCCAGGCTATCGTGGTAAACTGTCGCCCTTAAACCTTTCAGCGGGATTTTCCGGGGCGATATGACTGTTACATCAATGACCGACGACGAGCTGCTGGCCTATGATCGTCAGCACATTTGGCACCCCTATTCGTCGTTTATCAACCCACCACCTGTGTACCCGGTAGCCCGCGCTCAGGGCTGTTATCTGGAACTCAACGATGGTCGCCAGCTGTTGGACGGCATGGCCTCCTGGTGGAGCGTTATCCACGGCTACAACCACCCCGTACTCAACGCTGCAGTGACAGAACAACTCCACAAAACCGCTCATGTGATGTTTGGTGGTTTGACCCACGAGCCAGCCGTTGCTCTCGCGAAAACACTGGTGGAAATCACACCCGCCGGGTTAGATAAAGTGTTTTTTGCGGATTCAGGCTCCGTGGCCGTCGAAGTCGCTTTAAAAATGGCTATCCAATATTGGCAGAGCCAGGGACACCCTCAAAAAGTACGTATGCTGGCACTCAAACGCGCTTACCATGGCGATACCTTCGGGGCCATGTCCGTGTGTGATCCCGTAACTGGAATGCATCAACTTTTCCAGGGAGCACTGGCACAACAGCTGTTTGCCGAAGCGCCTCCCGCGGGCTTTCACACGCCTCTTATGCCCGAATCACTCGATTCCATGGAGGCGCTGATCGCTCAGCATCACGCATCGCTGGCGGCAGTCATACTTGAACCTATCGTCCAAGGCGCCGGTGGCATGCGGTTTTATTCGCCCGACTATTTGCGCGGAATCAAACAGCTTTGCGACAAATATAATCTTCTACTGATTGCGGACGAAATCGCAACCGGGTTTGGTCGCACCGGTAAACTGTTTGCCTGTGAACATGCGGCCATAACACCAGATATTCTCTGCATCGGTAAAGCACTGACCGGAGGCTATATGAGCCTTGCTGCCACCCTCTGTAATGATCGGGTCAGCCAGGGGATATGCCAGGGTGCTGCCGGTGTATTTATGCACGGACCAACGTTCATGGCTAATCCGCTGGCAACGGCGACGGCCCTCGCCAGTGTCAGCTTGCTGCTCTCTTCAGACTGGCAGCAGAAAGTCTCTACCATCGAGCAAGGACTTGAACACGGACTAACACCCTGTCGATCACTGCCAAACGTCGCAGATGTGAGAGTGCTTGGCGCCATTGGCGTTGTTGAAATGAACACCGCCGTCGATATGGCCAGCATTCAGACAGCATTTATTGCTGAAGAGATCTGGGTACGTCCTTTCGGCAGACTGGTGTATGTCATGCCGCCCTATGTGATCACCGACGCAGAGATGCAGCGACTCACCTCCGCGATGGTCAAAGTATTGAGTTCGACCAAGTAGCGGAGCTGCCCCCTTTTACCACTAGTCCAATCGATAGAGTGCGGTCACAGTTCCATCGGGTTCATAACTCAGTGATTCGCAAAAATTTCTCACCAAAAAGATACCTCGCCCAGCGGCAGCGTCGGTGCTGATGTCCGCCTGCATCGCATGAACTGACGGATGATAACCATTGCAGGAATCGGACAATTTAAGTTGCAGGAGGTTGCGCGACGCACCAGAGAGGCTCATTTCAATTTGAATGAAACCGTCGACCAATTTATCCAAACGTTGCTGACGTTGATTATAATATTCGTCAAAGCCCTGGGAACTGGCTTTTAAATCAGAATCCAACGCCAGCAGACCATGCTCCAAGGAATTGTTGTAGAGTTCGCTCAGAATGAGAAACAGTACGTCCAGTTCTTGTCGTAGAGGTTCAAAAAACTCAACGTGACGAATGATGCTGAGAATAATATCAGGCTTCTTTAAATCTTCCGGTCCGAGATGAAAGTGCATTCGCCAGGGCAAACGCTGATAGTCTCGACTGGAATCCTGAAAATGCGAGGCGCTCGGTTGCGGATAGTCAATGGGATCGCAACGTAATTGAACGATCGAAAGGTCATCAGATTTTTCAGCGGTGCCGCGAAATTCATTGACACCCTGTACCATCGCCTGTAAATAATCCCCGTCGGTATTTTCCAAGAGCGCCTGCAAGCGCTCTTCGCCAAACAGCTCGCCATCACCGTTGCGACTCTCAATCACACCGTCAGTGTACATCAGCAGGTAAGAGCCGGGCTCCAACTCGGCTGTCCCAACACTGGCGTCAAACTCCTGGTCATTGAGAATACTGAGCGGCATGTGTTGAGATCCAATTCGCTGCAAACCACGGCCATCAGGACGTATTACCAACAGATCGTTCATTCCTCCGGACCAATAAGTCAATCGACGTCCAGTGGAAGACATTTCTATCAGAGCCGCGCAAAAAAACATGCTATCCGGCAGTAAATTGCGCAATTTAAAATTGAGTTCCGACGCAAGCTCCGTAAGGCTGGCACGCTTTCGTGTCATCGCATAAAAAATATCTGCTACCGGCATACAGCCCATCGCTGCGGCCAGACCATGTCCGGTAAAATCCCCGAGTAAGACATACACACCACCGGAACCGCTGGGCGCAGATAAGACCAGATCGCCGTTAAACATCGACAGTGGCGAACAGTGAATTGAGAGGTTGGGACAGCGCGTCGAAATGCGGTGAATGCTGTTTCGGAAAATGTGATCTACAATCAGATGCTCGCGATCTGTGGCTATTTTGTACAGCGACAATTCCCGATGAGACTGTTCCAATTGATTGTATAGAGCCACTGTTCGCATGTGCGCACTGACTTTAGCAATCAGTAAGCGTTCGGAAATTGGCTTAAGAATAAAATCCTCGCCCCCCGCTGAAATGCATTCGGCGAGCTGATCCTCTTCATCCAGAGCTGTTACAAAAATCACCGGGATAAAGCGGTCTGAATAATGCGACTTAATCTGACGACAGGTTTCGATGCCGTTCATGACCGGCATACGAATATCCATTAAAATGAGTTCAATGGTTGGCTCAGTGTCCAACAGCTCAAGCGTCGCCTGACCACTGTCGGCAATTATACACGGGTAGTCATAATCTTCGAGTATGATCTTAAGCAGCTCTCGATTGGTGGCGAGATCATCGACAATTAGAATGGCCATGTCGCGCCCTTAATCGATGGCAAACTTTTTATCGAAGCGGCTGATGGCAAAAATCTTCTGAAGTTGCTGATTGGGATTTATCAAATGATATTCACTGCAACGTCCATCCCAGAATCGCTGCATATTAATAAGCATGCCCAGTGCAGAGCTGTCCATAAATCGCGTTCTTCGAAAATCGACTATCAGTTTTTTTAACGCACCGGAACTGATTTTTTCATAGGAATGTCGAAACTCGTCAACACAACCAAAGTCAAATTTCTCATCCAGAATAATGGTGCATTCATCTGGAATATTCGAAACTACCGTAATTGTCATCTGTCATTTCCATTATCATTTAACTGCGAAAGAACGTCATCAGACAAACACATCAAAACAAGTCAGGCTCATTTTCCGCCGGCACCTCGGCGTCTGCGGCATGATGGGTTTCCAACAATTGCTGCATCGAGTTCAACGCCTCGGACACTTCGCCACCCGTACTTTCTAGGTTGTTGGTAACCAAACCAAGAATCGACTCCAAAACCGCTAACGTTTTGGCAACCCGCGCGTTTTGTTGAATGATAATATCACCAAATTGCAACGCGGTAATGACTTGAAAAACATCCTGCTGTATTTGACCGTTAACGCCACTGATTTTCTCTACGCCCGCAGACACTTCGGTATTTACAGATTCTAACCGCTGTAACATACCATCCAGATGTCCTTTCGCATCTATCGCGATATTCATATCCAATGCAGCAATCTCACCGACGACCGTTTCCACTTTATGCATTGTGGCGTTTGCCAGTTCTGCTTTGCTACGAATGTCCTCATTTAATGATGAAGAATCTCTGGATAGCTTTCGAACCTCATCGGCGACAACGGCGAAACCTCTACCAGATTCCCCAGCCCTCGCCGCCTCAATCGCGGCGTTTAAGGCCAGCAGATTGGTTTGATCGGCTATACGACGGATGTGATTTATGGTCGCAAACATACTGTCAAAGTGTTCAACCATATCGCGAATATTATGTACAGCATTGACGCTTTTCTCACTGACATCCACAAATAGCTGTACGTAGTCATCGAGAATCTTGCCCACCTCGTTCGCGAAATGTGCAATGGTCACGTCTTCTTCAGCGATATTGTTCTCAGAACTACCGGAAATCCGTCCCAGGATTTCCATCATAATTTCTTGCTGCTCGTGAGAACGGCCGTTGATGTCCTGAAAACTTGCAGAGAGATTGCCGACGTTATTTTCCACATTGCCACGCAGCTCTTCACAATTCTCTAATGAGTCACGGCACAGACTTTCGCAGTGTTCTACCGCCTTTAATAAAAATTGATTCTGTTCCTCATTAGCGTCTTCAGCGACGGGAAGCTCTCGCTGCGAAGGTCCTTGTGCTTTCCAACGCAAAAACCAACCGCTGAGTGCGAGAGCGATCAGCATGCCTATAGAGGAAGCATAATCTTCGCGCCATAAAATAGACAAGAGTAGACCGCCCCAGACAATTCCCAGGAAAGCGACGAGCAGAAGCTCTGACTTCTTTACGTCGATAGCAGAAAAAAACCGGGGACCTGTTCGCAGTGGTAGCCCAACCCTAAAATATTATTAAACCCTTGTTACACAAAGATTAGTTGGGAAGACTATGTTCGGCCACTGGTCGACAATGAACAAGACGCCAAGTCGTTCAAGCAAAGAAGACTTGGCACTTGGTTCTACGAGGTTAGAGAAAAACCCGTGTAGGCAGGCGTTAAAAAGAATGATCAGTCAACAAAAACTACTTCGCCAGCGATGCAATGCCCACAGCCTCTCGGCACTGGGCGATCATCGGACGACTGTAGGACCGGGCTTTTTCTGCTCCTGCCGTCAAAATTTCTTCAATCTTTGACGGGTTATCCAGCAACCCTTGATAGGTTTCTCTGGCATCGCCTATTTCATCATTTACAAGCTCAAACAACTGCTTTTTCGCCTCGCCCCAGGCAATACCATCGGCAAAGGCTTGGCGCATCGTTGCCGTTTTTTCGGCATCGGCAAATGCACTCCAAATCTGAAACACGGTCGATGAATCCGGATCTTTGGGCTCCCCCGGCTCGAGCAAATTGGTTTTAATTTTGTTGATGTGTTTTTTAAGCTGCTTTTCGGGCAAAAACAACGGGATGGTGTTGCCGTAACTTTTGCTCATTTTGCGGCCATCAAGGCCCTGCAAAACCGCGACATTGTCGTCAACAACCGCTTCGGGTAAAAGAAAGGTTTCACCGAAATGATGATTAAACCTGCCAGCAATGTCACGCGCCATTTCAACGTGCTGAATTTGATCTTTACCCACGGGAACTTTGGTCGCGTTGAACATTAAAATATCGGCCGCCATCAAAACCGGATAGCTGTAAAGCCCCATCGTAATACCAAAATCCGGGTCCTCTCCCGCTTCCTGATTGGCCGCCACGGACGCTTTGTACGCATGGGCCCGATTCATCAATCCTTTTGCCGCCATGCAGGTCAATAGCCAGCAGAGTTCAGGAATCTCAGGGACATCGGACTGACGATAGAAAATGGCTTTATCGGTATCCAGCCCCAATGCTAACCAGGTTGCCGCAATTTCCAGCGTAGATTGATGAACCTGCTTGGGGTCGTGGCATTTCACCAGTGCGTGATAGTCTGCCAGGAAATAGAATGACTGATTGTCAGGATTCAAACTGGCCTGTATGGCTGGCCGGATTGCGCCAACATAATTGCCCAGGTGAGGTGTGCCGGTGGTGGTAATTCCTGTCAGTGTGCGCGGTAATTCAGACGTCATCGGTGTTGCTTCTCTGCCCCGTGTTTATGATTTTCGTCAAGCCAAATGGCGCTTGACTCACGAGCGCATGATACAGGCAGAGGCGTGTACCTGCTAGCCACAGCGCATTACTCGTCGATGTCGGTTCCCTTACGCTTGGCCCGGCGTTTCCAGAGCTTGCGAGCCAATAACTGCATGTCGACGACTTTGTCACTCTCGTCGACGATCTCCAAGCCCAACAGGGTTTCGATGACGTCTTCCAGGGTCACAATGCCTTTCAGGTCACCGTATTCATCAATGACCGCAGCGATTTGCATGTTAGCTGTGGTCATCGTCTCGTAGGCCTGCAGGACACTGATACCGTCGTAAAGCGCCGTTAAACTGCGGCTCAAACTGCTGAGTGGGGTATCGCCCCGCCCTTCCGCCACGGCTTCCAAAAGGTCACTGCGAAGAACAAAGGCCGAGGTATCGTCCGGCTGTTCGGTAAATACTGGAATGCGCGAAAACTGCTTGTTCTTGTAATCCGTTAGATAGCCGCTCGCAGTCAAATCTTCCTTGAGTGAAAAAACGACTGCGCGTGGCGTCATAATCTGACGAATGGGGGTTTCTTGAAGGGCGAACACATTGCGCAGTATTTTTGACTCGTGCTCAGCGAGTTCGCCAGCCTGCTCCCCGAGATCGGCCATGGTCGCCATTTCATGACGGGTAATTTCTGTGGTTTCACCATGGGTAATGCCTTTGGTCAACCATTCCGAGAGTTTGACAAATGGATAGAGCAACGGCACCAGCCAACGCAAGGTCATCACCACTGGACGCGCCAACGGCCGCCAGTAGTGTGCGCCCAGAGTTTTCGGAATAATTTCAGAGAACACCAGAATAAGCAGCGTCATGACCACAGACACAATGCCCAGATAGGCGTTACCGAAGACTGCCGCGGCTTGCGCTCCGACGCCAGCTGCTCCGATTGTGTGAGCGATGGTATTGAGTGTGAGAATCGCCGCCAGCGGCTTGTTGATGTCGTCTTTCAGGCGACGCAATTGCTGCCCCATCGCCGGATCCTGCTCTTCCATCAACGCGACATAAGGACGGCTGATACTTAACAGCACCGCCTCTGACACTGAGCAATAGAATGAAAAGATCAATGCTGAAAAAAGAAAGATCAGCAGAAGCAACATCGGGAAGTATCCAGTCAAACGAGTGAAGTGACTGTTACGCGGGATTGTTTTCCTCAGTTCACCTGTCTAGGCGGATTCTCCCTCAGAGAGCCAGGGCGCCAAACACGCTCTAAGAACACGAGTATGGTTGGCGTCATTGTTTAGAAAGCCGGTGGCAATCTATGGATCTTTATGGCGTTGCCTAGATGCTCTTACTGGCGACTTCAAACACATCGTTTGATAAGTCTGGTGCCGACAAAACGCGCTGGAGGGCGGCCTTCATCAGCTCACGACGCTCTCCCTTAAGTTTGCGCCACTTGGTTAGCGGGGTCAGCTGCCGACTGGCGATCTGAGGATTGAGGCCATCAAGCTCGATCACCTGATCCGCCAGGAAGTTGTAACCAGACCCGTCCGAATCGTGGAAATTAATCATATTGCCGTTACAAAACGCGCCGATCAACGACCGTACCTTGTTGGGGTTGCGAATATCAAACGCCTCGTGCGACATCAACTTGCGCACCCGCTCAAGACCGCCGGGTAATTGACTGCCGGCTTGAACCATCAACCATTGATTGACCACGAGCGCTTCTTTATGCCAACGGTCGTAGAATCTCTCCAGCGCATCCTGGCGACGGGCTTCAGCTCCATCGGCAGGATCATTAACCAGGGCCGATAATGCCGCAAGTTCGTCCGTCATATTGGTGGCATTGCAGAGCTGATGCCAGGCCAGATCACTGCTGCTGGCATCCGCCAACATCAAATACCCCAAACAAATATTTTTCAAACTGCGTTCAGCAATCGCTTCGGCGCTGACGGAAAACGGTTTATCGGTTGTGCAAGCATGGTAGGTTTTCAGCAATAGCTCCCGCAGTTCACCGGCAAGGATACGACGCACTTCGCGCCGCGCGTGATGAATGGCCTCAACGTCAATGACGTCAGCAATCTCACACAAATAGGCTTCGGTCGGAAGCTGCAATGCCAATGCGACCATCGCTTTATCCAGAGTCGTATCCTGCAGCAGATTGGCGAAGGCATTGATCAATAGAGAATCTACCGCGATGGTCTTCCCTTCTTGGTAACAGGTCATGGCGTCGTTCAGAACGGCTACAGCAAGAGACTGACCGGCATCCCAACGGCTGAAACCGTCGCAATCGGCGCTCATAATCCGCATCAAATCCGAACGGCTGTACTCATAGTTGAGTTTTACCGGCGCGGAGAAACCTCTCAGCAACACGGGAACCGGCTTTTCATCGAGGCCTTCAAATACAAATTGCTGTTCTGCGGCTGTCAGCTCCAGCACACAACTCTGATCGGCAGCGACGGTTGTGTCACTGTCGGCGAGAGTCATCGGGAGATTCCCGTCTTTGCCGAGAAGCCCGACCGCCACGGGGATATGGTACGGCTCTTTTGCCGACGCTTTTGACTCAGGTGTGTCGGTCGCCGACTGAACCAAGGTCAACGTGTAACGGCCCGTCGCGGCATCAAAGTGATCTGTGGCTTTGATCCGGGGAGTACCCGCCTGGCTGTACCAGAGAGTAAACTGGGAGAGATCTCGACCGGAAACCTCGGCCATGGCACCGACAAAATCCTCAATGGTTGCCGCCTCGCCATCGTGACGTTCAAAGTAGAGATCGGAACCGCGTCGAAACATCTCCTCACCAAGCAGTGTGTGTAGCATGCCCACCACTTCGGCACCCTTTTCATACACGGTCAGGGTATAAAAATTGGAAATCTCAATAAAGGAGCCGGGCCGCACCGGATGCGCCATAGGGCCGGCATCCTCTGCAAATTGCAGCGTCCGCAACAGGCTGACATCTTCAACGCGCTTGACCGTGGCCGAATTCATATCGGCGGAAAACTGTGCGTCGCGAAAGACGGTGAAACCCTCTTTAAGACTCAATTGAAACCAGTCCCGACAGGTTACCCGGTTGCCGGACCAGTTGTGGAAATACTCGTGAGCAACGACCCCCTCAACACGCTGAAAGCCGGCGTCAGTAGTGGTCTCTGGCTTGGCTAAAACGCAGGACGTATTGAAGATATTCAGCCCCTTGTTTTCCATCGCGCCCATATTGAAATCGTCGACCGCAACAATCATAAAGATGTCCAGATCGTACTCACGACCGTAGACCTTTTCGTCCCAACGCATGGCGTTCTTGAGGGAGCGCATGGCGTGATCGCACTTATCAAGGTCCTTACTTTCGACAAATATCTGTAAGGTAATTTCACGTCCGCTGCAGGTGACAAATTTGTCTTCAATATGATCGAGATCACCTGCAACCAACGCGAAGAGGTATGCGGGTTTGCGGAAAGGGTCGTGCCAAGTTACCTGATGACGGCCATCGTCGAGATCACTGGTTTCGACGCAATTACCATTGGACAACAAAATAGGATAGGTCGCCTTATTGGCGACGATACTGGTGGTAAACTCACTGAGCACGTCCGGCCGATCCAAATAGTAGGTGATCCGGCGAAAACCCTCCGCTTCACACTGAGTGCAAAACATCGCACGCGATTTGTACAAGCCTTCCAGACTGGTGTTGCTGGCAGGGTCTATTTCAACTTCGGTCACCAATTCGAACTCGTCTTCGACTTCGTTAATGGTGAGATCTGTCGCTGTGACTTGATAGCGTTCCGGCGATAATTTCTGGCCGTTGAGTTCCACGCGCAGGAGCGACATTTTTTCGCCATCCAACACCAGCGGCGCCTGAGGGTTGTCGGCCAGAGGATTACGGCGGATCTTCAGTCGGCTTTCGACCAACGTATTGTTCGGTTGCAGATCGAAATGCAGATAGGTCTGATCAATCAGGAAATCCGGAACCTGATACTCTTTGAGAAAAATGGTTTTGGGTGATGCGTCTTTCATAATCAATCTCGGTTATCGAGGCCGCGGCCGACCTCGCGTGACGGCATTGCTGTCGCCTGAGTTCAGGCCGCGGCAAAAAATTCTATTTGGTAAGACGTAAACTTACGGATGTTAATGACGCCGCTGTCCATGATGAGGTATTGCCCTTTTATTCCCTGTAGCACCCCTTCGGCAACAGGATTCTTATCGAGGTTATGGGATGCGATCTTGACCGGATATTCTAGCACGGGAAATTCAAACCCATGATCATCGATCGTTTCGACCCACTCTACGGCATCGGCACCGAAACGGTTCTGCAAATCATCAATATTTGTTTGAAATTGCTCGACCACCTGAGCGCCGACGGCGCGTAAATCTTGAGTTTGCCCCGCGCCCTGTAACATTTTACGCCAATTTGTTTTATCCGGAAGCCGAGCTTTTAGAGCATCTTCCAGCAACCCGGCGAGATACCTCGTACGCGTACGAGCTATCGGCAATGCCTGCGTGGCGCCCTGATCTATCCAGCGCACAGGTACCTGGCTATGACGAGTAATGCCCACTTTTACGTCCGATGAATTCGCCAGGTAAACCACATGATCAGCCATGCAAAACTGTTCAGCCCATTCAGGCTCACGACAAGTCCCGGCATCGTAGTGACACTTTTCGGGGCTGACAATACAGCTGTCACAGCACGCCAGCGAACGAAAACAGGGATAGCAAAAACCCTGGTTGAAACTCTTTTTCGTTTTACGACCACATTCCCGACAGTGTATTTGACCGAGAAAATGTAGCCCGATACGACGCCCGATCAGCGGATTTAATTCAATCCTCTGCTCGTCCAGAGGCAATCGATACGCCACGGGCGACGACGCCGCGACGTCCATTTTGGACAGATGCCCCCTACCTAACAGTTCCATAAGGCGTTTAGTGCCACTTCAGAGGTTTGTCTTCTACAACCGGCGACTCGGGTTCCGCAACCTCTCCGGATTCTCCGCAATGTTGGTGGGGCTTCGGAGGGATGTAACCCGTGCGCTCTTCCACTGGCACGTGTCGTAACTCGTACGCTATTACGGCCTGCATGCAGTTTTCCCGCTGCTCAGCACTCAGGCGTTCGCCGTTGGCCCATTTGCCGAGTTCAACGGCGCGCTTCAGCTGTTCGTAGATTTCTGGCGTGATTGATCCCAGCAGTTGTTCAATATCCATAGACATTACCCGTTTTTACCTTTGCGCCCGATATCGGCCAGAATGGCCATCAGTACGCCAGCGATCAAACCGCCCACGTGGGCCGCATTAGCAATGCTGCCCTGCATAAACACATTGACGGCACCGGTCATACACAGTACGAGCCAGACCAGCATAAATCCGATGATTCCATTGGGAATCTGTAACTCTGGATGTGGCCGCAGGCGGTTATAAATCCACAGATACCCCATCAACCCATAGAGTACTCCTGATAGACCACCAAACAAGCCCGGCCCCGACCAGAAGTACTGACACAAGTTGCTGAACACGCCAATTCCGAGAATCAGCCCAATCAGTTTTGCGCTGCCAAATACCCGCTCCAGACGGCGTCCAAATTCCCACACCCATAACCCGTTAAAGAGTATGTGCAGAAGACCAAAATGCAAAAAAATGGGTGTAAAGAGCCGCCAGTATTGGCCCTGACGCAAGCCTTCAGAGACGCCTTCAAAGGCGACCCGATCACCGATGACATACAGTGGCTGAAACGTAAAATTCGCCACCCAGGAAAACGAATGATCCAGCCCGATCAGTAAGGCGCCGAGGATGCCAAAGTATATCGTCAGCAGTGTGACCGGAAAATGATTGAGCAGTGTCAGCGCAACGCTCAGTTTCTGCCGAATTTGCCAATCGCGAACGGTTGTTTTGGGCTCTTCGCTGACAAACTCTTCGACGTCACCGGCAGCCAAGCGATCCAATACGCCCTGCAATAGAGTGATATCCACCTGCTCCGGCACCCAAAGGCACTGCCCTCCGGCCTCTTCGGTGATGCGATGAGGAATGGCATGACGCCGCAGGGTGCGTACCAGCGGCATGAGGTTTTGCTCCACCGGATACATGTGGACTTTCTGCCAGCGCGTCGCCATCAGGGATCAACATATACCCAGGAGAAATGCTCCGGAGTCAGTACCGCTTCACCGCGGAAGGTGTAAGCGGTCAAACGACCAAAGTTGACCGCACTGTAATCCAGGCAGGCAATATTGTCTTTAAGTGGCGCCGGGCGGCCTTTCATCCAGTAGTGCCCGAAAAATACGGGAGGTTCTGCCTCTCCGTAATGGACCAACTGAGTTTTATGATGCTTTTGCAATTTGTTTTCTGCCACTTCGTAAGGTAACGGATCCGGCTGAAATACCACATCCGCGTATGTTTCCGGGCTCTGTGCCCAGAACTTCGTACGAAAAAAACGCCGAATAAAGCCATCCTTACCTTGCAGTTGCATTCCGTCTGGCAACGGCATACTGGTGCCACGCGTCAGACGGTCCACCGTCTGGCTCTCCAAGGTCCCTTTCACTTTAGACGCTTCGATAAAGTCTTCGTTGATGCCGTCTTCTGGATACTGTGTCAGATAACGATCGACCAACTGCTGATCCCAGCAAGCGTGAACCACCCGGAAATTGACGCCCTGTAAAAACAACGGCAAGGTCGACATCCACTGGGTAAACTGGCGCCACAGGTCACCGTAGCGGCCAAACTGACGCAGAGTTTCACGCATCAGCTTAAGCAGTCGTTCCGGCAATTGATTTTGCTCCCCCGCCTCCAACAACTGGAAGATCTCCTCGCGAAAACGAACGGCGTTGTATTCGTGGTTGCCTAACACCATGAGAGCCTGCCCCTCCTGATGCATGCGATACACAAGATCCAGAGTCTCACGAATCATCGGACCACGGTCAATCAAATCACCGACAAAAATGGCGCGACGCTCCGGGTGGCAATAGGTGCCATTGCGCGACTGGTACCCAAGCCGCTGCAACAATTTTACCAACGGCTCATAGCAACCATGCACATCGCCTATGATATCGACCTGACAACGGTCAGCTAACGCTGGATGCACTCAGACTTCCTCTCCCATGCGGTATTGATCGCTGGCTTCGACACCGCCGTGCCATTTTTAATGTGGGTAAACTGGACAAACGCCCGGCGAAATACGGACGTGTACATAAACTGCGCAAAAAGACGCCGACATCACCCCTGGGTGGCATTGTCGTAAACACCATCTACTCCCCCAACTTACTGCCCCACCCCAGCTTGCTGCGGCAGGTCTCATAAAAATTATGGTTGAGTGGATGAATTAAATGCAGTTTGTAAGGCTTTTTATGAACGTGAATCTCATCGCCGGGATTGGTTACCACATGATTCTGGCCATCGCAGGTCACATGGGGATAGGCACTGTTGTGCTCGCCGACATTGACACGAATTTCACTGTTGCCGTCAATCACAATAGGTCGACTGCTGAGTGTATGGGGATGCATGGGCACAATAACAATGGCATCGAGTTTTGGATGCATGATTGGCCCCCCCCCACTCAATGCATAAGCCGTCGATCCTGTTGGCGTCGAAATAATCAATCCGTCGGAGCGCTGGCTGTAGACAAATTGCCCATCGATGTAGAGTTCGAATTCGATCATGCGGATAAAGCGACCCGGATGGATCACCACATCATTTAATGCATCACCACCGCCAATGATCGTACCCAGTCGGACCACCGATGCATCGAGTAAAAACCGCGCCTCCATGGTGTAGTGCCCGTTGAGCACCTCCATAACTCGGTTTTCGATATCATCCGGCGTTATATCCGTGAGGAAACCCAGACGGCCACGATTGACGCCGAGCAACGGAACACCGTATTTTGCCAGGGTACGCGCCGCCCCCAGCAAGCTGCCGTCGCCGCCGACCACTGTCACCAAGTCACAGCGAGTTCCCATAGCTTCTACAGAGACTGTCGGTAGCTGATTATCGGGAATGGTCTTGGCCACTTCCTCATCAAGGAGGATATCGATACCCTCCTGCTGGAGAAAGCGAATCATACGTTTCAACGTATAGAGCGCACGATCACTGCCGGGACGACCGACAAGACCAATTTTTTTGAATTCCGTCATGAGCGGACTCTGAGATACGAAAAGTCTGGTTATTATAGCGATTTGACCACTACAAGTCAGACTTTCATTACCGAAATAAATGACAAGCAACTGATTTGTATGGAAATAACCTTTAACAACCTGCTGCCAGAACTCAAGCACCCCCTGGTCCGAGATCTCGCCTGGAGCATCTTCAGCCCATCACTGATTAAAAAAAGTGCAAACTTATCAATCTCTAGCCATGTGCAACCGCTGACCGACGCAGCCCAAGAATTTCTTTTGGCGCTCGATCACACACCGTTAGATTTGACGACATACATTGGAAAAACCGCCACAGGCCGCCTCGGTTTTTATTTTGAAAAACTTTGGCAATATTGGCTGATCAATGGCCCTTACGCGAACCGGTCGCAACGGGAATACCGCTTTAACCAACCGTTTCATCTGGCGAACAAAACGCTGGGCGAGGCCGATCTTTTGGCCTACGACACAAAAGCCCTGCGGCTGGAACACAGCGAGCTTGCCGTCAAGTTCTTTCTTGGGGTTGCGTCCACTTCCGCAGAAAATACAGTGGATTATTCCTGGGTTGGCCCAGGACAAAAAGACCGCTTAGACAAAAAGATCGAACACCTGACCCATCGCCAACTAAGATTGCTCGAGAACCCTGCAGTTATTTCCCTCTTGCCATCAAATTGGCAGACGAACACTCTGACACGTTCTGCGATTGTCAAAGGTCGTCTTTTTCACCCATTTCAACAGCAACTCCCGCTGCCAGACTATGTCAACGATGATCACGAATCCGGCGAATGGTTACGCCTGCAGGAACTGTCCCAGCTGATTGCACGCTGCCAGGAACAAAATCACCTGGACGAGCAGACCTATTGGTGCATGCTAGCCCGGCATCAGTGGTTCGCGCCACTGAGCCTGCAGATGACGCCCGCCTCAGGTCAGGCTCACGTTTTTAATGCACCACAGCTGATCAACCAGGCCAGCCATCTGCTGTCCCAGGAAAACGATCGTCCGCAACAACTGGTTCGGCTGCAGAGAAGCGGCAGCACACTGACTGAACAGGCTCGCTATTTTATCGTGCCCAACCATTGGCCAAGGGAAATTTCCAGAACTTAAGAGACCGAGCTCTTCATCAGTTCTGGAAAGCCCCGTCGCCCCTGCAAGCCCCCCGTGTGCAACAGCACGACCTGATGCCCTTCTGGCCAATAGCCCTGTGCCGCCAGAGAGACAACACCAGCAACCATTTTACTGGTATAAACAGGCTCCAGAGGAACGCCAGTAAATCGCTCAAAATCGACCGTAAACTGTAGCAATTCCGTATCCGCCCGACCAAATCCCCGGCCACAGAAGTCATCTGTCACGGAAAGCTTACCTCGTCCACCCTGCTCGCCACCGGCCATGCACGCGAGTGAATGTCGATAGCCTTCACGCTGATCGCCCAGTTTCAATGCCGAAAACCCGAGCAAAGATTCACCCTTTTGAGACTCGGACCAGAGTCCCGCCAACGTCGTTCCAGAACCACAGGCAACACAGAGCGTCGCAGCCTGTAAATCCACCTGTTCTCTCAAGCTTCGCTGAAGATGTTGGCACCCAACCATCCCCTCGGGACCTGCGCCCCCTTCCGGCACCATCAAAAAATGGTTGCCATAGCGACGCAATAACTCATCACAATATTCCGGGTCGTCACGCCGTCGGTAATCAGCTCTGCTGACAAAGTCCAACGTCATACCCCAACGCTCACAATCCAGTAATGTTGGCGACAACCGCTCAGGTTTATGGCCTCGAACCACGCCAACGGTTGGAATTCCCAGGCAGTATCCAAGGGCGGCTGTTGCATGCAGGTGATTGGAATAATAACCGCCAAACGTGAGCCAGCCTGTCTTGCTCTGCTCGCGCAACTGCAGCCAATAGCCCCACAATTTATAAAGTTTATTGCCAGATACTCGAGGGTCTAACCGGTCTTCGCGCTTAATCGACAGACGAATGCCAGTATCCAGTAGATTGGGATGTTGCAATTCTTGGGGGGGATTCATAGCGGCCCAGTGATCAGGGCCGCGAGAAAAAAACTCAGTAAAGTTCACCGGGGAGAGCGTCTAGACATCTTTTCCAAACGCTCACAATCGCTAAGGTTGCGATCAAACTTCCCGATATTCCTCACTGTGCAGATCGTCATCAAATTCCTCGTAGAGATCTTCGAGGATATCTTCCAGATAATCCTGCATAGGTTCACCTCCTTATTGTATTTATTGCGTTCCCGCGAAAGGTTCCACGCGACAAACTTCAATAACGTGCCGCAATGACCAAACCTCATTCGCGGAGAACAGTGACAGATCATATGACCTGTAAATGAACTCTTTATGAAAGATTTAGACTATTTAGCTATAAATGTCCAGTCTTTCTGACATCAAATACGCCTCAAGGTTCACACAAGTGTCACACTCAGCAACATACTGCCATTCAACACTCGTCGGCATTCGCCGTAGGCACCGCTTGCCTTAACTCTTATCATAGCAAGGGATAACGCTTTGGATGGCTACCATGATGCAACTCGGGAATATGCACCGAATTTATCGGCGACTGCTTTTGTTCGCCACGGCAGGCGCGCTGCTATTACTGTTGTTGAATCCTTTTTTCTGGCAACTGCGTCCCACACAAATTCACATCCTCTGGTTCTCTACCATTTTGCTGTTGTTATTGGCGATCGATGCGAACCTGAGCCGTTATCGCCATCGCCGTAAAATACAAAGTTTGAAAGATTATCGAAGAGATCTGGAAATTCGAGTCAGCGAACGCACCAATCGGCTTCGTAAAATTAACAACCAACTCTACGATGAAATTGCCAAGCAGGAACTGACGGAAGTACTGCTGCGCGAAACCCAAGACTATTTGCGCAGTATCCTCAATTCCATGCCGTCTATTTTGATCGGCGTGACTCGCGAAGGCACGATAACCCACTGGAACACAGCCGCACAAAAAGCCACGGGTACGGCGACCGATATTGCGTTGCGACAGGAGCTTCTCAAAATTTACCCTGAGATCCCGGTTACACTGGAACTCATTCGGGAAGCTATTGACAGCGGCATTCCACAAATCCGTGAAAACATTGCTCACGATGTTGGCAATGAACAAGGCTACGTCAACCTAACTGTCTACCCCCTAATTTCGGAAGAAATGACCGGTGCCGTAATTCGCTTGGACGATGTCACCCTGAGAGTTCGCATGGAAACCATGATGATTCAAAACGAAAAGATGATGTCACTTGGCGAGCTGGCAGCGGGTATGGCTCACGAAATTAACAATCCACTGAGCGCCATACTGAACGGCATTCAAAATATTCACAGGCGGACATCGACAGAACTTGCCCAAAACAAAACCGTTGCCAAAGAACTTGGCTCTTCCATTGAGCTTATTCGCGAATATCTGACAAAGCGGGAAATCTACACCTTTTTAGACGGTATTCGTGAAGCCGGAGAGCGTGCCGCTAACATCGTCAAAAACATGCTCGAGTTTTCCCGCTACGGACCTCTCGACCATCAATCGGTCGACATTGTTGAGCTGCTGGAACACAGCCTGGAATTGGCCGCCAACTCATTTGAGCTCACCCATCACGAGGGACTAACAGCGCTGCGCATTGAGCGGGAGTTTGCGACTGACGTACCATTGGTTCTGTGTTCACCGACAGAAATGCAGCAGGTATTTCTAAACATACTGCGCAACGCCTGCCAAGCCATTGAAGCGGATACCAGCATTTGCAAACGTCGTCGCCCACAAATCACCTTGCGAACCTACGCAGATTCCGCTTGTGTCTTTGTCGAGATTGAAGACAACGGGCCCGGCATGGATCAGCGTACCAGCCGTCACATTTTTGAGCCCTTTTTTACCACCAAAGAGACGGGAGAAGGCACCGGCCTCGGTTTGTCCATCAGTTATTTTATTGTTACAGAGCACCACGAAGGCACCATCGACGTTGACTCAAAACCCGACCATGGTACCCGCTTTGTCATTAGCCTGCCGCGCGCAGAACATTTTTCGTAAACCGTTATAACAGCTCACTGACTCTCCCGTCAAAATCAATGAATAATGAACGGGGTGGAAATACCTTTGCAGCACAAATCCTGTACAAACCCTGTGAGGACCCCACTCGAATAATGTTTTGGCGCATGGAGTGCCCGGTGCAATCGCTACCGTCAATTGCGAATCTTACGAAGTCCGCGAAATATTTTCATAAAATGGCGTCAAACGTCTGCGACCCCCTCCCCCAAAGCCCTCATAAAACAATTATAATCATCTGTTTTTTATGTAATTTTTTACTCTAAACCAGAATCTGGCACGAGTTTCGCTTTTCCACTGGCAATGACTTGTAATCGCCTTGATAGATTTTTAAGGCGCAACATTGCGATGAATTGTTTGCGATAACAGTTCGATGAAACGGAGAGAAAAGATGAGATTTCCAAAGACAAAAATTAGCATGGCTGTTTTGCTATCTGCCAGCGTACTGGCTGGATGCTCTTCAACTCAGCAAACGGCTGCCACCGACGGCGCGGACTCAGAGTATCGCGTTCTCAATATGAAAACAGACTCCAATGTCTACAACGCGACAGCAAGCGCTTCTACCCGTATGACCAAAAAGGTTCCTGTGGGTGGTGAGAGTGAATCCGCCGATAACCTGGCCGACGAAGGCACAATGGCAGCCACGGAGGAAACAGTCGCTGCACCAAGTTTCGAGTCACAGGAAGTCACCGTAAACTTTGCTTTAGAGTCTGCGGTTCTTACCGATGAAGACAAAGCTACAATTGATGCGATGGTGACCGAGCTGGACGCCGACCGCATTCCTGAATTGTCCATCCGCATCGACGGATACACAGATGCAACAGGACCCGACGCTTACAACTATGATTTGTCACAGCGCAGAGCACAGGCGGTCGCCGACTATCTGGCTCAAAGTGATATCACCGCTACGGTAAATTGGCGTATCAAAGGCAATGGTGACGCCAGCCCAGTGGCCAGCAATGATTCAGAGTCGGGCCGCGCTGAGAATCGCCGTGCAGAAGTCGTCGTCGATGCCCCACAAGACGGATTGGCATCCGCAGATCAAGTGACGCAAAACTGACAGGTCTGCGAATTAAACGACCACGCTGAGCGAATGCTCACCAGCTACCCTAATCCATTAGACTTTGTTCTTCAGTCATGTGCCGCTAAAATGCGGCACCTTTGCTCCTAATCTGGCTGAACAACGACCATGTCAAACACCCCGCTGCCGACCGAAAGCTATCAATCTCAACTGGATGAGAAGCAAACACGGCTTCAAATGTTACTCGCACCCTACTTCGATCACCCTGCAGAGATCTACAAATCACCCGTGTCGCACTATCGTATGCGCGCAGAATTTCGGGTATGGCATGAGGGCGAAACGGCACACTACGCGATGTTCACTCCTGGCGATAATAAAACGCCCTACTTTTTAGAAACCTTCCCGGTGGCAAGCGCCCGTATTAACGCCTTAATGCCGCAAATTATCAGCGCAGTCAACGCCGATTCGCAGCTAAAGCAGCGGCTGTACCACGTCGAGTTTCTCTCTACGACCACGGGCGATTGCCTGGTGACATTGGTTTATCACCGCAAATTGGATGAGTCTTGGGAGCAGCGAGCACAACAGCTTGCGCAAGATCTCTCGATCGATCTGGTAGGTAGATCGCGACGCCAGAAGATTACCGTCACCCGAGATTATGTGTATGAGGAAATGACGGTCGACGGACAAAAATATCGTTATCAACAGGTCGAAACAGGGTTTACCCAGCCCAATGCAGCCGTATGCGAATCTATGTTGAATTGGGCGGTCAAAGCCGTACAGCCATTTTCCCAGGATCTGCTGGAACTTTACTGTGGTAACGGCAACTTTACGTTGCCTTTGTCGAGGTGTTTTCGCAAGGTTCTCGCGACGGAGCTGTCGAAAATATCGGTGAAATCCGCCCTGCATAATCTGGCGGAAAATCAGATTGAAAATGTGACCCTAGTTCGATTGTCGAGCGAAGAAGTAACGGAAGCCTTGAACAAAACCCGAGAATTTCGACGATTAAAAAACGTCGATCTCGACAGCTATGAATTCAGCACAGTATTCGTTGATCCACCTCGCGCAGGCTTGGACGACGCTACGCGACAACTGATATCCGGTTTCAACCATATTCTTTATATCTCCTGCAATCCCGACACATTAACCCGCGATCTGGCCGAGCTATCAGAGACACACCAGGTTGTTAAAGCCGCTCTTTTTGATCAATTTCCCTACACTCACCACATTGAAGCCGGTGTACTGTTGCAAAAAATGTAATGGAGTTTCCGATCAAAATTCCCGACCGAGTATCGTCTGCGCGGCATTGACCACGAACTCCCGATGATCCGTCTCCAGCTTTACACGCTGGCGATCGAACTGCATTTTTTCTTTGGTGGAAAGCTGTTTCCAGGCTTCCAGAATGGGGATATGTGCCGTCGCGCTGCGCAGCAGATCGAACGCCGTATACGCCTCGCGCAATTCGCCTGCAACCGAGAGCCGATCCAGAATATTACTGATGCGAATCGCGCCCTCGGTCAAGGTGAGATCATCATTTAAAATGCCTTGGGCGATCACTTGAATACTGCGATTATAGTCAGCGCGACGCTTTTGCATTGCCTCTTGCAACGCCTGTTCGTTTTCCTTTTGCCGACGGCGCATCAACTGCACCTGACGCAAATAATACACCGCAATGGCGAACAGAATGACGATGATAACCACCCCGGCCAAGCCCCAGAAAAACAAGGGGCTGTTGTCGCTCATAATACATCCTTACTCTATAAATCGTTGTCACAGAAAACATGGCTCACCATGCACACATTGCCTCCCCCTTAACGACGTAAGTTCGTTAGAGGCACAGGCGATTGCGACGCGGAAACCTCTTCTTCCTCCGGTGCAGACTCATCCATCACCAGGGGCATCTCAGCATCTTCACACCCGGCATCGGGAAGTTGCTTGCGGGCCTTTGCTCCCAATCGACGTAAACCATCCACCCGGGCCAATAGATTGCCTCGCCCGGAGCCCAGACGTTTCATGACGGTCTGATGCGTAACAACGCCGCGCTCCAGTTGTCTGCCAAGCTCGCCGAGAGACTCAAAAAGCAGTACAAACTGGTCGTGCAGACCGCCGGCCTGCGCGGCAATTTCCTCTGCGTGGCGATTTTGCTTCTGATACCGCCAAATGCTTTCGACGGTTCTCAAAGCCGCGAGCAGCGTCGTGGGGCAAACCAGGATAATGCGCTTTTCACTCGCCTGTTGAAACAGATTGGCATCGGCCTGAAGCGCGGCCAAATATGCGGATTCTACCGGAATAAACAAAAAGACAAAATCAACCGTTCGCAGCCCCTCCAATTGCTGATAGCCTTTTTCGCTGAGGCCTTGCACATGGCTGCGAATCGACTGCAGATGCGCGGACATTAGCTCCCGCCGCGCAGATTCCTCTGTCGTATTGACCCAAGACTCATAGGCCTTTAGCGACACTTTAGCATCGACCACCAACTGCCGCTGATCGGGCAAATGAATGAGCGCATCCGGCTGCCGGCGGCCACCATCGGGGTCCTTGAGCGTCACCTGTAACTCAAACTCCCGCCCCTTCTCCAGACCGGAAGATTCCAGTACCCGCTCCAGAATCAACTCACCCCAATTCCCCTGAGTTTTATTGTCTCCCTTCAACGCCCGAGTTAAATTGAGCGCATCGCGACCAATCTCCTGAGTGTGTTTTTGCAGCTCCACTATCTGACCGAGCAATTGATTTCTGGCGCCATTTTCACGTTCATACACATCCTCCACCTTCTGTCGAAACGCATCCAGCTGTTGCTTCAACGGGGAAATGCTGGCATCGATCGAGGCTGTGGACTGGGTCCTAAAGTGCTGCTGTTTATCGTCGAAAATTTGATTGGCGAGTAACTTAAATTCCGCAGACAATTGCTGCCTCGCGTCTTGCAACATTCGCAGCTTGTCTTCCAAGGCAGATTTTTCCGCATCGGCGCCAGCGCGAGTCGCTTCCAATTCTGCCAACAACCGCCGAAGCTCTGCCTCCCGCTCGATTAAACGCTGCTCTACCTGGGGCATTTTTTCCGCGACTGCCAGGGCCGTCGCCAACTCCCGCTCACAGTCGACAATGGACTGCTGTTGCTCGGAAACCTGCTCTTGAGCAAGCCTTAACTGCTGCTCCAAACGACGTCCGTAGTCCTGGGCATGATCTCTGTCCTGCTCGAGTAACGCTTTTTCCAACTCGGTTTCATGGCGCACCTGGTTCAACTGCTCCGCCAACAGACGTCGACGCCGCTGCCTCAGCAGCAACTCAGCAACCAGCCAGAGAAAAAGCCATGTGCCCGAGGCAATCGCCAGGCAAATTAATTCCCGCTGGCTGAGGGTAAACTCAAAATTCATAATCGCCTTCCCGGGACTTGGTACTCGCATCGAGCGGGTAAAATAAGTCCCTGCCTAAGAGAGATTCCTCTCAATTATCAGACATTTATCACGATTGGCACAGTTTTTTGATTCCGCTGCCACCAAACAGCAGCATTTTGGGCCTGTGCTAGACTAAAAAGAGACGCTAAGCAGTTACAGCGCGATCCTTGGATATATGGAAGAAGAAGGTCTTCGATGCGCTACCCAACACAACTCGCCGGAGTGTTTTTCTCATTGATGTCAACAACGCTGCTGGCTTGCGAAAGACCGGAAAAACCAACCATTCCCGATCCCAATTCAGCGGTCACTCCGCAAATGATCAAAGCAAAAAACGATGTAAAAGCCTATATGGAAGACGCGGAGATTTATTTGGCTTGTGTACAATCCACAAAAAAACACAATGAAATGGTGGAAGAAATGCACGGCA
This sequence comes from Pseudomaricurvus sp. ABR4_320, assembly GCF_056159445.1. Classification (NCBI taxonomy): domain Bacteria; kingdom Pseudomonadati; phylum Pseudomonadota; class Gammaproteobacteria; order Cellvibrionales; family Cellvibrionaceae; genus Pseudomaricurvus; species Pseudomaricurvus sp. ABR4_320. The sequence goes on along the minus strand of NZ_JBSWVF010000013.1, from coordinate 55,626 downwards.
TCGCCGATGAATTTAATAAAACCGTACGCGCATACAAAAAGCGCATGGCGGGGTAATACGTCGATCCGATCGCTATTTTCCATGCCATCAACAACCTGGATGGCCAGCTTATTTCCTTGTAAGATTCCTCTCCACTGATGCGGTTTAACCGCAATGACTTCAACGGTATGTCACTGTCGTCCACAAGACAACAGAGCCTTAATCTTCAATGACGTTCATTTTTTACAGAGGCGACTTCCCACGTGCCAACTGGCCCCCATCTGAATCCGGCCCAGTGTTTACAACAGCTGAAGCGGGGCGCGCTCGTATTGACCGCCAACAACCGCCTGAGCCGAGCTTTACTAGAATCTTATCATCAACACCAACGGGCTAGCGGCGACACCAGTTGGCTGCGCCCTGACATTTGGTCGTACAGCCAATGGATTGAGGCGCGATGGCAACAACTGCAGGATCAAGGGCAAGCCAGTGACCGCATACTGGCACCCGATATTCAAATAAAGCAGCTCTGGCAGCAGATTATTGACAACGACCCGAAAGGTACTGAGCTGATCAACAGCGCGCGACTGGCCAGCGAGGCATACAGCGCAGATCAAATTTTACATCGTTGGCAAATTTCTACAGAGACACTGGAAGCTCACCAACAAAGTGATACCGACCAACGTTTTGCAGACTGGCGAAAAAATTTTCAAAACCTGTGCTCAATCAAGCGGCTACACACGCCCGAAACACTTCAGGAAGAATTGTTGCAAGCCTTCACGCAAGGTTACCTGCCAGCTTACACCACCATTGTCACCTACGGATTTGATGAGCTTACGCCACTCAGTTCAGCCTTACTGCTCTCAGCCACTTCACAATGCCTGAATTGCGAACCACTGGCAGAAAATTCACAAGCTGTAAGTCAACAACTGTATCGATGCGATTCCGAAGAAGATGAAATCCGGGCTGCAGCAAACTGGGCAGTGAACCTTTTACAACAGCAGAGGCAAGTGCCCGACTCTCCGGACACACCCTCTTTTCGGCTCGCCATCATATCCCCCCAGGCAAAACAACAAAGGGGACTGTTCGAACGCATTTTTATGGAAACCTTTGAGCCAGATTTACTGACGCCCGTCCGGGAACGCCGCGCTCTGCCCTTTAACTTTTCTGCGGGTATTTCCCTTGGCGAGACTCCGATCGTCGCCGATGCACTGGATGTTTTACACAGCTACCGAGGTTCGCTCAATCTCGATCAATTGACTCGGCTACTCAATTCACCGTTTCTTCCCTGGGGAAATGTTTCGACTGAGCTGAGCCTGCTATTGAAAGAAATGCGCCTACGTGCCCGCACGGAAATTCGATTGAATGACGTGATTTTTCTGAGCGAAAAGATACGTGAGCGCCCTTCTCAAACATCCCAAGAGACTCAGGAAAACTGGCACCAGATTTATCAAACGCTCACCTATCTGCGCGTCGATAACGCCATCGCATTTACCAAACAATCGGCGGCCAGTTGGGCAGATCTCTTCGATCAACATCTGGAAAGGCTGGGCTGGCCAGGGCAGCGAATACTGGATACCTATGAATACCAACAGGTCGCCAGTTGGTACGACCTGCTCACAGACTTTTCAGGTTTGGAAGCAAGTGGCGACCTCTATACGATTGCCGAGGCGCGGTCCCTTTTGACGGAACTCGCCAGCAGTCGGGAATTTCAGGTACAGACTCCGGATTCGCCCATTCAAATACTCGGTGCACTAGAGGCTTCCGGACTCAATTTCAGTCATGTCTGGGTAACGGGCATGAATCAGCAGCAATGGCCACCGACCAGCCAACCCAATGCTTTGCTGCCCATTTCTCTGCAACGGGAACACCAAACCCCCCATTGCGATGCTCACCGAGAACTGACCTATGCCCGCCGCCTGACAGAAAATTTCCGCCGCAGTGCGCAACACCTGGTGTTCAGTTACGCGGCGAAACTCGAAGACGATGATCAAGAGCAACAACCCAGCCGTCTGCTGTCTCAACTCCATGTAGAGTCAGCGTTCCCACAAGCATGCGACAGTGACAGCTGGCAATCTTCCCTTGAAAAACGTCTGTCACCGGAATCCATAACACTTATCGATATCAGCTCAGCGCCGCCCGTTCATGAACTCGAAAAACGACTGTTGCGAAGTCTGTCAAATTTGCTGAAATGGCAGGCACTAGCCCCCCCGGCGGCCTTCGCCTTCTATCGTCTTGGCGCCGATCAGGAATCGCTTTTCAGTCTTGGATTAACACCGATGCAACGTGGTAATGTGATGCACAATACCCTTGCCGAATTCTGGCGAGAGACCAAGACCAAATCCGAACTCGTGCAGTTGTCTTCGGCGGAACGTGAACAGCGGTTAACACTCTCATTAGACAGGCAGCTGGCGGAGTCTGCCCGTCGAGAACCACATATTCTCGGCAAATCCTATTTGCAGCTGGAGCGACAACGCCAACTCGCCTTAATCAATGCGTGGCTGACGTTAGAAGAAGAGCGGCAGGAGTTTTCAGTCGCCGCGATTGAAGCTGATCTCGCAACCGAATTTATGGGCATAGACTTTCGCCTGAGATTGGATCGTGTTGACCGCCTAGCCGACGGGCGACAACTGATTGTTGATTACAAATCCGGTCAACCCGACGCTAAAGGCTGGCGTGGTGATCGACTGGAAGAACCTCAGCTGCCGCTCTATACCCGCTGCTATGACGGCAATCTCTGTGGAATCGCCTACGGCCAACTCAATCCCAAGGCGGTGAAATTCATTGCTATGGGAGACCTGATCGATGAAATTCCGGGGGTCTTAAATTCGTCAACTCGAGAAAGACTCGGATTGGCGGGCAGTTGGCAAGACAACTGCCAACGCTGGGAAGAGTGGCTTGCGCAGACTCTCACGGAATTTCTCCAAGGGGAATTTCCACTCCGTGTAAAACACCCGCTTGCCGAATCTCGGTTGCACTTTTTACGTCCGTTGCTGCGCTGGCAGGATGCCCCCCTTCTCTCCAACTCTAATGACCTACCCTAACCAATGAGCACACCGGCAGATATTGAAGAGCGCCAGGCAGCGTTAAATATCCAACAATCCATAGCCATTACCGCACCGGCCGGTTCGGGTAAGACCGAGCTGTTGACGCAACGCGTACTTGCATTATTAGCTCAAGTGGAACAACCAGAAGAAATCATCTGCATAACCTTTACCCGTAAAGCGGCATCGGAAATGCACCAGCGCATTGTCAATTCTCTGGTTAGAGCGGCAACAGAACCCGCACCCACCGCGGCTCACGCGCTCACCAATTGGACGTTAGCGCGGGCAGCATTAGATCGGGATCAGCAAGCCCACTGGCAATTGTTGGATAACCCTCAACGTCTGCGTATTCTCACCATTGATGGGCTATGCCGCGCGTTGACCTTGCGCAACCCTGTGGACAGCCAGATTGGCGGTTCAACACAATTGCTCGACAACCCTCAGCTGATATACAGCGAAGCAGTACAAGCCACACTGAACTCGCTCGAAGATGAATCGGGCCCCAAACACGCTCTGTCGCTCTTACTCTTGCATTTTGATAACAATCTCGACCGGGTTCACACCCTGTTAGTCAGCTTGCTGTCCAGTCGCTCCCAGTGGCTGGCACATGTGTTCAGCGCCAATCATCAGGACGCCCGCGCGTATTTCGAGGCCGTTCTCGAGGATGTCATCCGAGAAGCCCTGGAAAATATTCAGCAGCGAGTGTCAATTTTTTGGGGCGAACTTTATCCGTTGGCCAGCTATGCCGCAGCAAATTGTCGTCAGGAAGCACCGGATTCTGCCATAGTGGCACTCGACGAGATCTCGGATCTGCCCCAGGCGGCCCCACAGGACCTGTCCCTTTGGCTTGCACTCTGCCAATTGCTAATGACCAATGACAATCGCTGGCGCTCCCCGAAAGGTTTGACCAAAGCGATCGGTTTTCCAGCCGGCAAAACCAAAGAGGAAAAAGCCGCAGCAAAATCACAGAAAACGAGAATGGCTGAGATGCTAACAGCCTTCGCCGATTGCGATGGGTTGCTTGAATCACTCGCCCGGATCCGCAGTCTGCCGACCGTTCATTACAGCGAGCGACAGTGGCAGCTATTGCAAGCGTTGACCCAAATTTTACCCCTGTGCTATGTCCAATTGAAACTGGCTTTTCGCCGCCTCAATGCCGTAGATTTTACGGAAATTAGCCAAGGTGCTTTACAGGCGCTCGGAGATTCAGAAAATCCCAGCAACCTGGCGCTGATGCTCGACTATCAAATAAAACATCTCCTGGTTGATGAATTTCAAGACACGTCGGTTCCCCAACTGCAATTGCTGGAAAAGCTCACGGCGGGCTGGCAGCCGGACGATGGCAGGACGCTGTTTATTGTCGGTGACGGAATGCAATCCTGCTACAGTTTTCGCGATGCCAACGTCGGCCTGTTTCTCGATGCCCGCCGCCATGGCATTGGCAATTTGCCACTGCGCCCGCTAGATCTGTGTGTCAATTTTCGCTCGCAAAGAAATATTGTCGATTGGGTCAATCGGGCGTTTGAAACCGCGTTTCCCCCACAAGATGACATCGCTCGTGGCGCCGTTAAATACGCACCCTCCGTTGCCTTTAATGATCCGCTTCCCGGAACCGCCGTCAATGCCCATGTCATCGTTGACGATAGTGGCGAGCGAAATGTCGCTCGCGCTAGAGAGGCCGAGCTCGTAGTTGATCTGCTCACCCATGAACTTGCGACAAGCAGCGATTCCAGCATTGCCATTCTGGTCCGTAACCGCTCTTATTTACCGGCGATCATCGACCGTTTACAGCAGGCTGGCATTGCCTGGAGCGCCAATGATATTGATCCTCTGCAAGGTCGGACTACAGTCGTAGATTTATTAACGTTGACACGCGCTCTGCTCGACATCAGTCATCGTAACGCCTGGCTGGCTCTGCTGCGCTGCCCTTGGTTGGCCCTGGATAATAGCGACCTATTGCATCTCGCCCGATATACTCCAGAGGGCTGGATCGCCCTCTCTGAGTCTCATCCAAGCATCTTTCAAAACCTTCTCAATTTTCGTGAGATACCCCAGTTGTCTGACCGAGGTCGGCAGCGACTTGCCATCTGCGTACCCCTGTTTCAAGCCGCCTGGGAAAATCGACGACGGCGCAGTCTGCGACAAAGTATCGAAGGGCTTTGGGTTGCACTTGGGGGCGCAGCAGCCTTGCAGGAGCAGAGTGATCTCGAAGATGCAAAAGATTTTTTTCGACTCCTGGAAAGGCACGACCGCGGCGGACTCATTGACGATATGACCGCGTTTGAGCAGGCCATGGCGAAACTCTACGCTCGCCCACAAGTCGATCCTTCAATTCGTGTTCAGGTCATGACCATTCACAAATCGAAGGGTCTGGAATTCGACTGCGTCATTATTCCAGGTCTGGAGCGACAATCTCGCAGTGACGACAAACAGCTGTTGTTATGGTTGGAGCGCATTGACGAATACCAGCAGAGACAACTGTTGTTGAGTCCTCTTTCCGCCACCGGAGAGGAGACGGATCCCGTTTACGATTACATCCGCAGCGAGCAAAAATATCGAGCGCAATTGGAAGCTACACGCCTTTTGTATGTTGGTTGTACTCGTGCGGCGAAACGCTTGCATCTTATTGGCCAAACAGCCAGAGACACCAAAACCGGTGAATTAAAAACGCCTCCCGCAAATTCCTATCTCGGAATACTCTGGCCAACGCTTGCCTCTGAGGCAATCCTGTACGAATCGGCACACAACCCCTCGCCCAAATCGGAGGAAGCAAGAGCCCCCGAGTACCAGCAAGTGCTGCGAGCCCTACCCGCTGGTTACGAAGTACGCCCACCTACGAGACCTGAACTCTTTCCGAAACTGCCAACGCCCCCAGCCAACGGCCCATTAAATCGACCCCCTGCCAATGGATTTCGTAAGCGTTATGCCCGCTTTGTCGGCACAGTTTTACACCGAACTCTGGCACAAATAACCCGCGAAGGCATTGGTCGGTGGGATAACGAGCGCTGCCAGCATCAACACCAAACCCTGGCCAGACAATTAACAACCCTTGGGGTTCCTGCGTCACAACGCAACGAAGCCCTGCAAACGCTCGCAACGGCTTTGTCGAATATTCTGAAAGACCCCACTGGCCGTTGGCTACTTGATGGACAGCATACTGACAGCAGTTGCGAAATCTCCTGGGTACACCAAGATACCGACAATGTCATCCACAGACTACCTCACACATCTCCCTTTGCGGTCAGGCAGTCAATACTGGATCGCACTTTTATTGACCGCGACGGTATCCGTTGGATTATTGACTATAAAACATCGCAACCACATCCCGATGAACCCTTGGAAACCTTCGCCGCCCGGGAGGCGGCCACCTACGCCGAACCTTTGTCCCGCTATCGAAAACTCTACCAGGCTCGGGAAAATAATCGGGTTGTTACCGCACTCTATTTTCCTTTAGTGCCCTATTTTTATCGTGTGGAAGAATAGAAACCATCTCAAAGAATAAGCTCTCGTAGAAATATTTTTTTAGAGCTGTCCAACCATTCCAGGGCATCGTCGCGTGTTACAAACACGCGACGTTAATCGGCGAGGTATTTAACCTCGACCCCAGCGTCTGTTAATCGTCGATCCAGTTTTGCATCGGGTGCTTGATCACACACCAATACATCAACCTCATCAAAATTTGCCAGATGCACAGCACCCGCACACGCAAACTTGGATGCATCAGCGAGCACGACTTTTTCGCGCGCCCGATCCAGCAAAGACCGCTTGAAATCCACCTCATCAACATGAAAATCCAATAAACCAATCTCTGGATTAATACCGCCAATCGAAAGAAACAAAAGATCTGGCGTGAAGCGTCGCGCTTGTGCCATCGCTTCCTGGCCAAATGCGGCTCGATAATCTCCGTCAATCTGCCCACCGGTAAAAACCAGTCGCCAATCATTACGCCCGGCAACCTCGCCCGCCACTTCCAAAGAATTGGTGATGACAAGGAGATTCTTCGGCTGCACAAGTGCGCGTGAAAACCAATAACTGGTCGAGCCGCTGTCAATAAAAATACTCATGCCATCGTCCACCAGGGCAGCAGCCGTTTTTGCAACCTGCCGCTTTGCCCCAGCATTGAGGTTGATGCGCCGTCGGTAAGGAGGCTCTACCAACAGCTCCTGTCGGCGCACCCCACCGTGCACTTTAACCACCCGCCCCTGGGATTCCAATTGACGGACATCTCGGCGGATGGTTTCTTCAGAAACACCAAAATGAATCGCTAGTTCGGCGATGGTCATGGCCTCACGCGTTTCAATCATTGTCATGAGTTGCGAAATTCGGTCTGAGGTATTCACATTGCCTCCATGTAAAACCGTTTAACGGTCCGAAGAGTCCGTTCAATTAGCACGCTAATATAGAACTTAACCGCCTCAAAAACCACACATACACACACATTTCCCACATTATTAAAAATATTCCCACATATTTTCATAAATTTCACACAAAAATGTCACATGAAGCTTCTATATTGGGCGGCAGTTAACCCATCGACTTGGTGCGACAACGCCATCCGTTCTGCCGTTTCTGTCTTTTCCCTCAGAGGTTTCCGATGTTCCCGAACAAACGCTTCACACTCTCTCCCCTGGTATTCGCGATCGCTTCAACCCTGGCAGTAGCCGATGAGCCAACTCAGACTAAAACGCCTGAGAGCAGTGATAAAACTCTTGAAGAGCTCGTGGTTGTTGGACAAAAACAAAGCTTCTCGTCGAATATCGTTTCACCAGAAATGATATCGAGACGCCCAGCCAATGCGTCGGTCAATACCGTCGTGCAGGAACTGCCAGGCGTCATTGTCCAGGAGGCGGACACCTTTGGCTCATCAGATTGGATGACAAACATTCGTATGCGTGGTTTCGATACCGACGACGGCCAAATCGGAACAACACTGGACGGTCTTCCGAATGGAGGTTCAAATTACGGCGGCGGCAGTAAGGCGAATAAATTTATCGATGTACTCGACCTGAAAACCGTTGAAGTCAGTCAGGGAACCGCAGACATCAGCTCCCGCTCCAACGAGGCGCTGGGTGGAACATTAAACTTCATCACCTCCGATCCACTACTCGAAGAAAATTTAAGCCTGCTCTATATGACAGGTGATCAAGATGCGCAAAAGTATCGCTTCCGTTACGACTCTGGAGAAATTCGACCAGACACGTATTTTTACATCAGTGGATCGTCGGCGGAAAATAAAGACGTCTGGGATAACGAAGCCGTCACCCAAAAAGACTATCTCACCGGTAAAATTAAAACCATTTTGGCTGGCTACGAAATCACCGGCTTTGCGACCTACAATGATTCCGATGAAAACGAATACGAATATGTCTCTCTCGACGACTATGCGGCCAACCCAAACCACGATGGTTTACATTCAACATGGACAGGGATCCCAGGTCTCGACGAGAACAATCGAAACGGTTGGCGCGCCCTACGGGAAAATACGTTTACCAGTTTGCGCGTAGATAAAGACTACGGACAAATTTCGTTTAACTCAGCCGTGTATTATCACCGCATGGAAGGTCGCGGCGATTGGATTCCACCTTATGTGACCGATGTCGATGGTGACGGGACTCTCGACAATGAGCTCTCCGGCTCGACCCAGTATGGCGATTATCAAGGCGACGATATTTATTTTGTGAATACCGGTACGACAACGCCTGCAACATTGATTGATGCCTGTACGGGACGCTATGGATTGGATGCCGAAAAAGACCCGAATTGTTACGATGGCAACGTCGAAGCAGTCAGCTCCTATCGAACGTCGAACTACTCCAATCGTCGCTACGGAATTACCGGCGATATCGCCTATGAATTTTCCACTGGCGATATCAAACACACCTTACGCGGTGGCTTCTGGTATGAAAATTACGACGCAGACGTCACCCGCTCCTGGCATCTGATTACAAACTCGGCCATCAGCCCGGCGTTCAATGGTTCACCCTATTGGGTTCAATTTAAAACGGAAGCCAACACCAAAGAATGGATGTATTACGCCCAGGAAAATATGGATATCGGGCCGCTCAGCGCAAGCCTCGGTGTAAAGCAGTTTCAAGTTGATACCACCGTCGACCACTTCTATAACGAGACTCGCACGGGCAATCTGGATTCCACCTCCGACCCACTGCTCTATGCAGGTCTGACCTATGCAACACCGATAGACGGCCTTGAAATTTTTGCCGGTTATTCAGAGAACTATAAGTCTGTGGTTCCCGATATTATTGACTCGGGCCTGTCCAATTCTGAGCTTGATAATATCGACCCGGAAACGTCCGACAATATCGAGCTGGGCGTACGCTATGACAATGGTAATCTCAAAGCCGCCGTCACCTTTTACGACATCGAATTTGATAATCGTATTGTGCAAATTGATACGAGTGTTGCCGAAGGCATCGACTACAAAGAGGCTGTCGATGGCAGCTACGTAAATGTTGGCGGTCAAAAGAGTCGTGGTGCCGAAGTCTTGGCGGCTTATCAGTTGACCGACCGAGTCCGAGTCTCGGGTTCCTACACCTATAATGACTCTGAATATATTTCTACCGGTGATACTGGGCTGGATTCCGATGCCGAAATACAGGAAGGCAATCGGATTTACGGCGAACCAGAAAGTTTCTATTCACTGTCCGCAGATTATTCAGACCAGGCAATCAACGGCGGCGTTTCTTTGCGCCACATCGGCGACAGATACATCAACTTTGAAAACTCTGCGGAAGCACCGGGGTATGAGGTTGTCGATGCCTACATCGGAACCGACATCGAACCTTCCTACGATGTCATTTCCGCCATTCATCTGCGCTTAAACGTTAACAACCTGCTGGATAAAAATTACATCTCCGCGGTCGGCAATAACAGCGTATATCCTGGCTCACCACGTACCGTGACATTTTCTATCGGCGCTGATTTTTAAAGAACCTCTTTTGTGGGGGCTTGCGGCCCCACCTTTTTAATCACTGTTTGTTCCTACTTTAACGACGTACACGGCTATGACTGACATCAATAGACGACAATTTTTATCGGTGGCTGGTGCAGCGGGTTTTGCTACGAGCTTTCCCGCCATTGCCCGCGCATTATCGATTCCTGCAAGCGTCACCACGGGAACCCTAATGGACGTCAAACATGTCGTCATTCTCATGCAGGAAAACCGCTCTTTTGATCATTATTTTGGGACCCTGGCAGGCGTACGAGGGTTTATCGATCCCTATCCTGCGCCAACGCCTGCTCTAGCTCCGACTGAGCATACAGAAAATGTTTGCAGCGTTTTTCAACAGCGTTTTACGATGGGCGACAAATCGATCGTTGCGTCCCCCTTTCCCCTGAATACCCGGCAATCTTTTGAACATATGCGGGTCGAAGGGACGCCCCATTCCTGGCCTGATGCGCAAGCTGCCTGGGACAATGGACGTATGCAACATTGGCCGGATGCCAAACAGTTGCATTCATTGGGTTATTTCGAACGTGATGACATTCCTTTCCAATACGCGCTCGCCGACGCCTTTACGCTGTGCGATGCCTATCACTGTTCTATGCAAACAGGGACCAACCCCAATCGATTGTTTCTCTGGTCAGGTACCATCGACGCCAGTGGACAAGATGGCGGCCCCGCCATAGGTAACTCGCACGATAATTTCCCGGCCAATGGTGGTGCTGAACACGCTTACACCTGGACAACTTATGTTGAACGGTTACAGAGTGCTGGCGTCGATTGGACAATCTACCAAGACATGGACGATAACTTTACCGACAATCCACTCGTGGGATTTGACAGTTTTCGCCAGTCCTTTAACCGTTCGCCGAATTCCGATCCAGAGCTCGCCCGGCGAGGGCTGACCACCCGAGGACTGGATCAGCTTGCTGACGATGTCCTCGCCAATAAGCTGCCATCAGTCTCTTACATAATCGCCACCGCAGAAGGATCAGAACACCCGGGCCCTTCAAGCCCGGCGCAAGGTGCCGCCTATACAGCAGAGGTTTTGGACAGACTGACAGCCAATCCAGAGGTGTGGTCACAAACCGCGTTGTTTATCATGTTCGATGAAAACGATGGTTTTTTTGATCACCTTCCGCCACCGGCCCCTCCCTCGCCTGACGCGACACGTCAACATGGTTACGCAGGGGATTCTCATATTTCCACGGAAGGCGAATACCACACTCACCCCTCGTCAGCAGACGCCGATCTGGATCTTCCCGAGTATCGCCAACGACCATATGGTTTGGGACCGAGGGTGCCGGCCTATGTAATTTCACCCTGGAGTCGAGGTGGCAAAGTCAACTCTGAAGTGCTGGACCACACCTCGGTAATTCGTTTTCTGGAACAGCGATTTGGTGTTGTTGAACCGAACATCAGCCCCTGGCGACGAGCAGTCTGTGGTGATTTTTTAAATGCTTTTGATTTCGCCAATCCCAACCAAATTAAACAACCTACGCTTCCGGATCCACGCGCTGACGCAGCGAAAGCGGCCTTGCTGCCAGGGCGAACAACGCCCCCACTTCCCAGTAAACCGACATTGCCCATGCAAGAATCAGGGTTTCGCAAACAGTGCCCAAACCTGTATGCCATCGAACTGCAGTGGCACATCGTCGAGAAGCCGAACCCGCTGTCGCTGAAGTTTCAAAATATCGGGGAGCGCACAGTCGTCATTCACCTCTACGACCGCCTTAACTTAGAGGCGATTCCCCATCGCTACACGATCGCGGGAAACCGTCAAATGACCGTTCACTGGCCAGTCACAGCAGGCCGTTACGACATTCAGATCATGGGGCCAGAGGGCTTTCACAGACGAATTGCCGGCTCGCTCTCCACGCTGCGAAAAAATGCACTCCGCGTTAAGACGACCAGTGCGGGCTGTTTCTTGCAAACCGATGCCAGCGGCCTTCAACTTGAATTGCCCGAAACAAGCGACAGCTTACAGTCGCTAATGCCTGAACAGCAACGACCCATCCCGGTCGATGACAATGGTCGTTACAATCTTGTCGTTACACAGGTTGACGACCCAAGCTACCGACAAGAATTTGCCGGCCGCCTGTTCGTATAATACCCCTGCGGAGTTAATCTCATTACAGCAACACCCTTAAAGCTGGTTGCCTTCGATCTCGATGGCACCCTGCTACGTACTGATTGTGCCCAAGAGTGGCTTTACTTTCTGCGTCGTAAAGGCTGGTCAAATATCGAGCCTTGCATCGCTATTTGCGAAGAATTCATGCAAGCCTATGTCGACGGTCCCATCGATATGCGTGCCTACATGGAAACCTGGGCAAAGCCACTGGAAGGCATGCAACTTTCAGCGATCCACCAATTGGCCCGTGAATTTGCAGAAAATTGCATTCCAGCTCAGCTCTATCCCCAGGCGGTAGAGACACTTAACGCGCATAAAAACAGCGGCGATTTGATGGTACTGATTTCGGCCAGCCCGACTTTGATTGTCGAACCGATCGCTCAATTGTTGGGTATTGAGCATGTTATTGCCATCGATCTTCACACGGAAACGGGAAAGCTCACCTCACAGGTAAAGGAGCCTCTCAGCTTTCGTGAAGGCAAACTGGTGTGTTTGCATCGGTGGCTACAGCAACAACAGAGGGAATCTCTGCCCTTGTCAGCCATGTACAGTGATTCCATTCACGATCTGCCACTGCTGGAAGTCGCCGCGCTCAGTTTCGTCATCAATCCAGATCCACACTTGCAACAAATCGCTCTTCAACAGGGTTGGCAAATTTGTTTTTGGTAACGGAATTCGTGGTTGGGTCAGCATCTCCCCCGAATGATTCACCGGTTTAACCGCCGCTGGCTGAAGATTCAGTGACGACACAGGCAGCGAAAAGACTGCAATTCATTGAAACATCCGATTTTTTTGCCCGCGGATGCCGGTTTTTTAGTAAACTACGGCGGTTAGTCCTTTAACAGCACAAGGTGCCTTATGACACAGTACACAGTGGACGACCTGAACGTCGTATCTCAGGAAGTTCTTATTTCGCCCACTGCCATCAAGTCAGAATTACCCCTGTCCGAAACCGCTGCAGAAGTGGTTACCAACGGACGTGAAGTGGTACGCAATATTCTTGATCGTAAAGATCACCGACTGATGGTGGTGATTGGACCTTGCTCCATACACGATACCAAAGCGGCGATTGACTATGCCGAACGCCTCAAAAAACTTTCAGATGAGGTCGGCGATACACTGTATATTGTCATGCGGGTCTATTTTGAAAAGCCCCGCACTACCGTTGGCTGGAAAGGGTTGATCAACGATCCCTACCTGGACGATTCGTTCAAAATTGAGGACGGCCTTCATATCGGGCGCAAATTACTGCTCGATATTGCAGAAATGGGACTGCCAGCAGCGACAGAAGCACTGGATCCCATTTCGCCACAGTACATCCAGGATTTGATTTCCTGGTCTGCGGTCGGTGCTCGTACCACGGAATCACAAACTCACCGGGAGATGGCGAGCGGCCTCTCTTCCGCCGTGGGCTTTAAAAATGGAACCGATGGCGGTCTTACCGTTGCGATGAATGCCTTACAGTCAGTATCCAGCCCCCACCGCTTCCTTGGCATCAACCCCGAAGGCCAGGTGGCCATAACTCACACCAAAGGCAATCCTTACGGACACGTTGTATTGCGCGGCGGCAACGATAAACCCAACTACGACAGCGTCAGTATTGCCCTGTGCGAGAAGGAGTTGGAGAAAGCCGGTATCAGCACCAACATCATGGTGGACTGTAGCCACGCCAACTCCAATAAGAATCACGAGCTGCAGCCACTGGTTATGGAGAACATCACCCATCAGATCATTGACGGCAACCGTTCAATCATTGGCATTATGGTGGAAAGTAACATTGGTCCAGGCAATCAAAAGCTGACCGCCGATAAAAGCGCGATGGCATACGGCGTTTCGGTTACCGACGCCTGTATTGACTGGCCAACAACCGAAGCCACACTGAAAAAGATGGCCGCTGATCTGCGCCGCCCTCTGCGCGAGCGCCAACAAGGCTAATCAGTGAGTCGGTCAGCCTCGCCGAAAGCGCGGTTGACCCACTGCTCGCTCAGATTAACGGGCCATCAAAGATTAATAATAGGCGTTGGTGGTATCTGTATGATCGGTCAGGTCTCGCACGCCCGCCAACGTTGGAATTCGCTCTACCAGGGTTTTTTCCACCCCCTCTTTCAACGTCAAATCAACCGCACTGCACCCCTGGCAACCGCCCCCAAATTGCAACACCGCGTAATTGTCTTCGGTGACGTTAACCAGCGAAACGTTACCGCCGTGGGCAGCCAACCCTGGATTGACCTCGTTATAGAGGACGTAATTGATCCTGTCCTCAATGGGACTGTCGTCCGAGACCCGAGGCATTTTTGAATTAGGGGCTCGTATGGTGAGCTGGCCACCCATACGATCCGGCGAATAATCCACTTTCGCGTCGTCAAGAAACGGGATACTGCGGCCTTCGAAATAGGCTTTAAACTTCGTCAGCTCCATAACAACATCGTCTTCCTGCTCTTCGCCTGGGCGGCAATAGGCTATACAGGTTTCCGCTTGCGGAGTTCCGGGATTGGCCACAAACATGCGAATGGCGATGCCTTCACATTCCTGCTTGGACAACAGGCCAGCAAGGTAATCCTGAGCAGAATCGGTAATGGTTACATTAAGCATAAGTTCGCCTCACTTCTGGAAGGGTCATTCTACGGAAAACCTTGCGCCTAAAAAATACTATATTTATCAGGGTCTCTAGAACCATCCTAACAACGCAGGATGGGCACGCGCCCACGAGTCTGCTAGAATGCCATCTATATCAAAATATTTTGATATAGATCCTCAAACACTCGCAATTGATGCTTCAGCCGATAACCAAACAGGTCCGCCATGCCTTTTTCAGCAGCCAACAACGACATTCTCGCAAAAGCACTACAGCAACGCATTTTACTGCTGGATGGCGCCATGGGCACTCAGATTCAGCAATTTAAGCTGAAAGAAAGCGACTTTCGAGGTCAGCGATTTACAGATCACCACAAAGACTTGGCAGGAAACAACGATCTTTTGAGCCTGACTCGGCCGGATGTTATCCGCGCCATTCATCGTCAGTATCTCGAAGCGGGTGCCGATATCCTGGAAACCAATACATTCAACGCGACGCGGATTTCCCAATCAGATTATGATATGGAGGCAGCGGTCTATGAAATCAACCGTGAGAGCGCACGACTTGCGCGCCAGGAAGCCGATGACGTCACTCGCGCCAATCCTGACAAACCGCGCTTTGTCGCAGGCGTTTTGGGCCCCACCAGTCGCACGTGTTCGATCTCTCCTGACGTCAACGACCCCAGTGTTCGCAATGTCACTTTCGATGAACTGGTCGAAAACTACCTCGAAGCCATTGATGGGTTGATCGAAGGTGGTGCGGATATCCTGCTGATAGAAACGATTTTTGACACGCTCAACGCCAAAGCGGCTGTGTTTGCGACCAAAGAATATTTTCGGCGCCAGCAACGGGAATGGCCCGTGATGATTTCTGGCACCATCACCGATGCCTCGGGTCGCACGCTGTCCGGTCAAACCACTGAGGCCTTTTATAACTCCCTCGCCCACGCCAACCCAATCGCTATTGGCCTTAATTGTGCCCTCGGCGCCCAGGAACTGCGCCCTTACGTTCAGGAACTGTCTCGCATCGCGGACTGTCCTGTATCGGCCCATCCGAACGCCGGATTGCCCAACGAATTCGGGGAATACGATCAATCCCCCGAAGAAATGGCCGCAATCGTCAAAGAGTTTGCCACCAGTGGTTTCCTGAACATCGTCGGCGGCTGCTGCGGAACCAGCCCCGCTCACATTCGCGCTATCACCGACGCGGTCGCTGAGATTCCTCCAAGACAACAACCAACCTTAGAGCCCAGCTGCCGCCTGAGTGGGCTTGAGCCGCTCAATATCACGGCTGAATCGTTGTTCGTCAACGTTGGCGAGCGCTGCAACGTGACGGGTTCAGCCCGTTTTAAAAAGCTGATATTGAACGGTGACTACTCGACAGCCTTGGAAGTTGCCCAACAGCAAGTCGAAAACGGCGCACAAATTATCGACATCAATATGGACGAAGGCATGCTCGATGCAGAGGCCGCCATCGTTCATTTTCTCAATCTGGTAGCCGGTGAACCTGACATTGCCCGCGTCCCAATTATGGTCGACAGCTCCAAGTGGGATGTGATCGAGGCCGGCTTAAAATGCATCCAGGGCAAAGCGGTGGTCAACTCCATCAGCTTAAAAGAAGGTGAAGAGGAATTCCTAGAAAAGGCGCGCCTCTGCCAATGGTACGGTGCTGCCGTAGTCATTATGGCGTTCGACGAAACCGGACAGGCGGACACCTACCAACGCAAAATTGATATCTGTTCCCGCTCCTATCATTTGCTGATTGAAAAACTGCAGTTTAATCCTTCAGACATCATCTTTGACCCCAACATTTTTGCCGTCGCAACGGGTATCGAAGAGCACAATCGCTATGCGTTAGACTTTATTGAAGCCACTCAATGGATCAAAGAAAACCTGCCCCACGCGGGTATTTCAGGCGGCGTCTCGAACGTTTCTTTTTCCTTTCGAGGCAATAACCCCGTCCGTGAAGCCATCCATTCGGTTTTCCTGTATCACGCCATTAAAGCCGGCCTCTCCATGTCTATCGTCAACGCCGGACAACTGGCCGTCTACGATGAACTTCCGGCTGAACTGCGCGACCGAGTCGAAGATGTGATTCTCAACCGCACGCCCGAAGGCACGGAAAACCTTCTGGCAATCGCCGAGAAATATCGGGGTGACGGCAGCAACAAAGTCGCTGAAGAAACCCTGGAATGGCGCGGCTGGCCAGTCAACAAGCGACTGGAGCACGCGTTGGTGAAAGGCATATCCAACTATATTGAAGAAGACACTGAGGCGGCACGCGCGCAAAGCACCCGCCCCTTAGACGTCATCGAAGGCCCATTAATGGCGGGCATGAACGTGGTCGGCGACCTGTTCGGCGATGGCAAAATGTTTTTGCCCCAAGTGGTGAAATCCGCTCGCGTCATGAAACAAGCCGTCGCCTATTTGCAGCCCTATATCGAAGCTGAGAAACAGGAAGGCAGCCGTTCCAATGGTCGCATTGTCATGGCGACGGTAAAAGGCGATGTTCACGACATCGGCAAAAATATTGTGGGTGTCGTACTGCAATGCAATAACTACGAAGTTATCGACCTCGGTGTCATGGTTCCCTGTGAAAAAATTCTGCAGACAGCCATTGATAACGACTGTGACATTATTGGCTTGTCAGGATTGATCACCCCCTCTCTGGATGAAATGGTGACCGTCGCCAAAGAGATGCAGCGCCAGGGCATCAATAAGCCTCTGCTGATTGGCGGTGCAACCACCTCGAAAGCCCATACCGCTGTGAAGATTGATCCGCAGTTTTCCCTGAATCAGGTCACCTACGTAGCGGACGCTTCACGCGCCGTCGGTGTCGCCAGCGCCCTTTTGTCCCCGCATCAACGAGACAAATTCGTGCTCGACATACAAACCGAGTATGCGCAAGTGCGCGAGCGTACCGCAGGACGTCGGCCACGAGGTCAAGCACTCAGCTATGAGCAAGCCTTGAAACAACGACAAACTCTCGATTGGGAAACCTATCAACCACAGAAACCCGCCTTTCTCGGCACTCGTACCTTTGACAATATCGACTTAAGAGCTCTGGTTGAAACCATCGATTGGACGCCCTTTTTTATTACGTGGGATCTGGTTGGGAAATATCCGCGCATTTTTGACGATGCGACGGTGGGCGCAGCGGCACGCTCCCTATTTGACGACGCCCAACAAATGCTGACAAAAATCATCGATGAACGTCTATTGCGGGCTAAAGCGGTGATTGGGTTTTGGCCTGCGGCCAGTCGCGATGATGACATTCTGGTGTATGACAGCAACCAATCTTCTGCTCAGTTAGAAACATTGCATCAAATTCGGCAGCAAACATTAAAGAACGGTCAGGCAGAAACGACAAAGTCTTTGGCAGACTTTATCGCCCCTGAAAATACCGTATCCGACTATATCGGTGGATTTGTCGTTACGGCAGGCATCGGCGCTGAGGCTCTTGCCAAACAGTACGAAGATGCCGGGGACGACTACAACAGTATCATGGTAAAAGCACTTGCCGATCGCCTTGCAGAAGCTCTGGCAGAGCACATGCATCGGTTGGTCAGAACGCAATTTTGGGGCTACAGCGTTGACGAACAGTTGGATAATGACGCGCTGATCCGTGAGGAATACACCGGTATTCGTCCGGCGCCTGGCTACCCATCATGCCCGGATCACACAGAGAAAGCGGCATTGTTTCGCCTGCTTAATGCCGAAGCGTCAGTCGGCGTCGAGCTGACTGAACATTTCGCCATGACCCCTGCCGCATCGGTATCCGGCTGGTATTATGCCCATCCGGAATCCCATTACTTTAACGTCGGGAAGATTGGCAAGGACCAAGTGGTTTCTCTCGCAGAGCGCAAGCAAGTGAGCGTCGCCGAGGTAGAGCGCTGGCTACAGCCGAATCTTGATTATTGATCGACTACAGGCGAAATGAGACGAAATTAGGACGGCACAGGTGTTAGCATACTGTCATAACCTTAACAGGAGGCGGACATGTCTAACACCAGCCCCAAGCCCGACTCAAACCCTCGCAAAGATGACAATCATGCGCCTGGTGTAGGCGCAATCATCGGCAGTACTCTAGCCGCAGCATTTGGCGTTCAATCTCGCCGCAATCAGGAACGAGATTTCACCAAAGGAAATATCTGGCGATATATTGTCGCCGGAATACTGTTCACCATTGGATTCGTCGCCGCAGTCGCCTTTGGTGTCAGCTTAGTTGTCTGACACCATGCCGGCTATCTCGAAGACTCAATTGTTTTCGTATTTCCAACTGGTCTTCGATTCCACCCCACCCGCTCGCAGCAGTTTCTGTGCGGTGATTTTGAATTCATGAAGCTCCGATAGCTCCAGCTGCGCCAGAAACTCTTCCTGATGACGCTCAGCCGCTTCATCCAGATGTCGAACCATCATGGCGCCCGGCTCAGTGATGCGAATTTTCACGGATCGACGATCGATGTCGTTATGAATTCGTGCAATTAAACCTTTTTTCTCCAACCGATCCAGTAACCGGCTCACCGCAGAACGGTTGATGCCAATCAAATCCGCCAGTGCAGCAGGGGTTTCCGCCTTATGCCTGGAGAGCAAATTAATGATCATCCATTGAGGCCAAGTAACATCTAAGGCTTCGAGGTCCTTGTTGAATTTTTCTTGCATCGTACTTGCGAGGCGCGAAATCCAATAGGTGTAGCTGTTATGAACGTGAAACGACAAGAGTATCCCTACTGTGCAATCGAAGGTGGATAGAAACGCCAGCTCACCCCCAAGCTTGAAACAAGCAGACCAGCTTTTTTGAAGCGCAAAAAAACCTGCTTATGCAGCTTAGAACTGTGAACTTACTAAACCTAGATAGCTTCACATTCCCTGTATCAGCGGGTAGAAAAGCGCATGAACCCGACCGATTAAGACATCAAATCAGGTCCAAGAAGGATTATAGCCACAGTATATGAGGATATGCACTCCCCATATAGGGGTGTAGCGCAACAAACAAATGTTTGTCTACTGACCACTGATCCAAAAGATGCAAGTGGCTACAAAAACACCGATTAGCACAATGGCGGAGACAGCATCAGCCATGCTGTCGCCAGTTTCTTGAATCTCAATCTCTTCATTCATTATGGTTATTCTCCAGAGTGGAAGATTGTGATGTCGCGGGGCGTCTTAAATATATACATATAAAAATTCTGTCTATCAACGTTTTCTCCCCCGCCCCCCTATTTTTGTCACAAAAACCCTTTTGCACCAATGGCTTGCGCTAATTTACGTAACACGGCCGTTACCATTCACCACACCATGCAAATCTCGCAGCGAATCCGACTTTCGTGTATCCTTCGCGCTTTTTCCAAGGGAATACGCCGATTTACTGTATTCCTAACAATCAACCGTGAAAATTAGGTTTCTTGATCGATGTATCGTTACGACCGTTACGATCACACCATCATTGCTGACCGCATAGCCCAGTACCGCAGCCAGACAGAACGCTATCTGGCCGGCGAGCTGAAGGAAGAAGAATTCCTACCTTTGCGCCTGCAAAATGGTCTCTATATTCAGCGCCTGGCGCCCATGCTGCGAGTCAATGTCCCCTATGGCATGCTCAATAGCACCCAACTTCGGAAGCTTGCATACATTGCTCGCCACTACGATAAGGGATACTGCCACGTCAGTACGCGCCAAAACATTCAATTTAACTGGCCCCAACTGGAAGAAGTGCCCGACATTCTTGCCGAGCTGGCAGAAGTCGAAATGCACGCGACACAGTCGTCCGGCAACTGCATTCGCAACACGACAACTGACCAATTTGCCGGCGCCACCCCTGACGAGGTCATTGATCCGCGCCCTTACTGCGAAATCATTCGTCAGTGGTCCTCATTCCACCCTGAGTTTGCTTTCCTACCCCGTAAATTCAAAATTGCGGTAACCGGTGCAAAAGACGATCGTGCCGCCGTTCAGGTTCACGATATTGGCTTGCAGGTCGTCATCAATGACGCGGGAGAAACCGGGTTTACGGTTTTGGGCGGCGGAGGCTTAGGTCGGACGCCAGCCATCGGCGAAGTGGTGCGTGAATTTTTGCCCGAAGCTCACCTACTGAGTTATCTGGAATCTATTCTTCGTGTTTACAACCAGCTGGGTCGTCGCGACAACAAATACAAAGCCAGAATTAAAATTCTGGTAAAAGCCATGGGCGTTGATGCCTTCGGTGAAAAAGTTGAAGCGGAATTCGAGCGCCTCAAGGATGGGCCCATCACGCTGACACAGGCGGAAATCGATCGCGTTTCTCAGTGCTTTCCTGCCCTTCCCTACGAGACACTGAACGCGACTGAAATCGCTTCGCAGCTTGACGATCAGCGTTTACAGAACCCGGCATTCAGTCGCTGGCTCACCCATAATGTTCGGGATCACAAGGTTGCAGGTTACGCCATGGTAACTTTGTCACTCAAGCCGACAGGGATTGCCCCTGGAGATCTTACCGACAGTCAACTGGAAGCCATTGCCGATCTGGCCGACGCCTACAGTTTCGGTGAGGCCCGCACCACTCACGAACAAAACGTCGTGTTAGCTGAAGTCCGCCAGGATCAGTTGCTTGAACTCTGGCAGAAAGCGAGCGATCACGGATTCACCACTCCGAATATTGGCACTCTGAACGATATTATCTGCTGTCCAGGTGGTGATTTTTGCTCTCTGGCAAATGCCAAGTCGATTCCCATCGCCGAATCCATTCAGCGCCATTTCGACGATCTGGATTATCTCTATGATCTCGGCAACCTGGATTTGAATATCTCCGGCTGCATGAATGCCTGTGGACACCATCACGTGGGCCACATCGGCGTTTTGGGCGTCGACAAAAAAGGCGAGGAATTTTACCAAGTGCAACTGGGCGGTAACGCCGGCACGAAAGCGTATCTTGGCAAAGTCCTTGGGCCGGCATTTATCGCTGCGGATATGCCATCGGTGATGCAAAAGTTGATCGATGTCTATCTCGAACAACGAGTCGACGAAGAACGCTTTATCGACACCTATGATCGCATTGGAATGGCACCATTCAAGGAGCGGGTCTATGCCAAAAATCATTAAAGACAAGCAGATCGTCGATGACGTCTGGACCTTGTTAAATGACGATGAGATCCCCTCCAAGGCGCAGGCAGAAACACAGCAGTTGGTAACCTTGCAGGGTTGGCAGTCCCACAAAGAGCTTCTGGAAGGCCGTAAAGCCACTCTTGGTATCCTGTTGAAAAGCGACGAGCTGGCTGACAGCCTCGGCAAGGATGCCAAAGGACTCGGTTTGATCAGTATTGAATTTCCAACGTTCATGGATGGCCGCGGATTTTCAACCGCACGACTGCTCCGGGATCAATACGGGTTTGAAGGTGAGCTGCGCGCCAGCGGCCACATCATCCGTGACCAACTTTTTTATTTGCAGCGCTGTGGATTTACCAGCTTTTGTTTCGAGGAAGGTACCGATCTCGAGACAACAATGGCGTCACTCAACGATTTCTCCGAAACCTATCAAGCCGCCTACGACCAGTCTCAACCTCTGTTTCGTCGTCGCGCCACCAAGTAACTTTCGGCAATTTGGCAATGGCACTCTTTCGTGCTGTTGCCGCTTCCCCCTCTTCAAATCCGCTATTTTTGCTCTGACGGTTTTCTAAAAGGCCATTTGCCTTTACTCTCGTGACATCAAATTATTCGAAGGTTCACCATGCACGAGAGCCTCATACAGTCGTTTGTTTTGATTTTTACCGGCGCCGCCATCATCTCGTCGCTAGCGCTCTATACCCGTCAGCCACTGCTGGTTGGTTACATCGTGCTGGGCGCCATACTGGGCCCCTTTGGCTGGGGTTTGGTGACCGATGTCTCACTCGTCACCGACATGTCTCACATAGGAATCATATTTTTATTATTTCTGCTCGGTCTGGATATGCAACCCAGGTCTCTACTAAACGTACTGAAACAAGCGACCAGTGTCGGTATTATCAGCTCGCTGATTTTTGCATTATGCGGCTTTATTGTCGGCCAGAGTTTCGGCTTTACGCATCTGGAGAGCATTATCATTGGCATGGCGATGATGTTTTCCAGCACGATCATCGGCATCAAGTTGCTCCCAACGACCGTTTTGCATCATCGCCACACTGGCGAACTCATGGTGGGGTTGTTACTGATGCAGGATTTCTTCGCGATACTTTGCTTGATTGTTCTCTTGAGCGGCGACCTCGGCGAAATCCATTTTTCCAAGCTTGGCTTTGCGTTTCTGGCTCTGCCATTGCTCACCATTTTTGCGGTTCTGTTCGTCAAATATATTCTGCTCAACGTCATTCAACGATTCGACCGCTTTCACGAGTACATCTTTTTAGCTGCCATAGGCTGGTGTCTCGGACTGGCAGAATTGGCCAACAGCATCGGCTTATCACGCGAAACCGGCGCGTTCATCGCCGGTATCACCTTAGCAACCAGCCCGATTTCACAATACATTGCCATCAGCCTGAAGCCTCTCAGAGATTTTTTCCTAATCCTTTTTTTCTTTTCTCTCGGCGCTCAATTCAATCTCGTACTATTGGGAGATATATGGCTCGCCAGTCTCCTGCTAGCGGCCATCATCCTACTGCTTAAACCCATTACCTTTCGGTTTCTTCTGGCGCACCACAGTGAAACGTCCAGCTTGGCGTGGGATATCGGTTTTCGCCTGGGGCAGATAAGCGAATTTTCTCTATTGATCGCCTTTGTTGCCTTTGAAAGCCAGTTGATCAGTGAACCCGTGTCCGTTTTGATTCAAGCGACGGCGATCATTACCTTTTTGGTCTCCAGTTATGTCGTTATTTTCAACTACCCCAACCCCATCGCGGTCAATGACCGCTTGCGGAGAGACTAGCAAGATCGCTGGTCTTAGAAATTAAGGGGTTTCGTCAAGAATGCAAAACGACAGGAAGGTACCAAACAGAGAAGCAAATACGGCAAATGGAGGATAGGGAAAGAGCAGCATCAGACCACTTAGGCCGTACCAAAGGCTGCGCACAATGCGCTTTTTACGGCGGTATTTAGGGGTAAAACGCCGTCGATGAAAATGTGTCTGCTCGGGATTTCGGCAATCCAGCCACGTCGGCTGCCAAGTGTATTGTTGATAAAGCATCCAGTAAAACAGGAAAACTTCTTTCCACATAGCGCCTCCTCACCAGAGCGTGCAGATCCAGAACAATCGCTTTCAACAACAAGAATTTTTACAATAATCCTTAGGAGACCGATGTCTCAACAATCTTCTCAGTATAGACCGGCCAGAGACGTGCTGTGAGGGCAAAATAACCACACGTCCCTACCGAATTCGAAGCATGTACGGGCGATGTTAACTGCGCTACTCAGCTTCCGATCGTACGAGTCGCTTCACGCATGGTAACAAACTCTTCCGCCGCCGTTGGATGAATGCCAATGGTTGCGTCGAAATCCGCTTTCTTTGCCCCCATTTTGATAGCAATTGCAATTCCCTGGATAATTTCACCGGCATCCGCGCCAACCATATGACAGCCGACGACCCGATCACTCTCATCTTCAACGATCAATTTCATGAAGGTACGCTCGGGTATATCGGTCAAGGTTAATTTCATATGCCGAAAACTGGAGGTGTAAATGCGGTATTTACCGCCATTTTTCACGGCGGTATCTTCGCTGATACCAACGGTTCCAATATTGGGCTGGCAGAAAACCGCCGTAGCAATATTGTCGTAATCGAGAGAGATCTCCGCACCTTGATAAAGATTTTTCGCCAGAGTCATGCCTTCAGCCAGGGCCACCGGCGTTAACTCCATTCTTCCGATTACATCGCCAATCGCATAGATGCTGGGCTCTGTGGTCTGATAGTCGTCATTCACAGAGACAGTCCCTCTCTCCGTCAAGGAAACCTGGGTAGAATCCAGCCCCAGACCGTCAAGCCGCGGTGCACGTCCTGTCGCCGCCATCACACAATCTACGATGCGAGTACTGCCATCCGTTAAGGTCACTTCCAATTCGCCACTTTCGGTCTTGCAGACACTGGCAATGTTGACCTCAAAGCTAAGTTTGATCCCTTTCTGAGCGATTTCTTTGGCGACGACTTCCCTCACCTCCGTATCGAATCCCCGAAGAAATAGCGGACCGCGATAGACCAGTTCTGTGTCGGCGCCCAGACCATTGAAAATCCCGGCAAACTCAACCGCGATGTAACCGCCCCCCAGTATCATCACACGCTTGGGGAACTCATCGAGGTAAAAGGCTTCATTGGAGCTGATCATCAGCTCTTTACCAGGGATATTTGGCAGTACCGGGGTTCCACCCGTCGCAATGAGAATTCGTTCAGCGGTATAGGTCTTGCCATTGACCGAAACCCCATGAGGACCTTCAATGACCGCACGCCCTTCAATCAACTCAACGCCGGCATTATCAAGAATGTTTTTGTACACGCCGTTTAATCGTTCAATCTCACGGGTTTTGTTATCTCTTAATGTCGGCCAATCAAAACGGACGCCGTCAACCGTCCAGCCATAGCCTGCGGCCATTTCAACATCTTCCGGTAGATGCGAGCCATATACGAACAGTTTTTTCGGCACACACCCGACGTTGACACATGTTCCACCCAGAAAAGTGTCTTCGGCCACGGCGACCTTCGCGCCATATTGAGCGGCCATACGGCTGGCTCGAACACCACCAGAGCCGGCACCAATCACAAACAGGTCATAATCAAATTCGGACACAAGAACCCCTCAGCAACCATTATCATTGCCGCTACTCTATCAGAGATCATCAGCTCTGTGGTGGGTGTGGTTTATGGAATCGAGTGTTGCAAGGGTCCGGCGTTTAGCCCGGTGGCATCAGACTTCGATATCGATCGATGGATTGGGGCCATTGCGCCGTCGGTCACGGCCAGAACGAAGATCCAACAACACCTTTTGGCGCCGTTGACGTCGGTCGTAACGCCCCTGACGGCGCTCCCGTCGCTCGGTAACTTCCTGCTCAAAGCGCGATTTTGCGGTATCACTTTTATCCCCGGATATACGTCTGACACTTTGCGTGCGCAGCACAGGCTCCGGCCTTGGGGGAATTTTCATCACAATAATCTTTGTCACCACCTAAAAAGGCTATCGGCGCCAACGCCAAAACCTTTATAGGATTATTGGGTGACGGGACGAAACCAGTTAAGGCGCTCTTGCAATTGCACCACTTCGCCGATAATCAACAGTGTTGGTGCCCGTGCACCGGCACTGACTGCCAAGTCGGGCAAGGACTCAAGCGTACCCCGATAAATCGCTTGCTGCGGCGTCGTGCCTTTTTCTACGATAGCCGCGGGCGTTAATGGGGAACGCCCGCTGTCGATAAGAGCGCGGCAAATCTGCGCCAAACCACTGAGCCCCATGTAGAACACCAGCGTCTGATCTGATTTGGCCAACTCAGGCCAGGGCAGATTTACCTGATTATTCTTGAGATGCCCGGTAATAAAGCGCACCGATTGCGCGTAATCTCTATGGGTTAATGGAATACCTGCATAGCTCGCACAACCGGATGCTGCCGTGATACCGGGCACCACAGTAAAATCAATGCCACGACTCACCAGCGTTTCCAACTCTTCGCCGCCACGCCCAAATATAAATGGGTCTCCGCCTTTTAAACGTACGATCGTGTGGCCGGCCTCCGCCAGATCAGCCATCAAGACATTCAGCTCGTCCTGAGGAACCGCGTGATCCGCCTGGCGTTTGCCGACATAACGCCGCTCACACGAATCCGGCAATAACGCCATGATCTCATCGGAAACCAGACGATCGTACAAGCAAATATCGGCGACTTGCATCAGCCGCAGGGCTTTTAAGGTGAGCAACTCCGGATCACCCGGCCCGGCCCCTATCAGCGCGACACTGCCTGTCATCGGCGCAGGTGACGCCAACAGACGACCGACTTGTTTCTCGGCGGCCTCAAGGTTCCCCAAAGTGACAGCGGCTTGTGAATCCATCAAAAAGCGATTCCAGAAACGGCGCTGCTCTGCTGCAGCCAGTGCATCTTTAACCTTTTTACGCCACTGCCCCATCAGCTCAGCAAGTACCCCATATCGTTGCGGTAAAAACGCTTCGAGCTGATGTTTTATCATTCGGGTTAAGGTTGGTGATTTGCCGTCACAGGAAATCGCGACCGTCAACGAGCCTCGACGAACCAGGGCAGGCAACAACGTGTTGCCCGAGCGAACATCGCTGACGTTATTGCAAAACTGTCCCTGGTCATCACACGCCTTGGCTATCGCGTGGTTTAGCTCAGAATTATCCGTCGCGGCGACAACGACAAAATAGCCGCCCAGCTGGCTGACATGACTGAACTCTGTACTCAAGTACCGAAAGTCACCCCGCCTTGCCTTTTCCAAGAGGTCATCGGTCAGTTGCGGTGCCCACACCGTCAATTGACAGGATGACGCCAGCAGGTCGCATACTTTGCGCTCAGCGACCTTGCCACCGCCAACCACCAGACAGGGTTTGCCCTGCAAACGCAGGGCGACGGGAAAATAATCCATGTGGAATCAGACGGATATCTGTTCGATACCCCCCATATAAGGCTTGAGCACTTCCGGAACCAGTATGCTGCCGTCAGCCTGCTGGTAATTTTCAAGTACCGCAATCAACGTGCGGCCAACGGCCAATCCGGATCCGTTGAGGGTATGGACGAACTCGCTGCCCTTGCCTTCTGCATTTTTTACACGTGCCTGCATGCGTCGCGCCTGAAAATCCCGACAGTTGCTGCAGGATGAGATTTCACGGTACTTGTCCTGCGAGGGAATCCACACCTCGATGTCGTAAGTTTTCGCCGCAGAAAACCCTAGATCGCCACCACAGAGGATGACGGTGCGGAAAGGCAACTGCAATGCCTTAAGAATATTCTCAGCGTGGCTGGTTAGCTCTTCAAGAGCAGCCTCAGACGTAGACGCCTCGACGATCTGTACCAACTCCACTTTTTCAAACTGATGCTGGCGAATCATACCGCGGGTATCACGACCGTAGCTTCCCGCTTCAGAGCGAAAACACGGTGTGTGCGTGACAAATTTACGCGGCAGCTGCGCAGGGCTTTGCAGCGTTTCGCCTCGCATCAGATTGGTTACCGGCACCTCAGCGGTTGGAATCAGGTAGAAACCTCGGTCATCTTCCAGTTTGAAAAGGTCTTCTTCGAATTTCGGTAATTGGCCTGTGCCGTACAGGGAATCCCGATTGACGATATAGGGAGCGTAGGTTTCTGTGTAACCGTGATCTCGGCTATGTGTATCGAGCATAAATTGAATCAGAGCCCGGTGCAGACGCGCAACCGGCCCTTGCATAACGGCAAAGCGAGACCCGGTGATTTTGTTCGCCATATCCAACTGAATGCCATTCAATGCCGCACCGAGATCGACGTGATCTTTCACTTCAAAATCAAAACTTGGTATGTCCCCCCAAGTTCTCACCTCAATGTTATCGTCTTCATCATTACCGGCAGGCACATCCTCGGCTGGGATATTGGGAATGGTGGACAATTCTGCCTGTAATTGCGTTGAGATGTCATTGAGCTGTTTTTCCGCCGCGCTCAATTGCTGCTTGAGGTCATCCACTTCCGCCAGCAAGGGGGCAATATCCTCACCAGCCGCTTTCGCTTTGCCGATATTTTTTGAACGCGCATTACGCTCTTGTTGTAAATTCTCTGTCTGTACCTGGATTTGCTTGCGCTGATCGTCCAGCGCCGACAATTTTTCAATATCAAGAGTGAATTTTTTACGGGCCAGAGCGGCAGTGACAGCCTCCGCATTTGCGCGAAGATATTTTAAGTCGAGCATGATATTCCAGATCAGATAAATTTAAGTGTAATAAAACAGCCCAGGGCAACCGCCAGTATACAGGCAGTAACACTGATCAAGGTGTAGGCCAAAGCCATCCCGTAGTGGCCGTGCTGCAAGAGTGAAAACGACTCCAGAGCAAACGTGGAAAACGTTGTAAACGCCCCCAGAAAACCCGCGATCAGCAGGCTTTTCCAATGCGGCGCCATCAAGCCTTTTTCGACGATGATAATGTACAAAGCGCCAATAACCAGGGAGCCTAATACGTTGACCGTCAGGGTGCCTAACGGCAACTTGCCAACCGGTGTCGGTGAATACAGCACCGCTGTAACCCCATAACGCCCCATGGCGCCTAAAGCCCCTCCCAGGGCGACCGCTAACCAGTGCACTATAACCTCACATTACCATCAAAATTCCACAGGTCGCGCTACAAAATTTGGCGCTGAGCGCCTTGATATCCGCAACGTCTCGCTCCCAGGATTATTTCTTGTATCGCTGCCAAGAACTGTTGGCATCCAGTGAACGCAGATGCTCCAGCTTTTCGGCAATTTTTCGCTCCAGCCCGCGATCAACAGGATCGTAGAAGCGACTGTCATGAATCGCCTCGGGTAAATAATTTTCACCTGCGGCGTATGCCCCTGGCTCATCATGGGCATACCGATACTCTCGCCCGTAATCCAGAGATTTCATTACCCGCGTTGGTGCATTGCGCAGATGCAGAGGTACCGGGTGCGAAGGCTGGGATTTTACCGTTGCCATCGCCTCCTTGAAAGCTTTGTACACCGCATTACTTTTGGGCGCTGATGCGAGATAAACCACGGCTTGCGCTAAGGACAATTCCCCTTCCGGGCTGCCTAAGCGTTCGTAGGCCGCAGCTGCATCCATCGCGATCGATAGGCCTCTCGGATCGGCATTGCCAATATCCTCACTGGCCATACGAATCAGACGACGGCTGAGATACTGTAAATCACAGCCGCCATCAACCATACGACAAAACCAATAGAGTGCACCATCGACACTGGAACCTCGCACGGCTTTATGCAGCGCCGAGATCTGCTCGTAAAAGTCATCTCCTCCGCGATCAAAACGACGCGTGGAGCCTGCCGTCAACAATTCGAGACTGGACATTGTCAGCCAGGCTTGTCCGTCACGCTCCTCGGCAAGATCAGCAGCGACCTCCAACAAATTGAGGGCGCGCCTCGCATCGCCATCGGCAGCGCCGGCAATGGCGTCCAGCACTCCTGTCTCGACCTGAAACTGGCGCTCACCCAGACCGTCCGGACGCTGCAGGGCCGAATCCAGTAACGCTATCAAGTCTTCGTTCGTCAGGCTTTTGAGGACGTATAAACGACAGCGTGACATCAAGGCGTTGTTGAGCGCAAACGACGGATTTTCCGTGGTGGCCCCAACAAAGATCACGGTTCCATCCTCAACGTAGGGAAGAAACGCATCCTGTTGGCTCTTATTGAAGCGATGTACCTCATCCACAAACAACAAGGTACGACGCCCCAGTTGCTGCTCCAATTTCGCCTGTTCTACCGCATTTCGTATTTCTTTTACGCCGGACAGCACCGCTGAAACCGCTAAAAACGCCGCATCACAAGATTGTGCAATGACTTGTGCCAGAGAGGTCTTGCCGACACCAGGCGGGCCCCAAAACACCATAGAATGCAAATGGTCGCCAAGAATGGCTTCTCGCAGAGGCTTGCCTTCGCCAACCAGGTGTTGCTGTCCAACGATTTGGTCTACCGTTTGGGGGCGCAGGCGCGCGGCAAGTGGTCGGCTTTGACTAAAAAGGGATTTAGTGGCGGGTGCAGGATCATCCGTGACAGGCGACACAAGGCTACTCCCGCCGAACGACGTCGGTTCCCTCCGGCGGGGTAAACATGAAGGTGTCCGAGGCAGGCGAGGTATTCTCCTCGACATCCGCAAAGTGAAATTCTGTACGTTGGCCAAAGCCGTCGGCGATCGCCATCCCGGCAAGCTGCTGGTCACTGAATGACAACTCCAAATGCTGGAACAGGCCATCTTCCTGCTTGGGAATCAATGTAAAGGTATCCCCTTCTGCTGTCACCGTAAACCGCTCATCGATGGCGCTGAGATCGCCGGAGAATACCACCGCGGGAGTCTGATTAATTTGATCATCCAAACCGCTGACAGTCACCTGCTCAAGATCGGGATCATACAACCACAAGGTAGCGCCATCAGTCACCAACAGCTGAGGAAAAGGTTCCAGAGTTTCCCAGCGCAGACGCTCCGGACGCGCCATGGTGAATGTGCCGCTGGCCCGCGACATCTCGGCGCCATCCGGATCCTTCTGAACTTGTTCAAAGTCGCCGGTCATCGATTGCAGCGGTGTCAGCAAACTGACGAGACGCGCAATGGCAGTCCCCTGTTCCGATGCAGAATCATCACTGGCGGAGACGGATAGAGTGCAAAACATGGCCAGAGCGCAAATGGCCCGGCCAATACTGTGTTTGATATTCATAGAACCCTTAGTGTTTAGCGACCCGGAGGTGGCGGCGCCAGAACTTCTCGACTGCCATTGGTGCCCATTTCGCTGACGACTCCGGAAGCCTCCATGGTTTCAATCAGCCGAGCGGCGCGATTGTAGCCGATTCGGAGCTTGCGCTGTACCGACGAAATGGAAGCCTTGCGAGTTTCAGTAACAAACGCGACAGCCTCATCGTAGAGCGGATCGGATTCTTCTCCGCCATCACCATCGCCATCGCCTCCGAGACCCGGGATGGATAACCCACCTGAACTGTCGTCGATGACACCTTCTAGGTAGTCTGGCTCTCCCCGCTTCTTCCAGTCTGCCACCACACTGTGAACTTCGTGGTCATCGACAAACGCACCGTGCACCCTTAGCGGCAAACTGGTTCCCGGTGGCAGATACAACATATCACCATGGCCCAGCAGTTGCTCGGCGCCGCCTTGATCGAGAATCGTGCGCGAATCAATTTTCGATGACACCTGAAACGCTATACGTGTCGGAACGTTCGCTTTGATCAGTCCGGTGATGACATCGACCGACGGGCGCTGAGTGGCCAAGATTAAGTGAATGCCCGCCGCCCGGGCTTTCTGGGCGATTCGAGCAATAAGCTGCTCAACTTTCTTGCCCACAATCATCATCATGTCGGCAAATTCGTCAATCACCACCACAATCGCTGGCAGGGTTTCCAGCTTCGGCGGCTCGGGCGACTCCTCACCGGCCTCGAAGTGTTCGTCCGGAGACCAGAACGGATCGGGAATGCTCTCCCCAGCTTTGTCTGCCTCTTCGATCTTTCGGTTGAAACCGGCGAGGTTCCGCACGCCCATCGCCGCCATCAACTTGTAGCGCCTCTCCATCTCGCCAACACACCACCGCAAGCCATTGGCCGCGTCTTTCATGTCAGTGATGACCGGTGTGAGCAAGTGCGGAATGCCCTCGTAAATTGAGAGCTCCAACATCTTTGGATCCACAAGAATCAGACGTACATCCTTTGGCGACGATTTGTACAGCAAACTTAATAGCATCACGTTAACGCCGACAGACTTACCAGACCCGGTGGTTCCCGCGACGAGCAAGTGGGGCATCTTGGCGAGGTCCGCAACAATCGGTTCGCCGGCAATGTCGTGCCCCAAAGCCATGGAGAGTGACGACTTGGATTTTTCGTAAACGTCGGACGCCAAGACCTCCCGTAACCGCACCATTTCGCGATTTTCATTGGGAATTTCAATACCCACGACCGATTTGCCGGGAATAACTTCAACCACGCGCACACTGATCACCGCCAGTGAACGAGCCAAATCTTTCGCCAGGTTTGTAATCCGACTGACTTTAATGCCCGGCGCTGGCTGAATTTCAAACCGCGTAACCACAGGCCCTGGCAGTACAGAAACCACCTCGGCGTCGACGTTAAAATCCTTGAGTTTAAGCTCCAACAGGCGCGACATCTGCTCCAGAGACTCCGCGGAGAAGCCTCCGCCACTGGACTTATCGGCACCATCGAGCAGTGTTAATGGCGGCAGGTCGCCCACCACTTTGCTGTCGAATAGGGATTTCTGCTTTTCTTTTTCCAATCGAACACCAGGCTTCGCTTTCTTAACCGGAAGATCAATGATTGGGATTTTCTTGGCTTTCTTCTCAGGTTCGCGAACCGCTTTGACCGGTTTTTCTTTACGTTGGTGCTCAATAGTCAATGGGCGCTGAGCCCGTGGCGGCGGAATCGCCTTGGCCTTCTCGGCCCGATCTTCCGCCATTTGCTTGAACCGATTACGGCAGCGCTCGATCATGGTCAATACACCGTGACCGATGGCATCCATCAATTTAAACCAAGA
Organism: Pseudomaricurvus sp. ABR4_320; assembly: GCF_056159445.1. NCBI lineage: Bacteria > Pseudomonadati > Pseudomonadota > Gammaproteobacteria > Cellvibrionales > Cellvibrionaceae > Pseudomaricurvus > Pseudomaricurvus sp. ABR4_320. The sequence goes on along the minus strand of NZ_JBSWVF010000013.1, from coordinate 22,813 downwards.
GAGATCGGTAAACACCGTGAGACCAAACAGAAAGACGGCAATCATAACCAGCGTGCCACCCACCCGGCTGAAAGCAGACTCCATGGCCAAAGCGACATGCTTGCCCAATAGACCGCCGTCAGATTCCGGCAGCAAGCTGCTTTCCACGCCGGCGTACAGGGTGGTCAGCGCTGTGGCCGTAATCAACAGCAATGCGAATCCAACACAGCGCAAAAGAAAAACGACCCAATCGCCTGGATCGCTGTTGTTGCGGTCGCGAAAAATCATCCAGGCGCGATAGCCTATTAACACCGGAAACAGGTAGGCCATATAGCCAAATAGTAAAAAGAACACATCGGCGAGCCAGGCACCGAATGCTCCCCCCATATTCTGGATATCACCACCGGATCCAGTGCGAGACCAACCGGGATCGGCGGGCGAATAGGAGGCCAGAGCCATAACCAGGTAGGTACACAGTGCCACCAACCCGATTACGGTACCTTCCCTGACGATCTTCAATGGTAATGTGGGCTGAGAATCCACGTTTTGCCCCTTAGTGGCGGCATTTGAGGAGGATTTCAAATTGTCACTCCGGACTATCTTTTACGTCTGTATTTGCCTGACATTGGATCTCTGACACGAAAATCATGGAAATCACTCCAATGACCGCAAAGTTTTCTGTCTGGCGTCGGATTTTGCTTCCAGTGGGTTATGAAATAAGTGCTTTAAGCCAATGAATTTTAATTAGTTTAAATCAAAAGGGCTGGATTTTCCCAGTTTGTCGTGCCCCATCAAAGAGCGCAAATGAGATTTTGCTCGATAACTCATTGAAATTCATGTTCAATAGCCCATATACAGCAAAGCAAGATAAACATTTCCCCGTATATAGGGTTAAGTTGTACAGGTATTAAACACATGAGTGACACGCAACACCATCAACTCATCATTCTTGGCTCAGGTCCAGCAGGCTACACCGCCGCGATTTATGCGGCGCGAGCAAACCTCAATCCCGTAGTCATCACGGGTATGCAGCAAGGTGGACAGTTGACCACCACCACAGAGGTGGAAAACTGGCCAGGCGGCACGCCCGAGCTCCAGGGCCCAGAACTGATGGTTCAAATGCAACAACACGCCGAACGCTTCGAAACACAAATCATTTTTGATCATATCGATGAAACCGATTTGTCTGAGCGCCCCTTCAAGCTCAAAGGCGCCAACAGCTACACCTGTGACGCGCTCATCATCGCGACTGGAGCCTCAGCACAGTATATCGGCCTGCCGTCCGAGGAAACATTCATGGGCAAAGGCGTAAGTGCCTGCGCCACCTGTGACGGATTTTTTTACCGCAATCAACACGTCGCTGTCGTTGGCGGAGGCAATACTGCCGTTGAAGAGGCGCTCTACCTTTCCAACATAGCGTCGAAAGTCACCTTGATTCACCGTCGCAATGAGCTGCGCGCAGAAAAGATTTTGCAGGAGCGCCTGTTCGAAAAGCAGCAGGCTGGCAAAATCGACATTCTTTGGGATACGACTCTGGACGAAGTCGTCGGTGATGACAGCGGCGTCACCGGCTTGCGCCTCCTGTCTACAAAAGACGAGACCGCCAGCGAGCTTAGCGTCTCCGGTGTATTTATAGCCATTGGCCACAAGCCCAATACAGACATGTTTCAAGGGCAACTGGACATGAAAGACGGCTATATCATCGTTAAGAGCGGACTCCAAGGTGAAGCAACCAGCACCAGCACCCCGGGTGTATTTGCCGCCGGTGACGTTGCCGATCATATTTACAGACAGGCAATTACCTCTGCGGGTTCCGGCTGTATGGCAGCACTGGACGCAGAAAAGTTCCTGGATAATCTCGCCTAACTCACGTTATCAGGAATTCTTTGAACTATGGGTAATTTGTCCTGGCTGGACAATGACAGTGTTGATTTTCCAGATACCGAATCTGCGCTGTCAGACCCAAACGGATTATTGGCCGTAGGTGGAGACCTGTCCCCAAGACAGTTAATTGCGGCCTACCAACGAGGGATTTTTCCCTGGTTCGACGATAACCAGCCGGTACTCTGGTGGACGCCGGACCCACGCTTGGTACTTTTTCCAGAAGAGCTCCATGTGTCAAAGAGTATGCGCAAGTTAATGCGGCAGGAGTCCTTCTCCGTCACCGTTGACGAGAATTTTGAACATGTCGTAAGAGCCTGCGCCGAACCACGTGAAGATCAAGACGGAACCTGGATTACCGAGAGCATCGTCAGTGCCTATATGCGATTGCATCAGCTTGGACTGGCCCATTCCGTTGAAGTCTGGCGAGATCAGGAATTGGTCGGCGGTTTATATGGCGTTGTTCAGGGAAAAGTCTTTTTCGGCGAATCGATGTTCAGCCGACAAAGCAATGCCTCCAAGTTTGGCTTCGTCCATTTCGTCAACATATTAACCACGGCGGGTATTGCCCTAATTGATTGCCAGGTTCACACCGCGCACCTAGCATCTCTTGGCGCGCGGGAGATCCCTCGCAGCGAATTTGAACATCAGTTATCTCAGCTGATCAACCAACCGACCTATATTAACGGTAAAAGGACGGTTTTAACGCCATCAGATGCGGCAAGGCTGTTGCACCCGTCCGGTAATTCACTATTCTGAAAACAATGCGTCCATCCCCCGAGAGCCATTAATGAGCAACCTAGGAAATATACGGCTTTTTACCACCCACCCTCACGACTGCAGCTATCTAGAGGGAAAAGAAGCCATCTCGGTTTTTGTCGATCCCAATTATCCTGTCGACGGCATCCTTTACAGCAAACTGTCGGAGCGGGGCTTTCGCCGTAGCGGCAGTCACATTTACCGGCCTCATTGCAACAATTGTAACGCTTGCGTACCTGCGAGAATTCCAGTTGCAGATTTCACAATGAATCGCAAACAGAGGCGCTGCTGGAAGCGCAACGACGACTTAGAAATCAGTACCACAGAATGCATTGATAGCGATGAACATTACAACTTGTATGCCCGGTATATTGAGCAACGCCACTATGATGGCGACATGTACCCTCCCAGCCGTGAGCAATTCTGCTCATTTTTAAGTCGCGAATGGGGAGTCACCGAATATCTTGAGTTGCGTAAAGAAGGTGAGTTAAAAGCTGTCGCAGTGTGTGACCGAATGGAAGCGGGATATTCGGCCGTCTACACCTTTTATGACCCTGATGAAACCAAACGCAGCTTGGGAGCTTTGGCGATCTTGTGGCAATTAGAATTGGCCAAACGCAGTGGACTGCCCCACGTCTATCTGGGTTACTGGATCAAAGAATGCAAAAAAATGAGCTATAAGACAGAGTATCGCCCATTAGAATTGCTGATTAATGGCCGCTGGCTAAGAATTACTTAAGGCTGGCCAGTGACGAAGTGACATAATCTAAAGCCACACAGAGTGCTCTGCTGAAAGTCTGTAACACACTTTTCTGGTATTAATTAGCGCCCGAGAATATGACGTGGCGCGCACCCAAGCTCCCAGAACAAAGACCAGCCAACCTCTCCCAAAATCAAAAAGCTCCGATTTTATATTCCTAAAGTATAAGTTTAACTTGGCTATTATTGCTAATTCAGGCACAATGCCGCCCTGCAAATTTCAGGGTCAAATTCAAAGATATCTGAGGACATTGCCGAATGGCAAAAGAAGACAATTTTGAAATGGAAGGCGAAGTCATTGACACACTTCCAAACACTATGTTCCGCGTTAAGCTTGAGAATGGACACGTTGTGACCGCTCACATCTCAGGGAAGATGCGCAAGAATTACATTCGAATTCTAACAGGCGATAAAGTTAAGGTTGAACTGACACCTTACGACCTTAGCAAAGGCCGTATTACCTACCGCGCCCGCTAACGGATTTCACTATTATCGTGTCGGTGAAACCAATTTTTCACTGACCGATTCAAGTCTCGAGCGTCTGACGTAAAGACCTTCCGCCCTTTACAGCGGCAACTCTCAGAACAACGCACACTCCCTGGGACTCATCCGTAAGATGGGTTCCAGGGACCGTGTTGGCTGTTGGGGTCAGGCGTCAAAATCCAGCTTGATGTCATCGTTATCCACGATCACATGCACTACGCCTCCCGACGTAGACAAATCACCAAAGAGCACCTCTTCCGCAAGAGGCTTTTTGAGCTTTTCCTGTATCAAGCGAGCCATCGGTCTGGCCCCCATTTTCTCGTCGTAACCATGGACAGCCAGCCACTCTCTAGCCTCTTCTGATACATCGAGAGACACTTTCTTGTCATCCAACTGGGTCTGCAACTGCACCAGGAATTTGTCGACCACTGTTTTGATCACATCAAGGCTCAGCGCGCCAAACTGAATAATGGCATCCAGCCGGTTACGGAATTCCGGCGTGAACATCTTTTTAATGACTTCCATGCCATCACTGGTGTGATCCTGATTGGTGAAACCAATGGACGCGCGCCCCATTTCTTGGGCACCGGCGTTGGTCGTCATAATCAGAATCACGTTTCGGAAGTCCGCCTTACGACCATTGTTGTCCGTCAGGGTACCGTGATCCATGACTTGAAGGAGCAAGTTGAACACTTCGGGGTGAGCCTTTTCAATCTCATCCAACAATACCACGCTGTGTGGATGCTTAGTGACTGAGTCGGTCAACAATCCTCCCTGGTCAAAACCAACATAGCCAGGAGGCGCGCCAATCAAGCGAGAAACGGTATGGCGCTCCATATATTCAGACATATCGAATCGAATCAGCTCAACGCCCAGAGCGCCCGCCAGCTGCTTACACAATTCGGTTTTACCAACCCCAGTTGGCCCGGCAAAAAGAAAAGAACCAATGGGCTTATCACCGAGATTCAAGCCAGCGCGCGACAACTTGATTGATGTACTCAGCGCATCGATGGCCTCATTTTGCCCAAAAACTGTCATGCGTAAATTAGAATCCAAATCACGCAATTGCTCACGATCGCTGGAAGAAACTGTCTTGGGCGGAATTCGAGCAATCTTAGCGACCACAGACTCGATGTCGGTAACACCAATCACTTTCTTACGCTTAGACGGCGCCAACAACTGCTGATAAGCACCCGCCTCATCGATAACATCGATAGCCTTATCTGGCAGGAATCGCTCAGTGATATAGCGCTCTGCAAGCTCAGCCGCAGCCTTTAACGCCGTATCGGTATACCGCAATTTATGATGCTCTTCGAACCGGTTTTTCAGACCCTTCAGAATTTTATAGGTATCGTCGACGCTCGGCTCGTTGACATCAATTTTCTGGAAACGACGCGACAAGGCACGATCTTTTTCGAAAATACCGCGATATTCCTGGAATGTCGTCGATCCAATACATTTGAGATTACCGGACGTCAACAGAGGCTTGAGCAGATTAGATGCATCCATTACTCCGCCTGAAGCTGCTCCAGCGCCGATAATGGTATGAATTTCATCAATAAACAAAATCGCATTGTCTTGCTTTTTTAGATCCGCTAACAGGCCCTTGAAGCGCTTCTCAAAGTCACCACGATATTTGGTACCGGCCAATAGCGAACCAAGATCCAAAGAGTAAACCACACTTGAGGCCAATACTTCCGGCACATCGCCATCGACAATACGCTTGGCCAAGCCTTCTGCAATTGCCGTTTTACCGACACCGGATTCACCGACCAATAACGGATTGTTTTTACGACGTCGGGTCAGAATCTGACTGACCCTCTCAACCTCTTGTTGGCGGCCAATCAGCGGATCGATACGACCCAACATAGCCTCTTCATTCAAATTGGTTGCAAAGGACTCGAGCGGACTTTGCGGCTGAGCCTCGCCGCCCATCGCAGCTTCATCGCTGGTTTCCGGGCTCGCATCATCGGGATGCTCATCATGTCCTGAGACTTTAGAAATCCCGTGAGTAATAAAATTGACGACGTCAATGCGAGCAACACTCTGCTGCTTCAGATAGTAGACCGCCTGACTCTCTTGCTCACTGAAAATGGCAACCAAGACGTTGGCACCCGTGACCTCTTTTTTTCCGGAAGACTGAACGTGGAAAACCGCGCGCTGCAGTACACGCTGAAAACCCAAGGTTGGCTGAGTTTCACGATCCGTGTCATTTTCGGGAATCAAAGGCGTTGTGGAATCCACAAATTCCACCAAATCCTTACGCAGTACGTTTAAATCTGTACCGCAGGCCCTCAGAACATTTGCCGCGGAATCATTATCGATAAGGGCCAGCAGCAGATGTTCGACGGTCATAAACTCGTGGCGCTTTGAGCGAGCACCTTTAAACGCAACATTTAAAGTAACTTCCAGATCCTTACTAAGCATTGGTGATCACCTCTAGCGGAACAGTTGCTGATTCAAATTTGGAACAAATACACAAAATACATAAACGGGGTGGGCACCGTCGCTACTCCTCCGCGTCATCAACGGCCTCAATTTCGCAGAGTAACGGATGCTCGTTTTGACGGGCATACTCGTTAACCTGGGCCGCCTTGGTCTCAGCGATATCTCGGGTATAGACGCCGCAGACCGCTTTTCCTTTGGTGTGTACAGTCAACATTATTTGTGTCGCTTTTTCCCGATTCATATCGAAAAAAATCTCTAGCGTCTCTACGACAAACTCCATTGGAGTGTAATCGTCGTTAATAAGTACCACTTTATACATCGGTGGCTTTTTCAGCTGGGGACGAGACTCTTGCACAGCCAGCCCGCTATCGCCGGACTGGTCATCATTATTTTGATCACCCATGCTAAATATTAGGCCAGGTTTGATCAATTTTTCCATACTTCCACACTTCACCGTGATGCAACTCACCGAGACGTTTAAAATTTGATCAATCTACCCTCATGAAAAGAAGGCTTTGCGATTGACTTGAAAAATTAACTTCGCTATAACGGAAACGCTTCAAGTAAGTATACCGATATCAGCAATTGCTTCCCAATGCAATCATTAACTATAAGAGCAAAGGCACTGGTAAGCCATTATTAAACTGCTGGCCGGTAATAAACAACGATAATAAAGACATTCGCTGTTCAGCAGCGGCTCGAGGATATCAACCATGCCAACGGGTACCGTTAAGTGGTTCAATAATGCAAAAGGCTACGGCTTCATCCTTCCAGATAATGGCGAAGGCGACCTTTTTGCCCACTACTCTTCAATCCAAATGGATGGCTACAAGACCCTAAAAGCGGGTCAACTGGTTTCATTCAGCATTGTCGAAGGCGATAAGGGGCTACACGCCACCGACATCACCATCGCGCAATCAAACGGGACCGGGTCACCAGAGCCCGCACCAACGATTGAAGCAGATGAAGCTCCACCCAGCCCCCAGCGAAAACTCCAGGCCGTTTAACCAACGGCCCAACGCATAACACAACGTGGCTTTTAGGTAAGTTTTGTAGGCTCTCCCTACAAACCCTTATCTGATATCAAGCGGAACCACAGTTCTCGAGTGCGACAGCTTGAAGCGAATTCGTCTGCGCGTCGTTACTATGTTGGGGAGATAATTGGGCTTTTCAATACCTGGCTTGCAGGAAATTGCCCCGATGCAGAACACATCGGGGCGAATGGATTACAGTGCCGCTAACGCATCGTTGAGGATTTTGCTAGGACGCATGGCCTGAGAGGCCAGGTTTTCGTCAGGGCGGTAATAACCAGCAATATCAACAGACGTACCTTGGCAGTCAACCAACTCCTTAACGATAGCCTCTTCCTGACTCACTAAGGTTTCCGCCAAAGGCGCAAAAGTTGCCTTCAGTTCAGCATCCTTATCCTGGGCCGCAAGAGCTTCTGCCCAATACATCGCCAAGTAGAAATGACTGCCGCGATTATCCAGCTCATTGACCTTGCGAGACGGCGATTTACCTTCATCCAAGAACTTGCCGTTAGCTTGATCCAGAGTCTCAGCTAGCACTTTGGCTTTTTCGATACCAAAAGTATTACCTAAATGCGCGAAGGACTCCGAGATCGCCAAGAATTCACCGAGTGAATCCCAACGCAGATGATTTTCTTCAACAAACTGCTGCACATGCTTGGGTGCAGAGCCACCGGCGCCTGTTTCAAACAACCCACCACCGTTCATCAACGGAACAATCGACAGCATCTTGGCGCTGGTTCCCAGCTCAAGAATTGGGAAAAGATCTGTCAGATAGTCGCGCAAAACATTTCCCGTGACCGAAATGGTGTCTTCACCACGACGAATTCGCTCGATTGAATAAAGTGTCGCCTCAACCGGACTCTTAATCAGGATTTCCAGACCACTTGTATCGTGATCTTTAAGATAGGCTTCAACTTTTTCAATCAATTGCGCGTCGTGGGCGCGGTTTGCATCCAGCCAGAAAACCGCAGGAGAGCCCGTTGCACGAGCGCGGGTGACGGCCAGCTTGACCCAATCGCGAATCGGCTCGTCTTTCACTGTACAGACGCGGAAAATATCCCCTGCCCCGACAGGCTGCTCCAACAGAGTTTCACCAACGCTGGCGACGACAAGAACCTTGCCTTCAGCGGGCGCCTGGAAGGTTTTATCGTGGGATCCGTATTCCTCAGCCTTTTTGGCCATCAGACCAACGTTTGGCACACTTCCCATGGTACTCGGGTCGTAGGCGCCATTCTTAATACAGTCATCGATAACCGCTTGATAAACACCGGCATAGCAGCGATCTGGAATGACCGCCATCGTATCGTGCAGAGCACCATCAGGGCCCCACATTTTACCGGAATCACGAATCATTGCCGGCATAGAGGCATCGACAATAATATCGCTGGGAACGTGCAGATTGGTGATACCTTTATCTGAGTTCACCATGGCCATTGGTGGACGATCCTGATAACAGGCGTCGATCGTCGCTTTGATCTCTTCTTGCTGCGCTGGCTCAAGCTTGTCCAGTTTGGCATAAAGGTCGCCAAGCCCATTGTTTACATCAACGCCAATGGCGGAAAGCGCATCACCGAATTTATCAAACACCGGCTTATAAAATTGCTTTACCGCAAAACCAAACATGATGGGGTCGGAAACCTTCATCATGGTCGCTTTAAGGTGCAGAGAAAAAAGAACGCCTTCGGCTTTCGCTTCTTCAATGCTCTTGGCGTAAAACTCATTGATGGCCGCTGCACTCATGACCGCTGCATCGGCAACTTCACCAGCCAACACAGGAACCTTGTCTTTTAAAACCGTTTCTGTCCCGTCAGCACCAACAAATTTGATGGAAAGCGTGTCATCCGATGCCAAAGTTACAGATTTTTCTGAACTGTAAAAGTCTCCATCAGACATGTGAGCCACACGACTTTTAGAGTCGGACGTCCACTTGCCCATACGATGAGGATTCTTTTGAGCAAAGGCTTTTACCGCCGCCGCTGCACGGCGATCGGAGTTACCTTCTCGCAAAACCGGGTTTACTGCACTGCCTTTAACCTGGTCGTACGCAGCTTTGATTTTCTTTTCTTCGTCCGTTGTAGGCGACGATGGATAATCAGGAATCGGATAGCCTTTGGCCTGCAACTCTTTGATGGCCGCGTTCAACTGCGGCATTGACGCACTGATGTTAGGTAATTTGATAATATTGGCTGTTGGCGTCTCCGCCAATTTGCCCAGCTCCGCCAAATCGTCACTGGCGCGCTTGTCTTCGGGCAAAAATTCAGAAACATTTGCCAGGATCCTGCCGGCAAGCGAAATGTCGCGAGTTTCTACAGTAACTCCGGCTTTTTCGGCAAATGCTTGTATGATGGGAAGCAGCGAGAAGGTCGCGAGGGCGGGCGCTTCATCGGTAAGTGTATAGATAATCTTGGGTGATTCCGTGGACATTATTACTCCATATCGTCGGGTATTCTTAGATCGAGGTGAGCCCTGGAGGATGGACCGAGCGCTGAAAGCGCGGTGGATAATACCACCACAGCTGCTTTCCGTACAGGTGGAGAAGCAAAGAGCACCCGAGGTAGGATAGAACCAACAGATGAGTAAGATCATTCTTTTTAACAAGCCCTTCCAGGTACTGAGTCAGTTTACCGATAAAGAAGAGCGCACCACCCTCGCCCGTGACCTGGGCGAATTCAAAGGTTTTTACCCAGCTGGCCGGCTCGACTACGATTCGGAAGGACTGCTCTTACTGACCGACGACGGCCAACTGCAACATCGAATTGCATCGCCTCGATTTAAGTTGCCAAAAACCTACTGGGTACAAGTGGAAGGCAGCCCCAATCAAAAGGATTTACAGCTGCTTAAGAAGGGATTATCGCTGAAAGACGGCCCCGCACGGGCAGACCGCGCAACATTGATCCCTACGCCCAGGCTGTGGGAGCGTTGCCCGCCCGTTCGCTCCCGAGAGTCTATTCCAACGCAATGGGTTGAAATCTGCGTCAGCGAAGGGCGCAACCGCATGGTTCGCCGGATGACGGCGGCTTGGGGCTTCCCAACCCTGAGACTGGTGCGCGCCAGCATCGGCCCCTGGCAGCTCAAGCAACTGCAGCCGGGAGAATATCGAATGGAAAACGTTCATTTACCCCGTCAGCGATAATCACAAAACTGTTACCGACAGGACAACTCATGACCAGCCATAAACTCCCCCATGCCACGGTTGCGACCATCGTGCAAAAAGGAGATGAATATCTTTTCGTGCAGGAACGTAAAAACGGCAAACTGGTGTTAAATCAGCCTGCGGGGCACATTGAGAACGGCGAATCGATTCTTGCGGCGGCTATCCGCGAAACACTAGAAGAAACGCGCTGGCGTATCGAACCAACGGGCTTTCTCAACATCTCTGTGTACCATGCGCCAAATGGCATCACCTATATCCGCCACAATATTATCGCGTCACCGGTCGAGTTTCTTGAAGACGCTGAGCGAGACCCCGACATTCACGACATCGTGTGGCTCACCGCAAGTGACATCCAGGCCCGACAGGCAGACTTACGCAGTCCCCTGGTGTTAAAAGCAGTGCAGGACCATCAACACGCCACCGTCTATCCGTTGGACCTGCTCTACGAGCACAGGTAGAATACCGCGCCCTGCTCCCTGCACCACAGAATCGGTGGCCCTCATAAGGTACTATGATCAAACCGTCCTTCAACCAGTCCGCCCAGACCCAATGAGCAAAAGCCATATCGACGACAACAAAGCCAATACCCGCGTCATCGTCGGCATGTCAGGCGGCGTCGACTCCTCTGTCTCTGCCCTGCTACTTTTGCAAGAAGGCTATCAGGTCGAAGGGTTGTTCATGAAGAACTGGGAGGAAGACGACGGCACAGAGTACTGCACTGCGCGGGAAGACCTGGCCGACGCAGAAGCTGTCTGCCAAAAACTGGGCATACCACTGCATACCGCTAATTTTGCCGCCGAATACTGGGACAATGTGTTTGATCATTTCCTCCAGGAATATCAGTCCGGCCGCACACCCAACCCAGATATCCTCTGTAATCGAGAAATCAAATTCAAAGTCTTCATTGACTATGCTGAAATGCTCGGGGCAGATTTGATCGCAACCGGTCACTATGTGCGCAACCGAGTTGTCGATGGGCGAGGAGAACTCCTGCGCGGACTCGATCCCCAAAAAGATCAAAGTTACTTTTTGCATGCGGTCGGGGGCAACGAAATCGCCAAGACCCTGTTTCCTGTTGGCCACTTGGAAAAACCTCAAGTGCGACAGTTGGCAGAGACCCACGATTTGGTTACCCACAACAAGAAAGACAGTACGGGAATCTGCTTTATCGGCGAGCGCCGCTTTAAAGATTTTCTCCAGCAGTATTTGCCCGCGCAACCCGGCGACATTGTAGACACCGAAGGACGCGTTATTGGTCAGCACCAGGGCTTGATGTATCACACGATCGGCCAACGCCAAGGCTTGGGCATTGGCGGACGTCAAGGCGCATCGGAAAAACCCTGGTATGTCGCATCGAAACGCATGGACAGCAATCAATTACTGGTGGTGCAAGGTACAGATCACCCTCTACTCTATTGCCGCCGACTGACCACAGAACCAGGCTTTTGGGTCAACGAACCGCCGGCCAAAAATTTTCACTGCACTGCCAAAGTCCGTTACCGCCAGACTGACCAAGCCTGTGAAGTCTCCGTACAGAATGATGGTAGCGTGCACGTCGACTTTGCCGAACCGCAACGAGCCGTCGCAACGGGACAATCCGCGGTATTCTACGATGGCGAATGCTGTTTGGGTGGCGCGGTGATCAACAGTACCGATGAGAACTAGCCAATGGCCTGTCATCGTTACGTTTATTTCACACAAATGGAGCCCCAGTCTTGAGCCGCTCTCCTCGCGATACCACCCTCGCCCTCGCCGGTGTATTCCAAGCAGCAGCACTGGTTGAACAGCTGGCCAAAACCGGATACGTCCCCTCCACCTTCCTAGAGGCATCGGTTAGCAGTCTCTTTAAGCAAAACCCAGATTCTGTTTTGGATGTCTACGGCGATGACATTGCACATGTCGAACTGGGCTTGCAGGTAATGAACGATTTGCTGCAACATCGTCAATCGCGCGAACACCCGGATTCCCTGCGTTATGTGCTCGGAATGTTGCATCTACAGAAAAAGCTGCTGACGCGCAGAGATATGCTCGAAGTCATCGGCAAACGCATCAATCAAAGCGCCGAGCAATCGAAACACTTTGGTGTGACCCACGAGAATGTTCTTGCGGGCTTGGCAGACATTTACAGCGACACCATCAGCACCTTCCGATTTCGGATCCAGGTATCCGGCGATTTTGCCTATTTGCAACAAGCGCGCATTGCCAATATGGTTCGCACCCTTCTGATGGCCGGGATACGTTCGGCGACACTGTGGCGCCAGGTTGGCGGCAATCGCTTTCAGGTCATCTTTGCACGTAAGAAAACGGCACAACTGGCCGATGACTTACTTCGAGAAATAAAATCGCGTCCGCTGTAAACCTGCGGCGGACACTGTAAAACGCCAACGAAAGCGTAAGACTGAACACCTGCACAGCAATCGGTTGCCCTTGTAAAGCAAAACAGTGACGTGCGGGTCGATAACACCTTGAACCAAAAGGCAGACACCATGGAATTAACCTCCCTGACCGCGGTATCCCCCATTGATGGTCGCTACGGCAGTAAAACCGATGACTATCGCAGCATCTTTAGTGAGTTCGGATTGATAAAAAGCCGCGTAACCGTAGAAATTCGCTGGTTACAATTGTTGGCTGCAAGCCCCGATATCATCGAAGTTCCCGCCTTCACTGACGCAACCAACCAGCTCCTGGATGGCATCCTAACCTCGTTTGGCCTGCCTCAGGCAGAGCGGGTAAAAGAAATCGAACGCACCACCAATCACGATGTAAAAGCCGTCGAGTATTTTATAAAAGAGCAGTTCGGCGACAACAGTGAACTGAGTGCTGTCTCAGAATTTGTACACTTTGCCTGCACCTCAGAAGATATCAATAACCTCTCCCACGGATTGATGTTGAACGAAGGCCGCCAAAACGTCTTATTGCCACAGATCGACCGGATTATTGCGGCCATCACTGACCTCGCGAAAACCTACGCAGACGTTCCCATGCTGTCGCGCACCCACGGCCAGACCGCCTCGCCAACAACCGTCGGTAAAGAGATGGTCAACGTCGTCGCCCGCATGCAGCGCCAACGCGCAGCAATCGTCGGCGTCGATCTGTTGGGCAAAATGAACGGTGCGGTCGGCAACTACAATGCCCACCTATCCGCCTACCCTAATATCGACTGGCCGAACCTGTCTAAACAATTTGTCACGTCACTGGGGTTAGTTTGGAACCCAAAAACAACACAGATCGAACCCCACGACTATATGGCAGAACTGTTTGACGCCATCAGCCGCTTCAACACGATTCTGATTGATTTTAACCGGGACATTTGGGGTTATATCTCCCTCGGTTACTTCAAACAGAAAACCGTTGCCGGAGAGGTTGGCTCTTCAACCATGCCCCATAAAGTCAACCCTATCGACTTCGAAAATTCCGAGGGGAACCTTGGGATTGCCAATGCCGTGTTCGGCCATCTCAGCAGCAAACTGCCAGTTTCTCGCTGGCAACGGGATCTAACCGACTCTACCGTTCTACGGAATATGGGGGTTGGCTTTGGTTATGCGTCTATTGCCTACGAGTCCACGCTAAAAGGGATCGGTAAGCTGGAAATTAACGCGGCCCGAATCGCGCAGGATTTGAACGACAGCTGGGAAGTTCTGGCAGAACCCATCCAGACAGTGATGCGCCGTTACAATATCGAAGAGCCCTATGAAAAGCTAAAAGCGCTGACCCGAGGCCAAGCCATCACTGCAGAAACGCTTAAAGCGTTTATTGAAACACTGGAAATTCCCGAAGACGCCAAGCAGCGTCTGAGAGAAATGACACCGGCCAATTACATTGGCAACGCAGAAGAACAGGCTCATCAAGTAGACCTGTTTTAAACACGGCCCGCACCGTTTACTCAATAACGAGTAGCGGTGCGTACATCGTCGGCTAGCCGATCAATTCATTCAACGATGTAATCGCGGCAATCGGCTTATATTTGAGCAGCCGTTCAAGACTGTGGGCACCAAAATCCACGGCGATGCAATCCATTCCCGCCTGCACGGCCATATCCATATCGTACTCAGTATCGCCAATCATCACCGCTTGGTCCGGCGTCATCTCAAGGTGAGCCAGAATTTCCTCTAGCATGAGAGGATTGGGTTTACTGGCGGTTTCATCCGCACAGCGGGTCGTGATGAAATGTTCGTCCAGCGCGTGCCGGGCTAACATATCGGTCAACCCATGGCGACTTTTACCGGTTGCGACCGCAGATAAAGCACCCCTCGAAAGAATGCTCTCAAGAAGGCGTTTTGCCCCCGGAAACAACGCCGCCTGCTCTCGCCCAGGGCGAAAAAACTCATCGCGATACGCCAACCTTAAACGCTCATTGTCGTCCGCTGAAATACCGGGATACAACTGGTCAACGGCCTCGGGCAAACCCAGCCCAATGATGTTGAGCGCAGCCGCATCCGTCAGAGGCGAAAACGCCAGTTGGCGTGCCGCAGACTGTAATGTGGCGACGATATAACCGGTCGAATCACACAGAGTGCCGTCCCAGTCGAAGATATACAGCTTTTTTTCGAAGACTTTTTCAGTTACAAACAAGGTCACAAGTCGTCTTTTCTCCAGCGCTCCAACAATCCCGTTAACGACTCGTCCAAGGGCGCCTCAACGACACATCCGCCGGCCTGATCGGGATGGGGAAAGGTTAATTTAACCGCATGCAAAAAGAGCCGCTTAAAACCCAGTGCTCTTAATGCCTGTAAATCATCATTGTTCGTATATTTTTCGTCGCCCACCAACGGATGCCCGACGCATTGAGCATGAACTCGAATCTGGTGTGTACGCCCAGTTATTGGGGAGGCCTCAACGAGTGTTGCCAAAGGGAAATACTCTAACACTTCAAAACGCGTGACTGATGGCTTGCCATCGGCGGATACCCTGACAACACGCTCACCGCTGCTCAGCTCGTTCTTCCGAAGAGGCGCATTCACTTCGATACAATTGCGATTCCAACGCCCCACAGCCAGGGCCAGATAGCGCTTGTCGACTTTGCCCTCACGCAGCGCCTGATGCAGAAAGCGCAGCATACTGCGCTTTTTGGCAATCATCACACAGCCAGACGTCTCTCTGTCTAACCTATGGACCAGCTCCAAGGATTTTTCCTGAGGGCGCATTTGACGTATCGCTTCGATCAAGCCAACCCGGATGCCACTGCCACCATGCACGGCAATACCAGAGGGCTTATTGATCACCAGCATCTGGTCATCTTCGAACAGTATCGACGCCTCCAGCTCGGCAAGAAACTGATCATTGACGCGAACCGGTGCTTTTTCTGGCTCTCGGTAGATGGGCGGAATTCGAACATTGTCCCCTGACTGCAACCGGTACTCAGGTTTGACCCGCCCCTTATTGACCCTGACCTCTCCCTTTCTCAGGATTCGGTAGACCACAGATTTGGGGACATTGCGGAAATGAGCCAGCAGATAATTGTCTATTCTCTGACCAGCCCGGTCGTCGGAAATGGTCACCATTTGTACCGATGAATATGGCTGTGGTTCAGTCAAAACCCCATCCTCCAGAGAAAGACACGGCGATGTTTAAAAAACTAACCACAAAAATGCCACATTTCCGCTAATTGATTGATGCTAGGGAAGATAATTGCTATATTCCCCAAAGTCTGGTACGGCACAATCGTATAATTTACGAGGCCATATCGGTGGCTGCTTAGTCACCACCTACCTCTTAACCGACGATTGATACGAAAAGATTGACGTATTGCCTCCTCAGACACGATGAAAGAATAGTACCAGAAACGGGATTGAATTACCGAATCCTAGCGTCGAGGCAAAGACAACGTAAGGTTAACCTCGAAACGACTGGTCAGTAAAAGATTTGAAACAGTTGGAAGAAGAAAGAGTTTACGTAAAACCTGTTCGTTAAAAGCGTGTTCACTTTCGCACCTGCCAGGTCACAAACCAGCACTGCGTAAGTTAACTCCGACGTACAGGTTTCGATGATAACCCCACAGATGGCGCGGGTTATAAAGTATAGAAAAGACGAAAATTAAGGATCGTATGGCAAGCCTGATCATTCGACTTGTCGCCGATTAATCGGATCAATAGTCCAAAAGATTATTGAACAATCGAATGGGTTAGACCCTTCGAAACCGATTTTAGCAATGTTTGTCCGATTGGTTTTCAACAAACCCAGTTTCGGAACTTCATGAGCAACGGTGTCCACTCGCCCGATTCGGCAGTACCGATGACGGCAGGCTCCAGCCTGACAACCTGCAGTATTCCCGTTACTCAGACAGCGTTACAACGCCGGGCGTTGAACTACGCACACTGAAGAAACCCGTTAACTTTCGTCTACTTCGACGTTTATGCCAAGTGCCACCTGTGACATGTATGTTTACAGGAAAACAATGAAAAGAATGCTTATTAACGCTACCCAGCCTGAAGAGCTGCGCGTGGCACTGGTCGATGGCCAATGGCTATACGATCTGGATATCGAAAGCCGTACACGGGAACAAAAGAAAGCCAATATCTATAAAGGCAAAATTACGCGGGTTGAACCCAGTCTGGAAGCGGCGTTTGTCGACTTCGGCGCGGAGCGCCACGGATTTTTGCCTCTCAAGGAAATCTCTCGTCAATACTTCTCCAAATCCCCTTCTGAAATTGATGGCCGCGTCAAAATCAAAGACGTCGTCAAAGAAGGCGCCGAAGTGGTTGTCCAGGTTGATAAGGAAGAACGTGGCAACAAAGGTGCTGCACTGACAACCTTTATCAGTCTGGCTGGACGCTACCTTGTACTGATGCCCAACAACCCTCGTGCTGGCGGCATCTCCCGTCGAATTGATGGCGATGATCGCACCGAGCTCAAAGAAGCGCTCAATAACATTGAAGTCCCCTCTGGCATGGGTGTTATCGTGCGGACAGCCGGTGTGGGTCGCAGCGCTGAAGAGCTGCAATGGGACTTGGATAACCTGCTGAAATTGTGGTCATCCATTGAAACGGCCTCCGAGACTTATTCCGCGCCCAAGTTTTTGTTCCAGGAAAGTAACGTCCTCTACCGCGCCATTCGCGACTACCTGCGTCTGGACGTGGGCGAAATCATTGTCGATAAAAAAGAGTCTTACGACCTGGTGCATGCTCTGATCACTCAAATGATGCCGGGCAGCAAAACCAAAGTTAAGCTCTACGAAGAAGATACTCCGCTGTTCAACCGTTACCAGATTGAAAGCCAAATTCAGACGGCATTCGAACGGGAAGTCAAATTACCTTCCGGCGGCTCGATCGTGATCGATGTGACCGAAGCCTTGGTGTCCATCGACATCAACTCGGCTCGAGCCACCAAGGGCGGTGACATCGAAGAAACCGCACTGAAAACCAATCTAGAAGCCGCCGACGAAATCGCACGGCAATTGCGTCTGCGGGATATGGGCGGCCTGGTTGTAATCGACTTTATCGACATGCAGCCGGTTCGCAATCAGCGCGAAGTTGAAAGCCGCATGAAAGACGCACTGTCTATGGACCGTGCACGGGTCCAAGTCGGTCGCATCTCACGCTTCGGGCTTCTCGAAATGTCCCGTCAGCGTCTGCGCCCTTCCCTCGGTGAAACCACGTCCAAAATCTGTCCACGCTGTAACGGCCAGGGCACCATTCGCGGCACCAAGTCCATCGCCCTGTCGATCTTACGTCTGGTCGAAGAAGAGGCTCAAAAAGAGCGCAGCGCCGAAATTCGGGCGATTACTCCTGTCTCTGTGGCAACCTATCTTCTCAACGAAAAGCGTAAGGCGATTTCTGACATCGAACAGCGCAATGATGCCAAAGTGGTCATTCTTCCCAATGAACACATGGATACCCCGCACTTTGAAGTGCAGCGCCTGCGCGACGATGAAGTTATAACGACCGAGTCCAGCTACAAAATTATCACTCCGCCAGAAGAAGCACTGGAGACCGACACCAAAGAGGCACCCTCAGGACCATTGCCTCAACCGGCGGTGCAACAATTGCAGCCTGGCGAAATGGTACCGGCTCCTGCACCCACGCAAACGAGCCAGGACGCAGCCAATAAACCGCAGAGCCTGTGGACGCGCACCATCAACGCCATCTTCGGCGATCCAGAAGCCCGTAAAAAGGTTGAGGACGCCGTCATTGAGCCCGTTGAGGAGCCCGCCAACAAGTCAGCGGATTCTCGCCCTCGTCGCAACAATGCCAATCGTAATCGACGCAAAGACAGCGGCGGTGACAATCGGCAAGCCAGAGCCAACAATCGCGAGAACGCGGACGAAAATAGTACCGATGACTCTCAGGACAACTACTCCGAACGCGGCAAGCAAAACCGCCGCAAAGACTCTCGTCGGACCCGCAAACCAAAACAAAGCCAAAACGCCGAGTCGAAAGTTGATAACAACGACGCGGACGCAAGGGACGAGAGCAATCAGGAAGACAATAGCGATCGGCCAACCAGGCGCCCTGCCAACAAACGCGGTAAAGCTCAACCCCGTCGACGCGGCAGACGCAGTGATTCCGAGCAAGACACTCAATCCACAGAAGACAGTGGTAAGCAAGTCGCCAACAGTGACGTCCAAGACGCGCCAGAAACGGTAGATGCGACGGTTGCTGAAGCGCCTAAAGCGAAAACGGAAAAGCGTGATGCGCCAGCAGAAACGTCTAACGACTCGCAAACGGATATCACGGACAAAGATGACAGCAACCCAACGTCCGAGTCGAAACCTCCGAAGTTTGTCTTCGATCCACAGCTGACCACTACTGAAGATGAGGCTGTTCGCAAAGACAGTCGCGCTTCCAACGAAACCAAGTCGAATGTACGCGATTCTGAGGCGACCATGGCCGGCGTCATTGGAGCGGCCAATGCCAGCGAATCATCGAACAGCGTGTTTGAAGCCGTTGAAGCCGCGAAAGCAAGAAAGGCGCAAGCCGAAGTCGAACCGACTAAGCCTGCTCCCACTGAAGAAAAGATTGCTTCTGAAAATGCCGCTGAATCCGAGACCACCAGCGAAACAGACGCTACTCAGTCTGAAACGCCAGCTCCTGTGGTTGAAGCCCCGGTAGCTGCCGCTGAACCTGAGGTTGCACCGGTGGAAGATCGTACTGACGCTCCGGCGCCGTTGCTCGATATCACCAAAGCCGCTGTCGAAGAGGTCTCCAACGATGTTCAGCTGGAAGAGGCAGCCGCCGCTGCGGCGAATGAATCGACGGACGAGGCGCCAACAGCCTCTGATGACGGTGAACCCCTAAAAGGATATCGTCGGCCGCAGAACGACCCTCGAATCAATCCCAAGCCGGTCACCAACGTCGAAATCCGTACGATCATTGCGGAGATCATCGCCAGCGGACCTCTGGACACTACCCAGACAGCGCAAATTGAACGCAATCCGCGGCAACTCGATCGCCCTGCCAACGACCCACGACATCAGCGTCAAAGCGCCGCTGTCGCAGCAGAAGCGCCGCAAGAGTAACCTGGAAACACATCGGTTTCGCCCTTCCGAAAAAAAAGGGCTTTTTCTTTGTAATTTAGTGGGTTAGCGGGTTGCCGCGAGCGACAACCCATGTATAATGCGCATCTTCCGGTGGGGTGGCTGAGTGGTCGAAAGCGGCGGTCTTGAAAACCGTTGACTGTAACAGGTCCTAGGGTTCGAATCCCTACCCCACCGCCATTTTCCCATTTGTTGAGTCTGTTTTTGTGAAAGCAGAAACAACACTCCTTACCAGTATCAAAATCCCTCTAGAGATTACTTCTCAGTCGTAAAATCGGTAGATGCTATCGCACAACTCAGTTTTACCCGCGTTGCACGACAGAATCTAAACGTCAGGCAGGATGCTTGAAGTCAACCAAACGTTGCGCCAGCAGCCTCCACATAGGTCCTGGCTCACCATTGCCAACCGCCATACCATCCAGATTGATTATCGGTAAGACATCTTTCGTTGAGCTGCTGATCCAAATCTCACTGGCAGAGCGCAGGTCTTCTTCACTGATATCGCATTCCTCAAGATCAAAGCCAAGCTCTCGACACATCTGCATGACGAAAATCCGAGTGATACCGCCCAGGATTCGATGACTTAAAGGCGTCGTCAGCACCCTGCCAGATTTGACCGCAAATACATTCGACGATGTTCCTTCGGTAACGAGCCCTTCGCGCAACAAAATTGCTTCTGCGGCTCCAGCTTTACGTGCTTCGTGATTAAAAAGCACATTGGGCAACAACGACACGGATTTGATGTCGCATCGCTCCCAGCGAATATCCTTGCGTGTAATGGCATTGGCACCAGCGGCGGCATCGATGTCATAAATGGAAGACCGAGCCAGAGGTGATGTCGTTGCGAACACCGTGGGCGTAACGCCCGCCGAGGGTGCAGGGAATGTGTGTTCACGTTTCGTTGGTGCGCCTCGAGTCACTTGTATATAGACCGATAAGTCACCTCCCCCATTGCGGGCAATCATGGCCTTGGACAGCGCAATCCAATCCTCGCGAGGCATTGGGTTATCGATATGAAGCTCCGCCATGGATCGCTCCAATCTCTGCAAATGTTCTGTGAGCCCAAACAAGTTCCCTCCGACCGCTGGAACGACTTCATAGACACCATCGGCAAAGAGAAATCCACGATCCAGTGGAGAGATTTTTGCCTGATCAGCAGGCATAAAGTTGCCGTTGAGATATACCGTATTCATTATAAACGCCATCGTAAAAGAAAAATAAAGCGTGGGCGCGATCGCCGCCCACCGCGCTGACCTCTGGGAGACTATCCTGTCGTTTTGGTTAAAAGGACTGCAGACCGGTTCGGTCATCTAAGGAACTGCGGATTAATTACCTGCGCCGTCGAGCTCGCCAACATTAATCAGAGGTTCCCTAACAACTTACGTGTCAGAACCGGACTACTTGTGGATTCCCTCCAGCACTACCTGGAGGGTTTTTGATGCTAAGGCGTTACCGTAATAAGCCCTTTTGAGTAAGTGAATTGCGTGCCGAAAGGCTCGCTCACTCTCTTCAGGTCATCAATGATCTGATCGGCTTCTTCCTTGGGGGCTGGATAGGGCTGGCCGCGCTGAGAACGCTTATTGCCAAAACCAAGGGCGATGGGGTGCATGCGCACTTCCTTTAATGTGCCGTCCATGGAATAGACAACTTCAGTGACAGCAGACTGCCAGTAGCGACGATCGGCTGGAAATCCCACAGAGTCATTTTTCGAACGCTTACTGTAATAATCACTTGGTAATGCGTCGCCATCGAGCCCCACCTTGTCGTAATTGTCGGCCGGCTGCATATCGACGAGGTCGTTTTCAAAGATGAAATCGCCGAGGGAATAAAAGATAGGTTTGCCGTTATAGATTTCCACGCCCCGCAGCATATGGTGCCCGTGTGAGACAACCACGTCGGCACCAGCGTCGATCGCCGCGTGGGCAAATTCAACGTAAAATGCTGCCGGCTGATCACGATCATCAAGCTCCAGCGACTCGTGGTGATGGCCCGCCACGACAACCCAATCAGCCTGCTGTTTTGCATCGCGGATACTGGCCAGCAATTCTTTCATATCCCGCTCATTGGGCTTGGTGATCTTACTGATTTCTTCACCGACTTCATAAGATGCCCCTCCGAAATAGACTGAGCCCTCTGGTACACCTCGAAATGCCGCCATTTGCGCATTAACAGGGCCTCCGGACAATTCAGACAGAGTGTCGAACGTTGCCTGCGGTACCGTGTAAGTCACAGAATGGCGAAGCGGATTCAACCCCGGGCGCCCACGCAAATCTTTGCGTTGAGGACCCGCAATACTCGCATCGGGAAACGTGGTCGACAAAGAGATCATCGCCACACGCCCTTTCCTGGTATCGAGATATCCTGGTATACGGGCTAGAGCGAGATTTTCACCAACACCGGCATAGATCAAATCCGTTTTCGACAGTGCCCTGACGGTCCTGCGCTGCCCTTCTACGCCGTAATCGCCGGTGTGATTATTGGCGAGCGACACCATATCGAACCCAGCCCACTCGAGTTCATCCAGAACGAAACTTGGCGACCCCATGTAGGTTCCACCACTCTGTTGCGCCGGCGGATAATCGAAATCATGAATCAAGGTTTCGAAATTGGTGTAAGCCGCGTCGGCACCGCGAATAACCTCAAACATCTTGTCGATGTTGGGCTTGTTGATGGTCGACAGACGTCGATTGATGATCGCATCGCCGGTCAATACAAAGACCATTTCGTCTTCCTTGCCGCCGGCGGACTCCCAGGCCCGCGCGAACGCGGACTGGGAAACCTGAGTGGCGAGTATGCCGATCATGACCGCACTGGCGGCGTTGAGCTTTACTTTCATAAATTATCTAT
>NZ_JBSWVF010000012.1:0-136285 GCF_056159445.1 Pseudomaricurvus sp. ABR4_320 | reverse complement strand
TGTGAGGTAGATCTCAAGATTGAGGCGCTGAAATTGCCCTTATAGGGCCTGAAGTGAAACCTTACTTTTTTCGATGTCTGCCCCACCGGCAATTCGCAAGAGCAAGGTCGCTCGGTAGGGTATGAAAGGGCGACTTGTTAATCGCCCTGATTCAAAAACCGATTCTGCGCTCGACTGTCTTGCGTATTGCAGTGCAGCATTATTAGAAAATACGCGGACAAGGCCAATAAAATACCCGAGATTTTCAAGACGGAATGCCATCCAAACTGACTGAGGATTCCACCCGATGCAAAGCTTCCCAAGGCCATAACGCCAAAGACAATAAAGTCGTTGAGAGACTGAACCTTTGCCGCTTCTGCCGGAGAGTGGCATTCCAGCACGATCGCCGAAGCACCAACAAAGGCAAAGTTCCAACCCACCCCCAAGAGGATAAGCATGGTCCAGAAGTGAAAGACGTCGGTTCCTAAAAGACCAGTGAAAGCCGCAACGCCGGTGAGCGCCATGCCCAGTGCGGTAACCTTGTTGGCTCCAACGCGGGTAATCAGTTTTCCAGTAAAAAAGCTGGGTGCGTACATAGCGATCACATGCCACTGTATACCGAGATTGGCCATGTGATGGGAGTGTCCGTGCTGATGCATCGCTAGTGGCGCGGCCGTCATTAGAAAATTCATCAGCAGGTAGGCGACGGAACCTGCGATAACCGCGGTCACGAAGCGGGGCTGTTTGATGATCAACGTGAGAGGGCGACCCGGGCTGCTGTTTGAATGCACGGGAGCGGGTGATTTTACGAGTAAGAGTACCAGCGCGGCCAGGGCAGCGAGCATTGCCTGACATAGGAAGGTCGCCGCGTAGTTACTTGGCCAAATATCCATGGTCAAATTGACGGTTTGTGGACCAATCACTCCAGCGGCAACACCCCCGGCCATGACCATCGACAGCGCCCTGGCTTTCATGCCGCTAGGGACGGAATCGGTCGCCGAGAAGCGAAACGATAGGGCGACGGCGGCGTAGGCGCCACCACTAGCACAGGCGACACAGAACAGCCAAAAGGAATGGGCTTGTACCGCCAGCATACCCAATAAACCCGCCATTATTCCGGTTGCGGTGCCAATCATAAAGACCGGTCTTCGACCGAAGCGACCTGCCAACCGGCCCATAGGAAGCGTAAACGCGGCCATACCAACCACAAATACGGATATTGGCAGAGTCACCAGGAGTTGCGAAGGGGCCAGTTGGCTGCCGACGATTGCGCCGGTTGCAAAAATGATAACGGAATTGGCGCCTGCTAACGCTTGGGCAATCATCAGGGCCCAAAGATTCAGGGATTGTCTTTTGGTCGTGACTTCTGGAGACGGCAGTGAAGAATCAGCGGTGGAGGAGTTATGTGACGTCATTGTGGAACCAAAAAGAAGCCGGTTGTTGTCTTCGGTTGACCGCCGGCAAGAATGTTGTGGAGTTGAGGTGGCGCACGATACACAATTCTTGTTATGAAGAATAATGGTTATAATAGATAAAACCATGTGAAATATTCATAATGATTGATCGTCAGCATCTCTCTATCATTCGCGAAGTCCACCGTTGTGGCAGCGTTACGGCTGCGGCAGAGCGCCTTAATTTAAGCCAGTCAGCCGTGAGTCACGCCATCGGTAAGTTGGAGCGCTATCACCAGGTTGATATCTGGCGCAAAAAGGGTCGCAAATTAAGCCTGACTCAGGCGGGACACTACTTGTTGTCTCTGGCTGAACGTTGGCTGCCAGAACTGGAAAACGCTGAGCGCTTGTTGCAGCAGATGGCGGCTGGGCAGAGAGGTAGCATTCGTTTAGGAATGGAGTGCCACCCCTGCGAGAAATGGCTGATGCGGGTCACCAAACCCTATTTATTGCAGTGGCCGGATGTTGATCTTGAGATTCGTACCGCGTTTCGCTTTGATGGCATTGCCGCATTGCAAGCGTGTGATGTCGACATTTTGGTGACACCGGATCCTGTGATAACTGCAGGGGTTGTCTATCACCCCGTGTTCGATTACGAGCTTAAGATTATTGTGCCCAAGACGCATAGGTTGGCAACACGGTCGTTTGTTCGACCAGAAGATCTGTGCGAGGAAACACTCTTTACCCTGCCCGTGGGAAAAGATCGGCTGGACATCTTTGCGCGATTTCTATTGCCAGCAGGCTGTCAACCAAGAAAGCATGTCGGTATTGAAACGACAGAGCTAATGTTGCAATTGGTTGCAGCAGATCGCGGTATCACTGTATTGCCCGATTGGTTGACGATGGAAGAGGGACGGGATCTGCCGATAAAAATGCTAAAAATTGGACGCGCGGGTCTTCCCAAAAGCATCAATTTTGGTTTTCGAGTAGAGGATGCCGATATCGATTATCTGCAGGGTTTTATTGAAATGGCATTGCATCGAACCCCTTAACTGGATTCTTTGAACAGCTCGCGGCCGATTAACATACGGCGGATTTCAGAGGTACCTGCGCCGATTTCGTAGAGTTTTGCATCTCGCAGTAATCGACCGGCTGGCATGTCATTCATATAGCCGTTACCACCGAGAATCTGAATGGTATCGAGTGCGGCTTTCGTCGCTTGCTCTGCACAAAACAAAATAGCACCGGCAGCATCTTTGCGATCACTTTGACCAAGATCACAGGCTCGGGCAACCGCATATAGATAGCTTCGACAGGCATTGAGATGTGTGTACATATCGGCGAGTTTTGCCTGAATCAATTGGAATTCGCCAATAGGCTGTCCAAATTGATGGCGGTCATGAACGTAAGGCAATGCGAGATCGAGACACGCCTGGATAATGCCCACGGGGCCGGCGGCCAAGACCGTGCGCTCATAGTCCAGCCCTGACATAAGCACCTTTACGCCTTGGCCTTCTTGACCGAGGCGATTGGCGGCCGGAACCCAGCAATCGTCGAAAATCAGTTGGCAGGTGTTCGAGCCTCGCATACCGAGCTTGTCGAGCTTGGGTTGGCGGGTAAACCCGTCGACCTGTGTTTCAAAGATAAAGGCGGAAATCCCTTGGGGGCCTGCCGAGGGATCCGTTTTTCCATAGAGGACGATAATATCGGCGTCTGGCCCGTTGGTAATCCACATCTTGCTTCCGTTTAGCCGATAGCCGTCGCCATCGCGAGTCGCCGTCAATGACATGCTGACGACGTCTGAGCCTGCATTGGGTTCAGACATCGCTAAGGCGCCGATGGTCTCTCCACGGCATAAGCTCGGCAAAAAGGCTGCGCGTTGGCTGTCGGTGCCATTGCGGTATATTTGGTTGATGCACAGGTTGGAATGAGCTCCGTAAGAGAGCGCCACGGCGGCGCTAGCCCGAGACAATTCTTCCATGGCGATTACGTGGGCCAGGTAGCCGAGTCCGGAACCACCAAAACGCTCTGGGACGGTTATCCCCAATAAACCGAGTTCTCCCATTGCCTGCCACAGCGCCATGGGGAATTGATTGTCGCGGTCGATTTCCTGGGCGATCGGCGCGATCTGGTCATGGGCAAAGCGGCTGACGGTATCGCGTAAGAGGTCGAGTTCTTCACCGTCGACCCCGTGGCTGAGTGATGATCGCAACTGTGTCATTGGGCTATCCCTCTGTGGGTTGCCCAAACTGACGTTCTCTGGTGTCGCGTATGTCGAATGGGCTTGTTATTGTGGTTTCAATAACAGTCTCGCCCGAAAAACCCGCTTTGTCACGCGGCGAAGAATTGTCGTAACAGCGGATAAAACAGCATCGATGCCAGGCATATGGCCGGTAATGTTGAAACTTTCAGCCAGAAAATAACGTTTTCAAAAACTTTCATTACCAAGACTCCGATCAATTACCGGGCGGTTGCCAGGTAAGGTCGCTGGATAGGTTGAGAAACCGGGATATTTTGTCGATCCGACAGCTTGCTGAGACTGTGTACCAGTGGCGACACCACAGGGTCATCACAATCCCGCACCAGTGCCAGGGTATTTGCACACAATTGGCTGTTGGAGCGTCCTGTGCGCTGAATGCAGTAGGCATATTCGATGGCGGTAATCAACAGGGCTCTGATAGGCTCGCGCTGATACCAACGACTGAGTGGAGACTCGGCCAGTTGGTAGGCTCTCGCGTAGGCGCTGCAGGCGTTTTCAAAAGCGCTTTTGCGGACTGCGGAGCGAGCGAGATCCATATTCCAGCGCCATTGACTGAGTTCGGTGAGCAGCCAGGTCACCTGTAATCTACGAGGTGGATCAAGAGCGGATAGATCGGGGGGCAACATGGTTAGGAAACTCCGAATAAGGACGTTCACTTTGACAGAGGATCTTAGTTTTAATGAGAATAGTGATAATTATTCTCATTTGCAAGTGGGTTTCCCATATTTTCTCGTGCGGTGTTACACGCCATGGAATAGAGAGCCCGCCAGACGTGTCTGAGGACTAGAGCTCTTTTTGGTAAAACGCCATGGTTTTCGGAGTTTCGACCTCATCATCGAGGTCTTTCCAGGAAAACTGCGTGGTTGTTCCTGGCATTGGCATATAGCCGAAGTGCGCCCAGATAGGGTCGAGAGGCAGGTAGTCAGAGGGGCGGCGAGGATGGTTGATCGGCCGTTGAACGGCGCAGAACACCGCGGCATCAAAGCCGCCGGTCTGGCGCGCATGGTCTTCCCGAGCAGAGAAAAACTGGCGATAAAGGCCTTTGCCACGCCACGCGGGTAACAGCACCGATTCTGCACAGTAGAATATTCGGGCCACCGACAATCCCTGTTCCCGGAACGGCCGCTGAAAGGCACTGTCTTCATCTTGCAAGGACAATCCGGTTGATGCGCCGACAATTTGACCGGCGCTGGTTGCTATCACAGCAACGCTTGTCGAGCTGTCAATGTACGTTTGCAGATATTGGGCTTCATAAGCTGTCGTGCCATCGTACAAATAAGGGAATTCGCGAAACACGGTGATGCGCAACTGAGCTAACTCATCGAGCCAGTTTTCTATGTCGCGACCACGGGCGATATGAATGTCCACGCTTGCCATCATCGAAGGCATCCGGAAAGAGGGATGCACTATGTGTACCGCAAGTTGTAATCTTGGTTCAAGTTTTATCGTATATAGTGTCGGATTCGACGCTCGACACCGTCGATCATGATCGTTAACACAGGTTGTATTGAATGCCCGCAGTTGCAGTATCCGACACGCTTCCCGAAATCCTCGCCGGCCCTATGGTGCGACACGCCAATCACCATCAATTGGTACTCTGGTTGGTAACCAGCCGTCGACGTCGAATACGGGCCGAAGTCTTCGATATCGAAGGAAAGACGTTATTCTCGGCGTCGTTAGGCGAGCGGCAGCAGATTGAGATCCCCGTCGGTGAGCGGTGTTTTATGCAGCTCTTGGTTATTCCTCTCGATCTGGAAAAGCAGACTGGGCTTGTGGCTTACGATCTGTTTTTGGACGATGAGCCAGAATCCCTGGCAGAGCGACTTGACGGCTGGTGCTACGGAGAACAAACACGCTCGCAGTTTCCCGTTAACTCCAACCTGAGTAACATCTTGCACGGGTCCTGTCGTAAGCCCCATCACCCCAGTGACGATGGCTTATTGGCTGTCGACAGTGTGCTGGAGGCCGCTCAGTCCTCGCCTGACATATTGCCTTCGCTCTTGATGTTGTCTGGTGATCAAGTCTATGTGGACGATGTCGCCGGTCCCATGTTGGTGGCGATTCATCAATTGTCGGAGCGGCTGGGGTTATTCACCGAGACCTTTGAGGGAGCGACCGTAGGCAACAACGCGGAACTGCTAGGCTCGAGCCAATGCTATTTCGAACGCAACCAACTGCTGCCCCAGACCCGAGCAAACCGGGATTTGGTGGATTTGTTTTTCGGTGGCGCGGAAAAACCCATTTTTACATCGGCGGGCGCTCACAATCACCTGATCAGTTTCGCAGAAGTCACCGCGCTGTATTTGTTGTGCTGGTCACCGGAGCCCTGGACCTTAATTGACCTGAGTAATTCAGAGACTCGGGTTAAGGAAGAGTATCGTGAGCGTTATCGGGAAGAGTTGGGGTGTATCGAGCAATTTGCCGAGGGGCTAGTGCGCGTGCGGCGCGCCCTGGGTCACATTCCGGTATACATGATCTTCGATGATCACGACATCACTGACGATTGGAATCTCACTCGCGGTTGGGAAGAGGCCGCCTACGGGCATCCTTTTTCCAAGCGCATCATCGGCAATGCGCTACTGGGCTACTGGCTGTATCAAGGCTTGGGCAATTCACCTCAGTCACTACTTGAGGTTGCCTCTCTCGATGCGCATTTCACCGACCAGGGGTTGAAAAACCATGAACAGCTCATCGATGCGCTGTTGGAGTGGGATGCTTGGCACTATGAGCTGGAGACGTCGCCTGCGCTGGTTGTTTTGGATACGCGAACTCACCGATGGCGTTCAGAGGCGAGCTCAGGCAAGCCTTCTGGTTTGATGGATTGGGAAGCCTTATCGGATCTGCAGCAGACGTTGATGAGTAAGGAGGCGGTGATTATGGTCTCTCCGAGCCCTGTGTTTGGGGTAAAGCTCATCGAAACCGTGCAGCGGATTTTCACGTTTTTTGGTCACGCTCTCACGGTCGATGCGGAGAATTGGATGGCGCATCCCGGAGCTGCCATGGTCATGTTGAATATTTTCCAACACCAGAAAACACCACCGCAATTTATGATTTTATCTGGCGATGTCCATTACTCGTTTGCCTACGACATCACCTTGCGCAACCGACGTAACAGTCCTCGAATTCTCCAAGTCACCGCCAGCGGTCTGAAAAATCAATTTCCGGAAAAGCTGCTGAAAACCTTCGATATCGTCAACCAATCGTTGTATTCCAGTCGTTCACCGTTGAACGTATTTACCAAACGACGTCATATGCGCATCAAAGAGCGTCACCCCGATAACGGTTGGCCGGAACTCTACAATCGTAGTGGCGTCGGGCAGGTGCTGATCGAAGGGGAGCTGGCCAGCGCGCGGGTAAAAGTGATCCACGAAGATGGCGAAGTCGAATTTCTCTGACGGAGGCATGCATTCTTCCGCTCGTTGGCGGCGAATGCATCCCGTGAGTGTCGGTTCAAGGGGCAGCCATCGTTATATTTTGGCTTATCCTGTCGAATTGGATACCATGACAGGCTTTGGACCTTAGAGATTCCCTCAGAACAGTCGATGAAGAATGTAGATCAGCAACAGTTTCGTGATGCCATGGCACGTCTCGGTGCCGCGGTGAATATTATCACCACCGATGGCCCGGGTGGACGTTATGGTTTAACCGCATCGGCCGTGTGCAGTGTGACCGATGATCCCCCAACCCTATTGGCTTGCATTAATCGGGATACCCAAGGTAATGGGATTTTGAAACAAAACATGACGCTTTGTGTCAATGTTCTCAGTGGCGCCCATATCGATGTTGCCAGTCGATTCGCCAGTAAAAATCTGACCATCGAAGAGCGCTTCCAAGATGTGGATGATTGGTCTTCACTGACTACCGGTGCACCAGTGCTAAACTCTGCAAATACTGCGATGGATTGCCGCATTACCGATGTTAAGGAAGTTGGCACACACAGTGTCTTTTTCTGTGAGGTTGTCGGCCTCGCATTGGGAGGACATGCCAGCTCGTTGTTGTATGTGAATCGCGCATTTCACACGGTCGACTAACCGAAAACTATTCGGGGCGTCAGACGAGCATTATGCAAATAAGTGCAAACGTGGCTGGTTGCTGAAAACACAATTTTTTAAAGTGATGTCTATCGCTGTCGATCCGAGTTGTTGAGATTTCCCATGAAACGAGTAACCCCCCGAGAGCTGCAGGTATTGCAGGTAACCGAAGTTTCCATGCATATGCGACGTGTCACCCTGGGTGGCGCAGGCTATGAAGGTTTTCCCGAAGGGGTTGCCGGCAGCTACATCAAATTGTTTTTCGATGTCGGTAACGAAGAGCCGGCACTTAGAACCTATACCGTGCGAAGCCAGCGACACAGTGAGCGCGAGATCGATGTGGATTTTGTTCTTCATGGCGATAGTGGTTTGGCCTCTGCATGGGCCAATCGGGTTGCTGAGGGGCAGCGAATTCGCGTGGGAGGCCCAGGGCCGGGGCGCATGATCAACACCGATGCCGACTGGTTTTTTCTGGCGGGAGACATGACAGCGTTGCCAGCTCTGAGCGTCAATCTTGAGCAATTGCCAGAGGCAGCGAAAGGTTACGTTGTCATCGAAGTGTTGGAAGAGGGGGATATGCAACCCCTGAAGCTGCCAAAAGGTATGCAGCTGTTTTGGGTCATCAATCCCGATCGTAAAAATCCCCAGGCGCTGGTGCATGAAGTTCGCGGTCAGACATGGTTACCTGGGCGGCCGGCCGTTTGGGCTGCCTGTGAATTTGATGCTATGAAAGCTCTGCGTAAATACTTTAAGCAAGAGCGTCAAATTGATCGGGAACGTTTTTACATTTCCAGTTATTGGAAACAGGGTGTCAGCGAAGATCACCACAAAAAAATAAAACGAGTGGATGCGGATGATGATGCGAAAAAGGACGCTGATAACAACAGCCTGGCAAATTCGGCGGTATAATTTCAGCTGGCGTCCACAGGTTTTTGTTCTTTAGAGTTCCCCTTCAGTGTTTTCATAAAACGCATAAATGGCTCGCGTAAAGCGTCAAATAACGGGTGGCGCTTGTTCTTGAGCATCACTTCTGAAAAGAGTTTCAAGCCCACGGCAAGTGCTGTCGCATCGTCCTCGGAAAGATCGGGACGCCGTTTCATGCGTTCTACGATGGCGAGAATGTCGTCGTGATTGCTGACCTCAAACGACAGTGAGTTGGCGCCCTCGTTGGGCGCGCCAGAATCCGTAAGCGGAGTGACGTCTATCTGATAGCGGTGTGCACGCATTATTCGTCTCCTGTTTCTTTTGGGGACAGCAGTGCGTCTATGTCGTCTGCGGCCTTTTCAAGAATGGTCACAATTTGCTGGACCTGGCCATCACTGATGGCGTCGACCAGAATCCGTCCTTTCAATCGGCTGCGCAGTCGGTGCATTGCACCTCGAATCGCCACTTGGGATTCGTCTCCCTGATCCGTCAGTTTTTCCTGCAGCTTTTCCTGGAGGGCGTTCACATAGTCCCGCTGTTGCTCAAGCTCTTCACGCCCCTTGTCGGTAATCGAAAAGATTTTTTTACTGCCTTCCTGGGCGGCGACGATCAGGTCCTGATCTTCAAGTAAGGCAAGGGTGGGGTAGAGCACACCTGGGCTTGGGGCATAGGCGCCAGCGGTGGCGTCCTGAATGACTTTGATAAGGCCGTAGCCATGGGTGGCTTCGGCGCTCAAGTTCTGTAATACCAATAGGCGTAAATCGCCGTGTCCGAACAGGCGACCACCTCCGCCGCGACCTCCCCGGTGTTTGCCGCGGCTTCTGGGCTCCTCAGAACGGCCTCCGCCGCGCTTGTAACCGCGACCGCTGCCGCGTCCAAATTCAGATTGTCTGTTGGGTTTTTTCATGTGTTTTCCTTTTAGATATATCGAAAATGTACACACACTATAGGGCGTGGCATTTTGTTTGGCAACAAATAGATATATCTAAAATGTTAAGAATGTTTTGTTGGGCTCCGCAAGTGCCCACTGTCACGGCCGCGTAACCTTTCGTGCAGATACTCTTGCGGGACATCTAATCATTTGATTAAATCAATTGATTAGATGTCCCGCTTATGTCGATCCATTCACGTTTGGAATCCTATGCTTTTGCCGTCATTTTTCCGTGTCAGCCTATCCGTCATCTTTTCCATTGGACTGGTGGCGTGTAGTGATCAGTCTGCGCCACCGGAACCCCTTGCAAGGCCAGTCTCTGTTTTTCCTCTGTCCGACCACGCCAATGGCTATGAGCGTCGTTTAACCGGCGTACTACAGCCAGCGGAAACCGCTGAGCTGAGTTTTGAAGTCAGTGGTAAAGTGGAGACGGTCAACGTCGATCTTGGCAGCCGCTTCAAAGGCGGTGATTTGCTGGCCAGCCTCGACAATCGCAATTATGTCTTGGCTGTCGAGGAGCAGGAGGGCGCCTTAGCTGAAGCGAAGGCGAGGTTGGTGGAAGCCCGTAACGATTTTTCGCGTAAAGAAAAGCTTGTTGCCAAAGGGGCCGTTTCGCAGAGTGTCTATGACAGCGCCAAGGCGCTTTTCGAAGCGGCCGAAGATCAAGTGTCCGTGGCTCAGTCGCGGTTGCAAATGGCCCACGAAGATCTTGCCGATACGCAGTTGTTAGCTCCCTATGCCGGAACCGTCGCGGTACGCGCCATCGAGCCTTCACAACAAATTGCTTCAGGTACGCCCGTCTTTGAAATACAAGGCAACAGTGCTCTGGAGGTATCTCTTTTGGTTCCGGAAAACCTGCTTTACGAAATGCGTCCGGGGCTGTCCGTGGATGTTCAGTTTCCCGCCCACAATCTCACTGCTGTGAATGATCCTGAGTCAGACGATCCCAAAGAGGGATTGGTCGCACGGGTGACCGAGATAGGCACACGTGCGGGCAAGGCGAACGCCTTTCCGGTGACGCTAACGTTGGAGCATCAGTCAGATACGCTTAAGGCGGGTATGAGTGCTGAGGTTGTTTTTCATTTTAATCGACAGCTTCCTGTGGGGAGCGGCCGTTACCGAATTCCCGCCAGTGCGCTGGGTGCGGGACCTGACAATCAGCACTTTGTGTTTCGCGTACGGGATCAGCAGCTGCAAAAGGTTTCCGTGTCGGTGCAGGAGCTGCAATCGGATGCGGTCTATTTGACCGGAGATCTCGCCGCTGGGGATCTTATTGTACGAACCGGATTGGCCTTCCTACAGGATAATCAACCCGTTCGTGTGTTAGACGATACCCCTAAAATTTACAATCCCTGATCCCTATGAATTTGTCGCTGTTTGCTCTGAAATATTATCGACTGGTGCTCCTGTCTGTCGCGAGCTTGATGGTCGTCGGGCTTGTCAGTTTTTTTACTTTGCCGGCCAAAGAAGATCCAACCATCACCATTCGCGAAGCGGTGATTACTACCCAGTATCCCGGACTTCCGGCAGATCGGGTTGAATTGCTGATTACCAAGCGAATTGAGGAGGCCATTCGTCAGGTTCCAGAACTGGAAGAAATTCGTTCGGTGTCCATGCAGGGGGTATCGATCATTCACGCGGAAGTGTTTGACCGGTATTTCGATCTCGATCAAATCTGGGATGAAGTTCGTCACAAGGTGGACGGCGTTTCCGGAGAGCTGCCCGAGGGAACCCTAACACCATCCATCAACGATGACTTTGGTGATGTCGCCGTATTGACGCTGGCACTCAGTGGTGATGCCGGGTTTACCATGGGGCAGCTGTTTGATCAGGCACAACATATTCGCGACCTACTGTATTCGGTCGATGGCACCAAGCGAGTTGATCTGCTGGGCGCACAGGAAGAGCGCATTTACATACAGGCGTCCAATGCCAGGCTCGCACATTTAGGGCTGGCCCCAGACGCGCTCATTACGGCGTTACAGCAACGCAATATCATTCGTCCAGGCGGCACCATCGATGTGCAGGGGCAGTCATTTATTATTGAGCCCACCGGCAATTTTGCGTCAGAGCAGGCGATTGAAGACACATTGCTGTCGATTCCTGACAGTGAGGAAAGCGTTCGCTTGGGGGATATCGCTCAGATTCGCCGTGGGTTGATCGATCCCCCTTATCAAACGGCCTATTTCAATGGCAAGCCGGCCATCATGTTCGCCATTGCCATGAATGAGCATTACAACATTCTCGATTATTCCCCTCGACTTGAAGCGGTGATAGAGCAGCAGCGCCAATTGTTGCCTGCGGGGATGACCCTGGATATTGCAACGCGACAGGCTGATCAGGTGGCCAATGCAGTCTACGGGGTCAGTGCCAATGTTCTGGAAACTCTCGCGGTTGTTATCGCTGTGGTGGTCATGTTTCTTGGCTTGCGCACGGGGTTGGTGGTCGGAGCGATTGTGCCCGCGGTAATGCTGTTGACCTTGTCGATCATGAAATTTACCGATATCGATCTCCAACGCATGAGTTTGGCAACCCTCGTCATTTCGCTTGGGTTGCTGGTCGACAATGGGATTGTGATTGCTGAAGACTTTAAGCGTCGATTGGAAGAGGGCGAAGCAAGACTGGACGCGTTGCGGAATACCGGACAGACCTTGGCGTTACCATTGTTGAGTTCGTCGTTGACTACGATTCTTGTGTTCTTGCCGTTTATGCTGGCTGAGCATGTGGCTGGGGAGTATACCCGGTCGATTTCGGAGGTGATTTTAATTGCTCTGCTGGTGTCCTGGGTGATTGCATTAACGGTGACGCCACTGCTCTGTTATCGGTTTGTGCGTCTGCCACCAAAAAACCAAGAGGGTATGGAGCAGCGCATCAATCGCTTGTTTGATCGTGCCAATCCTGCTTATCTTTATGTGTTGACGCGTATATTGGCACGTCCAAAACGTTTTTTAGCCAGCATGCTGTTACTTCTGGTGGGGGCTATTGTGGTTGTTGCTCACACGCCGCAGAAGTTCTTTCCCGATTCCGATCGCTCTCAGGTGCTTGTGAATATTGACCTGCCCGCAGGTTCTTCCATGCGCGAAACCGACCGTCAACTTCAGCAAGTGTTGCAGGCATTCGAAGATCGGGAGCGTTTCCCTTACGTCGAAAGTCACGCTGCTTATGGCGGCTTCGGGGGGCCGCGTTTTGTGTTGTCGCTCAATCCCATCGATCCGGAAGACAGCAAGGCATTCGCGGTATTGAATATCGACGCGTTGGAGCACAGTGAGGCAACCATCTCTGCTGTACGGGCATTGTTCGCGGAGCAATTCCCCAATCTCAATGTAAGGCCGAGTAAGATGTTTTTAGGCCCTAGCGATTCTTCAAAAGTGGAAATTCAAATCAAAGGGCCGGATGCGGATTATCTCTACGCCACTGCCGCTAAAATACGCACACTGTTGGAATCCATTTCCGGCGTTATCGACATACGCAATGATTGGGAAAATCGCATCACGCAAATCAAAGTGAATGTGGACCAGCAGCGCGCCTTGAGAGCAGGGGTGACCTCTACCGATGTCGCGTTGAGTTTACAGCGTTATTTCTCCGGAGAGGCCATATCCGAGCTGCGTGAAGGCGATGATCTGATTCCCATTGAAATCCGCGCCAGCGATCAGGAACGGTTTGACCTGTCTCGGATTTACGATGTGAACATCTACGCCTCCGGCGGTGACAGTCCGGTCCCCTTGATGCAGATTGCCGATGTCACCCTTGAAAACAACTACGCCCGTATCGCTCGTGAAAATCTGTTTCGCACAATTACGATTGAAGCTCGTAATTCTCAAATTACGGCCGAATCCATGGTACCTTTGCTGCAAGCCGGACTGGACGAAATCCGCGCCGAGCTGCCGCCTTCGCATACGTTGGAATACGACGGCGTGGTTGCCGATTCTGCCGAGGCTCAAGGCGCCTTGCAGGGGAATATGCCGCTCTGTCTCGGTGTCATTGCGCTGCTGTTACTGGCTCAGTTTAATTCGTTACGGCGCACGCTGATTGTCTTGTTGACGATTCCTCTGATGATGATCGGTGCTGCCGCTGGTTTGTTTTTTATGCAAGCCAATTTCGGATTTATGGTGATGTTGGGGCTCTATGCCTTGGCGGGTATTATCGTAAACAACGCCATTGTTCTGATTGATCGCATTGATATTGAACGCAGTGAAGGGGCACCGGTGATGGATGCGGTAAAATCAGCCAGTGTGCGGCGTTTACGGCCCATTGTCATTACGAGCGTCACCACCATCCTCGGTTTATTGCCGCTGATTTTGACGCGGGATCCGCTGTTTTTTGGAATGGCCTCTGTGATAGCGTTTGGCTTGGCTGTTGGCACTGTGCTGACATTGGGGGTGACGCCAGTTCTCTACTCACTGCTGCTGGCCCGTAGAGCCTAGCAGGCGTGTCGACGATTGAACATCAACAAGTGGGCAGAGGTTGGAGCTTACATTATTGAAACCCTTTAACGATGACTGACTCTTCACCTGAACCCGATTTGCCCC
Source organism: Pseudomaricurvus sp. ABR4_320 (assembly GCF_056159445.1). Taxonomy (NCBI): domain Bacteria; kingdom Pseudomonadati; phylum Pseudomonadota; class Gammaproteobacteria; order Cellvibrionales; family Cellvibrionaceae; genus Pseudomaricurvus; species Pseudomaricurvus sp. ABR4_320. The sequence goes on along the minus strand of NZ_JBSWVF010000012.1, from coordinate 122,240 downwards.
ATCACTCTGCGACGCCAGTACAAACTGGGGGACGACGTGACGCCTTACTGATGGCAGGCTTGGAGCTTTTTGGCCGCCATGGGCTGGATGCGACCAGTACTCGAGCTCTGGCTGAAAAAGCCGGTGCGAATGTCGCTGCGATTCCCTATTACTTTGGCAGCAAAGAAGGTTTGTACCTCGCCGTCGCGGATTATATTGGCCGTCGCATGCACGAACTTTTTGTCGATCTCATTGATGCCTTCGAAGGGGCATTTGCTGAGAATCGTGTGGACGCAGCCTTTGCTATTGATGCGATGCATCGTTTGGTGGATCGCATGGTTGATCTTATTTTAGTGGGTGAAGAACCCAAGTCCTGGGTCAGCTTTATTGGGCGTGTTCACGCCCATCCCGGTGAGGCGTTTAATGTCTTTTATCAGAGAATTAAACGGCATCAGGAGATCGCAACCCAATTGATTGCCGTTGCCGCTAAATTGCCTGTGACGGGGCGAGAATGTCGAGTTCGCGAGCACGTATTTTTTTCTCAGGTGTTGGGATTTTTAACCTGCCGCGAGAGATTGCTGAGAAACCTGGCGCTCGACAGTTTGGATGCCGATACCATGACGGATATCCGGCAAACCGTCCATTATTTTTTGGATGCGTGTTTAACGCTGCCCTAAAGGTCAGGCGGACTCGTGAGGTGATGTCGCTTGATGTTGGCGCAGCGTTGAAAAAGCTGACGGTGTGCCGTCAGTGAACAGTTATCATCGCGGTGAGGGTAGTCGGCGATCCAACGCTCCAACATGGCCAGGTTTTTATCCTGTGCCGATTTCGACGGATATTTATGCGGTTCCCACGGACGCTGTCGGGCGTTTGTAAGACAGAGTTCGACGGATAAGTCCATATAGTAGGCATCCGTTGCGGCGGGTCGCGCCATGTCCAACAAGTCGGTGTAGCAACCTTCAATAACCCAGTCAGGGGACGTGTCGATAAACGCCTGAATATCACGCTTTGATTCCTCTAACGGGCGACGCTCGGGCGGTTCTGTGGGCAGCCAGGCCAATCCATCGAGATCCAGATGCGCCAGGGCGTGCTGGTGGCTCAAGTGATGGGCAAGGGTTGATTTTCCCGATCCTGAATTACCAAAGATGATCACTTTCACGTTTGTTCTCCTTGGTGCTCAGGACGTTGAGTTGGTGCGCGAAGATCCACGACAGGAATGGCGTGGATCTTCGGCACTGACGCTCAGAGGTGTTCAGTAGAGTGCAATCAGGCTGTTATTCTGCCAGACCCTTGCGAACCAAAAGAGCATCGACACTGGGTTCCTGGCCGCGGAACTCTGTGTAGGCTTTCATCAGATCTTTGCTGTTGCCGATCGACAGAATCGCCTCGCGGAAATCGTCGCCATTGGTGCGATTCAGTCCGCCGCGGGTTTGCAGGTACGCAAAGGCATCAGCGGCCAGCACTTCGGTCCACAGGTAGGCGTAGTAACCCGCAGAGTAACCACCGGCAAAGACGTGGCTAAAATACAGAGATTTGTAGCGCGGCGGCACCGGGGCATAATCGAGTCCGTGTTTTGCCAGAGCCGCTTTCTCGAAGGCCGCTGTATCGGTGACCGGCTCATCCGCGGCTATGGAGTGGTACTCCATATCCAAAATGGCGGCTGCGAGATACTCGGTGGTATCGAAGCCGCTGCTGGCGTCTTTTGCCGCCATCATCTTTTCCAGCAGTGCCTGGGGAATCGGCTCGCCGGTTTGGTAGTGCTTGGCGTAATTCGCCATGACCTCGGGATTGATATCCCAATCTTCATTAAACTGGGACGGAAACTCTACAAAGTCTCTGGGGGTTGCTGTACCGGCGACGGACGGATAGGTCACATCGGAAAACAGGCCGTGATCGGCGTGGCCGAACTCGTGAAACAGGGTGGTGACTTCATCAAAGGTCAAGAGCGTCGGCTGGCCCTCGGCGGGCTTGGGGATATTCAACGCGTTGTAGACGACGGGCTTGTCACCGGCGAGTTTGTTCTGTGTGACGTAGGAGCTCATCCACGCACCGCCACGTTTCCCTTCTCTGGCGTAGGGATCGAAGTAAAACAGCCCAACGCTACTGCCATCGGCATTAAACACTTCAAATGCGCGCACGTCTTCTTGCCAAACAGGAAGATCGGCACGTTCTTTAAAGGTGATGCCGTACAATTTCTCCATGGCGAAGAACAGGCCGTTTTCGAGCACGTTATTGAGTTCGAAATAGGGTTTAATGGCCGCTTCGTCAAAATCGTATTTGGCTTTGCGTACTTTTTCCGCGTAATACGCCCAATCCCAGGGCTCTAGGGTGAAATTCTGGCCATCGGCCTCTATGGCGGCCTGAATTTCGTCGGCTTCCATCCGCGCTTTGGCGACGGCTTTGGGGGCTAGATCATCAAGGATTCGGTAAACCGCATCAGGCGTTTTAGCCATCTGATCGTCGAGGACATAGCCTGCCCAGGTATCGAAACCCAGCAGTTTTGCTTCTTCGGCCCGCAGGGCTACCAGCTCTTTTACCAGCGGGTCATTCGATTCGGCTCTCTCGGCGGAGGTCTCCCAAATTTTTTGACGCAGCGCGCGGTTTTCCAATTGACTGAGTATCGGCTGGCGCGTGGTGTTGACGAGAGTGATCTGATAACCCGTTTTACCGGCTTTCTCTGCGGCGGCTTTAAGGCCCGCAATATCGTCTTCAGACAAGCCCTTCAGTTCGTCTTTGTCGCTCACCAGAATGGTCTCGTCACTGAAGGCTTTGAGCAGGTTTTGAGAGAACTGGGTCGTCAGTGTGGCCATGCGATTGTTGATTTCACGCAGGCGCTGTTTGGCTGTGTCGTCGAGATCGGCACCGGCGCGGACGAATTCCTTGTAGTAGATGTCGATCAGCCGTTGTTGCTCGCCCTCATAGTCTTCTCTGTTCTCGTGAAGGGCTTTGATGCGTTCAAAGAGTTCCGGGTTGAGGTAGATGTCGTCTTGGTGGGCACTAAGTTTTGGTGCAAATTCCGCTTCTATTCGCTGATATTCCGGATTTGATATCAAGCCAGACATGCTGAAAAACACGGTCGTAGCACGATTCAGTAATTGCCCGCTGGTTTCCATCGCCTCAATGGTATTGGCGAAGGTAGGCGCATCGGGATTGCTGGCAATGCTGGCAATCTCTTGCTGATGTTCTGCCATACCCGTGGAGAAAGCGGGTTCGTAATCGGCGACAGAAATTTTACTGAAGTCAGGGGTTTTGTAGTCGAGCGTACTTTCTTGAGCGAAGGGGTTTGACGTCATCGCGGCATTCTCAATGGGTGTTTTAGCGGTGTCTGTCTGCTCGGGCGATGTATTATTCGTGGTGCAACCCGCCAATGTCAGCGCAAGTATTGTGCTGGCCAGTAGTGTCTTCTGCATAAACTCATTCCTGGTATAAAGGTACGATTGTCCCGCCTGATCCGCACACTTACTGGGTGCGGAGCGATCAGCCATAAGGGACTTCGACTCTCCGCGCGTTGCGGAGTTCGACGGAGTTAATGACGAATAATGAAGACAAACCCTGACAGTTTTCTGTCCATTGAGGCGTGGTGCTCTAAACCTTTTTGACAAATTCCGATTTAAGCTTCATGGCGCCGATACCGGGTATCTTGCAGTCGATGTTGTGGTCGCCATCCACCAAACGAATATTTTTCACTTTGGTGCCGACTTTAACCACCTGGGAGCTGCCTTTGATTTTTAGATCCTTGATCACGGTGATGGTGTCACCGTCAGCGAGCACATTGCCGTTGCTGTCGAGAAATTCTGCTCCGGTCGCGTTGTCAGCCTGTTCAGGATTCCATTCGTGGCCGCATTCGGGGCACATCAGATGGCTACCATCGTGATAGGTGTAGGGGGACGAACATTCGGGGCAGGGAGGAAATTCACTCATGGGAAATCGGTATCACATTAACAAAAAAGAAGTGCTGGATTGCAGCAGGAGGGCGGCACAATAAAGTAGGTGGGGACAAGAGACAAGGGGAAGCGCCCCGCTTGGCGGGGCGACAATGATCTCAAATGGTGAAGCGCGAAATATCCTCGTGGACTCGGCCCCCCAATTCACGCAGTCGTGAGGCTGCGGCACTCGCATTTTGGCTTTCACCCGCCATTTCTTCACCCACACTTTTAATGATGTCGGTATTGCGATTAATCTCGATAGTGACAGCGGCCTGTTCTTCAGCGGCAGAAGCAATTTGTGCCGCCATGTCGTTAATGGTATCGATGGCTTCGCCAATTTTAACCAGACTGTTGTTGGCCTCGGCGGCATCGGCAACGCTGAGCGAGGCCAGTTCGGCGCCTTTGTCCATAGAGACGACGGCTCGGTGCGTCGCGCTGCTTAGCGCGCTGATCATCGTTTCGATTTCTTTGGTGGAGTCGTGAGTCCGGCTGGAGAGAAGGCGAACTTCATCGGCAACCACCGCAAAGCCTCGGCCGTGTTCACCGGCGCGGGCGGCTTCGATGGCGGCGTTAAGCGCCAGCAGATTGGTCTGTTCACTGATACCGGTAATCGTTGACAGAATCGACGTGATTTTCTGTGCGTGCTGGTTTAGCTCAGCGATGATACTGCTGGCGGAACTGACTTCCTCCGCCAGGGTTTTAATGGATTCCTGGCTTTTACCCACCATGTCGACACCGGATTTGCTCAGGTCGACCGTTTGTAGGGCGGCTCCTCGCGTGCGTTCAGCGTTGGCGGCAATTTCCTGGGTAGCCGTGGCCATCTCTCTGACGGCGTTGGCAACCATATCGATTTCCGTTTTGTGTCTTTGCACGCGGCTGAGTTGTTGATCCACGGATTTCGCGGAGTTATTTGCCTGATTGTTAAGTTCTTCCGAGGCGGACACCAGGCGCGAAATAATGCCGTGCAACTGCTCGACAAAGCGATTAAAGCTGGATGACAGGCGACCGATGTCGTCGTTGCTGTCCACATGTAGGCGACGGGTTAAGTCGCCCCTGCCGCTGGCAATTTCGTTGAGGGTTTGCGATAGGCCTTCAAGGCCTCGAAACACGACTTTAAACAACCCCAGAAGAACGACAATGGCGGCACCGATGATCACCACGGCGGTACCCAATTGTACCATCAGCTGCTTGCGCACCGGCGCCATCAATACGCCGTTGTCCATGACGAGAACCATCGTCCAGCCAGTGCCTGGAACGTTGACCGCATGTAAGGCGCTCTCTTTATTGGCGACGTCTTTGATGACCAAATTGGCGGACTGCGTCAGCTCAGCCAGTTTATCCGGGGCGAAATTGGGTGAAAAGTCGGCCGCGGGTTTGCGTTGCCAACTGGCGTCTGGGTGGGCAACCAGCTTGTTGTTTTCATCGATCAGGATGGCATAGCCATTGCCGGGCACATCGAGGGCGTTCACATTTTGGGTTAGGGTATCGAGTGTCACATTGCCGCCGACAACACTGGTAATGCGGCCGTTTTTGAAGATGGGTTCGGCAATGGTGATGACCAAGTCTCCTGTACTGGCCGAGGTATAGGGTGACGTGATGAAGCTGTCCTGGTTTGCCATCACCCCCTTGTACCAGGATCTGACGCGCGGGTCGTAACCTTCCGGGTTCAGGTTAGGGTTGTTGCGATACATGTCACCATCTTCCGTTCCCATATAGGCAAGTGAAAGGTCAAGCCCTTGGGTGACAAGATCTAGAAATATGTGTGGTGGAACATCGGGATTCGCTGGCAATACCTCGGTCAATTGCTTAAGACTGTTGCGCCGGTCACTGATCCAGTCTTCAATGCTTTCTGCAAAGGAGGTTGCGAATAGATGAATATCGCGATTCAAGGTCTCTTGTATGTTGGCTCTCAAGCTGGATACGCTGAGCCAAAGCATTGAACCAACCATAATCACGAGGCATATGATGGTCGGGATCAGCAGCTTTATTTTTAGAGAAAGGTCTTTCATTGAAGACATCCTGGTGGCGGTTTTCGTTGATTCAAACGACGTTCGCGACGTTGTATAGACGTTTTATACCCATAGTCTAGACGAGAACCGGCAATTGGCAGGTTTTACCAGGATGTCAGCCGGGATGGCGGATGTGGCGTGACGGTATTGGGGCGATGGCAGCCGCGCTAGTCTTCGATATGCCTCAGCAGAAGCCAGAGGCGCTTACGGATGTTATTCACGCGCACAGACCAGCGATAGCGGCGATGATTTTCGACGTGGGGAAAGCGCAGTGTCAGATCGGTGAGCTTGTCGTAAATGCTGTTGATGAGGTCCTCTGTCGATTTTCCTCCCCAGGCCTCAAGGTCAGTGCCCTGCAGCGATGGGTAGGGTTCTATCGTCGCCTTCTTCAGCTTGTTGAAGTTGAAACCTTCTTTGGCCAATCGTTTATATTCCGTGAGGGCAAGCTTTTCGACGACATCGGCCAAAGGCACACCGTCGTCCGCAACAAGATCCAGATAAATCAGGTTTTCTTTCATCTCACCAAGCAATGCCCGCGCATCACCTTTCGATTTGCGCCACCAGGCGCTGAGAGACTTAACGGCCGCACCGCTGGATGATAAAGAGCGAATGGCGGCGGGAATGGCGACTTCCATAGAGACTGAGGTCCGTAGCAATGCGGCAAGGCGGTGGCAGGAGGATAAATAACCTGGTTGGTGCATTCAAGCAATTGATTCCAATGACAATTATCAAGGCTCAAATGACCGTAATTCGCTAGAGTCGGGGGTTGCCAGCGATTCCGAAACACTTCATCAGCTGCGTTTTTCTTGTTTGCCATGAAAGCCCCAGGAGCAAAGTAATTATGAGCACAGAGACCTTTGAATTCACGATTCCCGTGCTGGTTATTGGCGGCGGTGCCTGTGGATGTATTGCCGCTCTGGCGGCTGCACAGGAAGGGGCGGAAGTCCTTTTGGTCGAGCAGGACAGTCGTCCGATGGGCTCCACCGGCATGTCTCAGGGGCTGATTTGTGCCGCAGGCACCCGTTCGCAAGTGGACAACGGGATTGCGGATGGGCCAGATCAGTTGTATCGAGACATCATGGAAAAGACTCGTGATCAGGCGGATCCGGTCGCCGCTCGTATTATTGCCGATCACTCTGGTGCAACCGTCGATTGGATGGTCGACAGTTTAAAGATGCCCTGGGCTCTGGATACGGGGTTTCGGCCCGGTTACGGCAATTCCACCTATCGGGTACACGGCTGGCATGGGCATAGCGGTCAGGATATGTTGGATCTGCTGCATCAGCGGCTGGCAGAAGCCGGCGTTGATGCGTTGCTCGGGGCTAGGCTCGACAAGGTTCACAGCAACGCGGAAGGACGCGTTATTGGCGTATCTCTGGTGCGACCCGATGGCGAAGTGGAATTGGTTGGGTGCGATACATTGATTTTGGCCTCTGGTGGCTATGCGGCTAACCACGAGTTGCTGGCGCAGTACATTCCTGAAATGGCAGAGGGGCGCAACAATGGCCATGAGGGCAGTCAGGGAATTGCTGTCCAGGTGGGGCTCGAGCTGGGCGCGGCGCTGGGTGATATGGGTGCCTACCAGGGCTACGGTATGCTCACAGAACCCCAAGGTGTTTCGGTGCCGCCCAATGTCCTGATCAATGGAGGTATTCTCATCAATTGTGAGGGCGAACGCTTTGTGGATGAAACTGAGGACATCGCAGGTGTCGTACAACCCGTCATGCAGCAGCAGGCGGATTTTGTGTGGGTAATCTACGATCAGCGGATCGAAGACAAGGTCGCCTACGTGCCTGAAACCCAGCAATTAAATGAACTCAAGGCGCCACGCGTTGCGGAAAGTTGTGAGGCGTTAGCCGAGAAAATTCAAGTACCCATCGCCTCTCTGAAAGCCACTTTGGCGGCGGCGGAGTCTGCCCGCGAGCGTGGTGAACCCGATACGTTTGGTCGTGTCTGGAATGAGGATTTGCCTCCCCATGGCAATTTGCGAGCGTTGAAAGTCGTCGGGGCCATCTATCACACCCAAGGGGGATTGCAGATCAACAGTGAGGCGCGGGTTGTCAGAGAGGATGGCTCGCCGCTACCCAATGTCTTCGCGGGTGGCGGGGCGGCGAGATCGGTCTCTGGCCCTGCGCACTGGGGATACCTGCCTGCCATGGGACTGTCAACGGCGGTAACCCTCGGGCGCATAGCCGGTATTCATGCCGCTCAACTCAGCCGCGAGACAGAGGCGGAGTAATACGTCTAACCCGTCATTGATTTTCGTTTTTAAGTCGGGCCTAGAACGGCAAAAAAACAGGCTAACTATTAAGCCTGTTTTTACTACCGTAGAGACACTGCATATTGAGAAAATCAACAGCCTACTAGGCTGCGCGACGTCGATTGAGGCGGTCGGCGTTGCTGGTCACCCGATGATGGATTGGATGCAGGCTTTTTTGCAAAATCGTATGGGTTGTGGAAATGGTATGTCCCATCAGTTTTTGTTTTTTGCGGCCTTTGGGGTTTAAGCAAATATTGTAGAGATCGCTGGCCATTGCAAAACTGAGCAGATACGGTGATTTGGCCGTTTCCAGCCAAAAGGTCAGTACCGCCTGCGAGGGAAAAATCACTTTTTCGCTGGTCATACTGAGGACTTCTTTTTGGACTTTCGCGGATGGCGGTAGTCCGCCCGTCGCGATCAAAAAAGACCGCATGAACATGATTTGAGGAGAGAGCATGGCGATTTCTGCGACCTGCTCAGCGACGTTGCGTTTTTTACGACTTCTGGCCATCTTACCTACACCCTGACTTCTGGATATGAAAAATAATTCGGTAGCAGAGAGGTCTTGCTCACATCTTTTGACTTACATTCGTAGGTCAAGCCTTCGGCGCGGATCCTGCCGCTAAACTCTGTCAGCGAACTACACATTGCATGCCAACTGTCGCTGTGGGTTCTGCTCGACCGATATTAGGCGCACAAAACCAACCGAGCGCGCGAATTGGCACTTACGTTATTGTTCAGTATGGACAAAATTCGAGAAAAACAAACTGATCTGCTGGTGTGGCCGCAATTATAGGCATTTCGCCCGGTAAAATCTGCATTCCTCGTGCAAAATACGCTAATGGCCATCTTGTGTCAGATCATTCAAACAGACCGTCCTTGCGGTCATACCAATCCCAGAGCGTCTGGCTGCTGACCAGGGTCAAATAGCCACCTTTGAGTAGGGTATCTATCCAGAATTGGTTTCCAGTACGTCGCGGCGAGCGGTCGTTCTGGTGGCCTGCCACCAATAGGTCGATACCGGAGACTGAGGCCTGCATGGCGGCATTGCCATGGCGCATCCACATGCCCATTTTTACATCGTCTTCGGGGAGATGTTCGGGGGTGTACAGGTCGGACCAATGCAAGTGCCAACCTGCGTGGATGACACCCACGTTTCCCCGGTCGGTCGTCAGGCTGATGGATAGCGGCAGAGTGTCGATCTGCGCGCGCACCTGTTGTTGGCTCGCATCGTTTAATTGACTGTACCAGAGGCCGCCGTGAAGTTCGTGGAGGGAGCAGGTGACATCGCGCTCTTCCTGGCTGCCACGATGACGGTTGAGGATGAGCTGTTCGTGATTGCCCCGCACGGCAAAAAACCAGGGCTCCCTGAGTAAATTGAGCGCTTTTTGACTGTCCGGACCTCGATCGACCAGATCGCCTGTGCTGATTAAGCGGTCCTTTGATGGGTTGAAATTGACCGATGCCAGGGCGTCGATCAAACGGTCCACTTCTCCGTGTATATCGCCAACAAAGTAGTCTTCGCCTCGGTTATTGGTCTGCAGGCGTTGATGAATGATCATGGAATTTTCTCAGCGAGTTAACAACACAAGATGAGACGGGGATTGCGTCGGTACATGGGTAAGAGGAGGCCAATTGTGCAGTAAGCGCAATTGGCGACAAGGTGGCGACACAAGACGGATGATCGTGTGGTCACGTGTCTTCGTTGCCATCAGGTCGTAAGCATCATGTCAAATCTGAACAGCAAAGGCAAAAGTTCTCTGTGGCCTAAGGTTTTCACTGATTTATCACCTTCAAGCCTGCAATTGTCAGGAATCACAGGGTAGAATGCGGCCTCTGAACTGAAACCGAGATATTTAACGCGCCATCAGCGTGAACCTTGAGCGACTGCTGTTGGGATAATAAGAACAACAATTCCTGCTAACCAGCAGTGCGCGAATTTACGAGCAATCGACAGGAAAAGCCTTTCATGATGAACCTGATGTCCTTTGTGGATTTTCTCATACTGTTAAGTTTACTCGGGGTCGTCTGGTTGTTGGTCGATATGCAGAAATCCCTGCGCAAATCGAATCGGCAGTCAGAGGCAATCTACTGTCGTTTACAGGCCTATGTAGATCTTGTGCGTTTGCTGGATATCAGAACGGGGTTGCCGGCGTTGTCAGGCTGGGCTGCCTATTCAGACTTGCTGTTGGTCATTGCCCGTGAAACCTTGAAACGCAAGCCTCAGACTGTGGTTGAATGCAGTTCCGGTGCATCGACCTTGGTGGTTGCTCGCTGCTTACAAATGAACGGCCAGGGGCATGTGCACAGCATTGAAAACGATGCGATCTACGCGGCAAAGACACAGGCCATGATCGACGACGCGGGTTTGTCGGACTGGGTGACGATTACCGTGGCTCCCTTGAAGCCTTTACCAGACCAGCCACAGCAGCATTGGTATGATTTGGAGGTTATTCCCGAGGTGCCCGCCATTGATTTCTTGATCGTCGATGGCCCGCCAAAGGTCAGTGGTGATCTCGCTCGCTATCCAGCGATGCCGTTCTTTGCGCAGAAGTTCAGTGATACGGCTGTCGTTTTGCTCGACGACAGCAAGCGTCCGTCAGAGGCGGAAATTGCCCGTCGCTGGGCTGCCGAACATTCCGGTTGGCAATTGGAGTTGCTCGATCTGGTAAAAGGCGCTGCAAAATTGACACGTAAGACTGCGCCTTGACGGATGGAAGAGATACAGGCCGACGGTTAATACGTCGGCCTGCAAAACGTTAGCTCAATAGGCTTGCAAGGGGGTGAAAGGTCTGCCCCAAAGACTCTGCGACGGCCTGGTTGGTCAGCTTGCCTTCGTAGACATTAACGCCGTTCGCCAAATGGGCATCTGCTGCAACAGCACCCGCAAATCCTCGATCTGCAATGTTCAGAACGTGAGACAGTGTTGCGTTGGTCAGTGCCAGGGTTGAGGTTCTGGCAACAGCTCCTGGCATGTTGGCTACGCAATAGTGCACCACGCCGTCGACAACATAGGTCGGCTCTTTGTGTGTGGTTGCCTTGCTGGTTTCAAAACAGCCTCCCTGGTCAATGGCCACATCCACCATGACGGCACCATTTTTCATCTTGCAGACCAGGTCGCGAGAAATCAAACGCGGCGCCGATGCACCTGGCACCAAGACGGCGCCAATGACCAAGTCAGCTTCAACAGCAAGGCGAGCGATGGATTGGTCGGTGGCGTAAACCGTTTGAATGCGAGCACCGAAAAGATTGTCCAATTCGCGTAAACGATCAATGGATTTATCCGCCAAGGTTACTGAGGCGCCGAGACCGGTCGCCATCTTGGCCGCATTTAAGCCGACGACACCGCCGCCAATAATCAGCACGCGAGCGGGTTCAACGCCGGGAACCCCGCCCAAAAGGGTGCCGTTGCCACCTTGGCTTACGTGCAAATGGTAGGCGCCAGCTTCTACGGCCAAACGGCCTGCGACTTCACTCATTGGTGCTAACAAAGGCAGTCCACCACGTGGTGACGTTACGGTTTCATAGGCGATACAGGCAGCGCCGGAATCCAACAGCAGATGGGTTTGCTCTGGGTCTGGAGCCAGATGCAAATAGGTAAACAACAGCTGTCCGTGACGGAGCTGGCGACATTCCTGGGGCTGAGGCTCTTTTACTTTCACGATCATATCGGCGCGAGCAAAGATCTCTTCAGCGCTGTCGATAATCTGCGCACCTGCTTCCAGGTAGTTTTCATTGGTAAAGCCGATGCGCAGGGCGGCATCTTTTTCGATCATGACTGAATGGCCATGATTGACGCACTCTTGGACCCCGGCCGGGGTCATTCCGATGCGATATTCTTGGGCTTTAATTTCCTTGGGGACTCCGATCAGCATAACTGAAAACCTTGTTGAATTTGTTGATTCGACCATTTTAAAGTAAAAAAAATAGTTTTATATTTATTAAAATATTTAATATGTGGTTGAATCGACTGTTCAAGTGCGGTTGTAATCTGAATTCCACTGTTACGGAGATGAGTAGAATTTGCTGGATGTCAATAGTGATTTTGAGAAATTGAGCCGTATCGATCGGCGCATTCTGAAATTTCTGCAAGAGGATGGCCGTCTTTCTTATGCAGAATTGGCTCGACGGGTCGGATTGAGCACCACGCCCTGTAAAGAGCGGGTGAAGCGACTGGAGAGAGAAGGGTATATCAGCGCCTATCAAGCCATTCTTAATCCTGCCAAATTGCAGTTGGGACTGATCGTGTTGGTTCAGATACGCCTCAATCGAACCGCGCAGGATGTGTTCGAAGAATTTAAACACCGGGCGCTGGAATTAAACGAGGTACAGGAGTGTTTTCTCGTCGCGGGCAATTTTGATTATTTGATCAAAGCGCGTGTTGCGGATATGAATGCCTACCGTCACTTTTTGGGCGATCGTCTGTTGAACATTCCCGGAGTTCAGGATTCAACCAGTTTCGTGGTGATGGAAGAAATTAAGGAGACCGTCAAGTTGCCCATCACCATTTGAGTCTTTAGCTGCCCAATATTTGATGGAAGATCTAGGGGCGAACTTTACTTAAATCCTTCGCTAGTAAGGCTTCATAGCGTTTTATCGATTGATCAGACAGTAGGTGATGAAAATTTTGATCGCTCTCACTGGTGATCTTGTTTTTATCGAATCCGTTGCCCGTATAACGAACGTTTCTCGCGGGAGCATCTAGCATGGCGGTAGCAAAGGGTAGCTCGATAAATTGACATAGATTCTCCAAGGTTGCTTGCGGGCGTTCTAGAAGACCTTCAAATGAAAGTACGGCAGGTGGCAATAGATTTTTGTGATGCTGATGTTCTTTGCCTAACTGGGTGATTAGCTCAATACAACGCTGCCAGCGATACGCGGCAAACTTGGCTCTGCGCCTCTCGCGTTTAATGATCGAGCTAATAACGGAATCAGGATTTCTGACGATACACACCGGCTGCACAGGGCCTCGCTCAAGATAATCCAACAAGCTTAGTTCGCTGCGGGGAATACGGTTGTAAAACATTTTTTTACGTAGAAAACCGCTGAAATTGACCAAGCAGTACCAAGGGTAGTAGCGCTTTGACCATTCCAATTGATTAGGCACACAGAGTTTATTGCCCCGAATTTTACCTCCTGTGACGTGGAAGACAGCCCCGGTAAACTCTTCATCTAGCATAGCAATATCTGGGTGGCTACCCAGAGCAGCTGTGATTAACGTCGTGCCACCGCGAGATGCTCCGAGTACGAGAAGAGAGGTGTTGCTATCTAGTGGCATTTTTGAAAGTTACTGAGGCGGCACACTGTAAGCCGGGCATTTTATCGATAATAAGCGACTAGTGACACCGTTTGAATGGAATTTAACCCGTTCTTTTGATAGAGGCTCGGGGTAGCGAAGACTAATAAATTACTTGTCTTTTCTTGATGTCGCGGTCTCCAATGTCTAGCGATGATATTTGGGCGTAAGCCAGCGTAAGGAATTCGCGTAAAGGGTTGGGCAGGAGTTGTGCTTGATTAATTCTCTACGCTTCGTTATGGTTCGAACCATAGTACCCTAACGAACGTTAGCGAGCTTTTGGTCGAGTGCCTTTTAACTGGGAATTTTCGGGACCTGAAAAGCTTTCAACGTGTGGATACTGCATTTTCTTTAGTGAACGAGAAGTAAAACCGGTGAGAGGGATGTAGAGGTATGCGAGGTGCTCAAGGTAACGAAGATTATTTGCCCTGGGCAAATGATGAATTTATTCGCAATCCCTACCCTTGGTTGCGGAAACTACAACAAGATAAGCCTCTCTATTTGATGGATGATGGCACTTACATCCTGTCTCGTTTTGACGATATCGCCAAATATTTGCGTTTACCTTCGATGAGTATTGTGGAGCCAGACTGGGTTCCGCCGACGGCGTGGTCAGCACTTGGCGACACAGTGCTCGGCATGGATCCACCTGATCATACGCAAGCGCGGAGAGTCTTTAATCGTTGGTTTACTCCCGCTAAAAATAAGGAATGGGTAGAGGCTGCCATTGCTGCGACTCACTCTGCTCTCGATTCTTATCAGCCTGGTGATGTCATCGACGGGCATCATACTCTCGCGGTCGTTCCGACCCATGCAGCAATGTGTAAAGCATTGCAGGTGCCAGTTTCAGAGCCTACGGAAGGACCTTTTCCTGCGCTCTCTGCTATGTTAACGGCCATGCGCTCTCTTAGTGTTTGTGCGTCGAAAGAAGATGACGAACGCACTGCAGAGGCGTTTCAGTATCTACGCTCTCAAGTTCTCAAGCTCATTAAGTATAAAGAAAAGCATCCTGGCGATGGTATGGTGGATGCTTTGATGGAGTTGAGAAATCAAGGTGAGATGTCTGAAGAGCAAATGATTCAAAGTATTTCTTTGTTCTGGGGATCAGGGCCCCATAATCCCTCTTATTTGATCGGTTCAGCGCTAGAGCATTTTGCCAGGTTTCCGGAGTGTTTTGAGTTATATCATCAGCAGCCTGAGAGCCGTCGAGCTATTCTCAATGAACTGATCCGGTTATATCCACCGGAGCTCTCCGTCGTGCGTTTTCCTACCGAAGATATCGATATTCATGGAGTAACAATTCCTGCTAAGTCTCGTATACGTTTTTTATTGAATGCGGCCAATCGAGACCCAGATGTGTTTCCTAATCCCGATGAGTTGATAGCAGACCGCCCACCGCAGACGGGACAGAGTTTGAGTTTTGGGGCGGGACCTCACACCTGTGCCGGTCAGGCTATAAGTCGAGCAGAAGCAGAAGCGGCGTTAAGTGTTTTCGTCGAGCGCATCGAAAAGATTGAGCTTGCAGATGAGCCGGAGTTTGATGCCACTCATCGATCTCGGGCTTATTTGTCATTACCATTAAGGCTAACTCTAGTTTCTTCCTAGTTAAATACGTGAACAAGGCTTTTGGAAAAATATTTTCAAAGTAGCGAATAATGATAAACATAGAGCAAAGGAAGAGTTTAGTTGTTGCAAAGCTGCCTTTAGAGTTACTGCTGTGAGTTTGGGATATATCGTGAAGGCGTAAAAAGACCTACAATGGGGTCGGGAAGATTAGGAGAATGACATGCCGCTGCCTAAACGAATTCTGCTAGCGCGCCAGGAATTGGAAAAACACCTCGAAAAATTTGATTGGTCGGATTTAACCAATGGACGTAAGAATATTCTCAATGCGTTCTTAAAACTGGCAACAACCCAAGGCTATGCTGCGGTTACTATGCGGGAATTAGGTAAAGTGCTCAACATGAAAGCACCTAGTATTTATTCTCATTTTGCTGGAGGGCGAGATGAGATTGTATCGGCATGTTTGCGCTGGCATTACTACAATTTTGGTATTGCGGTTCTCGAAGCGGTCGGGCCAACAGATAATGCTCGGGACTTCCTTCATGCAATGGTTCGCGTTCATTTTACTCGGCAATTACAACTCCCGGAAAACGATCTTTGGGATTTATTGGTGGCAAGCGACAAAATTGGTCAATTTCTTAACCCTGATATTCGACAAGAAGTCCAATACTGGTTGCGTTTATGTTTAAAGCTTTATGAAACTGCTGCCAGTGAGCTGTACGACGGTAACACCAAAGCCAAAGTGCCATTGGTGATGTCCATTCTGGATGGAGCGAACTCATGGAATCACTGGAACGGGAAACCGGCTCAGCTTGAAGAGTTGACGGAAGAAGCGCTAACCGTGGTAGACGCGATTTTTAAATCAGCAGGTTTACAGCCCTCTGATTCTCTATAGCTAAAATCTGCTTGCTCGTTTTCTTATCACTTGATTTAGGTGGTGCTGTCGGCTACACCAGTGTTTTGAGTTACCGCATTAAAACTAACGTACGATAGTTTGTGCGGTCGGATTGACTTTTACTTTGTAATTCTCATAAACCTCCAGGAGATATCTCGCGTGACTGACACCCAACAACTGGTTCTTAATGATGTACCAGAGGATGTATTAACGGCCATTAATGACAAACACGAATTGATGGTACAGGCCTATAACGAAGGTGATGCTGAAAAGATTGCCAAACAATTCTATACCCAGGATGCTTGGGTTGTCGGTAGTGACGATTCGACCTGGAAAGGAGAGAGCGGGATTTATCAGCTTTATAAAGATATCGTCGGTGTTTATCAGTGGCGGGTTGATCGTAAACATATCCAACGCCTTGCCGAGAATGCTTTGTCTGAATATATTATCGGTGCGATAGAGCCCGTCGAGCCGGGTGAAACCTTAGTTTATAAAATTCAATTTGTTTGGCAAAAAGTAAACAATGAATGGTTCTGTAGTTCTCAGTTTTTCGCTTTTGGTACTCACTTTGATGAAGCGAGCGATAGCTAGTTTTTTTCAGTTTTGATATCCGGCAGTTTGTTAGGGCTACACTGGATACCGTCGACATTGCGTCCATAATACTGCGTCGTCGGCTGTTCAGTGTTGCGAAAACGTGGTTGCATAACGTTAGCTAAGTTTATAGCCGGCCCTTAATAGAGGGGTGGATGTCTGCCTGCGCGATGATTGCTTTTTGGTTTAACCGCGTCATCGTGAGGTGGAAGTATATCGCTCGCCAGCTTGGCAATCATTTTTTCTTCATTGGTTGGAGCAACGTAGATTCCGACCTGGCTATGGAATGTCGATATTTCGCCGGCATTACTTTGGTTGCTATTGTCATCAAGAATAATACCCAGCCAAGACAAATGTTCGCAGATATTTTGACGAATCTCGGGGCAATGTTCACCAATTCCTGCGGTAAAAATAATGGCGTCCAAGCCGCCCAGTGACGGCAAGAGGGCGCTTATTTGTTTAGCGGCTTGGTAGCAAAAAAGTTCGATAGCCTGTCGGGCAGAATCGCTGCTACTGACGAGCAGCTCCCTCATATCGTTACTAATGCCCGAAACACCCAGGAGGCCGCTCTGTTTGTAGAGCAGATTCTGGACGTCTTCTGTTGCCATGTTTTTATCATGGCAGAGATGTAGTACGACTCCGGGATCTAAACTGCCGCAGCGAGTACCCATCATAAGACCATCTAGTGCGGTAAATCCCATCGTAGAGTCCACACTCTTACCGTTGAGCATCGCGCAGGCACTGGCTCCATTGCCGAGATGTACGGCGATCACTTTTTCTCTACTACGTAGCGGAATAATATGAGACAGCATACTGGCTAAGTACTGGTAGGATAGGCCGTGAAAGCCGTAACGTTTCACGCCTTCAGCATGCAGTTTACTTGGTATTCCAAAGCGTCGTGCAACTTCTTTGTAGCTGGCGTGAAAGGCGGTATCAAAACAGGCAATGTGTGGTATGCCGGGCAAAAGTGTCATCATGTGCTCAATAGCACTCAATTCTGCCGGTAGATGCAGAGGTGCTAAAGGATCAAGTTGATGGAGTTCTTTGATAATCTCATCTGTTATTAGCGTTGGTTCAATAAAATGATCACCACCGTGGACCACGCGATGACCGATAACATCAATGGTGGCAGTTGAGCTCTGGTTTTGAATGAGTTCGATGCACTCTTCCAACGCTTTTAGCATAGGACGAGTTCGGCTGAACTCAATTTTACCCTGTAATTGACAAGTAAAATTGGGCAGGGCCCAGGCCGAATACTTGAGATTGGAGGAACCAACATTGAAGGTTACGACAGTATGGGAAGCAACGGCTTGGCTCATAGTTGACTCCGCTTTTCTAGGTGAGATCGAGCGTAGAGTAGGCCCAGGGCACAGCTGGCGAGGCGCGTTGGACCAGGACCGGCGGCTCTACTGGTGAGAATGATAGGCACTCTAGCACCGAGAACAATTCCAGCACCATCGATACCAAACAAATAACCGATTTGTTTGTACAGCATATTGCCGGACTCTAAATCTGGTGCCACGATAATGTCGGCGTCTCCGGCAACCGGAGAAATGATGCCTTTGGCCTTCGCTGCTGCGGTGGAAATGGCGTTGTCAAATCCCAGAGGGCCATCGAGGATACCACCGATTATCTGGCCTCGTTCGGACATTTTGCAAAGAGCGGTTGCATCTAGAGTGGAAGGAATGGCTTCATTGACAGTTTCCACGGCAGAGACAATAGCTACCTTAGGGGTTGTGTGTCCCAGAGAGAGCACCAAATCGATCGCATTCTGCACAATGTCTTTTTTCGTGGCGAGATTAGGGTGAATATTGATCGCAGCATCGGTGAGAAAAAGGGGTTTATGGTAGGAGGGCACATCTAGGGCAAACACATGGCTCATCCGTCGCTCGGTGCGCAGTCCACCATTCTTGGATACGACCTCTGCCATTAATTCATCGGTATGTAGTTTCCCCTTCATGATGCCCCCGACCTCACCGGCGGCAGCCATTCTGACGGCAACGGCGGCAGCTTCGTGGCTGTGCTCCGTGGCGATCAATCGGTAAGGGCTAATATCTAGGTCAAGCTCTTCAGCGATCGCGCGTATTTTATATTCAGGACCAATTAAGACCGGCTCAATAATTTCCGCGTTCGCTGCTGACAAAGCGCCTTCCAGTGAAGCTGCATCGACAGGGTGTACAATCGCCGTTAAAAGGGGATGATGACTGCGCGCACGTGTCATCAGTTCATTGTATAAACGGCCTTCGTTGTCTTTAAATTCAATGTCAGGTAAAGCGATCCGTGGCCGACTGATTTTCTCTTCGGGAGCAATAACCACGGCCTCTCCGGTGATAACCTGTCGTCCTTCTTGGTTGGTACATTCACAAGTTAGCCGCAATCGATTATTGTCGAGCTTCTCTACCACGCTGACCGTGGCAGTAACACTGTCGCCAACTTTAACGGGGCGCACGAATTTAAGGCTTTGACTGAGATATATCGTACCGGGGCCAGGCAGTAGAGTGCCCATGACGGTAGATAACAGCGCGCCGCCCCACATGCCATGTCCAATGATTCCATGAAACATGTCGCTGGCAGCATATTCGGCATCCAGATGTGCCGGATTGACATCACCGGACATGACGGCAAACAGTTGTATATCCCGCATGGTCAACAAGTGCTCGACGCTGGCGACATCGCCGATGTCAATTTCCTTCCAGGTACGGTTCTCTATCACATTTTTCATGACACACTCCAACGAGCGCTAGCGCTCGAACACGTAAGTTCCTGGTGCATCCTCCAGAATCGGAAGTTGCTTTTCGGGTGCAGCCATCTCTGGAGGCGCAGCAAAGGCGCCGGATTTTTTATGTAACCAATCGCAGAGTGCTGGCCACCAGGAGCCTTCGGAGATCTGTGTTTGATCGAACCAGCGATCCGGATCCAAGTAACTGTCGGTATCGCTGCGACTGGACATCCTGAAATGTCGGTGGGGATGTCCAGGTTCGGAAACGATACCTGCGTTGTGTCCGCCGCTAGTGAGGATAAAGGTAACTGAGGTATCGCTTAACAAATGAATTTTGTAGACAGATCGCCAAGGAGCGATGTGGTCGGTTTCTGTTCCCACACAAAAAATCGGCGCACGAATATCGGTAATGGAGACAGGGGCGCCAGCCACTTCAAAATGACCTTGGGCCAATTCATTGCGTAGGAAGAAGTGATTGAGATATTCACTGTGCATACGGAACGGCATACGTGTTCCATCTGTGTTCCAGGCCATCAGATCATTGATTGGAGGCCTTTCCCCCATGAGATATTCGTGGATCACTCGTGACCAAATTAAATCATTGGATCGCAGCAGTTGAAAGGCTCCCAGCATCTGTTTCATATCCAGACTGCCTTTGTGCCACATCATATCTTCCAACAAGGTTACTTGAGCCTGATCGATGAACAGCATCAGTTCACCGGCTTCAGTAAAGTCGACTTGTGTCGTCAGAAAGGTCAGGCTCTTAAAGCGATTGCGGTTGTCTCTCGCTTGTGCGGCCGCGGCGACGGACAACAGTGAGCCGCCAAGGCAATACCCAATACCATGAATCTGAAATTGACCAGTGATGGTTGAAACCGCATCCAAGGCGGCTTCGATACCTAATTCACGATAGTCTTCCATCCCCATTTCACGATCTTCCCGCTCTGGGTTGTGCCAGGAAATGCAAAAAACCGTAAATCCTTGGCTGACCAGATAATTAATGAAGGAATTATGGGGAGACAGATCGAGAATATAGTACTTCATTATCCAGGCTGGAATAATGAGTATTGGTTCGGGCCTGACCTGTTCGGTATTCGGCGCATACTGGATAAGCTCGATCAAACGATTGCGAAATACGACCTTACCCGGGGTTACCGCCAGGGTTTCTCCCACCCGAAAAGCGTCCAATCCAGCCGGATCTTTTTGCCGGATAGTGCGCCACATGTCGTCCGTCCAGTTCCAGGCGCCACGCAGTAAATTTATTCCGACAGAATCAATGGTTTTGCGTAACACTTCGGGGTTGGTCAGGGCAAAATTCGAGGGAGAATAGGTATCGAGGATCTGACGTGCGCCAAAGGTCACCAAATTTTCATGGTGTGCCGCGACGCCTCGAACGTTCTGTGTTGCCGATTGCCACCAGGCTTCTGACAGTAGGAAGCCTTGCTTAAAAACGTTAAACGGCCAATTGCGCCAGCCTTTATGTGCAAAACGGCGATCATTGGCGCTTTGAGTTGCGCTAATTCCACCTTTTTCTTTAAAACCATTGACTAGAGCGAATTGCAAGAACCTGAGTCCATTGCTGATCGCTTCGGCGCTAAGCAGTCCGCGTTTACCTGGCGCCAATGACATGTGCATGACCCAGTCGGTGGCAGCTAAAGTGACGGCGGTTGGGGAGAGGGCGTAAGTGGCTTTTGCCACCAACGCATGGACGGTGCGGTCAAGGCGATCGGCAGTGATTTGAGTAGGGGAACTGATAAATTCTGTGTAGGCGCGCCAGAACTGTTGATAGAGCGAGGCCTCTGGCTGGCTTTGCTGGACAGGTAAACTGCTCGCCACTGGGACCGTTTCTGACTCGATGACAGTTGCAGGAAGTCGATCAGGTGTGGCCATGGACATATCTCCTCTCTGATAGGAGTTTATTCGTTAGGTCCAGTTTGCGCGTAGAAAGCGAACACAACCTTGATCTGGATAAAGTAAAGGATCTATATCAACGAATTGTCACGAAACTTATCATTGAATTAGGGGTTTTAATGCCACTTTGGCGCTTATAATAGTTCGTTATAGTGATGCTGGCAGCGGAGAAAAAGAAAAGTTTTAGGCTTCGAATAATGAATTTTAATATCTGGTTAGGTGAGAATAGCGTTGTTAAAAAAGACCAGTCAAACTCCACCTTACAAGGTAAGCTGGGATATATACGCTGCCACCTAAAAAGGCGGCAGCGGAATAACTGGCCGCAAGAGTTGAGTCAGAAAGAGGCTTAACGGGTAAAACTACATCGCGCCAAATTTGTAAGTGAACTGTAAACCATACCAACGAGGTCTGGCGTAAGACGCTAAGTTGTAGCCTAGAGAGGCTGGGTCGGCAGAATCATATGCGTAGGTTTGAATTTCTTCATCGAACAGATTATTGACGTAGGCTGAAATTTCCCAACCTTCATTTGAAATGTAACTGATGCGCGCATTACCTACGTAGTAGGAATCCATTTTGGTTGCAGGCGTATTGGAAACCGAAGAATATTGCTGTCCCACATACTGTCCATCCACTTGTGCCGCGATTTGGCCAAAATCCATGTCCCAATTCTTACGTAACATAGCGGTATAAGACGCTTTGGGGGATTTCGGGGTCTCCCGGTCGTAGAGGGTGTCTCCGATCGTTACATCTTTAACTTCTGATTCTAAAAATGCGGCGCCGAAGATAATATCAATGCCACCATTTAGCGTTGCAAAAAGCTCGATTTCGCTACCGTAAAGGGTAGCATCACGGTTTTGTACTATCGCAGTTAACGACTGAAAGCTAAATGCCTGATAGTCGTTATAGTCATAGTAAAATACAGAGGTATTTAAACGTACGCTGTCATTGATGGTCCACTTAGATCCACCTTCGTAGGCGTACAAGGTTTCAGGATCATAAGGTGTATTGTCGAAAGAAATTGTGCCATCGACTGCGCCATTAAAACCTCCCCCTTTGGTGCCTTTTGACGCGCTAACATACAGCAGTAGATCATCGACGGGACGATAATTTTGTTGAATTTTCCCGGACCATTCAGAATCCGTGCGGCTGGCTAGTTTTCCCGCCGTAGACGCGTCGAATTGATAACAAAGTTCAACGCCACAGAAAAATGTATCGGGATTGTAGGTGACGGAATCGAAGTCCATTTCGTCTCGGGTGTAGCGTAGACCCACAATCGTTGTCAGTGTATCGCTCATATCATATTCGACCTGACCAAAAAGTGCTGTCGATTGTGAGTCGAGACTGAATGTATTTTGTAATGACATTCCAAATTGGATAAATTGATAGTCAGTGTATTGATCAGCGGTTCGATCATAATAGTAAAGTCCGCCGACCCACTTCATACGCTCAAGTTGCCCTTCAAGTCGTAGTTCCTGAGTGAACTGGCTGAGTTCTTGTGTGGCAGGGAAACGACAGTATTCGACTGCCGAGCCATCACAATCTTCATCGTAGGCGAAAGAACCGTCTTGCCAGGCACTAATGGAGGTAAGGCTCAAGACGTCACTGATATCCCAGGTCAAATGATTGCTGACCAAGGTAATGTCTTTTTCCAGATAACCCGGTGTGAAAGAGGACTTAAATGCGTCGTTGGGTGCCGTATCGCGGACGTCCCAACCCCAGGTACAAATCAGTGTACAGCCGGCAATACCAAACTGGGTGGTGTCCCGGGGTAAATTAATTGGCATACCGTCAGCGTTTAGATCACCGGGCCGTAATTCATAATAGCCTTCGGCATGCTTTGGTTGCTCGGCATAGTTGACTGATATCCGGTTGGTGATTTTATCGCCGAAATCAAATTCAAGTTGGCCACGTATCGCTCTGGCATCTTGCTCAAACGCATCATCTTCGCCCTCCAGTTGATTTTCTACGTAACCATCGGCATTAATCCAGTTCGCGGAGAGCCTTCCTCTTACCGTATCGGATAGGGGACCGGTGACAGCTGCTTCAATACTTTTTGTGTTGTAGCTGCCGTATTCAGCTGTGATATAGCCACCGAACTCTTCTTTAGGTTTCGCGGGCACAAAGGAAATTAATCCTCCAGTGGCGTTACGTCCATAAAGCGTACCTTGAGGCCCACGCAATACTTCCGCACGCTCGGAATCGAAAAGGCTGAAGTCTAAAAATCCAGGAGAGCTAATATAGACTTCATCAACATAGATCGCGTTGGGCTGTTCATGGTGTGCCTGAAAATCATTCTGGCCAACGCCGCGGATAGTCGGTAAATTTATATAGCCACCACCCGCAGTTCCTTCGAATCTGAGACCGGGAGAGAATTTGGCAACATCAATGGCCTTGTTCATTCCCAGTGCACGCATCTGTTCACCACTGAAAGCCGTAATGGCGATACCGACATCCTGAACATTCTGTTCTCTTTTCTGAGCCGTAACGACTACTTCTTCAAGCACGTTGGCGGCATAGCTTCCAGTGGAGGACGTCACTGCAATGCCGATCAAGGCAGCAAGGCCGGTTGGCTTGTTTACATTTTTCATCGGTATACCTCGGTTCAGATAAAAGATTTATTTGTCGGAGTGCAAACTAACATTCGTTAGCAAAATTTAATGCGGTATGATCTGTAAACTTTTTCTTACGTTTCTTAAGTCGTTTATGCAAAGAGGTCTTGTTTGTGTTTTAGCAACCCTAGCAGTCAAACCGACTGAGCATGCTCTAGCCGGCTCGTCCCAATTGCTCATAGATCTCCGGACGTTTAAAACGAAAGAAGACTGTCAAAGCGACGCCGAACAGAAAAACCGCGGCAAACAGGAGAACTAGCCAATTGTATTGTCCTGGTAGTCCGCCAACCACTAGGTCTAGATGTAATGTCGCAAAGGTCGCCGTGGCCAATAATGCAATAGCGGCTAATCCTGGCGCGATGAGAGTTTTAAGTCGTGATTCACTAATTGTCAGGTTATATCTTAGAAACCAACTGACAATCGCTACGCTGACCAACCCCATCAAAAATAAAATACCTAGGCCGCCGAGCCCGATAGCGACGCCGTATAACGATTCTCCTCGGGTTTCGAACAACATTAATGGAGCCACTCCGATAGCGACGATTGTCGCTATCGTTGCTGACGCAACATGAGGTGAACGATGGCGTAAGTGGACTTTGGAAAACATTAGCGGTAACGCTCGATCAAGGGCCAGGTTACGAACATAGCGGGAAAGTACATTGTGAATGGAGATAGACGCAGCAATAAGAGACAGAAGGACCGAGCCATAGGTGATTTGCTTGAATACTGGGGCAACGAATACGCCAATTGCATTGGCGAACATACTAGCAGGTTCCTCTTTAGCGACCGACCACGCATCACTGCCATAGGCAGAGACTAACGCGTAAGTTGACAAGGTATAGAGCAAGCCAACAAAGATGACTGCCCCGTAGGTCGCTTTGGGAATCGTGGTTTCCGGGGTGCGTACTTCATCCCTAAATAACGCAGTTGCTTCAAAACCGAGAAAGACAAGAACGGTAAATAGTAGCGTGACAGCAACATCGCCAGACAAGAATGCGGATGGTGTGAAAGGCGTCAGACTTAAACCTTCGTGACCGCCTTGCCAGAGTACGGCAACAT
The DNA here is from genome assembly GCF_056159445.1 of Pseudomaricurvus sp. ABR4_320. Lineage (NCBI taxonomy): Bacteria > Pseudomonadati > Pseudomonadota > Gammaproteobacteria > Cellvibrionales > Cellvibrionaceae > Pseudomaricurvus > Pseudomaricurvus sp. ABR4_320. The sequence goes on along the minus strand of NZ_JBSWVF010000012.1, from coordinate 97,423 downwards.
TGAAAATCATTACAATAATAACCTCGATAACCATAGCAATAGAGAGAAGCTTTGCCGATAGCTCGATATGAAAATGTCCCAGGGTACTCACCAATAGCCAGCCAATTACCGCCCATATCGCCCAGTTCGTTGCGGGACCATGTGTGCTTTCTATCAATGCTGATACGCTGATGCCGAGGAATACATAGGTTCCCCCCAAGATGGCAAGATAGGAAAGAATTGCGAGAAAGGCGCCACCAAGTCCAGCAGCCTTGCCCATTCCCTCAGAAATAAAAGCGTAGAAGTTGCCGGTTCGCGGAATATAGCGAGCCATAGTGACATAGCCAATGGCAAACAGAATGAGTAAAACAGTGGTAAGCAAAAAAGCAAATGCAGCGCCTGGACCGTCGAAGGCAATGGTAAACGGCAAAAAACCCTCGACGACCGCTATGGGTGCAGAAAAAGCTAACACGGTTAAACTCAGTGCCGTTGCGCTCATTCCACCGCTAAGTCGAGCTTGATGCTGGGTCGCCGTGTTGTCTTCCCCGCGCAGAAATCCTGTATCTATGCTGGGAGTGCTATCGATTGAATGTGGCACCGTCATCCTCATACCGTCTGTCAATTGACTGTTTAGAAATGCAAGCCTAACAATTGTTAGTTAGTGCATTTTGTGTGCCACCTAAATTTCTGGGGGTAGCGGGCATTTTCTGTCTTTCTTTGCGCCATGCTGGATCGTATACGCTCTAAGTGCACAGCTTTTGCGCAATTTAAATTTTTCTGTTTGGGCGTGAATGTAGCCTAGCCTCTCATTTACTCCGCTGGTGGCAATTATTTTCAGGTACTGCTTATTGTAAAAATTCGAGAATATCGTTGGCGCAACGGTCCGGGTCTTCCCAGTACATAGAGTGCCCTAAGCCATGATATTTTATAAATTTTGCACTGGGTATGGCCTTCCTTAATGTATTTTGATCACTCTCTAGTATCAAAGAATCCTGATCACCCCACATGATCATTGTTGGTGCCGAAATAGATTTAGCTGCGGGGGTCCAATCTAAAATTTGAAAGCCTTTGATGATACCCAGCCATGCACGTGCCGGAACCGCGGCTTCTTCTACTCGAAGTCTCTGCAAAAATGTCTCGTCGATTTTAGGTTCATTAGGAGCCCAAAACTGTTGAATAAACTCTCCTTCGGGATCCAATGGAAAATTCAATTGGGTTATGATGTCGTAAAGTGAGCTGGGCCCACCTGCAGCAGGATTTAAAGCAGAAGAAATTAAGATTAAATTTTTGACCTTTTGGGGATGCATAGCGGCAAATATACCTGCCGTAAAAGAACCCATGGAGTGTCCAATGATGTCAGCTTTTTTTATTCCTTTTGCCACAAGAAAGTCATTAATATCTTCGGCGAAGTCGCTCATATAATAACAGCACTGCGGGGCGCTACTGTCACCATGGCCTCTAAGGTCTACAGCGATAAAATGCTTTCCTTTTAAATAGGGAGCGATGAGAGAGTAGGCACGTGAATTATCCGAATAACCGTGAATTAAAATAACCGGCGCTTCCTGGGTATTTCCCCATTCTACATAAGCCATCGTCACGTCAGAATTAATCTTAATCCTCTTCTTGCTTGCTACCCAATCAATTTGGTTTGGCGGAGAAATGATGGAAGCCGTCGCTGTTTGGACCGCGATCATTAGCAAGCCTACAGCTAGACCAAATATATTTTTAATCATAGAAAGACTCTTATCTGAACCCTGGGAAAATAGAGTTTTGAACTGGTTTTTAAAAGGCCTCTCTGGCCCCTGTTAGCCAGCCGCCGTCAATAACGTAGGAGCTGCCGTGAATATAGTCTGCATCGTCACTGGTAAGAAACGTAACTAATTTAGCAATCTCACTGGGCTGGCACCAACGCTGAGCGGGAACTTTTTGAACAGCCGCTTCCATATCCGGTGAGTTGGCTGTTGTCGTGTCGGGAATAGCCATAGGCGTCGCTGTCGCGCCTGGACAAATTTCATTCACGCGAATTCCTTTTGAGCCATACTCGAAGCAAAGTTGTTTTGTCAAACCCTGTAAGCCATGCTTCGACGCGGTGTAGGCTGATCCGCCGCCGGCAGCGCTGAAAGAGGCCACGGAAGCGACGTTAATGATGATGCCTTTACCCTTTCGCAGCATGTGAGGAATAACATTACGGCACAGTAAAAAGGGACCGGTGAGGTTGATGTTTATAATGGATTGCCACTCATCCAACGTGACTTCGTGAGCTGGTGCGTAGGAATCGAGAACGCCAGCATTATTGATCAAGATATCAATGCCGCCCCAATGCTCAATAACCGCGGCGACGGATGTTTGGACATCAACTTCTGAAGCAATATCAGCTCTAACAATGAATAGTTCTCCTGGGCCTTTACATAGCTCAAGGGTTTTCTCCAGCTTGTCTTGGCTACGCCCGAGAGCAGCGACTTTTGCGCCTAGGCGAACATATTCCTGTGCCATGGCTCGACCCATTCCAGATCCTGCGCCAGTGATTAAAACAATTTTGTTAGTAAGGTCGGGCATTACGGTGTTGTCTCAGAGGGTCGTAGTTTGTTGATCGGTTAGGTCGACGGAATTTCTGCGATCGCGGAAATTTCTATCAACGCCTCGGTAATAGCTAAACTGGTCACGCCCATCGACGTCCAAGCCGGGTAGGGGGCAGGAAATAGATCTTTCTTCAAAGGAAGAAACCATTCATTGACGCGCGTACAATATCCGACATGGTAGGTATTCATGACAATAACATCCGCGAAACAACAGCCGGCCGCTGTAAGAACTTTTTCTAGATTCTTGAATGCTAGCTGAGCCTGTTCCTGCTCGGATTCTGGTAGTTCGCCGTGATCATTAATACCAATTTGTCCGGCAATATAGAGCAACCCATTGGCGATACGCCCTGGCGCAAACCCATAGTCGGGCCCTGAGCTTTCCATACCAGCAGGGACGACACTTTTTGGAGAAGGGGAAATTGACATAGTGTTAATTCTCAAGTGATGGGTAAGTTTGGTTGTACTCGTTTATGACTACTTCAAGAGAGTGACCGTGTCGTTGACATGAACTGAGGACGGACGCAAGACTTCTGCATAGGATCCGAATCCCGGTGTTGCATAGTCGGGCATCAGACTATTGGGTAGGTGAACCTTCTCCCTGTAACGGAGTAAGGCCGCCACCGTTTTAGCGTTATTAAGTCCGCTATCAGGATCAAGGTTGGTGACACTACAGCGGGGTATAGACGAACGCACCTTTAGGGTTGCATCACCGACCTGTAAGAGCTGACCATCCCACTGGTCTTCGATATGGGCTGGCCCCCCCTCGATAATGAGATTACTTCGGAAACGCCTCGGATCTACGGGTTTGCCAAGCCATTTTGATAACTCTGCCAGTGAGGCGGTGGTGACTAATGAAAGAGGAAGAACGTCAATACCGTCACCCGAAGTCTCGGTTTTAACCAACGAGACGGGGCGTCCTGAAAATTCTTTGAGTAATTCATTCCACGGGCCAGCAACTTCGCGAACCCAAATTTTACGCATACGCATATAATCAATAGAGAGTCTATTTTTACAGAGCTCTAGAGGTCGACTGACCGTTTTTCCATCTGGAAATTCAAGCGTCAACAGGTTTGCCGCGGGATCCCAGTTGAATTGCAGCGGTAAAAATAATCCGTGACGACTGGAGGATATGGGTTGCCTATCCTTGTCCAGGAGAACAAAGTCACGATCTCCCCGGAGCCCACGGGGTCCTACTAAGCTACTTTCCAAGCTGTGGAGTCGGCAGCATTTCACAGGGGTCATATGTATGGCTAATAACTTCATGGAGAGCTGCCGTCCAAAGACGTTACCTGGGCCATCTCATTGGAATCTACATGTAACATCTGTCGTTTTTTGAAAGGCGTAGTCAGGAAACTACTTTGATAAAGCCGATAAAATTTGCGCCGCCGCGGCTTCGCCAGCTTGTACAGCACCTTCCATATAGCCTGTCCAGTTTGGCGCGGCTTCTGTGCCGGCAAAATGAAGACAATGTATCGGTGCTCGGAGAGCACAACCGGCGGTACTCATTAAACCGGTTGGCATATGACAGACTGGACCTCCCATGGTAAAAGGAACTTCGTTCCAATTTGTTTCAATATAGTCCGCCGGCTGCAGGGCGTCGTCGCCTAGGCTGCGGGCGAGAGCCTGAAGCATTTCCGCTTTGCGAGCTTCGAGCCCCTTGTTAAACCAGCGGTCGTAATTACTGCCACCAATAAAGATCACTAAGGTTGCATGTTTATCTCCCGGGCGAGTGACATCCAGTGAAAAAAAGCCAGGATCTAGAGAAAATATTTCGCCGGACAATTGTTGTTGTAACCAAAACTGAGTCGTATATCGAATTTGCAATTTCATATAGCGGCCGAAATTGGTTCTTCGATTGATTTGACGTCGTGCACTGGGTAATTCAGGCGAGAAATATAGTTGTGCACTCGCTGCTGGTGGTAGGGCTAAAACAACTTTTTTAGCCTGGTAGATTCCTTTTAGCGTCCTTACTTTGGCGCCTTCAGCATCGTGCTCAATAGCGATAACCGCCTCATTCAATTTGACCTGTTCACTGCCTAAACGCTCTGCGATGGCCGTAGATATCTGTTGTGCACCGCCAGACCACAATAAGGTATTCGACGTCACCTGAAGCGCATACATATCCTCACATTGAGCTACGTAGAAAGCGAAAAATAAACAAGAGATTTCTGCCGCATCAACGCCGGTGATGATCGCAACGTCGCTTGCGACAATATATCTTGCGAGGGGATCAGCGATAGTTTTATCGAGCCAGGTGGCCATCGTCATCGCATCTAGCTCCGCTGCATTTGGAGCATCCCATGGGTTATCCTTACCCACTTGTCTGGCAATATCATCGATCGCTTGAAATGCGTCTGAGAGAGCTTGCTGGAGACTGATACCGTCGTTGAGCAGCTTATCTGGATAATGGCCTTCCTCGGCAATCAGGGTTTCATTGCCGAGATCCCAGACCGATTTTCCGGCCGGCCTAGCCTTGACTAATTCCAAGCCCATTTCTTTACCAAGGGCAGTAGAGCGGCTGTGAGTTGTACCGACGAACATACCTCCGAAATCAATAGCACCATTCGCAAACGTTTTATCCGACCAAGTCCGACCGCCAACTCGGTCTTTGCCATCAAAAACCAGTAGTGAGAGGCCCTTTTCCTGTAGCTGCTTTGCAGCCGTGAGACCGGATAAGCCTGCACCCACGACAATAACATCGACATCAATTAGGTTTGTGGATGACATGAAACAATTCCTTACATATTAAATAGCGTTGTAGAGATATGAGGTATCGGTAAAAAATGGGTTAAACAACCAGCCGCAGGGGAAGTCGTTTGTAATTGGCCGCGCGATCATTCTGTCCGTAGATCGGTTTGCCGCCCATTTCAATTTCTTTGACTCTTTCAGAAATAAGGTTAAATGCCGCTATCGCCTCTGCTTGTGATATGACCATCCCTGGGCAGGAATGTGCGCCGATACCAAACGTGAGGTGACGACGCTGGCTTTCTGGTCGTTCAAGGTCAAACTGATGTGGGTTACTGAAGGCTTCGGGATCCCGATTTGCCGACGCGATGAGAAAACGAATTTGTGATTGTGGCGGGATAGTTACGCCACGTATGTTGATTTCTTCAGTAGTGAAGCGGGTGAAGTATACTTCTGGCGTATGCAGACGGGCTATTTCATTGAGAATCGCCTGTTGCTGACTTGGGTCTTCGCGCCACAGCTTATAAATGTCTGGATGATGAGCAAAAGTCTCAAGTCCTCCGGCGATCAGATACGCCGCGTTCGGGGTTCCGGTTGCCCAAAAAAGTAGTACGCCTTCGAACAATTGAGTCTCGGTCATTTCCCCTTGGGCAACCAGGTCTATCCACGATGAAACCATGCCTTCGGCAGGTTCTTTACGCCGTAGATTGATGTAATGCTGAACACGGTCTCGAAGATAGTTGAATGCGGCTTCGCATTTCTCTTCCTCTTCACCGGTTGGGGCTGCGCCAAGCGCAATCATTGCATCGTGCATAAAAGCCGATGCCGTATCATAACCATCATTGGGTAAACCCAAAGCCTTACACATGGCGTGGTGAGCAGGAATTAATGCCAGATTACGATAGGCCTCAATCATGCCGCTGGGTCCCAGGTCGTCCAGAGCTGCATCGATCGCAGTGGTGGTTGCCTCTGCCCATTGTTTGGCCAGCTTCGGTGTAAACCATTTGTTAGAGCGACGACGTATTGCGGCATGTTCCGGTGGATCTTTAACGATCATGGAGTCTTTGAAAAAGCTCCATGGGCCTTTAGGTATCCAGGCGGGGGGCTTAATCGTGAGTGAAGGCAGCCGGCCATAAGTCATCACGTCCTCAAAGCGTGATATAACGTAAGTCCGCTCACTGATTGGATCCTCATAAACCGGCGCTTCTCGTCTAACTCGCTCATAAAACGGATAGGGATTTTGATGAAATTCTTTGTCTGTCCAAGGTAACAGAACCGGCTGGCGGGTATTTGGGGAGCCCATGGCGTATCTCCGTTTAGTTTAATCGCAAAGGAGTGGCTTTATGGATTCTATCCAGCTATTGGCGGCATCAGGTAGGGCTTCGCTTTTCGCTGCGTCGTGACGACCGGTAACTCCGATCTGCGTTGCGCCAAGTTCAGTTAACTTGGTAGCGACAATATCAATTCCGTTGCCGTAAGTTTCGTAGGTACTGTCACCAAGGCCAAAGGCGGCGAAGGTTAGATGACTGAGATCGGGAGCACTTTCGATTAAGCTATCAAAAAAAGGTTGTGTCGTTTCGGGCAGTTCACCATCTCCGTAAGTGGAAGTGATGACAATGGCCTTTGCAACGTCGGAGAGATCTGCGGCGTTTACATCTTCCATGGGAACTACTTGCGCAGCGACATCAGCATCTTGCAGATAACTGACGATATCGTCGGCCGCCATTTCTGAATTGCCACTTTCCGTTCCGTAGTACACGTTGATCATATTTCTATTCCTAACTGCTCATTCTTTTTAACGATATAAAGCGGTTTACTGATAAGAGATTGATTACTGGGCGGTATAACCCCCGTCAATTATGTGTTCAGCGCCGGTAATATATTTCGATTCGTCGGATACTAGGAACAGAACCAATGAGGCGATTTCTTCGGGAAGACCAAATCTCTTGAGAGGAACGAAATCGGCGTTGTAGCCACGACCTTGAATCATAGGCGTATCAGTATCACCGGGGTGCACGCTGTTTACCCTGATACCTGCGTCGGCTAAATCGAGTGCAGCAGCTTTCGTCATGCCCCTCACACCCCATTTTGCACCTGTGTAAGCAAAAAATCCGGGATAGCCCACCATACCGCCGGTAGATGACACGTTGACAATGGAACCACCGCCACCGCGGCGCATCGACGGAGCAACCGCTTTCATGCCTAAAAACACGCCGGTGTACATAACATCCGTTAGAAACCTGAAACTTTCCAGAGACGTCTGCTCGAGACCTTCTTCCACTAAGATGCCAGCATTGTTTACTAGGGCATCTATTTCACCAGTAAAGAAATTTTCCGCTGTTTTGATAACTTCGTCCCACTGTTCTTCTTCACGGACGTCAAGGGGAGCAAAGCGAGCTCCATCACCGAGCTCTCTAGCCAGCTGCTCTCCGAGAATCTCATTGCGATTAGCTATGACGACCTTGGCACCCTCAGCGATAAAGCGCTGTACTTCGGCGAGACCCATGCCGCTGGTACCTCCAACGACAATAATATTTTTTCCCGCAAGTCTCCCAGTCATAGTGCTACCTTCATTCAATTTATGGTTCGGCAAGTGTTAAGTTTTAATGTGTTAACCTATTGTCGAGCAATGGCGATCATAGACATAACATCGGTCAATTTTTGTCGGCAGCGATTAGCGGGGGCCGTCGTTAATTCGTGCTGATCAATTTTCTTCCAGCCATAAAAATCGATGACTTTACTGCTTAATGAATCCGCAATTCCCGCGTACCCGGGCTTACTCAAATCTAATTCGTTGTTTGTAATCGAGCGAGCGATATTTCCCACCAGCGCTTTTGCATCTTTGCGCGTTGAAGCGATGGTGCCTTTACCATTTTTGCTCAACCACCCAACTTTATAGAATGCATCCTCTTCTTCTGTGACTCTAGGATCGATCAATGTTCCTTCCTCGAATCCAATTGCGGTTATAAGCGTATCGAATACAATCGAATCTCGTTGACTGGGTGTATTACTAATTTCAAGATAGTGTTCATCACCGCGATGTATAACTGCTTCCGGACAGGACGCAAAATAAAAAACGACCTCAATCTTTCCGTCATCAGAGTAAGTTGCCAGTGAATGACGATACGCTTGGATAAGCGTAGCTGCTTTAGAATTATCTTTAGGTTGTATTCCTTCAAAAGTACAGTGAACAGAGCTAAGAGAAAGAATTTCTTTTAGCATAGATAGATCAAACTTTGCCTCGGAGAGAGGGGAGCGCCCAATAACATTAATTCGCTTGATTCCTTTAGCTCGCAGAGCATTAAGACATATTTCGTCAACGTCTGTGGTGTCGAATTCGGTCAGAGGTTTTGCCAGTAGTCGGATGACATCCATCGCGACGTTGCCGTTACCTATAATGGTTAGTCTTTCTCCCAGCGCTCTGAAGGATCCATCCATGTTTTTATGTAGTCCATGCGCTGGGTGGCCGTTGAGGGCTTTAAGTACCGCACCGGCACCAATGACAGGACAGGTTTCGCTGAGTTTCAGGTTTAGTTTTTTATCGGAGGGAAGCCCTGTCGCTTGTACAACGATATCGAAATTATTTCGTAGATCGGCCAGACTTAAATCTTGGCCAATAGTAATGTTTCCGGCAAAGCGAATATCGCCCCTTTCAAATAAACGATCAAATTGCACTGCAATTGCTTTTGTCCCCTGATGGTCTCCGGCAACGCCATAGCGTAAAAGACCGTAAGGTACGGGTAGAGCCTCGAATATTGTTATCTCGGCGGCAGGCCACGTTTTACGGAGAAATTGCGCGGTATAGCAGCCCGATGGACCGCTGCCAATAATTGCACAAGTTGGAGCAAGGTTTTTCATTTGACCAACAGTTCCTATTCTTCAGACTGCTAACTAACGAGCGTTAGGTTTTGTAACGCACAGTTCGTGCCAGTCTTATTGAGCCGAAAAAGCAAGGGAAAATCGTCACAATTGGGTGTAATCGTGTTTCAAAATTGGGCGTAATTTACTTAAAAGCTCCGACGGGGTGCATTTTTATCAAAAATTGATTAGCGTATCGCTTCGCTTCTATGCGTATCTAAAATTATTACCGTAGTACTAGTTCGATGATATCAGTCAGGAGCAATTGGAGCTGATAACGATGCTGTCTAGATTTCTGACGTGATCGGAAATTTGAATCGGAAGTCATTACCACCGCAAGATTCTGGGACGGTATCACATAAAGCATTTGGCCGCCGTAACCCCAGGCGTAATAAGCCCGCTCTGAAGCGATGGTTTTGATAAACCAACCATATCCGTAGGCGTCTCCCGTATAGCGGGATTGGGTGCGAGGCATCCAGGATTGCTCAATCCAGTGTTTCGACACGAGTTGTTCGCCGGTTGCGCTGCGGCCATCGCGGAGATATAGCTCGCCAAACGCCAGTAGGGACAGTGGGCTCATGGCCATCTGATTCCCGCCGAGGTAAATCCCCTGAGGATCTTGCAGCCAGTCGGTAATGGCAAAATCTTTTACAGGCGAGAACCAATCCCTGGCCAGCTCCAAGGTTGAGCGGCCCGTCGCTTGAGTGAGAATCGCCGACAGCAAATGACTGGTGCCCGTGGAATATTGCATCGCACCACCAGGATCATCCACAAACGGCTGTGCGAGCGCCGCTTGCACCCAATGTTTGCTGGCAACCCAGCGGCCATAATTGGGCCCGGATGTTGGTCGCAGCCCGGCTTGCATGGATAGCAGGTGGGAGATCGTTATGGTGTCGAGACGTGGATCGTGATTCTCTGGAAAGTCTTCCGCCAACCAGGTGCGTAGCGGTTGGTTTTCATTGGCCAAAATCCCTCGATCGATTGCCATCCCCGCCAGGGCGGCGAGTAGGGTTTTTGAGGCGGATTTAATGTTGGTCGACCGGTGTATGTCGCCACCGTGAAATCCCTGTTGAAATACCCGTTGGCCATCTCGGCTGATCAACAGACTGCGGAGATCTGGAAGGCCTTCGGCCTGTTGTCGAATCTGATCGAGTTCATCGGCGCACAGGACGTGAGGTGAGGCTAATAGGAAAAATGCCAAGCAAATAGAACGAACCACAGGTATCTCAGAATTGCGGGATAAACGATACCTTACGTTGTACCCGCTAGAGCGGTTGCAAACCCATAAAATACAGGCAGAGGGATAGGGTAATCAACGACCCGAGTGTGGAGATCAGAATCGTGCGTGACGCCACAGCGGCTTCCCGTTGATAAAGTTCAGCCAGCATATAAGGGCCTGTGCCGGTCGGCAGTGCGCTGAGCAACAAGGCAGAGTTCGCCCACAGTGGCGGTAGCGCAAAAACGTTGAATGCCAGATGCCAGGTCAGCAGCGGGTGCAGAATCAGTTTTACACCGACGAGGCCCCAGGCACCGTCGGTTTTCCCCTGGTGTTTTTGAGCGAGAAACGCGCCCAGCGAAACCAGAGCGCAGGGTGTCGTTGCCATGCCGAGCAGGTGCAAGAGGTCGTTGGCCATTTCAGGTAGAGGATAACCAAATACTGCCCAGAGAGCGCCAAGAAGTGGTGCTATCACCAGCGGGTTTTTTGCGAGCGCGAGAGCAACCTTGCTGCTGGCGGTACGCAGCGAGTTGCCGGACTGCAGCCCGATCTCAATACAGGCCAGAGCTATCGCGAACAACACGCAGACAATAATGAGGGTTGCAACTAACGCAGGCTCCATCCCGGCATCTCCCAGCACCAGCAGGCACAGTGGGATGCCGACATAGCCGGTATTCGCATAAGCCGACGCCAGGCCATCGATACTGGCATCGACCCAGGGGCGAGATCGGAGTAATCGGTAGCCAAGCGTCGCGACAAACAGCAGTAGCGTAGATAGGCACATTACTGCAATAAAGTCTGGATGCCAAATTTCCGCCCATTCTGCCGTCGCGATTGTTTTAAAAAGCAGCGCTGGCAGGCACAGCCACACCACCATCTTGTTTAACTCTGCGGCCGCTGTTGGTCCGAGTTTACCGGTGCGACGGCATAAAAAACCCAGTCCGATCAGAGCAAAGATCGGCAGCACTATGGCGAGAATGGCTAACATTGGAACCTGCAAGAAGGGGGATCGTTCAAAGATGGCGTCAGGATAACGATTTTAATTGATGCCTTCCAATGCTATTTTAGTGTCTTATTGATACCAAATGAGCATCAATTAGTGGAATTAAAACACCTCCGTACGTTCATTACCCTGGCGGAAACATTGCATTTTGGTCGCGCCGCGGAGCGATTGAATATGACGCAACCGCCGCTCAGTCGCCAGATCGCTGCGCTAGAGGATTCTTTAGACGTGCGTCTGTTTGATCGTTACACCCGTCACGTCTCCCTAACCACTGCCGGTGAACAGCTTCTGATTCACGCACGTCGGATACTTGATGATGTGGATATGGCGATAAATTCTGTGCGGGGTAGTGCGCAAAAGGAAAGCCGTCAATTACACATTGGTTTTACCATGTACGCGGCCTGGAATTTACTGCCGAACATGGTAAAGCGTTACGGCGAGACCTATCCGCAGGATAAAATCGCACTGGATGAAACGCTTCCCAGTGATTTGAACAGCAAGCTGGCAAAGTGCGACATTGATGTTGGGGTAAGCTTCGGTACTCCGGGAGAAAAAAACCTTAAGTACTTGCCAATGTTGCAGGAACATTTGTGCGCTGTTTTGCCAGAAGGGCATCGTTTAGCGGCTAAAAAGCGAATCTCTGTAGCGGCGTTAGCCACTGAAGCTTTTATCACATTTCCTGCGGTTACCGCGCCCGTGTTACATAAAGCGGTCATGGCCTGTTGCCTACAGGCACAGTTCACCCCAGAGATTCGGCTTGAAACACATCTGCAACAAACGATTGTGAACCTTGTTGCGGCCGGTTTGGGCGTTGCGTTGGTGCCTGAAAGTATGCAGAGATTGCAGATTCCCGGCGCTGTTTTTCGCCCGTTGCGGCAATCGCAAATCATTGAGCAGGGGATTTTCTGGAGTTCCAAAAACAGCAATCCAGCTTTGGTGGATTTTATTGCGATGCTTCGTCAAAAATAAAATGATTTCGGCGGATTCGTAGGAGCTGGCCAGAGATGTCCAACCAGCTCCAAGTGGAGTTATGTTCGAATTTCTGCTCCTACCGTTAAGCTGTTACGTTCATGCTGAAGCCCCATGTACAAAGTCACGCACATGGCCAGCAGAACCAGGGTAAAAGGCAGCCCCACTGAAATTGCTGCCGCCTGAAGCGCACCCAGGGCATCGGCGCCACCGCCGACCAACAGGGCAATGGCAATGACACCTTCCATGGTTGCCCAAAAGATCCGCTGGGGAACAGGTGCATCCAGTTTGCCACCCGCAGTAATGCTATCGATAACCAAAGAGCCGGAATCCGAAGAGGTCACAAAAAACACTAGAACGAGCACAATACCAATGAATGATGTGACCGTGGCTAATGGTAAGTTCGCAAGCATTTGAAACAGTGCCAGTGATACATCACTGATACCGTTAGCGAGTTCACCAACACCGGCTTGAACCTGGGATAAGCCAGTATCGCCAAAGGCGGTCATCCAAATAATGGTCACCAGAGTGGGAACCAATAAAACTGCGCTAACAAACTGTCGAACGGTACGGCCGCGAGAAATACGTGCGATAAACATACCGACGAAGGGTGACCAGGAAATCCACCAAGCCCAGTAAAAGATTGTCCAGCCGTGATAAAAGGTTTCATCCTCGCGACCAATCCAATTGCTCAAGGGGATAAGATTATTCAGGTAGGCACCAGTAGTGGACGCCAGTCCGCTGAAGAACCCCAACCCCTGACCCAGTACGATGACAAACATCATCAGAATCAGAGCAATACTCATGTTGACGTTGCTGAGGAGTTTAACACCGCCATCGAGTCCTCGGATCACCGAAATCAAGGCGACTGCCGTGACACATACGATAATAATAATCTGAAGGTTAATGCCAGCATTCACACCAAAGAGAAAGTGCATGCCGCTGGCTGCCTGCTGTGCACCAAATCCGAGTGAGGTAGCCAGACCAAATATCGTTGCTAAAACGGCGACCACATCAATGATGTGACCAAACCAGCCCCAGCAACGATCTTTCAGTAGCGGGTAAAACGCCGAGCGAATGGTTAAGGGAAGGTCTTTGTTGTACGCAAAGAATGCCAAAGACAAGCCCACAACCGCATAAATGGCCCAGGGATGCAGCCCCCAATGAAACATGGTCGCGCCCATGGCTTTTTGTGCCGCTTCGGGTGTGTTGGCTTCGACATTCAGTGGCGTACCATACCAACCTGTGTAATAGGCGGTGGGTTCAGCCACTGACCAAAACATTAAACCGATACCCATGCCTGCGGCAAACAGCATGGCGAACCAAGACCAGAGGGTATAGTCAGGTGTCGCGTCGGCTCCACCGAGACGAATACTGCCGACTGGAAGAAAGATTAACGCCAGGCAAAAAATCACAAAAATATTGCAGGCGACGATAAAAAACCAATCAAAATTATTGATCGACCAATTCTTGGCGCCGTCAAAGACAACCTTGGCGTCGGCGGGAAAGATAAGTGTGGATACAACAAAGATAACAACAAGAATTGCGGAAATGCCGAATACCGGATTATGGATATCCATTCCCCAGCGCCGGATATTATCCTGCCCTGGTGTGTAGTCAGTATCATATAGGTCAGCCACAATGATTACTCCTTCTGCTCTAGTGTGGATTCGAGTCAGTGCAACGGCCGCAACAAATGCAGAATCCGACGCCTATCTCATGTTGTGGTGAAACCGGGTGACAATTGGCTTCATTTTATCTCTCTAACTGAGCAAGCATTTTTCATATCTTACTTAAGCTCATTAGCAGTCTCTATTGTTATCTGAGAAATGACTGCGGCGGCTCTTCAATACCATCGAACCTGACGACGGCCAGTCAATGACTGTACCTGTGTCCTTTACGTATGGGGCCAGATGATAATCTGTCACTTGCCGGTCAGGTTCATTCACCCAAACGACCACTGCATCTACAAACACGACATTTCAAAAATTTGCTCTGGATTATTTTTTCAAAGAGAGACAAATTTTAGCTTGTGAACTTGAACCAGACATTCGACGCGATTTTCTATTGATTGGCAACAAGGAGTTACAGCATGAAAGGCAGTAAAACGGATTGGTCCTTTTTTTACCGAAGCTTCTGTGTGGGACTTATGACAGGAATGCTGCCTGCAACAGCAATTCACGCGCAGGAGGAGACAGAATCTTTAGAAACTTCAGTTAAAATGCTGCAAGCAGAGCTCGCAGAAGCCGAAGCCAAATTAAAAGAAGCTGAAGCGCAGAGTGCCGATGAAAGCGAAGCGGTAAGCGACGACATTTTATTCAATGTCGCTGGAGGAGAACTGAAAGTGGGCGGCACCATTCGCGCAAACTATGCTATCGGTGATTACGCTGAGACGGGAGGGGCATCACGAGCTACCGAAGATGGCGGTGATTTTGCGCTAGACACCTATCGAATCAACCTGGATTACACCAATGGCCCCTGGGTTGGTAAGCTGGAGTATCGTTGGTACAGCGGCTACAATTTTTTGCATACCGGTTGGTTGGGCTATAACTTTGATGAAGACAGCCAGCTACAAGTTGGCGTTAATCGAGTGCCCTTTGGTCCCGGTGCCTATGGTATTTCCCAAAGTTGGTTTTTCGATCAGCACTATTATGTAGGCCTTTCCGATGATATGGATTTGGGCGTCAAGTATTCCAGCACAGCCGGTTCTTTGAGCTACGATGTTGCTTACTATTTTTCTGATGAAGGTACCTATACCGGCGCATCAAAAGACAGTGCTCGCTATTCCTATGATGTAGTGAATGAGAGTGGTGATGGCTATGAAGAAAAGAATCAATTTAATTTTCGCGCCATCAATCACTTCGACGGAGAGATAACAACTGACCTAGGAATTTCTCTGCAGTATGGTGAATTGGAAAGTCAGGGGCCGCAGGATGACGGTAGCCAATCGGCGTACTCCGTTCACATGGTGAATAAAATATCGGGCTTTACCCTCGCCAGCCAATTGACCTACTTTAAATTTGATGTGGAAAGTGATCAACCACTGGGTACAGATACCTTGGTGCAAATGGGCGCTTACGATTTTCCTAGCACCGCGGCGGCAGAGGGGTGGATTCCTGCAGTATCCCTCAGCTACTACTTGGAAACGGCGTCTATCCCCTGGTTGGATTATGTCATTCCCTACGTTGAATACAGTTCTATCATGAAAGAAGAAAGTGGCTTCAACGACAGTGATTTGGTGACGCTTGGTGCGGCCTGGGCGCACGGAGGCTGGTATATTTATTCGGACTTGGTGTACTCCAACGGGAACGAATTTGTCGGTGGAGAAGCGACCTATGGTGACAGATTGGGTGCGAACGCCGATGATGAATGGCAGACTCGGTTTAATATTAATTTCGGATACTACTTTTAAAAGCCAATCTCGGATTTCGGCGGACTTGCGAGAAAACGTGCAATGAATACCGTGTGTACTAAGTACACTTTAATATCCTGATGCAGCATCTCTGCTGCATCGGATTTTCCGTAGTATTTATTCGCGTTATTAATTAGGGCGGTAGGAAGGTCAACCTTAAATAGGACTGACCAAATTTTAAGACGAATCCTTAAAATATCTGAGGATGTTGCCAGCCGCACTGGCAACCGAGTCGTTCAATGTTCACAAACGGTTAGCGTAACACCGCTCGCCGCTCTTCCCGGGGTGGGTTGCCATACATTTCACTGTAACACTTGCTGAAGTGTGGGGCGGTATTAAAGCCACAGCTGATGGCGATTTCGACAATGGGTCGACTCGTTTGCAACAATAATAAGCGTGCCCGTTGCAGTCGCAATTGCATATAGTAACGTGACGGTGCACAGTTTAAGTAGTTGTGAAAAAGCCGCTCAAGCTGTCGTCTGGATATGCCGACATAACTGGCAACTTCATCGAGCGCCAAGGGTTCTTCTGTATTGGCCTCCATGAGTGCTACGACTTCAACAAGCTTTGGTTGATTCACGCCAACCATATGTCGCAGGGGGGTTCTTTGAGGATCTTTATCGGTGCGAACACGCTCATAGCCGATTTGCTCAATGATATCCTGTACGACTTTTTTGCTGTATTTTTCAGATATCAATTTCAGCATCATGTCGATCGAGCTGGCACCGTTGGAGCAGGTATACCGATTGCGATCGATAACGAAGAGATTATTGTTGACCGTAAGATGCGGAAACTCTTCCCGTAAGCTGTCGGTATTCTCCCAGTGGATGGTGCAGCGGTAGTTGTCGAGGAGGCCGGCAGCAGCAAGTACGTAACTGCCGGTACACATTGCACCCATCGCCTTATCGGTTTTTCCAAATGCTCTGAGTTTTTGCAGTAAGGGTTTACTTACATACTGCTTAATGTCGTAGCCGCCGCAGATGATCAGTAAGTCGATATCGCTGACGTCATCGAGGGATCGATCAGGGTTGATGAGCAGTTCATCACTGGATCGGACAGCACTGCCATCCAGCGTAAACGTTGACCATCGCAATCCACTGGTCATGGACTGGCGGTTGGCCATTCGAAGTACAGCCACGGCGTTAGCAAATGTGACCATTGTGTATTGCGGCATTAGCAGAAAGCCGATGTGGTAGACCCCATCGGTTTCGGGTTTGCGAGGAACAATTTGGTGCATTAATCACCCCGTCGCCTTGTAACGAAACACGGTAAAAACGGTTTCTTTTCGTAACGCTCTTTCGAACGAGTGTTTCTCAAGAAAACCAGTCAAATATCAACAGTTTAGAAGCCTTTTTTTGATCTTTTCGCCTAAATGCTCAAGTATTTTTCGGCAGCTGTTTCTGTTTGTTTTCGGAGAGCATTTATTATGCCATATTGTCTGTCGCTCGAAGTGTCTTATTTCTGGCGATACTAATGCAAAGAAAGAAGTTTCCGCAATGAAATTTTATCGGTCGGGAATTGTTCTGGCTTGATGGGGAAGGTCTGGGAGGTGGGTAGGGCGGACAAAAAAATAGCCAGAGTGCGTCTGGCTATTTTAGAGTGCAAAAGAAATAAATCAGCAAGGTATTAAGAGGGGTCCGAGTTCTCTAAAACCCGATCGCTATACCAGTTAAGAAAGTTCACGATGCCAAATTCATAGGTTTCAGAATAGGGACCGGGTTCATAGGCGATGGAATTGATGCCTTCCTGATTTTGTTCCGCCAGAATACGATCCTGATCATTGGTGGCATCCCAGACTCTGCGCAATTGTTCTGGATTATAATCGACGCCTTCTACCGCATCTTTGTGCACCAACCATTTGGTGGTCACCAAGGTTTCCTCTGGGCCGATGGGTATCACACGAAAAGCGATGATATGATCGCCCTGGGCGTGGGACCAAGAGTTTGGAAGATGCAATATACGTAGGGAGCCCAAGTCCGCATTGCGAATCCGGCCCATAGGTTTATTGCACGCACGACGGCCATCGATGGTCATTGCCAGAGTGCCTTTTTTTAACGGCATGCGCACTAAGCGGTTACGGTTGTTTGCGAAGCTGATGTGCTTGTGTGGAATGTTCTCAGCATCCCAGGCTTTCGCCATTTCAGCAACATGTTGTTTAAAGGCATCTGTGGCGCGAGGATCTTCTGTATCGTCCCATTCCAGCAACGTATTCAACAATTCTGGGTGAGATCCGTTGCAGTGGTAGCATTCCCGGTTGTTTTCGATGACTAACTTCCAATTGGCTTTTTCAACGATGTTGCTCTCGACAGCAACCTTGCTGTTGTCCAGGTCATAGGGTTCTAGATAGCTGGCTAAAGCGTCGAGATAGTCGTCAAAGTAGGGGGGCTCTTCAGATAGGCATATGTAGATATAACCCCCTGCCACTTTAACGTTAACGTCTTTGAGAGCGTAATCGGACAAATTGAAATTGCTGCCCATTTCCGTGCCCGCATAGAGCAGTTTGCCATCCAATTCGTAAGTCCACTGGTGGTAGGGGCACACCAACTTTGCGGTTTTGCCTCGGTGACTCAAGCAGATTTTCGAGCCCCGGTGGCGACACACATTGTGAAATGCTTTGATCTCTCCCTGTTGGTCGCGGACGACGACAATGGGATTGCGTCCAATATTCAACGTGAAATAGCTGCCTTTCTCGGGCACGTCTGCCGTCACACCCGCAAACAACCATTCCTTTTGGAAGATCTCTTCCATATCCAACGCAAAGGCTTCCTGGCTGTTGTAAAACGGTTGTTCGAGGGAATGTGTTGGCTTGCGACGTCGGAGTAGATCGCAGAGTTCAGGAACGAGATTGTTGTTGCGAGTTGAAAAAACGAGGGAGGTCATCAGGAATCTCCAAAGAGCAGCTTATCAAGTGTGTTTAGTTCGATTTTCCAGGAAAGCCCGTGGCGCTGGTATACCCGTTTTGATCCGGCTTGGTTATCGATTCTGAACTAAGGGGCCGCGCAGGAGTTGCCTATAAACGACTTTCAGGAGGTCGTTTTGCGACTTCTTCGAATCGGCTATGGCAGCCGCCAAGTCCAGAGGGTTGAGCGAGATTCATAACTGACGCAAATGAATCATTTGCTAGTCGCTTTTAGCCAACTCGCAGAGAGAGCCTGTGCCCACAATAGCGGTCACTCCTCACTACTTTTGTCCGTCAGGCGAGCGACTATGAATGACGAATTTGCCAACTCGATCCGAACGCAGGCTTGGACCAATGGTCGCCATATCGTTCGATGCGTGAAAATCATCTACGAAACAGATGACATCAAGACCTTCTGCTTTGCCGCAGATAAACCCGTGATGTTTTTCTTTAAGCCTGGGCAATTCGTCACCTTGGAATTGGAAATCAACAATGAGCCTGTTTTGCGAAGCTATACGATTGCTTCCAGTCCGTCGATTCCCTACAGCTTTTCTATCAGCGTCAAACGACTTCCTGGCGGCAGAGTTTCCAACTGGCTGCACGACCATTTGGCGACGGGGGATGCCATCGCGGTTCACGGGCCGGTCGGGCGCTTTAATTGTATTGATTTTCCTTCCGAGCGAGCTCTCATGCTCAGTGGTGGCATTGGCATCACCCCGGTGATGTCGATGGCGCGCTGGTGGTTCGATACCAACAGTCAGGTGGATATCAAATTTATTCACAGTGCGCGGACGCCCCGAGACATTGTTTTTCGCCGAGAACTTGAACACATGGACTCCCGTGTGCCGAGCTTTGATCTGACGGTCATTTGTGAAAGATATGACATCGGCGATACCTGGTGTGGATATACCGGCTATTTAAGTCGCCTAATGTTGGATTTAATCGCGCCAGATTTTATGGAACGGGAAGTCTACTGCTGCGGCCCCGAGCCTTACATGAATGCCGTTAAAAAGTTGCTCGTTGAGGCCGGCTTCGACATGTCGCGCTATCACGACGAAAGCTTCGGAGTGACTCCTGAACCCGCACTCGAAGACGCGATCGATCAGGTGGAGCAGGCCCAGGTTGATCAAGAAGAGGCTCAGATTACTGAGGGTAACTGGGTAGAGTTTCGCAATTCTGGTAAGAAAATTTGCGTCTCCGAAACAGAAACCGTCAGCCTGGCTGCTGCCAAGGCTGGTCTGCACATACCCAAGGCTTGCGGTATGGGCATCTGCGGTACCTGCAAAGTTAAAAAATTGCAGGGCAGTGTCACTATGCAACACAACGGCGGGATCACCGACAGCGATGTTGAGGAAGGCTATATCCTCAGCTGTTGCAGCGTTCCAGATGGCGATGTCGTCATCGAATTTTAACTCTCACTTTTGACATCCACCCGATTTTATTTTGGGGCTTTTACTATGTTCACACGACAAGACACTATTGAAGAGTTTGACAGCGAGCTGTGGCACGCCATGGCCAATGAAGAACGCCGACAGGAAGAGCATATCGAACTGATTGCCTCTGAAAACTACACCAGCTGGCGTGTTGTTCAAGCCCAGGGCAGTCTGCTGACCAACAAGTACGCTGAGGGTTATCCTGGCAAACGCTATTACGGTGGTTGCGAGTATGTCGATGTGGTTGAAACTCTCGCCATCGAACGCGCCAAGGAGCTGTTTGGTGCGGAATACGTTAACGTACAGCCCCATTCCGGGTCACAGGCGAACTCTGCGGTCTATATGGCACTGTTGCAGCCGGGCGATACCATTCTGGGTCTGAGTTTGGATCACGGTGGACATTTAACGCACGGTGCGAAACCGAATTTCTCCGGCAAGATCTACAATGCTGTTCAGTACGGCCTGAATGATGAAACGGGCGAAATTGATTACGAGCAGGTCGCAACCCTCGCGCGTGAACATCAACCCAAGATGATTGTCGCCGGATTTTCCGCCTATTCCCGCATTATGGATTGGCAGCGTTTTAGGGATATTGCCGACAGTGTTGGTGCTTACCTTTTCGTTGATATGGCCCACGTTGCGGGTCTCGTCGCCGCTGGCCTTTATCCGAATCCGGTACCGATTGCCGACGTGGTCACAACGACAACCCACAAAACATTACGTGGCCCTCGCGGCGGCTTGATTCTGTCGCGCGATGCAGAAACCCTGGGCAAAAAATTCAACTCTTCTGTTTTTCCTGGCGGTCAAGGCGGCCCGTTGATGCACGTGATTGCGGCGAAGGCGGTCGCTTTTAAGGAGGCGTTGAAGCCGGAGTTCGCTGTCTACCAGCAGCAGGTATTGGATAATGCGAGAGAGATGGTTGATGTCTTTCAAAAGCGTGGCTTCAATGTTGTCTCTGGCGGCACTGACGACCATTTGTTCTTGCTCGACTTGGTCGATAAAGGCATCACCGGTAAAGCAGCCGATGCCGCGTTGGGGCGCGCTTACATCACCGTCAACAAAAACGCAGTCCCCAACGACCCACAGTCTCCGTTTGTCACCAGCGGCCTGCGTATCGGCACACCGGCGGTCACCACGCGTGGGTTCACGGAATTCGAATGTAATCAGGTCGCCCATTGGATTTGTGATGTCCTGGAGTCCATCGATGACGAAGGCGTCATTGATGCCGTGCGGGAAAAAGTCCGTGGCCTCTGCGGTGACTTCCCCGTCTACCGTTGATCCCGGCGCGTCAGGACAGGCGACGCATTCGCACAACTGACGGTCGCAATTGTTAATTCTGTCAGCGATAGAGTAGGACAAAATCGCTGACAGTTAACCAACTTCACAGTGAGAATAGCCCATGCAAACCCAGCAGCTGCACGAAGAAATGATTGTTATTGATGGCCTCGTCATTGCCAACTGGAGCCGCGACTTGTTTCTAGACATGCGCAAAGGCGGATTAACGACGGCCAGTTGTACCGTATCTGTTTGGGAAGGGTTTCAGGCGACCATGGACAACCTGGTTGAATTCAATGGTTTTTTCCGGGATCACGCCGATCTCATTATGCCAGTCAAGAGCACCGACGATATCCTCGACGCCAAACGTCAGAATAAAACCGGCATCATCTTAAGTTTCCAAAATGTCAGCGCCTATGAAGATCAGCTGGGTTATGTCCAACTGTTTAAGGACTTGGGCGTTGGTGTCGTGCAGATGGCCTACAACACTCAGAATCTGGTGGGGTGTGGTTGCTATGAGCGCGACGGTGGGCTCTCGGGCTTTGGTCGTGAAATCGTGGCTGAAATGAACCGCGTCGGCGTGATGTGCGATTTGTCCCACGTGGGCGCAAATACCTCTCGGGAAGTGATCGAAGCGTCGGCAAAGCCGGTTTGCTATTCCCACTGTTTACCGGCCGGACTTAAAGAGCATCCGCGCAATAAGTCCGATGCAGAATTGAAATTTATCGCAGATCACGGCGGTTTTGTCGGCGTCACCATGTTCGCACCTTTTTTACGTAATGGTATTGAGTCAACGGTAGACGATTACGTCGAAGCCGTGGGTTACGTGATCGACATCGCTGGCGAAGATGCTGTTGGTATCGGAACGGATTTCACCCAGGATCACGGTCAGGATTTTTTTGATTGGCTGATGCACGACAAAGGCTACGCCCGCAAGCTGACGGAATTTGGCACCATCGTTAATCCCGACGGCATACGAACCCTGGGCGATTTCCCCAATTTGACCGAAGCCATGCATCGTGCTGGCTGGGGAGAGCAACGCATCCGCAAAATTATGGGCGGTAACTGGATGCGGGTTCTTAAGGATGTCTGGGGCGAATAATTCGCCTCTTACCTAACACCTATTTGGGCGCTGCCCGTGACTGTTTTTGATTTGGAGACCATTATGGCAAGCCACGCTCCCGAAATGCCAATTACTGTTGATGACGAAACCGGTGTCTGGACGACAGACGCTCTGCCAATGCTCTACGTTCCCCGTCATTTCTTTGTGAACAATCACGTTGCGATTGAAGCGGAATTGGGTGCCGAACGCTATGCGGCGATCCTCTACGATGCCGGTTACAAATCCGCCTGGCACTGGTGTGAGAAAGAAGCTGAGGCTCATCAGTTACAAGGCGTCGCGGTATTCGAGCATTATATGAAGCGTCTTTCTCAGCGGGGCTGGGGAATCTTTACCATTGAAGCTCTCGATATTGAAGCGGGGACGGCCAAAGTTCGACTTGATCATTCAGCGTTCGTTTATCAGATGGGCAAGTGTGGGCGCAAAATTGATTATATGTTTACTGGCTGGTTTGCCGGGGCCATGGATCAAATCGCCCAGAGTTTAGGTTATACCGTTAAGACCCGTGCGGAGCAGACCTGCTGTGCCGCAGAAGAAGGTGTTGATCACGGTATGTTCGAAGTCAGCCCGCTGTAAAACGCTTTGTTTTGTGTCGCCGGCTGCTCTGGTAGCCGGTGTAGCAGCAGTCTTATCGACATCACGTTTTCCTCGGTTTATTGGCCGTTTATTTTCAGTGGAGTTCTTCCATGTCCCAGTTCGGCGCTCTGTTTCAACCACTTAACATCAATCAGCTGACGATTCGCAATCGCGTTGTCAGTACCGCTCATGCAGAGGTCTATGCCACCGACGGAGGTATGACCACTGAGCGCTACGTAAAATATTACGAAGAGAAAGCCAAAGGTGGCTGTGGCCTGTGTATTTGCGGTGGCTCCAGTGTGGTTGCTATCGACAGTCCTCAGAGTTGGTGGAGCTCCGTCAATTTGTCGACCGACAGAATTATTCCACACTTCCAGAATCTTGCCGATGCCGTGCACAAACACGGCGGCAAAATCATGATTCAAATAACCCATATGGGACGGCGGTCACGCTGGGACGGTGAAAACTGGCCAACCCTTATGAGTCCCAGCGGCATACGTGAGCCAGTGCATCGCGCGACCTGCAAAACGATTGAGGAAGAGGAAATCCAGCGCATCATCGGCAACTTTGCGTCGGCAGCGGCCCGCGCCAAAGCTGGTGGCTTGGACGGCGTCGAATTATCCGCTGTGCACCAACATTTGATCGATCAATTCTGGTCCCCCAGGGTTAATAAGCGCACCGATCAATGGGGCGGCAGCTTTGAAAATCGCATGCGTTTTGGTATGGAAGTCCTCAAAGCTGTGCGCGCTGAAGTTGGCCGTGATTTTGTGGTCGGCATGCGCATCTGTGGTGATGAATTTCATCCTGACGGTCTGTCGCACGATGATATGAAAGAAATCGCCGCCTACTACAACGCCACAGGTTTGGTTGATTTTTTCGGTGTTGTCGGTTCCGGTTGTGACACTCACAACACCTTGGCGAATGTGATTCCCAATATGAGCTATCCGCCTGAACCCTTTTTGCATCTTGCTGCGGGTATCAAAGAGGTTGTTGATGTGCCGGTGATTCATGCCCAGAACATTAAAGATCCCAATCAGGCCCAACGCATTCTTGAGGCCGGTTATGTGGATTTTGTGGGAATGACGCGAGCCCATATCGCCGACCCGCACATTATCGCCAAAATCAAAAACAACCAGATTGATCAGATTCGCCAGTGTGTTGGCGCCAATTATTGTATTGATCGTCAATACCAAGGTTTGGATGTTCTGTGTATTCAAAACGCGGCGACATCCCGTGAACATCTGGGTATGCCTCATATCATTGAGCGTACCACCGGCATGATTCGCAATGTCGTGGTGGTTGGCGGTGGTCCTGCCGGTATGGAGGCGGCTCGTGTTGCGGCTGAGCGGGGGCACAAGGTGACTTTGTTGGAAGCGAAAGAATCCCTGGGCGGGCAGATTACGCTGGCGGCGAAAGCGCCACAGCGAGATCAAATCGCCGGTATCACTCGTTGGTACGGCCTGGAACTCCAGCGTCTTGGCGTTGAGGTGCAATTTAATACCTGGGCAGACACGGCGATGATCCGCGATCTGGGCGCCGATGTGGTGATTCTGGCTACCGGTGCCGATCCCTATCTCGAGCAGGTCGACGAGTGGGGCGCTGCCGAAGGGCTGGTGGTTTCTACGTGGGATATTCTCAGTGGCAAAGTCGCGCCCGGAAAAAATGTGTTGGTTTACGACACCATCTGTGAGTTTTCCGGCATGTCGGCTGCAGATTATCTGGCTCAGCAAGGCAGCCTTGTGGAGCTCATTACCGATGATACCAAGCCAGGGGTTGGCATCGGTGGGACAACTTTCCCAACCTATTACCGCAGCCTCTACGAAAAAGACGTCATCATGTCGTCTGACCTCGCCCTGGAAAAGGTGTATCGTGAAAATGACAAGCTGGTGGCATTGTTGGTAAACGAATATACCGGACAACAGGAAGAGCGATTGGTCGATCAGGTGGTTGTCGAGAATGGTACGCGTCCCGATGAATCCCTCTACTACGACTTAAAGGCCGAATCCTGTAATCGCGGGCAAGTCGATATCGAAGCGCTCTACGCCAGTCAGGCGCAGCCCATTCTCCAGCAACAGGCTGATGGCAAAACGTCGAGCTACATACTGTGGCGTATTGGTGACTGTGTGGCGCAGAGAAATGTTCACGCGGCGATTTACGACAGCCTGCGACTTTGTAAAGACCTCTGATCGGTTTGCGCCGGAGTTACCGCTATGGATTTACTCAGCTCGGTTAGTCTGCTGTTACTGGCAGGTGCGCTTTTTCTGGTAGCCCTTGGTGCTTTGCGTCGCATTCTGCTGTGGCGCAGAGGCCGACCCGAGGCGGTTGCCTTTTGGTCTGGTCTGGCGGCAATACCCAGACGTTATCTTGTGGATTTACATGCGGTCGTTCATCGTGACCGCTATATGTCCAATACCCATGTGGCAACCGCTGGTGGCTTCGTCTTGGCACTGGTGATCTGGCTGTTACAGCTTTTGGTCTGGCAAGACAGCCTGCTGTTGGATGGCGTTTTACTGAGTGCCAGTACGCTCATGTTTGTCGGTACCGTGTTTGTCTATCGGCGTCGACTCAATCCGCCCGCGCGTTTATCAAAAGGCCCGTGGATGCGCTTTCCGAAAAGCTTGATGACCTTTGCGATAGCGCTGTTTGGCTTAACGTTGCTGAAAATGATCGCGTCTATTGATGGTGCCGGGACGATCATGGGCGGTGTATTGCTATTGGTTGGGATCGCCATCGGTCTCGCCGAATTGGTGGGGGGAATCGCTCTTGGAGGGCCTTTCAAACACGCGTTTGCAGGCTCCTTGCATCTGGCTTTTCACCGACGCCCGGAACGTTTTGGCGGTGGTCGCTCTACCGGATTAAAGCCTCTTTATGTCGAAAAGGTTGTCGCAGATGGTGGCAGCTTGGGAGTTGGCAAACCCGAAGATTTTGCCTGGAATCAGTTACTCGGCTTTGATGCCTGCGTCCAGTGCGGCCGCTGTGAAGCTGTGTGCCCAGCCTTCGCGTCCGGACAGCCGCTCAACCCCAAAAAATTGATACAGGATTTGGTGGTGGGCATGGCGGGTGGCAGCGATCACAAGTATGCGGGATCTCCCTATCCCAATGTACCCGTTGGCAAGGCTCAGGGTGGGCCCCACGACCCCATCGTCGGTGGATTAATTGCCGAAGAAACACTCTGGTCGTGCACCACGTGTCGCGCGTGTGTTGAAGAGTGTCCGATGATGATCGAGCATGTCGATGCCATCGTCGACATGCGCCGATTCTTAACCATGGAACGGGGCATCACGCCGGTTAAAGGTGTTGAAACCCTAGAGAACTTGATCGCGACGGATAATCCCGGTGGGCTTCCACCGAGTAGCCGCATGCACTGGGCGGCGGATCAGAATCTGCCGTTGATTCAGGATCGTGGTGAAACGGATGTGCTTTACTGGGTGAGTGACGGTGCATTTGATATGCGCAGTCAGAAAATTTTACGCGCCCTGGTTGGTATCCTGCGTGCGGCCGGTGTGGATTTCGCCGTGCTCGGCGATGAAGAACGTGACAGCGGTGACGTCGCCCGCCGCCTTGGCGACGAATCCGCGTTTGAGGCTCTGGCGCAGGCCAATATCACAACGCTCGCACAGTATCGGTTTAACCGAATCGTTACGACGGATCCCCATGCGTTTCATTGTTTGAAAAATGAGTATCCTGCGTTCGGTGGTCAGTATACTGTCTTGCACCATACGACGTTTATTAGAGACTTGGTCGATACCGGAAAATTACAGGTCGACGGTGAAAAACTGCAATCCACACTTGGAACCGTGAGCTGGCACGACCCCTGTTACCTGGGGCGTTACAACGGCGAGTATGACGCACCTCGGGAGCTGTTGCGGGCGCTTGGGTTAAACCTGGTGGAAATGGAGCGTTCCGGTTTTCGCTCCCGCTGCTGTGGCGGCGGAGGGGCGGCGCCGATTACGGATATTCCCGGCGAGCGTCGTATTGCCGATATGCGTATGGACGATGTTCGCGCTACCGGAGCGACGACGGTGGTGGTTGGCTGTCAACAGTGTACCGCCATGCTCGAAGGCGTGGTTGAACCCAGGCCCGCCGTCATCGACATTGGTGAGGTGATTGTCAGCGCGCTGGTGCAGAAGGATACTGGCTCTGTGCAACCGACCCGCACCAAGGGCGTCACGCCACAACGAGTAGAATCGGACAGCACTGAGCTTCTGGAAGAGGAGGTCGTGTAATGAGTGTTCAGGTTTTACGCCGCAATCGGCGGGAGGAATGGATTCTTCGCAACCGTCTGCATCCCCAGCACGCCGCGCTTTTACAGATGCAGATGGGGGACGCTGAAGAGGTTGTGATGGGGCCGTCCGGTGTACGGCGGCGCAATCCTAGGCTGCGCTGGTTTACGGGTCCAAACGGCCTGCGTCGAGTCGATCGCTCGCCAGATCGCCAGCGTGGATTGGTGGCTGTCGCGGCGTCCAAGACAGCGAACAGCAAACCAGTGTTACCCCTGCATCGCATCGTCGCACCGGATTCGTACATTGCTGTCGTTGCCGATCTGACGGGTGGTCGCCTCAGTAGCCACGATCGAGATGTGTTGGGGTTAGCCCAGGAGTTTGCTCAGCAATTCAATGACGAAATGTCTTTGCAGGCGGAGACCGTGTCTGGCACACAGGATACCCAGCTTGATGCGGGATGTGGCGTAGTACTGATTGCCTTCGGCGAACTGCGGGATGAATCACTGCAGGAAAATGGCGTCGATCGACTGCTTCTCTTCAACGGGAGTGAATTTCTCGGTTACTCTCCAGAGGCCCGGTTATCGGCACTTTCTGCGGTGGAAGAAACCTTAGCGCCACAGTTTTGGCTGTTCCCGGATTCTAATGGCGGCGGTCGCGACCTCGGTTTGAGGTTCGCAGCTCAGTCACAATTCACCGTTGCTCGCAACGTTTGGCAGGCCACTGTCGCGGATATTACCGCGCGTGGCGGCAGTGGGCTGACCGATTGTCAGCGGCCGACGCCGCGAGTGATTTTAGCGGCAGAAGAATGCGCAATGCCTGTTGTATCTCGGCGTCATGAAGCGTTGACGCTTGATTTAGGTACTGAGTTGTCTCTTGGGGGAGCCGTCCATATTGAAGATCGAGGTTTGATGGATGTGGATCCCAATGAAGTCCCCCTAGCCGAAGCCGAGTTTATTTTGGCTGGCGGCAACGGCATTGATGATTGGCCAAAATTTCACGCTGCGGCGTCTGCACTGGGTGCCACCGAAGGGGCCAGCCGCGTGGCGGTTGATGATGGCTTTATGCCGAGATTTAGACAGGTCGGCGCTACCGGTACTTGGGTGACCGCCCGTGTGTATTTCGCGGTGGGGATTTCCGGCGCGATACAACACCTTCAAGGTATTGGCAGCTGTGACAAAGTGATTTGTATCAATACGGACAAATCCTGCGCCATGGTTAAACGTGCGGATTTAAGTGTCATCGGCGATGCCGATGAGTTGCTTGCCGAATTGACAGAGCTCGCCCAGAAACGCCGTGCGGAAAATATTACAGGTCAGCAACCTGCTGATGAGCACTCAACAGTGATGGAGGTCAGCTATGCAGTATGAACCTCAACGGAAAGTGTACGATAAAGACCGAGGCCAGGAGGCGGGTTTGGAAATTGCCGTCTTGGTTTCCGCGGGTATTCATCCGGCATCACAGCGCATGCGACGCGCAGGGATGGATGCCAGGGCGATCGAATTAGCGTTGCAGATGCAACCTCAGCGTCTCGATATTGTTTTCGCGGGTGATCCGGAATGTCCCGCGTTGCGGGAATATTTGGGGATGGGAATTGCACGACTGCAAGTACTGCCGGTTGAATCGGCGTGTGATCCCTATCCGGCGTTACTTTGGTGGCTAAGAAACCATTCGCCGGATCTGATCCTCACCGGATGTCTTGCGGAACAAGGAGAAAGTTCGGGGATGATTCCCTATTTATTGGCGTCGGCTCTAGAGAGGCCCATGGTCAATAACATCACGTCCTTTGTTACTTGGGGCAAAGGTCACGCGGAGGTATTGCAGGCATTACCGAGAGGCCAAAGGCGCTGTGTTAAGGTGCAGATGCCATTGCTGGCCAGTGTCGATATGATGGCAGAGCTGCCGCGTCAGAGTGCTGCTGGACCTGCGCGGCGGGGAACCATTGATGTCTGCCAGCAGGTACCCAGAGAGCTTCTCTGTCAGGGGAGTCTCTACGGCAGTGAATGGGATATCAGTGCTGCCCGCAAAAGACCCAAGCGCCTCGCCGTTGCTGCGGCACCTGCGGGTCGCAGCGCTGCAGATCGTTTTAAAGCGGCGACGGCGAAAGCCGCATCGTCATCGGGCACCGTTATAGAGGCGGGTTCGACATCCGAAAAAGCGCAAGCCATGTTTGATTTCCTGCAACAGGAAAACGTGTTTCGCTAATTCATGTGGGGTTGGTGTTAGGTCAATAACCGGTGGTGTCTAGGCATCACCGGTATTGGCGTGTCATTTTACGGATCGCCCTCCACAAAACCTCTGAATTATTGTTTGACCCCGCGCAATTGACTTTCTGAAAAGACAGGTATTTCCCTAGTCTCTTTTGTCATTGAATGAGTCGCTTTTGGATAAGTTACCTCACCGGGCTTTCTTCACAATAGCCTGAAATTGACCAACCAGAGTAGGCGGTTATTGTGAGAATCAGTGTCTTTGAGCTTTTCAAAATTGGCATCGGCCCATCGAGTTCACATACCGTTGGTCCTATGCGCGCCGCCGCCCTCTATATCTCAAAATTAAAATCAGAAGGCGTATTAGATCGGGTGCATCGAGTACAGGTGGAGCTGTATGGTTCCCTGGCGTTAACCGGAAAAGGTCACGGTACAGACAAGGCCGCGCTACTGGGTCTGATGGGAGAGGATCCCGCAACGGTTGATCCTGACCATGCCGATACCCTGTTTGATCATGTTCTCAAAGAGAATACCTTGCCGCTGGCGGGTTTGCGTCAGGTTCCCTTTGTCTATTCGCGTGACCTCCAATTTCTACGTCGTAAATCCATGCCGGGTCACGCCAACGGTATGCGGCTTTTTGCTTATGGTGAATCCGGTGAGTTGCTGTTTTCAGAAGGCTACTATTCGATTGGTGGTGGTGCCATTGTGACAGAAGCCGAATTGGATGGGACAGATCCGGTTCCTGTTTCGTTAGATGCCTGCATACTGCCATTCCCGTTTGAATCTGCAGCGCAATTGTTATCGTTGTGTGAAACCACCAATCGTTCAATTGCATCACTGATGTATGCCAACGAGCTGGCGCGAGCGCCCGAGTCTGAGGTAACGCAGAAGTTAACCGCCATCTGGACGACCATGAAGTCCTGCGTCACCCGAGGCATTCGCACGACGGGCGTATTACCGGGCGGATTGAATTTGCAACGCCGCGCGCCGGATTTGTACAAGGGCATGATTGATCTTGATCGTCGTCACCTGGTATTTCCAAATATGGATGGAATGACGTGGATTAATCTGTATGCCTTGGCCGTTAGCGAAGAAAACGCGGCGGGTGGCCGGGTGGTCACAGCACCGACCAACGGTGCTGCAGGTATTATTCCTGCCGTAATGCACTATTACCAACGTTTCTGTTCCGGCCAGCAATCACAAGACAGCATGCTGCCAAGGCGTTCCGATGGCGGAGATCCTGCCATGGAAACCTTTCTGCTGACGGCCGCGGCGATCGGCGCGTTATTTGTAAAAAATGCATCCATTTCTGGTGCCGAAGTTGGTTGTCAGGGCGAAGTCGGCGTTGCTTGTTCCATGGCCGCGGCAGGACTTGCCGCAGTGCTGGGTGCATCGCCCAAGCAAGTGGAAAACGCCGCTGAAATCGCTATGGAACACAATCTCGGGCTGACGTGTGATCCGGTAAAAGGATTGGTTCAAGTGCCTTGTATTGAAAGAAATGCAATGGCCGCGGTCAAAGCCATCAATGCCGCTCACATGGCATTAAATGGCGATGGGACTCACTACATTTCTCTCGATAAAGTGATTCGCACCATGCGTGCAACCGGTAAAGATATGAAACGAAAATACAAGGAAACCAGCCAAGGTGGGCTGGCGGTAAATGTCAACCTGGTGGAATGCTGATTTCCCCTGAATCTGAATGAGCTATCAACATGTCGCAATCTGCTTCTGCAATTAAAAATCGTTATTCCGGATTCGGACTTGTCCGCCATGCCGTGCAACATCACGAAAATTGGCAGCGTGTGTGGCGCAATCCAAAACCGCAGAAAAAATACGACATCATCATCGTTGGCGGCGGTGGTCACGGCTTGGCAACCGCGTATTACCTTGCCAAAAAATATAAAAAAACACGTGTAGCCGTGCTGGAGAAAGGCTGGCTGGGTGGTGGTAACACCGCCCGTAATACCACGATTGTGCGCTCTAATTACCTGTGGGATGAAGCGGCTCATCTTTACGAGCATGCTATGAAACTCTGGGAAGGGTTATCGCAAGATCTCAATTATAACGTCATGTTTTCTCAGCGCGGCGTCCTCAATTTAGGTCACACATTACAGGACATGCGCGACATACAGCGACGAGTCAATGCCAACCGATTGAATGGCATTGACGGTGAGGTTCTCGATACACAGGGTGTTAAAGAAATCTGTCCGGTATTGGATTGCTCTGATCGTACCCGCTATCCGATATTGGGTGCGTCCTGGCAGCCGCGCGGCGGAGTCGCTCGACATGATGCTGTCGCGTGGGGTTTTGCTCGCGGTGCAGACGCACTCGGTGTCGATCTGATTCAGCAGTGTGAAGTGACTGGCATTCAAATTGAAGACGGTGCGGCGACCGGCGTGACCACGCGTCAATATGGCACGATCGAAGCGGATCGCATTGGCTGCGTCGTGGCGGGTAACTCGGGCGTTATGGCAGGGCTCGCCGGTTTTGAATTGCCGCTGGAGTCGCATCCCTTGCAGGCGTTGGTGTCTGAGCCGATCAAACCGGTTCTGGATACGGTTGTCATGTCCAATCACGTACACGGTTATGCCTCTCAGTCCGACAAGGGCGATTTGGTGATAGGTGCCGGTATTGATGGTTACACCGGTTACGGTCAGCGGGGATCTTACGGTGTTATCGAGCACACCATTCAGGCGATCTTGGAAATGTTCCCGACCTTCAGCCGCGTACGCATGAACCGACAGTGGGGTGGAATCGTCGACACTTGTCCAGACGCCTGTCCGATTATCTCTGCAACGCCTGTAGAAAATCTCTTTTTTAACTGCGGTTGGGGAACCGGTGGCTTTAAGGCGACACCCGGTTCCGGCGATGTTTTTGCGGCAACCTTAGCCCGTGGTGAAGCCCACGAGTTGGCCAAGCCATTTTCTATGTTCCGATTCCACAGCGGGGCGCTCATTGATGAGCACGGTGCCGCAGGCGTGGCCCACTAACAGCGATTTTTATTTTTTTAAGCAGGAGTGACTGCCGTGTTTCAGATCTTTTGTCCTTACTGTCACGAATATCGGGATGAAGAAGAGTTTCATCCAAAAGGGCAGGCGCATATTGCGCGACCGCTTGATCCCGAAGCCTGTAGTGATAAAGAGTGGGCGGAATACATGTATTTTCGCAACAATCCGCGAGGACTTCGTCATGAGATGTGGGTTCATGCAGCAGGCTGTCGTAAGTATTTCAACATGACTCGCGATACCGTGAGTTACAAAATCGAAGAAGTGTACCGAATGGGTGAACAACCCACGGTCAAAGGCTGAGGCGCGTTATGGCACAGGTTAATCGTCTTTCCCAAGGTGGTCGCATCGACCGCAACAAGTCTCTGACGTTCCGATATGGCAATAAGTCCATACAAGGCTATCAGGGAGATACTGTTGCGTCAGCGTTGCTTGCTAATGGTATCAATGTGGTCGGTCGCAGTTTCAAGTATGGTCGGCCACGGGGTGTGTTTGCCGCCGGCGCGGACGAACCCAATGCGATTTTGCAGGTAGGTGGCAGTGAGGCAACACAGATTCCCAATGTCCGTGCGACTCAACAGGAAATTTACCCGGGTTTGACCTGTGGGCCAACAAATGGCTGGCCGAGCACGGATCTCGATATGAAGGGCGTCATCGGTCGCCTGGCGGGACGTATGATGCCGCCGGGATTCTACTACAAAACCTTTATGTATCCTGCCAAGTTGTGGATGACCTACGAAAAGTTCATTCGCAAGGCGGCCGGTCTTGGTCGCGCCTCCCGAATGGCGGATCCCGATGAATACGATCATCTGCATCACCATGTGGATGTGATGATTGTAGGCGCCGGTCCCAGTGGTATTGCGGCGGCTCTCGCGGCCGCTCGCAGTGGTGCCAGGGTGCTGTTGGCAGATGAACAAGCGGAATTTGGCGGCAGTTTGCTGGATACTGCGCGCGCAGGATTGTCCGAGTCTGAGAAACAGTCCACTGACGCATGGATAAAGACTGCTTTGGCGGAACTGGCGTCTCGGCCGGACGTTACCCTGTTGTCCCGGGCCACCGTCAACGGCTATCACGACCATAATTTTTTGACCGTGCACGAGCGCCTGTGGGATCACCAGGGTGATAATGTTCCGCAGCATACGCCACGGCAGCGGCTGCACCGGGTAAGAGCGCACTGGGTCGTGCTCGCAACAGGGGCCCAAGAGCGACCTCTGGTTTATGGTAACAACGATGTGCCGGGCAATATGTTGGCATCTGCCGTGACCACCTATATCGAACGCTATGCCGTAGTGCCCGGCAAAGCGTTGGTGTTGATGACCAGCAACGACAATGCCTACACCGCGGCGATTGCCTGGCACAAAGCCGGTCGCAAGGTGGCTGCTATTGTTGATACCCGAACCAACGTCGACGGCGCCATGCAGCAACGTGTTCGCGACATGGGCATTCAACTGTACACCGGCAGTGGTGTCATCAGTGCCGAGGGGCGCAAGCGAGTCACTGGTGCTATCGTCTGCAAACTGGACGCGGCGGGCGAAAACGTCATTGGCGGCTCGCAGTTGATTGCCTGTGATACCATTGCCAGTAGTGGCGGCTGGAGTCCGCTGGTGCATTTGGCGTGTCACACTGGTAGTCGCCCTCAGTGGAATCCGGACATTTATGGTTTTGTACCGGGCGCCACCATCCAACGCCAGCTGACTGCGGGTTCCATTGACGGTAATTACAGCCTGCAAGGATGTCTGGAAGCCGGCTGGAAAGCGGGTTTGCAAGCCGCGTCGGACGCCGGCTTTGAAAGCTCTGCAGAGGCGACATTACCGGAAGTTGCAGCGGTTTCCGAAGTGGCGCCGATGGAGATTTACCATTTGCCGCACACATTAGCCACCAGCCGCGCACCCAAGCAATTTGTTGATTTTCAGAACGATGTTACCGCCGCGGGCATTGAACTGGCAACGCGGGAGGGCTTTGAGTCCATCGAGCATGTTAAGCGCTATACCGCGCTGGGTTTCGGCACGGATCAGGGCAAGCTCGGCAATATCAACGGTATGGCCATCACGGCAAAAGCGCTGGGCAAAACCATTCCGGAAACGGGCACCACGGTGTTTCGTCCAAACTATACGCCGATCACCTTTGGCGCCCTGGCGGGGCGTCACTGTCGTGAACTCTTCGATCCCTGGAGAACCACATCGATTC
Organism: Pseudomaricurvus sp. ABR4_320; assembly: GCF_056159445.1. Lineage (NCBI taxonomy): Bacteria > Pseudomonadati > Pseudomonadota > Gammaproteobacteria > Cellvibrionales > Cellvibrionaceae > Pseudomaricurvus > Pseudomaricurvus sp. ABR4_320. Next base: position 62,800 of record NZ_JBSWVF010000012.1, on the reverse strand, counting down.
ATCCTTGGCATGTGTCACACGGTGCAAAATTTGAGACTGTGGGGCAGTGGATGCGCCCCTGGTACTACCCGCAAGCGGGTGAAAGTATGCAGGATGCGCTCAACCGTGAGTGTCTTGCGGCACGGTCTGGTGTTGCGATTCTCGATGCGTCAACACTGGGGAAAATCGATATTCAAGGTAAAGATGCCCGCGAATTTATCGGACGAATCTACAGCAATGCTTGGGCGAAACTCGCCGTTGGTAAGTGTCGCTACGGGTTAATGTGTGGTGAAGACGGAATGGTCTTCGACGATGGTGTTACGTCTTGCCTCGGAGAAAATCACTTTCATATGACCACCACAACGGGCGGTGCGGCGCATGTTCTCGATTGGTTAGAGCTTTATCACCAGACGGAGTGGCCAGAGCTGGAAGTGTACTTCACGAGCGTCACAGATCACTGGTCGACCATGACGGTTTCCGGTCCTGACAGTCGTAAACTACTGGAGGAAGTCACCGAAGGTATCGATTTGAGCGCGGACGCCTTCCCGTTTATGGACTGGCGTGAAGGTACGGTTGCGGGGGTACCTGCGAGAGTCTTTCGTATCTCGTTCACAGGCGAATTGTCATTTGAGATTAATGTTCAATCCAATTACGGGCATTTCGTTTGGCAAAAACTGTTTGAAGCCGGTGAGAAATACAACTTGACGCCCTATGGGACGGAAACCATGCACATCCTCAGGGCCGAGAAAGGGTTCATTATTGTCGGCCAGGACACAGATGGCTCTGTACATCCTCACGATCTAAACATGAGCTGGACAGTGGTCAACAAAAAGCCGTTTAGTTTTATTGGTAAAAGGGGCATGGCGCGTGAAGATTGTGTCCGTGAAGACCGTAAACAATTGGTCGGTTTGAAAACCTTGGATCCGTCCATTGTGCTTCCGGAAGGCGCGCAGGCGGTTGCCGATCCTAATCAATCCTTACCAATGACGATGTTGGGGCACATTACCTCGAGCTACTACAGTGCTAACCTGCAGCGCAGTATTGCCATGGGGTATATTCGTGGTGGCCTCAAACGTATGGGTGAAACCGTTTACTATCCACTGGCCGATGGCCGAGTCGTCGCTGCTGAAATCTGCAGCTATGTTTTCTACGATCCAAAAGGAGAGCGCCAGCATGTCTGATCTATCAGGAACCGATGTTTTTAACCAGGGCAGTGTGCTTGTCGCCAGCATGGAGCAGAATCCCGAATCCTCTGGGGTGACCGCGGAATCACCGCTGACTCCGGTATTTGAAAAGACACCTGTTGGCTCACCATCGGCGAGCGCAACAGTTCATATGGAGGAGGTGGGTTTGCTGACTCACCTTTCGCTGCGGGGTAACGCAGAGGAGAGCGGTTTTGCGGCAGGCGTTTCTAGCGCGCTCGGAACCGGCTTGCCAAAAGCACTGCAGTCAGAGGTGAAAGGCGAAATTTGTATTCGCTGGATTGGACCGGATGAATGGCTCATCACGGCACCCGGTACCGAAGCCTTTGCCCTGGAGCGCAACTTACGTTCACAACTTGACGGCCACTTTTCGATCGTAAACGTCAGCGGTGGTCAGACGGTTATCACATTACGTGGTGCAAATGCGGCGACTGTACTGAGAAAGTCAACCCCGTACGATGTACACCCACGTAATTTCCCCGTGGGCAAAGTCGTTACCAGTGTGCTGGCGAAATCGCAGGCGGTGATTCGGCGCAGTGGCGAGCAGGAATGGGAGCTTGTTGTCAGACGAAGTTTTGCCGAATATCTGTGGGCCTGGTTGCAGGATGCCGGTCGAGAGTTCGTCTAAACCTACTGACGATAGAAAACCGTGGCGTTTTTCCAGATCTATACCCGTTGTTTTCACAACAACGGGATCTGTAAAACGGCCATTTTTTGAGTTTTAATGGTGCAGCGGTCGTTATTTTTATCGGTGTGTTTTGTTTAGGAAACGCTGCCAAAACCCTGTTAATCCAAGGGCTCAGCGTCGTGAAAAACGCCTTTTGGGGTGTGTGTGATTCCTGTCGCACACAGCATCTGTCTTAAAAAACCTCTTTTTTCCTAGTAAGCTATGCTTTCTGAACAGGCACTTCACCTGCGTACGGTTTAGAAATGCCAGGTTCACTGACCGCCAAAAAATGATAGGGAGTTTCAGTGCAAGTTGTTCTTTCAATCGCCATTGCCGCAGTGTTGACTGCAGCATTTGTCATCGCGATACGCTGGCGTAATCTCCCAATATCCGGTTCATCACCCACATCCCTGTTTACCTTCATCGCAATTTTGTTTACTTCGGGACTGGATGTTGGGTTGATCATGTTTCCGCTAACGGAATTCCCGGTTTATGAACAGGAAAGCGTCTATCAATTTGCCAATCCTTTGGCGATTGAGTTTGGATTTTGGGGCTTTCTGATTTGGGCATTCTATTTTTTGACGACTTTTTATTTTTGTGTGTTGGAACCCCGCTTCCGCCTATTTGAGATTCCCTGGATTCGATTTCTGAATAATGTGGTCATTATAGGTACCTGTGCTTTTACGGGGTATTTGTTTTTGGGGTATCTCCCGGATTACATTCAGGGCATTCCACCGTTATTTCAATTCGGTTTTGTCGCGCTCGTCGTTTTATGTGCGGTTTTATCCAGTACTCATGTACGTTATGTAAAAATTCTCAGTGTCTCTTCAACCTGGGTTTTCTTCGCTCTGGTGGGCGGGATGTGGTTGGCAAGCGGTATGGGGCTCTCCGGTCTCATAACAACAAGCGCGGGTATCGGTGAATATTTTACCCATATCCAGCATTTTGTTTTTCCAATGTCGGATTATCATGCATTTTACCTGTTCTGGTGGTTTTCCTGGAGCATCATGATCGGTCAGTTTGTGTCGCGGTTTGTCGGTGGAATGAAAACCTGGCAACTTATGGCGGCTCTGTTGATTTTTCCGTCGATTCCCATCGGCCTCTGGTTTTCGGTACTGTATTTTTATTACTCTCAAACCTTAGCCATCGCCCCCATCATTAATTTTTCAATGATTGTCGTTGGGGTGATTTTTGTCATCAATTCACTCGATTCTTTGACGCGCTTGTATACGGATAATTTAAATCTATCCTACGAGCGTCTGGGACGATTGCGTTATATTGGGTTCAATTGGGGAATGATTTTTGGTTTGATTCTTCTCTATCAATTTACACCGTTACAAATTGAATGGATTGGTTTGGTTGTTATCGGAATTTTCACTCTTATCGCTGGACTGTTGCTGGCGCGATACCGTCAAAGCTCAGTAAAAACGCTTCAAGAGTAGTGCCGTTTTTTATTTATATTGGACATTCAATAAAAATTAATTCACAATTTGTCATCGAAGTGTTTCGACACCGAGGTAATTCATGCCAAAAGTCGGTATGCAGCCCATTCGCCGGGCCCAATTGATTCAGGCAACATTTGAAGCCATAAATCGTCATGGTTTTGCGGGCACAACGATTGCCCGTGTCAGTCAGCTCGCGGGAGTGTCGACCGGCATCGTCAGTCATTATTTTGGTGACAAGGATGGCTTGCTGGAAGCCTCCATGCGCGAATTGTTGAAAGGTCTGGGGTCCGCTGCCATCGCAGCCGGTGATCAGGCCACTCCCCGCGAACATATACAAGCGATCATCGAAGGTAACTTCGCGACCGAGCAAATTGCTCCTTATGCGGTAACAACCTGGTTGGCTTTCTGGACTCAAGCGCTGCACGTGCCGAAACTTGCGCGTTTGCAACGTGTGAATATGCTGCGTTTGCGTTCGAATTTGCGCTACTGGCTGGTGCAGTTGCTACCGCGTCAACAAGCGTATCGCGCGGCGGATGGCTTGGCGGCTCTGATTGATGGGCTATGGTTAAGAGGAGCGTTTCAAGCAGGCGGATTTGATACTGCTGAAGCCAAGCAGATCTGTTTGGATTACCTCGAACGGCAACTCAGTTTACATAAGTGATTTCATACGATGACATCAATTCCTTCTTTTAGTCAGTTTATTCATGGACAGCAGCGTGATGGTGAAGGCGAGGTGTTCGCCTCTGTCAATCCAGCGACTGGTGAGACCATTGCTGAGATCCATCAGTCAACAACGGCCGATATTGATGCAGCGATCGCTTCGGCAAAAGAAGGATTCGCCGTATGGTCGGCAATGAGTGCCACTGAGCGCTCTCGTTGTTTGCTTAAAGCTGTCGACATTTTGCGTGCTCGAAATCGCGAGTTGGCAGAACTCGAGGTATTGGATACCGGTAAGCCTATTCAGGAAGCCGAAGCCGTTGACGTCATCAGCGGTGCTGATTCCCTGGAGTATTTTGCGGGCCTGGCGCCAACCCTGGCAGGAGAACACGTCGATTTAGGATCTGCTTTTTACTACACCCGGCGCGAGCCTCTGGGAATCTGTGTCGGCATCGGTGCTTGGAATTATCCCATTCAAATTGCCTGTTGGAAGTCGGCACCGGCGCTGGCGTGTGGCAACGTCATGATTTTTAAGCCGTCTGAGGTAACGCCATTGACGGCCTTGCGACTGGCAGAGATTTATCGCGAAGCGGGCGTTCCTGAGGGCGTGTTTAATGTTCTGCAAGGGGATGGACGGGTCGGGCAGGCGCTTGTCGCACATCCCGAAGTCGCAAAGGTTTCGATCACCGGCGAAGTCGGTACCGGCAAAAAAATTATGGCCGCGGCAGCGCAGACATTAAAGCATGTAACCATGGAGTTGGGCGGCAAATCTCCACTCGTAATTTTTGCAGACGCGGATTTGGACAACGCCGTTTCTGCGGCGCTGATGGCAAACTTTTATACCCAGGGTGAAATTTGTTCCAACGGGACCCGCGTCTTTGTTGAGTCCAGCGTACAGTCAGAGTTTCTTGAGCGTTTGCAGGCTCGGGTGCAAAAAATGATCATTGGTGACCCTATGCATCCCGATACCCATGTTGGCGCCATGATCCACCATGAGCATTTACAGAAGGTGCTCAACTATGTGCGACTTGGTAAAGAAGCTGGTGCCACCCTGGTGTGCGGCGGTGAACAGGTTAAGGTGCAGGGGCTGGAGCAGGGGTGTTTTATGCAACCGACGGTCTTCAGCAATTGCACCGATGATATGCCGATCGTCCAGGAAGAAATTTTTGGCCCCGTGATGTCGGTGTTGAGTTTTGACGATGAAAATGAGGTTGTAGCCCGCGCGAATAATACCGAGATGGGGCTGGCCGCTGGGGTCTTTACTCGGGACATACAGCGGGCTCATCGCGTGATCGCCAAGTTGCAAGCAGGAACTTGCTGGATCAACAACTACAACATAACCCCGAGTCAAATGCCTTTTGGTGGCTACAAACAGTCGGGTATTGGCCGGGAAAACGGTATGGCGGCCATAGAGCATTACACACAAATTAAATCTGTCTATGTCGAGCTTGGTGATGTAGACGCGCCTTATTAAGGCACCATTAGAACAATAAAAAAGGATATCTCCACGCCAATAGAAATGTTGCAGGGGGCACGCCCGGTACGGCTTCAGAGTAGAGATCCGGGCTGTGTCCAAAGACCATGGTTGTTGAAGTATTTATCGTAAGCGCAGGCTAACGTATTCGCATTTCCAGACTATTGCGACCATACTTTTCACATTTACGACATGGACGTGTTAAACACCATTCGGTGGTTTGACTCGGTATTTGTATTCCTGTAGCTTATTTTTATTGAATGCTCAATATAAAAAGAATCAGAGAGATACCAGAGAGAAAACAACGACTTTTAAATTCGCTTGTATGGGAAGGGTATCAATGAGACAAGTTAGTCAACTGGTAAAGGGGTCACTGGCAACCGCAGTCGCCATGGTCATCAGCAGCACCGATGCTGCGACATTCGATATAGAAGAAATTGTTGTTACGGCGCAAAAACGGGAGCAAAGCCTGCAAGACGTAGGTGTCTCCGTTTCTGCATTTTCTGGCGAGCAAATGCAGGCCCTGGGCTGGACCAACAGTATGGATGTTGCTGCACAAACGCCCGGGTTGGTTGCCACCAGTAACACCGGAGACGCTGCGAACATAGCGCTGTTTTCGATTCGCGGGGTCAACCAAGGGGATTTCGCTGAAGGTCAGGAAGCCCCCGTCGCGATTTATAACGATGAAGCCTATCTATCTTCTCCGGGAGCCTCAGGGGCACCTGCGTTCGATATTGAGCGTATTGAAGTGCTCAGAGGCCCCCAGGGGACGCTCTACGGTCGCAATGCCACCGGCGGCCTGGTGCATTACATCAGCAACAAACCCACGGAAGAATTCGAGGCGTCTATCGATTTAACCCTCGCTCAGTACGGCCAGCAGGGTGTTACCGCGACGGTGAGTGGGCCACTGAGTGATGGCGTTCGAGGACGTCTTGCGGTGTACCACAATGAAGACGACGGTTACGTAGATAACGAGATAGGTCCGGACTATCGCTCCGATGATACTTGGTCTTACCGAGGCATGTTGGATATCGACGTCGGGGCTGATTCGTCTCTCTTATTGATCGGTCGGGCGACGGATATTGATACTCGTGGCGGTGTTTATGACGCTCGTGCGACCAAATCCGGTGCCATTGGGCCGGTTTTCTGTCAGGCGGGAGATACCGATTGTGGTGCCGGGTTGCAGCTCGATAGCGAAGGCAATCCTGTGGCTGGCGCGCAGAACTTTTTTGGCGGAGACAAGATCGTCGCCGGGAGTCTGTTTGATCCAGCGAACGGTCAACTCGATGATGGCATTGGCGATGAGCTTGACGGTGCCTACGATTTCGACAGTGGCGTCGATCGTACCTCCGGTAGTTTTACCGGCATTTTTACCACGGGTTTTTCGAACGGTATCAATTTAACCAGCGTCACTGATTACACGGAGAGCGACAAGGAGTATCGGGAAGACGACGACAGCACCCGTTATAATCTAGTGACCTATGCCTCCACGGCAGACGTCAAGCAGTTCTCGCAGGAACTGAGGATCGATGGCGAACTGGACAATCTTCGCTGGATTTCCGGTCTCTACTATCTGCACATCGACAACGAGTTTTCCGGGGCCTTTCAGTTCCCGTCAGATGCGTATTTTCCCGAGTATTTTGCGGACGCGACGACTGAAACCTTTTCGGTTTTTGGGCAGATCGATATGGATTTGACCGACTCGTTGCTGCTTACCGCCGGGCTGCGTTGGACCCAGGATGACAAGGATATGTCTTATCTGATGACGGGTGAAGGCGCTGTTTATGCCGATGGCTCAAACTATCTTTATACCGGTGATACCTATCATTTCACTCGTACCGACGATGAATTTTCCGGAAAGCTGCAATTGGACTGGTCGCTTACCGACAATCAACTGCTCTATGCGGGCTTCAACCGTGGTATCAAGGGTGGTGGTTTTAATACACCTTCCGACGGTGTTGCTGAAGGCACGGAAGAAGCCATTGGGTATGATCCCGAGATCCTGAATTCCTACGAAATCGGATCAAAGACCACGTTTGCAGAAGGGCGCGGACGTCTGAATGCCAGCGTGTTCTATTACGATTATGAAAACTATCAGGCATTTTTCTTTTCGGGCACGACCAGCTTGCTGATCAACTCAGAGGCAACCTTTTACGGCGGTGAAGTCGAGCTGACCTACAGTACCGATAACGGTTGGGATTTTCTGCTTGGGTTCAGCGCTCTAGATACGGAAGTTAACGGTGTATCAAACGATGGCAGCCAGCAGATTGTCGATCAGGAAGCGCTATTGGCCCCGGACATCACAGCCAATATGATCGTCAGGAAAGAGTGGGAATTGAGTCAGGGGCGTATCGCTGCACAGGTATCGGTAAACCATGTGGGTACCGAATATTTTAACCTGGTGAATTCTGAGGCAACCGAGATTGGTGACTATACCCTTGGAGATGTCAGGCTGACTTATTTCTCTCCGGATGATCGCTGGGAAACCAGTCTCTATGTCAATAACGTCACTGATGAGCGTGCCGAAACCTATGGCTATGATATTACCGGCTTCGGAAACTACTCAATCTATGTGGTCAGTCCGCCAAGATGGGCCGGCATTAACGTTAAATACAACTTTTTCTGATTCTTTATAACAAGAGCCACTCGCGCCGGTGACAGTTTATTGCCACCGGCTATATTTCTATTGGGTTACGGGGATGTCGCCGATATGAAAGCGCGTCATTATGATTATATTATTGTCGGTGCCGGGTCTGCTGGCTGTGTGCTGGCAAACCGCCTTACGGAAGACGGCCATCATCAAGTGTTACTGATCGAAGCGGGCGGCAGTGATAAGAGTCTTTTTATCCAGATGCCAACCGCTCTCTCTTATCCAATGAACATGGATAAATACAACTGGAATTTTGATTCTGAGCCTGAACCTCACGTTGATAACCGTCGCTTGCATTGCCCCAGGGGTAAGGTGCTGGGAGGATCTTCGTCGATTAACGGGATGGTTTATGTTCGCGGGCACGCTCGCGATTTCGATCAGTGGCAGCAGGAGGGCGCGCTCGGCTGGGACTACCGGCATTGTCTGCCTTATTTTAAACGTGCCGAAACCTGGAAAAAGGGCGGCGACAGCTATCGTGGCGGCGACGGACCTTTGGGGGTTTGTGCGGGTAATGATATGCAAAACCCGCTTTATCGAGCGTTTATCGACGCAGGCGCCGAGGCCGGTTACCCAACCACCGAAGATTACAACGGTGAGCAACAGGAAGGGTTTGGCGCCATGCACATGACTGTGCGGGATGGTGTTCGGGAATCCACCGCTCGTGCTTATTTGCGGTCCGCTCTTAAACGATCAAATCTTACCGTGGTAAAACACGCTTGCGTCGACAAGGTGCTGACCGAGCGTGGACGTGCAATTGGGGTCAGCTATCGAGTGGGGAACCAGGAGCATCGCGCATTCGCGGAAAAAGAAACCCTGCTTTCTGCGGGGTCGATAGGTTCGCCAACGCTTTTGCAGCGGTCTGGCATTGGGCCTGAAGGGGTATTGCGCAAAGCGGGTGTCGACGTTGTTCATTCGCTGGCCGGTGTTGGTCAAAATCTTCAGGATCACCTCGAGGTTTATTTTCAATACTACTGTAAACAGCCAATCACACTGAATGCCAAGCTCGACCTTGTCAGTAAGGGGCTCATCGGTACACGTTGGATCTTGCGTCGCGATGGCTTGGGTGCAACCAACCATTTTGAATCTTGTGCGTTTATTCGCTCAAAAGCCGGCCAGGAATGGCCCGACATTCAGTACCATTTTTTGCCCGCCGCCATGCGTTACGATGGCGGTGCTGCTATCAAAGGTCATGGCTTTCAGGTGCATGTCGGTCCGAACAAGCCTCACAGTCGTGGGGAGGTTAATATCCTGTCGGCGGATCCTCTGGCAAAGCCCAGCATTCGTTTCAATTACCTGGAAGATTCAAGAGACGTTGAGGACTGGCGTTCGTGTATACGGCTGACCCGTGAGATTCTGAATCAACCCGCGCTGGATGCGTATCGCGGTGACGAAATTCAACCGGGAGCGTCCATTACCAGTGATCAGGACATTGATGCCTGGGTGCGGCAAAACGTGGAAAGTGCTTATCATCCGTCCTGCAGTTGTAAAATGGGCAGCGACAGTGATCCAATGGCTGTGGTGGATTCGGAGTGTCGCGTGATGGGTGTCGAGGGTCTACGGGTTGTCGATTCGTCGATTTTCCCAACAATCACGAACGGCAATCTCAATGCACCAACCATTATGGTCGCCGAAAAAGCTTCCGATCATATTCTGGGGAAATCAATGTTGGCGCCCATGGATAATGCCGTATGGATTGATCCGGAATGGGCGACTCGACAACGTGCTGGCAAGCCCTCACGTTAGCAGCCTGTAGATATTCTCTCCACGCGGCCTCTAAGGCGTAAAAAAACAGGCTCAATTCGGGCATTTACCACACATAAATGCCCTTATTGCGCCTGCTTTTGTTTTGCAGACCAGTCTCGAAAACGAAAATCCGCAGGCTGTAGGAAAGGTTAACGACTTGCGATTTAGAGCACCTCGAACAACAAGTCGCCTTTCATAACCATATCGCCTTCTTTAATCTGTGCGTAGCTCAGCTTGCCGCTCTTGGGAGCGAGAATTTCATTTTCCATTTTCATGGCTTCAAGAATGAGTATGGGTTGTCCTTCAACAACCTCTGTCTCGTTATTAACGAGGAAAACGACCACCTGTCCGGGCATGCTGGCCTGCATTTGACCAGATATCGCTTTGGGCGGTGCGCTTGGCCGGTAACGGGTCGACTCAATGCGTTCCAGTTCCACCTTGTAAGGAACACCTTTTAACACCACTTCATCCGGAAGGCCATCAGAGCGATGTCGAACGCTCACATGGTAGATTTTACGGTTTATCATGACGACTTTAAGCGCGCCGCTGGTATCCGTATCCAGAACTCTTACCTGATAGGTATTGTTGCCAACGGTAACCGGAGACTCTTCCAGAAAATCGTATTTGCCATCGATTTCCACAAGGTGGCTGACGTCGGTGCTCTTAATTTGATATTTCATAATCTCGTATGTCCCGGGATATCCGTCAAGTTAGCGATTTAGCCAATCTGTGGCCATGTCCCAGATCTTTGAACGGGCGTTTTGTCGAACCTGGTCGAGAAGAATTTGATGATTGGCATCGCGCTGAATAGACAGAGCCGCAATGAGAGCAGCCACGGCAGATTCATCGGTGGTACGAAAATTCTCGAAAATGCTCTCGCGACTGGCGGCGTCGGTAATCAGGCTGGTATCGTATTTGTTCTGAATAAAATCCGGATAACGCAGCAGGGCGCGCAACAATGGAATATTAGTGCGAATACCATCAATATGAGCGCCGTCGACCGCTGTGCGGAGCTTGTCGATGGCCTTCGCCCGATTCTTTTCTTTAACCATGATCATGCCAATGATCGGGTCGTATTCCGTGCCCACACGATCACCAGAGAAAACATTGGTCTGACTGTAGACGCCATCGCCGAAGGGCAACAACAGACGCTCGACAATACCGGGCGAGGGGGCAAACCCCTGATCAGGATCTTCCGCCGATAAAAAAACACTCATGGCAACGCCGCTGGTCGCAATGTCATTCTGCCGAAAAGAAAGAGATTGTCCTGTGGCCAAGCTCACCTGCTCTCGAATGATGTCGACGTCACTCAGCAGGGAAGATACCGAATGCGATGGCTGGATGTAGTCGTTTAACTCCAGAAAATACGCTTGATTGCCATCGTACAAGAAATCAGCGGATACAAAGCCAGTAATGTCGAGTCGATCCAGCAGGGTTTGCACCGCAATTCTTAAACGATTGCGTACCGCTTCCGGTAAGGCTTCGCTCGGGGTTTCCACCACGACCTTGCGGAAGCGTCGTTGAATGGTGCAATCACGTTCTGGAAAAAACACCACATTGCCAAAGGTATCTCGAGCAACCGGAATCTCGAGCAAGCGCGCATTGGGCAGGTATTTTTCTAAATAGACCTGGGGCGTGTGCAACAGTATACGGTCGGTCTGTGCCTGAATACCACGCAGGTGAGCCTCGATATCCGCTAGCCGTTCAACCAGACGTATGCCCAAGCCTCCATAACCTTCGCAAGCTTTCATCATTAGGGGCAGGCCGAGTTCCTCCGCCTGGTGATGTAAGTCGCTGAGACTTTCCAGTGGCCCTGTACCCGGCAGAATGGGTATGCCGGATTTTACCGCCAAGTCGCGTACCGCGGGTTTGTTTTCTAACTCGATCTCATGATTGTGGCTGGCCCCAATAAACTTGATACTTTTTTCGGCAAGGCGCTGTCGAAATTCAACATTTTGGGCTAGAAATCCATAGCCGGGATGCACGGCTTCGATGTCGAGTCGTGTCGCCAAGTCGACAATCTGATCGATATCCTGATAGGGAATTCTGGCGTTGCTGGTATGCAGCTCATGAGCTTCGTCGGCATTGCGGACACCGGCGCTGTGGCGATCTGCGCTATCGTAGACGGTGACTGCGCGACACCCCAGTTCCTTTACCGCTCTGACACAGTTCGCCTGAATGAGTCCGCGATTAGCGATAAGTACACTTGAAAACATAATATTACCGGTCTCTGTTGGTGAGTTTGCGCTACAGTGGAATGTTGCCGTGTTTACGGCGTGGCAATATCTGTTTTTTGTTGAAGTGTGACTTCAAGTATTTGATGATCACACAGCGACTTTGGGCGGGCTCGATAATATTATCCACGTAGCCGAGCGATGCCGCGAGCTCTGGAGTTGCGAACTTGTCGGTGTATTCCTGCTCCAATTCGACAGCGCGCTGGCTTTTATCTTCCGCCTCTGCGATCTCTTTCCGGAAGATAATATTGACGGCGCCTTTGGGGCCCATGACCGCAATTTCTGAACCAGGCCACGCCAGCACCATGTCGGCTCCAAGGTGTTTGGAACACATACAGATATAGGCTCCACCATAGGATTTACGCATTATTATGGTTAGCTTGGGTACCGTCGCTTCGGCATAGGCATAGAGCAACTTGGCACCGTGCCGTATAATACCGTTGTATTCTTGATCAGTACCTGGCAAAAAGCCGGGCACATCCACGAGCGTTAACAGGGGAATATTAAACGCGTCGCAGAAGCGAACAAATCGAGCCGCCTTGTCGGAGGCGTCCACATCGAGGCACCCGGCAAGGTGTTTGGGATTGTTACCGACAATACCAACACTGATGCCATCAATACGGGCGAAACCTATATTGATATTGGCCGCAAAGCGCTCCTGCAATTCAAAGTAACTGCCAGCGTCGACGATGCGATCAATAACGTCGTGTATGTCGTAGCCCTTGTTTGGGTTTGAAGGGACGACATGAGCCAGATCTTCCCCATGGAACTTAGGCATCTCCGGTTCGAAACGTGTCGGCGTCTCTTCATTATTTGAGGGCAGGTAAGACAGCAGTAGTTTAACCCAGTCGAGCGTGGTTTCATCATCCGCACCGACGTAGGTGGCGACCCCAGATTGTTTGGCGTGGACATCGCCGCCGCCGAGTGTGTCTTTGGTCACTTCTTCACCGGTGACTGTTTTAATGACATCCGGCCCGGTGATGAACATGTACGAAGTGTCTTCAACCATTGCGACAAAGTCGGTGATCCCTGGGGAATACACTGCACCGCCAGCACAGGGACCCATAATGACGCTGATTTGTGGGATAACGCCTGATGCGGCGGTATTCCGGAAAAATATTTCACCGTAACCGCATAGAGAGCCAATACCTTCTTGAATGCGTGCACCGCCCGAATCATTTAGGGTAACCATAGGAGCGCCGTTGGTGATAGCCATGTCCATAATGTTGGCGATCTTACGACCATGCATTTCGCCAAGGGATCCGCCGGACACGGTAAAATCCTGAGCCGCCATATATACCAGGCGTCCATTGACCAATCCAAATCCGGTGATCACGCCATCGCCAGCAGGACGTGATGCATCCAATCCGAAATTGGTACTTCGATGTTGAATAAAGCCACCGACTTCTTCGAAGGTCCCCGAGTCAAAGAAATAATCAATGCGTTCCCAAACGGTGAGCTTACCTTTTTCCCTTTGTGACGCTAAACGCTTTTCTCCGCCACCCAGTTTCATGGAGGCTTTGCGGTCGCGGAGTTTTTCAATCCTTTCTAAATTGGTGTTGTCGTGGGAAAGCATTTGTATAGCCTCTTGGTCCTAAGTCGCAAAAATGTTGGCAAAAAGCCAGTTGGATCCAACGAGTTAAGCAAAGCCTTGTTGTACATCGTCCAAGGTGGAACTGTTGGTTGGAAAGATTCGTTTTTTCTTTTGTGGATGCTCAGCCGTGGTGATAACCGCGGGATCAATCCGCAACACCGCATAGCCGCCGACGGCGCCAGCACCAAATCCCGGAGCGAAAATTCGCATGGGTTTATCGATGACGCCTTCGTTTACCGCGTCGAATATGGCCAGTGGAATACTGGCGGCTGATGTGTTGCCGACCCGCTCGATGTTGAAATAGAGTTGGTCGCTGCGCAATCCACCGTTAGTTGCCAACTCGGTTACCATGGTTTTATTGGCTTGGTGGGGAACGACAAGATCAATTTCATCAATGACGCTCGCGCCTCCATGATTCCCGGGAAGTTCTCGCAATTCGCCAATCATTTGTAGCAGATAGCGTTGCGCCAGGGCCTTAACCGGTGGGCCGTAAACCGTAATAAAATTGTCAAAGTCTGGATTCGGCCAGACAATGGCGTTGACCTCTTTTTGGGGGCCACTGGCGTAGGTCTGAACGATGTCGATGTCGCTTTCGCCATCTTCGCTTGGCGCGATCACCATCGCGGCAGCGCCATCTCCAAACAGCATGCGGGAGGTTCTAACATTGCCAACTTTATCCGAAAACTTCTCTGCGCAAACCAGTAATACCGGCCGGTTAACTTCCTGCAAGAGGCGAACCGCTTCTGAGATGCCATAGGGCATGCCAGCGCAGGCCGCGACGATATCAGACGAATTATGGGTTTGATATAAACCCAGTTCTGCGGATAACCAGGTCGAGACGGACGGGATCAAACGGGTGCTGGTACAAGAACAGAAGAGTACGGCGCCAATCTCCTCGGGTTTCCGGTCGGCGTGAGTCAGCGCGCTGCGAGCGACTTCTAGCGCCATATCTTCGAGCCGACGATTGGTGTAGCAGCGTGCTTCTATCCCGGTTTTGGCAGAAATTTCTTCTGCGGTCATCGGCGACCAATTCATCGCGGCATTGCGAATCAAATCCTCGTTCGTACAGATTTGGTCTCCCGCCAGCGCAGACAAGGCTTCGATTTTGGGCAGTACTTTAAAGTGCTCTTTGACGATGACCGGCGGGTAGGGCCGTAGCGGCTGCACCGGTTCTACGCTTAGAGGCTTAGACGCTGACGAATGGGTCTCTTTGCGGGAATCTTTAACCCGGTGAATAAAATCGAGAACTTCTCTGTTGCGTGGTTCAAACACGATAACCACATCGTCGTCGTTTATTTCGTCAGGTCGAGCCAGGCGCTGTTGCGAGCGATTCCATGGGTATTGATTGTGCAGTAGCATCGCCCAGCGGTGTAGCGCTTCCAGTTCGGGCACCGAATTGTCGCAATCGATAATCTGCTGCTCTGTAAATACCGGAAAATCCGGATCGTAATCACTGATCGCCACGGTTAAGTTAACCGAGCTTGCAATAAATTCCGCCACCGTCGGCTTGATCGGCGGCATATAGGATGCATGATGTCGTTTATGGCGCACCACTTCGAAGAGTAAATTGAAAATCGTATCTTCAGAACTGGTGGCGTCCGGGTGAGTCGTCGGTAGTGATTCGTAGGAGGATTTAATGGCCGCGATTTTTCGATCACCATTTTCCCAGGGAATTTGAACGGGCAAGAACAGAGAGTCCCGGTTTTTGGGAACATCTCGCCAGCGCATAGGGCGCTTGTGGTAGAGGGTTAACGCGTTACGATTTACCCAATAGAGATTGAGAGCGATATCGTGTAGCAGTTCGATGCGGCTCTTGTAGGCCTCCGATTCGTTTTTCTTTAAGATCTCTGTTCCCGTCGGGGCTTTTGACTCCATGTCTCTGCGGATAATCGCTTCGAGTTGTTCCAAAGATGAAATAACCGAGAAGTCGATTTCCGGAAATAAGTGAGAAGGTAAAACGATGTTTCCGCTTTGGTTGATCAGGAAAGACTTCATTGTCAAGAACCAGCCGTTTTTTGTTGACGATGAGAATACGAGTTTGATGATGATTAATAAATACAGTTTTTGCGCTTTAATAATAAATTCTTGTAACGCAAAAACAGTAAAACAGCAGCGCTGACACTCGTATTTTTCAACGCTGGCGGCTCGTCAACGAGGACGATGGAGAACGTATTGGGGGACTGGTTATCCGGAGTTTTTGAAGCAAGTCGACTCCGGTGATGCTGGGCTCCGATACCACGAGATGGAGGCGAGGTCACCCGTATATGTTGAATCCATTCCTACTGATGTCATCCCTGCTGATACTGCGCCCTTAGGCGAGAGCGAATGAGTGCTTGACCGTGGCCAGTTTGCTGGCCCGTTCATCATGAACGGACCGAAACATGGTCAACATTGGCTTACGCGCTCGATTACGCAAATCAGCGCCGACATGATCAGTTTGTTGACTCACGCGAACTACAATACCTACTAAATGGGATGGTTGCAAGACTCTTCACGCGACGCTTTCGTCTCACTAATTACGGCCTTTCCTGTAGGGATTTTCGCGCCGAACACATAAGCGTAGAGGGGCGATGAAAAACCTCCTGGACGCAAAAACGGCAGTATACGTTAGATCGCATTTTTTAGAGCAAAGTGCTCCAGTGATGTACTTCCACCAAATCTAAATAGGTGGACGACAGAAGCGTTTATTCTGATTTCGACTTCGACTAATTAGTTTACAGGTCACCAACACTGTGAGCGTTTGAAATCTTGTAGCGTGGATTCGGCGCTCCTAAAAAGAGTGCATTAGCGTGAATGAATCGAGATGTGGTGACTGGGTTTCGATTGACGTCTAAAGCGCCTCAAAAGGTCGCTAAATTTTGTAATATAGCGTATAGAAATAGAATCAATAAAAATCCGGTCACCGGGTCTTACAGACCTAAAGGACATCATGGAAGAAACAGCGAGCGAAATCACACCGGCATCTTGGCTGGTAGCTATCGGCGCATCGGCGGGTGGCTTAGAGGCTCTACAGCAATTCTTTAGTGCCTGCCCCGAAGATCTTCCCGCAGCGTTTGTCGTCATTCAACATTTGTCTTCTGAATACAAAAGCATGATGGATGAGCTCATTGCCCGCTGCACCAAAATGAACGTGTATCTCGCCGATGAAGGTATGGTTCCCGAAGCAAAAAATGTGTACTTGATCGCGCCGGGAACAACGCTTCAGCTCGTAGGTTCAAACTTTAAAGTTACTCCGAAACCAAACCAGACGTTTTCACTGCCCATTGATATTTTTTTTGATTCTGCCGCAAAGGAATACGGGCGTCATTGCATTGGTATTGTGCTTTCCGGTACAGGATCTGATGGCAGTCGTGGAATTCGGTCCATTAACAGCCAAGGTGGTTTGTGTATTGTGCAGGACACTCTTGAGGCCAAATTTGATGGCATGCCATCGAGCGCATTAACCACTGGGGTCGTTGATCAGATATTACAGTGCAAAGAAATGCCTGCGATGATAAACGATTATTTGGAGCACCCATTTTCCCGTTCAAGATCCTCTCAAAATCCTGCCTCAGTCGCTCAAACCAAAGAAGATGCCGTCGCAGAAATCATCGAATTACTGCGCAACGATCATCGGTTGGATTTTTCAGAATATAAACCTGCTACTATCATGAGGCGCATCGAAAAGCGAATTCAGGTCAATAAGCTGGATTCGTATCTTGCGTATACGCTGAAGTTGGCAAAAGATGCAGATGAGCTGAAAAAATTGCGGCGTGAATTGTTGATTCCCGTGACGCGATTTTTTCGTGATAGAGAGGTGTTCGATCGACTGGCAACGAAAATAATACCTAAAATCGTTTGTCATTTGGAGCCGAAAGAAGAAATTCGTGTATGGATTGCAGGTGTCAGCACTGGTGAAGAAGCTTATACCTACGCGATGCTTTTTAAAGAAGCCGTTGAAGAGATTGATGGCGACAATCCGATCAAAATATTTGCAACGGACGTCAGTAAGGAGTGTCTAGAATACGCGTCTTACGGTGATTTTCCGGAATCCATCAGTGTCGAAATACCCGAGTTGTTGCTTTCCAAGTATTTTTCGAAGAACCAGCAAGGTTATCGAATCAGTTCAAAATTGAGAAAAAGTGTACTATTTGCGCAACACAATTTATTGATCGATGCGCCATTTACACGAATGCATCTTGTCAGTTGTCGCAATACACTTATTTACTTTAAAAGTGATGCTCAAAAAAAAGCACTTCATAAATTACAGTTCTCATTATTGAAAGAAGGTTTTTTGGTGCTGGGTGAAAGTGAGACGCTATCAACCAACATTTCAGCCTTTTATATCGTGAGCGAAAAACTAAAAATATACCAAAGAAATATAAATTCATTAGCAATGGCACCGGTCGATAGCTTAGAGGCAGGCATAATCGCTAGCGAAGATAAACGTAAAAGTACAGATGTTCTCACGGGATCGTTTAGTAATGCTTCGCGAGAGCTCACTGCGGCGACAGATATTCTTCTCGAAAATTTTTCCCCGTCCTCCCTGCTCACCAATAAAGACGGTGTAGTTATTCATTTTTATGGTGATATTTCTTCTTTAGTTCGAGTCAGGCATGGTTCAGCGGAGCTGAATTTGTCGAAATTATTACCCACGGAAATCGCCACAGTAACCGCAGCTTTGCTTCACCGATCCCGTAAGGAGTGTCATCGAGTCATCTCAGAGACATTGGCTGTTACTGACTTTAACAAGAAGCAGCGTTATATAAAGATTTCTGTTATTCCCGTGGTTGTACCTGGCAATAGTGTTGCAAATCTCTCATTAATCAGTTTTCTTGAAGCTGCGGAAAAGACTACGGATAATCCGCTGACCGTAGACGAAAAAGTCACTGCGCGAATTGAGGCACTGGAATACGAGCTTAATGCGACCAGAGCCAGCTTGCAGTCAACCATCACGGAGCTAGAGACGTCAAATGAAGAGTTACAGGCGACCAATGAAGAATTGATTGCGTCTAACGAAGAGTTACAAAGTTCCAACGAAGAATTACAGTCGGTCAACGAAGAACTCAATACCGTTAATACCGAGTATCAAGAAAAAGTTGGAATTCTCCATCGGATAAATGCTGACCTAGATACAATGTCTCGTGCGGCTGGGATTGCAAGCGTGTTTCTGGATCAGGACTTGCGGATTACTCGTTATACACCGGATATTAATAAATTATTTAAATTGCGTGAGCAGGATGTTGGGCGTCCGATCAACGAAATTGTTTATAATTTGGATTTTACCGATTTTGAGGCAACGCTTGTTGATACCCTTGAGTCTCAGAGAGGCGTAGAGCGGGAAATTTTCAGTACAGACAATGTGCCCTATTTGATACGGATTCTACCTTATCGAATCAGTTCAACGGGATTTGTTGGTGTCGTTATTTCCTGCATTGATATCAGTGCTCTCAAATCGTCGGAACTGTTGCAAGAGACGATTAACTCACTGCCTGAGCATATTGCGGTTCTAGATGATATTGGTCAAATCGTGCTGGTTAACCAAGCTTGGGATAGGTTTGCAAAGATAAATGGTGATGCAAACTTAAGCTGTTGCAGCATTGGCTCTAACTACCTGGATGCCTGTCAGAAGGCTATGAAAACGGATGTGTTGGCGAAAAAGGCTTTTTTTGGTATTAAAAGTCTTATTGAGAAGCGAGAAAATACGTTTACGTTAACATATCCCTGCCATTCTGCCGAAGAAAAACGATGGTTTTCACTAAACGCCCGCTCGATTCACCATCAAAAATATTCCGTCGTGATCAGCCATTTTAATATTACCGAATGGGTAACAGAAGATGCCATCGAATAAAAGTCGGGTTGATGCACTGCGCCAGCGTGCTATTGATGTACTCAAGCGGAAAAACGAAGAAGATCTTTTGATGTCAACCTCGCAATTTTTTGAAGAGGTTCAAATCTATGAAGCCGAGCTTGAAATTCAAAACGATGAGCTCAAAAAAAGTCAACAACAACTGCAAGAGCAACTCTTTCACTATCGGCAATTGTTTCATTCTCTTCCCGGGATTTCGTTACTGATCGGCAAGAAGGGTGAAGTGCTCGATGTAAACGGGCAGGGGATGAGTGCTCTAGGTTTTCGTGCGCCTGAAATGATGCGTAGTAAGTCGCTGCTTAGATTTATGGATAGAGACACGGGTCAGTGGTTAATTCAATTGTTGCGCGGAGATGTCAGTTTTTCAATCGATGACATCATTTATCCGGTTTTAAGAAGTCGAAAAGGACAAACCATTCCTTGTCGAGGGAATTTTGTTCGGTTGCCAGAAAAAAATTCTTTGGATGCCAGTTTTATTTTCAGTCTAATGGATATTAGAAGTGAAGTTGCCTTGGAGAATGAGAATGATCTGTTTCGGTTGATCCTCGATAACAGCCAAAATATGATTTTCGTTGTTAACCATGACTATGAAATTTTGTTGGCCAACAAGGAACTTGCGCGATTTACCCAAATGAAGGGCGCGGATCCTTGTGGTCAGAATCTACAGGATTGCATGCCGGAATCCTATATCAACAAAATGACGCAATTCTATGATGGTTTGTTTTTAAGGGGTATACCGACGTCATTCATCTACGAAAGTTCTGTTCAGACGAATAAACAGACTCTTTCAACCACAGGGTTTCCGTTACGTGATTCTGAGGGAAAGATATTCGCGGCAGGGTTTATTACATCGGATATCACTGAGAGGACAGAAATAGAGGAACAGTTACAAACGGCAATGCAGATCTTTGGTGAAGGATCGGAAGGGATTCTCATCTGTAATTCAGATATTGAGATTAATAGCGTCAATAAAGCGTTTATTACGATGACGGGGTGTTCCGAGAGTGAACTTATCGGATCGGTTCCCGAGTTTTTACGTGAAGATTTTCGCAACGACGGAGCCCGTGAGGAGCTTTTGCAAATTTTGGCCGAAACGGGTCACTGGGAAGGTCAAATTGCCAATCAGCGCAAAACCGGTGATACCTTTCCCGCGTGGATTAGTATTTCTCGTGTTCCGAGATTTGGCAAAACTCGTAACTATATTGTTTTGTGTAGCGATTTGACAGAGCGAATCAACGCCCAGAAAGATATTGAAAAATTAGCGTTCTACGACGCGCTAACGGGCATGGCGAATCGAACACTGTTAAAGGATCGATTGGAGCAACTTATTCGCAACTACAATCGCAGCAACATTGGGTTCTCGTTGATCTTTGTTGATCTAGACCAATTTAAGGAGATCAACGACGTGCATGGTCACGATACGGGCGACAAAGTTCTCAAAGAGATCGCCCTTAGAGCGGGAAAACTCTTTCGTGATACAGATACCTTATGTCGACTTGGTGGCGATGAATTTGTCTTTGTACTGCTCGATTCTGATGTGGGGATTACCCAATTTAAAGTTCAGCAATTGTTGCTGGAGATACAAAGGCCGATCAATGTTGATAATTTAACCTTGGAGGTGACAGCATCCGCAGGTATCGTTCGATTCCCGGAAGACGGTGCGACCTACAACAGTTTAATGCAGTATGCAGATTTTGCGATGTACCATGCGAAATCTGCAGGTAAAAATCAATACAGTGTTTTCGAGCGTGAGTTAATTGAGGAAATGCAGAATAAAGTCAATTTGTCATCCGCCTTAAAAGAAGCCTTGGACAAAAACGAATTTTCTGTAAATTTCCAACCCATTTTTAATGGCGGTGGTGCCATTGTCGCGGTTGAGGCCTTGTTACGTTGGAATAACCCGAATTTTGTTGGTGTCGGACCAGAGAATTTTGTTCCAGTTCTAGAGCAGAACCGGTATATCGTTGACGTTGGAGAGTGGGTGTTAAGGCATTCTGTCGCGTTTATGGCGAAACTGAATCAAGATTTAGATATGAGGATATCCTGTTGCGTGAACATTTCGTTGATTCAGTTTTCACAAGATAATTTTCCGGACGTTCTTCAGGACATTCTTAATAGCTTTGAATTTCCGGCAGAGCTTTTGGAATTGGAAATTACGGAACGCATTGCGATGGAAGAGCCCTATAAAGCAAAGCAGATGATTGAACGGATTAAACAATGCGGTATTCGAATTGCGATGGATGATTTTGGTACGGGTTATTCATCTTTAGCCTATCTCAAACAGTTGCCCATTGATATCTTAAAAATAGATCAGTCTTTTGTTCGGGATATTGGAAAAGATCGGGATGATGAAGCGATTTGCCAGGCGATCGTCCATTTGGCGGAGACCCTCAATCTTAAGACGATTGCCGAAGGTGTTGAAAACGAAGAACAGCTCAGCTATCTAAAGTCGATAAACTGTAATTACTTTCAAGGTTACCGACTTTGCCATTATCTGACAGAGCAGGAGGTCTACGGCTTCCTCAGTCAGTACCATCACTGATCTTATCTCTGATAGACTCCACAGACGGTTGATTTTCTATCCTGGCCTCTGTAGTGAGCCCTGTGGTAAGCCTTACGGTAAAAGAGATACGTTCATCCCGGTTATTTTTCATACCGAAACGTTCTTTTTTCGCCCAGCAGGACAGCCTCGTACAAATCAACCACCCGCTTACGAAAAAACGTTATTCTATTGACTAAATCGTAACATGTACGCTGCGTATTTTTGTCATTAGGGTGTTTTTTCGGTTTAGGGCGTTTTTGAGTTACTTGAGGTCGTTATGAATTATCAGGATCTATTCCTATTTATTAAAGTGGCTGATAAAGGCAGTTTGGTGGCTGCTGCGCGTTATCTCGGTGTCCCTTCATCGACGCTCAGTCGACGTTTGCAAAATTTCGAGAGTGATCTTGGCTACAAGCTTATTCATCGCAGTCCAAAGACCTTTGGGATGACGGCAGCGGGCCAGCGTCTCTATGAGTCGCTGGGTCCGACGGTGCGAGAGCTGGAGACCCGGACCGAAGATGTCAACAGCGAGCTCTCATCGCTTTCTGGCGATATTAAAGTCACGGCTCCCGTCACCTTTGGCCATCATTTTGTGAAGCCCTGGGTGTTGGATTTTATGCGGGATAATCCACGTATTACCGTTGAGGTATTTCTAACCAACGAGAATTTGGATCTCGCCCGCAACAGCATTGATATCGCTTTTCGTATCGGCCCTGTGACTCTGAACGATTGGATTTCCAGGCAGCTTTTCCAAACGCGAATGGTGCTCTGCGCGTCGCCCGAATTTGTCTCACGGTATGGAATGCCTACGCATCCGCGAGATCTAACCGAATTGCCCATGGTCGTTCTCAAGCGTTTTCCATTGTGGCGGTTTCACGATGGGGAGGAGAACACAGAGACCTTTAGCCCCAAGCCGAGTTTGAGAACGGATGAAATCACCTTTGCGCTAGATGCCGTCAAAGAGGGCCTTGGGGCAAGTTGTATACCGGAATATACGGTCCATCAGGCGATTGAAAACGGCGAATTATTACCACTTATGTCAGGGTGGCATTGTGAGCATAGGCCTGCGAGCATACTTTATCCTCATCGCGAAAATCTGCCGTTAAAAACTCGTGCTTTCATTGATTTTGTCGTAGGTAAGGTCCGCAGCAGTCAAGACAGTTAATCGAACAGTTCGCCAATTATGGGATCAGCAGATCTCATTTTTATCTCTGTTATTCACCCTATAGAAACCCGTATAAAGGGCGCTCGGATTGATTTGGATAGCAAGAGGGGAATCAATGGCTGCTCTGTCGAGCGTGAAAATACAGGCAACAATCGATGCTGCCGTCTCAAAAGCCCAGGATCTAGGGCTCAGTGTCTGTATTGCAGTTGCTGATTCTGGTGCGAATATTCAGGGTTTCTTACGCATGGATGATGCGTTGTTGGGGTCTGCCGATGTCTGTCAGAGCAAGGCGAAAACAGCGGTGTTGTTTCGCTGCCCAACCGATGATTTTGGAGCGGCGATAGAGTCGGAAAAGTTAGTCGGTATGAGTTTAACGAACGGTGGTCTGGCCGCCTTTGGTGGCGGCTTACCGGTTTTTGATCAAGGTCGATTGATCGGTGGTATCGGCGTTTCTGGCGCGACGGCTGCGGAAGATAAGCAGATTGCCGAGTACGCGTTATCCTCACTGGTGGAATAACGCCGTTAAGTATCTTTGATCCTTTCGTCGCACAATAGACCTTTTTGGGGAGTTTTCATGCCCGCACCGATTAATCACTTCAAATGCGCCATACAGCTCTCGGATGACCGTGTGGCAGAGCCTCAAATTGGTTTGTGGCTGGGGCTGGCCAACAGTTACTCGGCAGAGCTTTTGGCGGGTGCTGGTTTTGACTGGCTGCTGATCGATGGTGAGCATTCTCCCAACGAATTGCGCTCTATGCTGGAACAGCTTCAGGCGATAGCCCCTTATCCAACGACGCCCATCGTTCGTCCTGCGTGGCCAGATGCCGTTCGTATCAAACAGATTTTGGATTTGGGTGTTCAAACACTCTTGGCGCCAATGGTCGAATCGGCTCAACAAGCTCAGGATATTGTCGCTGCCACGAGATATCCACCCGAGGGGATTCGAGGTGTTGGTGCGCCTTTAGCGCGCGCTTCCCAGTTCAATCGCACTCACGATTACCTGGAGACGGCCAATCAGCAGATTTGCGTTCTTATCCAAATAGAGACGGTTGCTGGTATTGAGAGCCTTGATGAGATATTAGCGGTGGAGGGCGTCGATGGTGTCTTTATCGGGCCCGCAGATCTCAGTGCCTCGATGGGCTACCTCAGTGATCCGGGCCATGCCGATGTGCAGGACGTTATCGAAGACAGCATCGCGCGTATCCTAGCGGCGAATAAAGCGCCGGGAATTTTGATTGGCGATAGAGTTCTGGCTCAGCGGTATATTGACTTGGGCGCTTTGTTTGTCGGTGTGGGTACGGATACCGGCTTACTTTTGAAAAGCTCTGCGGAATTGGTGGCGTATTTTAAAGAGGCTTCACCGGCTTCTAAGGAGGCCTCACCAACTGTTAATGAGGATTCACCGAAGCAGAAAAAGCCCTCATCGGTCTATTGAGACATCCTGAAGAACTCCCTGATTCTTGAATCTCCTCCGCGATACTAAAGCGGCATTACAGCGCCGCCGCTTTGGCCAATAACCTAAGGCTGTCCAGTTTCTCTCGTTGCGTATAAGTGACGCACACGATCGCGATTTCACCTGTGTCGAACTGTTTGCTGAGTTGATGAATCTCGTCGAGGCAATCGTCCGGTGTACCTACGGTATAGCCCTCCAAGATATGATCAAATCTCGCTTGTTCCATGGCTGACATGTTGCGGTAGCGATCCTGAACGTTTTCCGGTGATAAAAAGGGTTCTTCGATACCCACTTGCATGCTGTATTTGCGATAGGCGGCCGTGCTCGCGCGCAGTGTTGCTTCTTCTTTGGTTTCTGCACAGATACAGGCAATGGCCAAAAGGGTTTGTGGCTCTCCGCCATGGCCGGCCTGGTTCCACGCATCGCGATACTCGCGAAATATCGACGGTGCGCAGTGATCCGGTGCGATAAATCGAGCAAGTCCCAACCGGTACCCCAATTGCCCTGCCAATCTGGCGCTGCCGCCGCTTGATCCAAGCATCCAGCGCTCGGGCATCGCACAATTGTTTGGCATGACGGTGAGGTTGGCATACGGGTGGCCGTCTGGGAGATCCCCATCCAACAGCGCTGCCAACAGTTGGGCTTGTTCCGCATATATGCTGCTGCCGACCGGGCGAGAGGGCCACGCCAATGCGGATGTACTTAAATCGCCGCCCCCTGGTGCGCGACCAATGCCCAAATCAATACGGTCTTTATGCAAGGACGCGAGCATGCGGAAGATTTCCGCCACTTTGTAGGGGCTGTAATGAGACAGCATGACACCGCCGCTACCTACGCGAATGCGATCTGTAACCGCAGCGATGCTGGCGACCAGTATTTCAGGACAGGGGTTGGCAAAATGCAGGCTGTTATGGTGTTCGGCGACCCAGATGCGATGGTAACCCAAGCGGTCACACTGCTGTGCTAATTCAATAGTTAATGCTGGCGCTTCGTCGGCTGCATGGCAGGCGTGCACCGGTGATTGATCCACAACAGAGAGTTTTAACGTCATTGGTTGATGTCTCGACCTTGATTTCTTTTGGCTGTGCCGCCGGGCAAAAATTACGTAACAGCGGAATCTGGTTTTCAGGTGAACAGGTTAACCTTCTAACCGCTAGACTCAAGGGGTCGAAATGGGATTTCAGAGGTGCATAATTGGGCGGAAAATGCTTTCGTCAATCACTTCGTGCAGAGCGTTTTTTGATTCGATAATCGAGGGACGGGCGAGTGACCTTTAAGGCTTTGGCTGTATGGGAAATGACTGAGTCACAGCGTTGCATGGCTCGATCAATCATCATGTCTTCCAGTTCTTCCAATCCAACCGACAAGTCCAATAGCTCGTCGATCAACCGTTCTTTTTCCAAGCCTGTGCCGGTCTGTGTTGAGTGATCCTCAAGGCGACCGTCACTGTCTAATCGATGAGTAGTCCGTGTCGATTCAAAATGGGTGGGGAAGAGGCTTTGAGTATCAATTGAGTCATTGGCGTCCGTGAGAATCACGCCGCGTTCTATGGTGTTTTCTAATTCACGAATATTACCCGGCCAGTCATAATTTTGCAGAAGCTGTATTGCACGATCGGTGAGCCCGAGTGTGCGCTTTTCATACTGTTGGTGGTACTTGCAGAGGAAGTGCTCGACGAGTAGTGGCAAGTCTTCTTTGCGCTCACGCAGTGGCGGCACGTGCACCGGAAAAACGTTTAAACGAAAAAACAGATCCGAACGAAATCGGCCTTGCTTTACGGCTTCCTCCAGATTCTCATTGGTGGCGGCGACGATGCGAACATCAATGGTGCGGGTTCTGGTGTCGCCAACCCGCTCGATTTCTCCTTCTTGCAGAACACGCAGTAGCGCCGCCTGTGCTCTGGGGGTTAACTCAATCACTTCATCCAAAAAAATGGTGCCGCCGTCGGCGCGCTCGAAACGTCCCTCGCGACTTTGCGTGGCACCAGTGTACGCGCCTTTCTCGACACCAAAGAGTTCCGCTTCAATCAAATCCGGTGGAATACAGGCACAATTAACAGCCACAAAATGGGATGATGCTCGGTCACTGGCGCGATGGATATTTCGCGCAAGAACCTCTTTACCAACGCCGGTTTCACCCGTTAAAAGAATGGTGACTTTCCCCGCAGAAGCGGCTTTATGAACGAGCTCGCACACTTCTCTAAACTTAGGCGAGCGGCCAACGGTAGAAAACACAAAGCGATCGTCGGAGCGATTGAAACGATTTTTTAATTTTTCGAATTGAGTGCGAAGCAGTTCTAACTCGTCGATCAGGGGGCTGGGCTCAAGAAATCGCTTTAACTCTTCGGCGTCTTCCCATTCTTCAATAGGTCGGCCAACGTTGATGCAGTGTTCAGCGCCGCAGGCGACACACTGGGTTTCTTTAAAGAGGATCTGACGCCCCATGTAATGACTGGTGTAGCCACTGGCGTAGCCGAGCAATGTCCAGCAGACGGCTTCTTCACTGGGACCATATTCTAAGAGGTGCTGTTCCGCCTCCCAGGAATCGTGCCAGTAAAATTCTCCATAGTAAGCCCCAGTTTCAAGGTCAAAAGACAATTCGATGGGCTCCACATTGGCTTGCCCTTCAAGCTTGTGCAGTTGCGGGCCAACGACGAAGCTCTCTGGTGCATCTAGGTCATTGCGCAGTCGGTGGGCGAGTTTGGCGTCGTGGCAGCCGGCGTTGTAGCCAAACCGCATTAAAACGCTTTTGGCTCTATCCCAGCCAAGCATGGTAATCATTTCTTTCCGTAATTGACCAAAAACCCGAGAGTGAACCAGAAGCATGCGGCTCTCATCCATCCAGATCGTACCGCTTTCAGGTTCGAATTTGATGCTGTCGAGGAGATCTCTGGAATTGGGTTCGGGTAACGGTTTTCCCATGATTACGTTTTTCCTGTTGTTATTGTCGTTTGACCTTATGTCAGGCGGTCAGTGCCTGTGGGGTTCATCATATCCTGAATTCGGCTTGATCAAATCACCTTTTGCTAAATCATTATCGGGATATAGCCTTCCCATTAATGGAAATGGCGTATTAATCATCTTATGTAGAAAATAAAAAACGTTTTAAAACAAATAGATAGGTGATTTTTATCGAATTAATTATGGGTTTGGTACACGGGTTGCTCAAGTCGCTTCGATAAACAAAATTACGTGAAAATTGGCCTCTGGTTGCTGTCTACAGCCAGCTGTGCGATCGGAGTCATATAACAACAATGGGGGTAGCTCTGACCGATGCAAAATTCTCCGCTTAGCCACACTTATCTCGTCACAGTAGACGAAGAGCATTCGTTTTACGCAGATCAACAACACTCTGTTCTGCATTGTATGGAGCGCCGTGCGCGTTCAGGCATTGAAGTGGGATGTCGGGGTGGAGGCTGCGGACGCTGCCGAATCAAAGTCCACTCAGGCAGCTATGAATCCAAAAAAATGAGCCGTGACCACATTCCCGCAGAAGACGAGCAGCGCGGGATTGTGCTTGCCTGCCGAATTTTTGCCACCAGTGATCTCGTGATTGAGCCTATCCCACTGGATCGCAAATCACGCCGACTCAACCGACAAACTATCTGCAAATCACACATAACAAAAGGGTAACTTATAATGAAAAACGGTGTTATTAGACCAGGCCATATTCAGATCCGCGTTCTCGATATGGAGGAGGCGTTAGCCCACTATCGCGACTTGCTGGGATTGATCGAAATGGATCGGGATGATGAAGGCCGGGTATACCTGAAAGCCTGGTCAGAAACCGATAAATTCTCTGTCGTATTGCGTGAAGCAGATCAGGCAGGTATGGACTTTCTCGGTTTTAAATGCGTCAGTGAAGACGTGGTTGATCGCCTGCGGGATCATCTTATTGAATATGGTTGCAATGTAGAAGATATTCCCGCGGAAGAAATGAAAGGCTGTGGTCGTCGCGTTCGGTTTGATTCTCCAACGGGGCATTTTTTTGAACTGTATGCGACCAAAGAGAAAACCGGTAAGTGGGGGATTGAAAAGCGTAACCCTGAATCCTGGCCGCGTAATTTGAAAGGCATGCGCGCTGTACGTTTTGATCATTGTCTGCTTTATGGCCCAAACATTAACGCCTCTCTGGATTTGTTCGAGAAGGTGCTGGGGTTTGAAATGGCAGAGCAGGTGATCGACGATGACGATGTGCGCTTGGCAGGCTTTATTACCATCAGCATGAAAGCCCATGACGTTGCGTTTATCGAGCATCCAGAACCGGGCAAATTGCATCACGCATCCTTCTTTCTTGAAACCTGGTCAGACGTTTTGCGTGCTGCCGATCTGATCAGTATGACCGATACCTCTCTGGATATCGGCCCAACCCGACACGGTCTGACAAACGGGCAGACCATTTATTTCTTTGATCCTTCCGGCAATCGCACAGAGGTCTTTGCCGGTGGTAATTATCACTATCCGGATCATGAACCGATTACCTGGGATGCGTCGCAATTGGGTAAAGCCATTTTCTATCATGATCGGGCACTCAATGAGCGGTTTCTTACCGTTGTAACCTGATCGCGAGTTACGGACAGGCTTTCTATTGATGTGATCAACGACATCCTGTTTCCGGATCTTAAGTGCTCGCTCTAACAAGCCTTGGGATTAAATCCGTGGCTATGAATATTCTGTGTGGCAAACACCTTGTGCCTACATTTGTAGGCTCGGTGCCGCATACCTGCGATACACGGTTTGCCACACGGTCTATTTATTGATGTCAATGGACGAATAGATGCCTCTTTTGATCAATGCTAAGGGTGAGCTGGCAGGGCACTTACTAAGTCCGCTCTGCGATTTACCCGTTAAAACTCCGATCCCAAAATTGGAATTTTCTCTTCTCGTTCTTACCGCTGGGCCTTTTAGCGTATCGGCTTATACTCGGTCTCCAGTAGCGGCGCCGTTGAAGACGAAGTCACGTTTCCAATTTCGACCTATGTGAACACCAAAAAATACGTGCGCTGTACAGCGGCGGGAGAATAAAACCATGCAAGAATTTAAACACTTTATTAACGGCGAATACACGGCGTCACTGAGTGGTAAAACCTTTGAAAATCGCTGCCCCGTCGACAATTCTCTGATCGGATTGGTTCACGAAGCCGGCGAGCAAGAGGTAGACATGGCCGTCAGCGCGGCACGCCAGGCGCTGCGTGGCGAATGGGGATCCATGACTCAAGCCCAGAGAACAGAATTATTGAATCGAGTCGCCAATCGGATCAACGAGCGCTTTGATGAATTTCTTGAGGCAGAATGCCGAGATACGGGTAAGCCGTTCAGTATCGCCCGTCATATCGATATTCCTCGAGGCGCCGCCAACTTTACCGCCTTTTCGGAAACACTGGCGAATCATCCGACCGAGTCTTTCCGGTTGGATACGCCCGACGGTTTGGGTGCGGTTAACCTCGGCCACCGCACACCCAAGGGCGTTATCGCCGTTATCTCTCCCTGGAACCTGCCACTCTTACTGATGACCTGGAAAGTCGGTCCCGCGCTCGCTTGTGGCAATACCGTCGTGGTTAAGCCCTCAGAAGAAACTCCGGCGACGACGACTTTACTGGGCGAGGTCATGAACGAGTGTGGCGTTCCTGCGGGCGTCTTTAACGTTGTGCACGGCTTTGGTCCCCAGTCTGCGGGCGAATATGTGACGACTCATCCCGGCATTGATGCGATTACTTTTACCGGTGAAACCCGTACCGGCGAAGCCATTATGAAAGCCGCAGCCGTAGGCCTGCGGAATATTTCATTGGAATGTGGCGGCAAAAATCCCGGCATTGTCTTCGCCGACTGCGACCTGGAAAAAGCGGTGGCGGGCACCATGCGTTCCGCCTTTGTAAATTGTGGCCAGGTGTGTCTGGGAACAGAGCGCGTCTATGTGGAAAGACCTATTTTCGAACGCTTTTTGGCGAGAATGAAAGAAGAGGTCGCCAAGTTGACCTTAGGGCGCCCAGAAGATGAAAGTGCGAATTTTGGTCCCCTGGTTAGCCTTGAGCATCGCGATAAGGTCTTAAGCTACTACGAATTGGCCGTAAGCGAAGGCGCCACAGTCGAGGCGGGTGGCGGAGTCCCGGACATGGGGGCTGACTTGAATGGGGGGGCATGGGTCGAACCCACCATTTGGACGGGACTTGCTGATGACAGCCGTACTGTTCGCGAAGAGATCTTTGGTCCCTGTTGCCATATACGTCCGTTTGATGATGAAGAGGAAGTCATCGCGCTCGCCAATGATACCGACTATGGATTGGCAGCGGCCATCTGGACAGAAAATTCATCACGCGCGGTTCGCGTTGCCGAGCAGATCGAAGCCGGCATTGTTTGGGTGAACAGCTGGTTCTTAAGAGATTTGAGAACCGCGTTTGGCGGTGCCAAACAATCGGGTATTGGCCGTGAGGGCGGTGTGCATGGTTTGGAGTTCTATACCGAGCTTAAAAACATCTGCCTCAAGCTTTGACTCCGATCAACAATGGCAACCTGCTGCCAAATTAAAACCCTAAGCCGAATACAACTGGAAACACACTATGGATAAATCACTGATCGAACAATGTGGCGATGAACTCTACACCGCATTGCGGGAAAAGACGACGGTCGCGCCGCTCACTCAGCGGTTTTCAGACATCACCATTGAGGACGCGTACCACATTTCACTGCGAATGAACGAACGCCGTCTGGCCGATGGTGAAACCATTATTGGCAAAAAAATTGGCGTGACATCAAAAGCCGTGCAACAGATGTTGAATGTTCATCAGCCAGATTTCGGCTATTTGACCGATAAAATGGCGTACAGCCAGGGTGAAGAAATGCCGATCAGTGAGCAGCTGATTCAGCCCAAGGCCGAAGGTGAAATCGCCTTTATTCTGAAGCAGGATCTGCTCGGACCCGGCATCACAAATGCGCATGTGTTGGCGGCAACCGAATGTGTGATTCCCTGCTTTGAAGTGGTGGATTCTCGCATCGAAAACTGGCAGATCAAAATAGAAGACACGGTCGCCGATAACGCGTCTTGTGGATTGTTCGTTTTGGGAGATAAGGCCGTCTCTCCTCGCAGTGTGGATCTTACCACGTGTGGCATGGTGGTCGAGAAAAACGGCGCCGTCATCAGTACCGGTGCGGGTGCGGCAGCTTTGGGTAGCCCGATCAACTGTGTTACCTGGCTGGCCAACACCTTAGGACATTTTGGCATACCACTGAAAGCCGGGGAGGTCATCCTCTCAGGTTCTCTGGTGCCTCTGGAGCCGGTGACTGCGGGAGATTTCATGCGTGTGGATATTGGCGGTATCGGTAGTGCATCGGTTCGGTTTGTCTGATCCATTGGGCGAGCCGCGAACCTAACGAGAATATGGAGGAGACTTGCATGTCGAAAAAATTACGCGCTGCGATTATCGGCCCAGGCAATATCGGTACCGATTTATTGATGAAAATGCAACGGTCAGATTGGGTAGAACCGGTTTGGATGGTCGGTATTGATCCCGCTTCGGAAGGTTTAAAACGCGCTGCGGAAATGGGGATTAAAACGTCCTCTGAAGGTGTAGATGGATTAGTACCACATGTCATTGAAGACGATATTCGCATCGCCTTTGATGCGACCTCTGCTTACGTTCATGAGGAAAACTCTCGTAAATTGAACGAGCTCGGCGTGATTATGATTGACCTTACGCCCGCGGCCATCGGCCCGTTTTGCGTCCCGCCGGTCAATCTCTCCGCTCATACGCGCAACTTGGAAATGAACGTCAATATGGTGACCTGCGGCGGTCAGGCGACGATTCCGATGGTCGCTGCCGTCAGTCGTGTGCAGCCGGTGAGTTACGGTGAGATCGTCGCTACAGTATCGTCCCGCTCGATCGGCCCTGGAACTCGCGCCAATATTGATGAATTTACTCGTACGACCGCTGCTGCTGTGGAAGCCGTTGGTGGCGCTAAACAAGGTAAGGCGATCATCATTATCAATCCTGCCGAACCACCTCTGTTGATGCGAGATACGGTTCACTGTTTAACCGAATCAGAACCGGACCAAGCCGCAATCACCGATTCGATCATGACAATGATCGCGGAAGTTCAGCGTTATGTGCCCGGATACCGGTTGGTCAATGGGCCGGTCTTTGACGGCAATCGTGTGTCTGTATTCCTCGAGGTTGAAGGTTTGGGCGATTTCTTGCCGACCTATGCCGGCAATCTGGACATCATGACAGCCGCAGGGCTGAGGACTGCAGAAATGTTTGCCGAAGAGGTTGCCAGCTCTACGATTTCCCTGCCATCGCGCGGCGACGCCTGAGGAGAATTGCAATGAATATTACCGGTAAAAAAGTTACGCTTCATGATATGAGTCTCCGCGATGGCATGCACGCAAAGCGCCATCAAATCAGCCTCGATGACATGGTGAAAATCGCCTCTGCATTGGATGAATCAGGAATTCCAATGATTGAAGTGACCCACGGTGATGGCTTGGGTGGCGCGTCCGTTAACTACGGCTTTCCCGCGCACAGTGATGAGGACTATCTCCAAGCGGTCGTCCCGAACATGAAGCAAGCCAAAATATCAGCACTGCTG
Source organism: Pseudomaricurvus sp. ABR4_320 (assembly GCF_056159445.1). Classification (NCBI taxonomy): domain Bacteria; kingdom Pseudomonadati; phylum Pseudomonadota; class Gammaproteobacteria; order Cellvibrionales; family Cellvibrionaceae; genus Pseudomaricurvus; species Pseudomaricurvus sp. ABR4_320. Next base: position 29,565 of record NZ_JBSWVF010000012.1, on the reverse strand, counting down.
CTCCCTGGAATTGGCACGGTTGATCACTTGAAAATGGCCAAGGATTGCGGCGTATCCAGTATTCGTGTGGCGACTCACTGTACCGAGGCGGATGTCTCTCAGCAGCATATTGGCGCTGCTCGAGACCTTGGGATGGATACGGTCGGATTTTTAATGATGGCCCACATGGTGTCTGCCGAAAAATTACTCGAGCAGGCTCAATTGATGGTGGGTTACGGCGCGAATTGTATCTACTGCACCGATTCAGCGGGCTTTATGTTGCCTGAGGAAGTGACGGCGAAAATCAGTTTTTTACGCGCGAACATTGCGGCGGATATCGAGATTGGTTTTCATGGCCATCACAATATGGCTATGGGCGTCGCAAACTCCGTTGCCGCTATTGCGGCGGGTGCAGATCGCATCGATGGCTCTGCTGCGGGCTTGGGCGCGGGCGCTGGCAACACGCCATTAGAAGTGCTTGTCGCTGTACTCAATCGTATGGGGTGTGAAACCGGTGTAGATCTCTATCGCATTATGGATACCGCAGAAGATTTGATCGTACCCTTGATGGATCATCCCATACGCATCGACCGCGACGCCTTAACCTTGGGTTACGCGGGTGTTTACAGCTCTTTCTTACTGTTCGCGAAGCGTGCAGAGGCGCGCTACGGCGTATCAGCCAGAGACATTCTCGTTGAACTCGGTAAGCGCGGTACTGTTGGTGGACAAGAAGACATGATTGAAGACCTGGCCATGACCATGGCTCGGGCAAAAGGATAAAGACAATGAATAATCTATCGCAAGACGACATTGAACTCTTGGCAGAGCGCTGTGAAACCGCTGAGCGGGAAGCGTTTGAAATCACCAAGATTACGGACGACTTTCCAGACATGAGTTACCGGGACGCCTTTGATATCCAGTGGGCTATCCGCCGTCGAAAAGAGTCCAGAGGCACAAAAATTGTCGGCATGAAAATGGGGCTGACATCTTGGGCCAAGATGGCACAAATGGGCGTTGAGCATCCGTGTTATGGGTTTCTGGCGGACTATTTTGCGGTTCCGGATGGTGGTGAGGTTAAAATCGATGAATTGATTCATCCGCGTATCGAAGCTGAGTTGGCTTTCGTCACGAAAGCGCCATTGAAAGGGCCTGGTATTCATATCGGTGATGTCCTCCGTGCGACAGATTTTGTGATGCCCGCTGTGGAAATCATTGATTCCCGCTATAAAGATTTTAAATTCGATCTCAAAAGTGTCATCGCAGATAACTCCTCTTCGAGTCGTTTTATCGCGGGATCAACCATGAAGAAGGCTGAGGAACTCGATCTTAAAACCCTTGGCGTGGTGATGGAGGTCAACGGAGAGGTTGTTCAAGTGGGCGCGGGTGCCGCCGTTCTGGGACACCCTGCGGCGTCGATCGCTATGTTGGCCAATATGCTGGCAGAGCGTGACGAAGAAATTCCCGCGGGTAGTTTTATCATGATTGGTGCCATTACCGCTGCGGTTCCGCTTAAGCCCGGTGACAGTGTTTGTGTCCACTACCAGGGGTTGGGTTCAGTCCGCTGTCAGGCGGTCTAGCGACTGTAGTCTAGCGACTGCGGACTGATGACAGGGAGTTCCCGTCAACAGGGCAGGGACGCTCTACCTTTATACGTTGCGTCCTTTTTAGCGAAGAAAAATAGGGCGCGGCACTCTATGAGGAATTGCTATGCCAATTATTGAAATCAACATGTTGGAAGGTCGTAGTGACGAAATGAAGGAAACACTGATCTACGAAATTTCTCAAACGGCATCGAAGGTCCTGGATGCGCCGATAGAAAGTGTCAGAGTGATGATCAATGAGCTTCCAAAACAACACTTTGGTATTGCTGGTACCTCGGTTAAAAAGTTAGGACGTTAGTACGTGTTTGGTCGTTATGGCTACGGGCAGTAGCCATAACCTATTCCAGTTTAGAAAACCTTGGTTAAGGTTAGACGCAAAGTATCGCCTTCAAAGGTGGATTTGTTGTTGTACTCTTTGTAAGCAGCCACATTGATACCGACCATGAGAGATGGCCAGAAATAATTCGCCTCCACACCGGCTGCATGTTTCTCGACATCGCCACCGTCTAGCGACCATTGGTCATAGCCTGAGATACCCAGTTTTAAGCCGTTGTCCAATTGGTGCAGTAGACTCCATTCAACAACCCATTCATCGTCATAAGCGGCATCGCTCGGTGTCGTGTAGCGAGAGAGTAGACTCAGTTGGTTTCTGCCGTCGCTACTCAGCTTAAGGTTGCCGCCAAGCGTTAACATGGTTTCTCCGTATCCCAAGCCCGGTGCTGCAGGGGAGTCGTCATCCCCGGTCTCAAACCAGTACCCCAGTGCCGCGACGGCATCCCATCGGGCTCCATGCCATCCCAAAACACCTCCCAAAAAGCTGTCGCCGATGCCGGTTTCATCATCGTTTACAAGGCCACCAGCAAGCTGTAGATCCGTTTGAATAATGGGGACAATAGTCTCTACACCCACGTTTGCACCGAGGAACGTTTTTTCGGTGATCCATACGAAACGATTCGCCAAGGCATTGACATCGACTTCACTATTACCGGGAAGGCCGTCACCGCCGTCAGCCTGGTAGTTAACGGCGTAGCCGCGATAGTAAACACCTGCAGGCGGAACAACAGACCCATCGATTCCTTCGACACCGGCAACATAGTGACTTGCTAGAGATTCGCTGGCGCCGAACACGAAAGCGGAAACGGCCAACGTAGTGGTTGTTATCTTTATTTTCATACAAACTTCCTCATTGTTATTAATTTGATTCAAGGAGAACCAAGTTCCATCTCTAACAAAAGCAATGCCAGATATTCGGTCGATTAAAGGCGCTTAATACGCTATTTCGGGTGTTTTTGAGCGTCGAGACTGATGAAATGCTGAAACCCGTCATAAGGTTTCACGAATTGGTTAAATGGCAATCCTTATTTATATTCTGGCGCGTAGGCCTTCAATGAGTTAATTTCATTTTTAACAACGTTGACTGAGGGTTATTTTTACGTACAGTTGATATTGGGGTCACTGTTACGGAATAAACTGTATTGAAGGGAGAGCGCTATGAGCTTAGCTAAGAAATATCTCGCTCGTTTTGAAGCCGACTACCGATTGGGAGTGGCGTCGATGGACGACACTCATGTTGAGTTTCTCCAACTCGTCGACGCTTCTGTTAATGCCGATAAAACCACCTTTGCAGGCAACTTCGAATGCTTGTTCCTCCATACGCAATCTCATTTTGCTGACGAAGAGCGTCGGATGGCAGAGATCGAACACGGTTCAAGGGCAGAGCACATCGCTGATCACCAGCGTATACTCGGTGATATGGAACGTTTTAATCAGCGTGCAGCCGCAGGGAGGCAGGCGATGCCCAGAGCCTGGGTCAGTGACAGCCTGTTGCAATGGTTTCATACCCATGCTCAGACCATGGACAGTGCATTAGCAGCAGATCTGAAAGGTTGATTCCGTGAGGTCGTCAAACTGAAGATTTTTATAATGTCTTATTGTACCGAATTTCAGTCCTGTCGATGTTTGTATTTCCAGCCTAGGGAACCTCTGATTAATGTCGGCGAGGCAGCCAGCGCAAGGCAAAAATGACCGAAAAAGCAGAGTTTACGCGGTGTAAATGAGCATTTTGAGATCATTTTTAACGAAGGGATAGCAACGCAGGTAATTAATCAGAGGTTCCCTAGCTTTCCAGACACGTATACAGTCGTTGTAAGCGTTAAAAGCACCCCATAGAATGGACCTCTCGCCATCAGAGGTTCACTATGAAATGGATATTATGGAGCTTGTGTGCTGTTGCGCTGATCGCCTGTTCAGAGCCGCAAGACACGGAAGACATGACGCTCGAAAAGGATAATCGACCCGTCAATGACAGGCCAACGCCGGTTACTTTGGAAGATCGTTTTGCCATATTGGCATTGGATTGTATTCATCGACAGTACCCGAATAAGCTCAGCCATGTATTGCAATCTGCTGCCGATGTTAAAGCGCCGCAAGACCTTACGCCCGCCTTTTACGGATGCTTCGATTGGCATTCGGCCGTTCACGGTCACTGGCTATTAGTTCGTTTGTTAAATACACAACCGGACAGCGTATTGGCGAGTGACATAAAAGCTCAGTTGGCTCAGAGTTTCACACCTGAAAACCTGCAGGGGGAGTTGACGTATTTTTCCGGTGAGGATCGTCAGTCTTTTGAAAGACCCTATGGCCTTGCGTGGTATCTGCAGCTGGTGGCTGAACTGCAGGAGAGTAAGGATGCTGACGTGCAGACCTGGCGAGAGACTTTGCGCCCTCTGGAAGAGCGAATCGTTACGAATGTTCGCGACTGGCTAACAAAACTGTCTTATCCCATACGTTTGGGCACTCATAATCAGTCGGCGTTTGCCTTCGGTCTGATGCTCGATTACGCACACACTATTGGAAATCAAGGTTTTGCTGAGGAATTAAAGACCAAATCCCTACAGTTTTATTTGGACGATGTGGATTGTCCCTTGGCCTACGAGCCCTCTGGTGAAGACTTTTTATCGCCGTGTTTGATGGAGGCCGATCTGATGCGGCGGGTTCTGGATCAGGAGGCATTTTCTCGCTGGTTAACGGATTTTCTTCCGCAGATTCCTTCCGATGGCAGTGTTGACTGGTTGGCTCCTGGAATCGTCCTCGATGCGTCGGATGGTAAATTAGTCCATCTCGACGGCGTCAATCTGTCTCGTGCCTGGGCGTTAGAGGGCATTGCCAGTGCGTTGCCAGAAGACGATCCACGGCAATCCTCTCTGGCAGCAACGGCGCAAGTTCATCGTGAGCTGGGCATTGATGCCGTTTCAGATGAACACTATTCCGGCAGTCATTGGTTAGCCAGTTTTGCGACCTACCTCAGTACCCTTAGAGGTATTGCCGCGGCTGTAAGTACTCCATGAAGCTGTCGTTTGGCCCCGGCGTTCTCGTTGCGGCTGCGTTTATCGGACCGGGCACGGTGACGACCTGTACCTTGGCGGGTGCGCAATTCGGATTTGCGTTGGTTTGGGCACTGGTCTTCGCCACAATTGCCACTATCGTCTTGCAGGATATGACGGCCCGGCTTGGGGCAGGCGCTCGCTTAGGGCTTGGTGAGGCGCTTTTGCAGAGTGCGTCCAAGCCTTTATTGCGGTTTGTGCTCATGGGGCTGGTGATCGTAGCCTTGTTTATTGGCAATTGTGCGTATGAGAGCGGCAATCTCTCTGGCGGTGCCTTGGGATTAGAAGCGCTTTTAGGGGATTTCTCGCCGGGATTGGGTTGGCTGGTCAGCCTGTTGGCCGGAGGGGCGGGTATCGCCATTGCCGTCGGCAAGTACGATGTTCTAGAGAAGTTTCTGATCCTGCTGGTGATGATCATGAGTGCGGCGTTCGCCGCGAGCGTTTTATTCGTGCGGCCAGATTTCGGTCAGCTTGCTGCTGGATTTGTGCCGTCAGTGCCCCATGGGGCTGCGTTGACCACCATCGCGCTGATTGGCACAACGATTGTGCCTTATAATTTGTTTTTGCATGCCGCAGCGAGTCGTGAAAAGTGGGCAGGGGAAGACGGTACGCAACAGGCACGTAGAGATTCATCCATCTCGATTGGATTGGGTGGCTTGGTTTCCGTATTCATTTTATCAACCGCAGCGAGTGCACTTTTTCAGCAGGGGCTTGATATCGGTAATGCCGTGGATATGGCCCGAGCGATTGAGCCGGTGTATGGGGAAGCTGCCCGTTTCTTCATTGGTGTTGGGCTGACCGCGGCCGGTTTAACCTCTGCCATAACGGCGCCTTTGGCAACGGCTTACGCGCTTTCTGAAATGATTAATCGTCGTGGTGGGGCGCAATCGCCGTTTTTCCGAAATGTCTCCCTAGCGGTGTTGCTGGTCGGAACGGGTATCAGCCTCCTGGGTATTAAGCCGGTATCGCTGATACTGTTGGCGCAATACGCCAATGGGCTGTTGCTGCCGTTACTGGCGGCGTTTTTGTTATATGTTATGAACCGCAGAGATCTGCTGGGGGATCACAGGAATTCATACGTCGCGAACATTGCGGGAGGCGTGGTACTGCTGGTGACGCTGTCTTTAGGTTTGCGGTCGATTTTACGGGCATCGGGCATTATGCCTTAACGCAAGCCGTTACGTTTCTATCGACGCAACCCCTACCTAGAAAACGAAATTCAACGGTTGCCGGTAGGGCGTGTATTACCTCAAGTCGCCGGCACCTGCTTACGAAATTCCCGACGTTTGATGGCATCTTCCCAGCGACGTTTTTCCAAGTCAGTTTCTGGCGTAAACGCTTCAACTGGAAGTGGTTTCCCGTCGGCATCCACAGAAACCATTGTAAAATAGCTTGAATTGGTATGCCGAATCAATCCAGTGCGGAGGTCTTCTGCGATAACTTGAATGCCGACTTCCATGGAAGTATTACCGGTGTAGTTGATGGCGGCGCGAAAGGTCACCATCTCACCTATGGCGATAGACTGCTTGAACAGGACGGAATCCACAGAAAGGGTGACCACATAGTTGCCACAGTAGCGCATAGCACAGGTGTAGGCGACTTGATCAAGTAACTTTAAAAGTTCACCACCGTGCATTTTACCGCCGAAATTGGTCATTTCAGGCGTGACTAAGCGGGTCAGTTCTGTTTTGGCCGTGCGCATATAAACTCTCCAACAATTCCTATACCAGCATGGGTTTATCGTGCCATGACTGCATTAGAGCATGCTAATTAACGTCATTAAAGCCCTTTCGGCGGCGATTTCATGATTAGATGGCGGGGGATAATAGGCAATTTTGGCGTTTATATCATCAATTTTGGGTGCATGGGATTTAAAGATCGTTATGATAACCATGACTTGATCTTTAATCGCCACCGAAACTGTAATTTTCCCCGCTTTCCGTTGAAGGCAATGCGTAAGCCTCGAATGGGTATCAATGAAAATGGGCTCACACCGTTTGGAATCTCTGCTTTCCGGGATATTTAGCTGGCGAGCAACGTGCTCTAGCCTATTGCGATGCAGTTTTACATTTGGTCGCTAAGTTTAGCGTTTTAACTCCCGACAGTTCCTATGCCTCAGCTTACAACCGTTTAATGAGGCCATAATTCCTTTCGTAGGTCATGACGATGTACAAGCTTTATGACTTTCAACCGTCAGGTAATTGTTACAAGCTGCGGCTTTTAATGAGTCAACTTGGAATCAATTACGAAACGATAAACATCGATATTCTGCGAGGTGACTCCCGTACTCGAGATTTTTTATCCATAAACCCCAATGGACGGGTGCCTGTGCTACAAATTGATGAGCACTTTCTTCCCGAGTCTAATGCCGCACTTTGGTACTTGGCGGAAGAAACCCGTTATCTTCCAAAAGATCGGTTGCAACGGGCAAAGGTCTTACAATGGATGTTCTTCGAGCAATACAGTCATGAGCCCTATATCGCAACGGTGAGATACTGGATTTCAATTCTCAACGACAAGTCAGGTAAGCTCGATCAAATTCAAGAACGCAGGTCTGCTGGTTATGCGGCTCTGGATGTTATGGAAACACACTTGAATACGAATAATTATTTTGTCGGGGCGAGCTATACCATTGCAGATATCGCGCTTTATGCCTACACACACGTAGCCGGAGAAGGGGAGTATGATCTTTCTCGCTACCCTCATATCGGCAGCTGGATGCAGCGGGTCGAGTCGCAAAAAGGCTATGTACCCATATATGTCTAATGGATATAGAGTTAATTTCAGTCAAATCTGAAGATGACAATCAGGTCATTGAGATACTGCGGGCCAATGCCCTCTGGTTAGAATCACTGGATATCCTGCAATGGCCGCTGGATTGGTTCGCGTCTATCGAACATGAAATACTCCGTTCTGTAGAAGAGGGCAACTATTACTTTGTCCTTAGTGGTCTGCAGCAAGTCGGTGTTGTTGAAATTCTTACGAAACCGGAAGAGATTTGGGGTTTCGATGCAGCGCCGTCACTCTATCTTCATAAACTGGCGATCAAGCGTCAATACGCCGGAAAAGGGCTGGGACGGCTCGTCATTTCACACTGGGAAAATCAAGCAGCTAATCTCGGTAAGACATTTCTGCGACTCGATTGTGTCGCTCATAATTTTAAGTTGCGTGCCTATTACGAAGGTTTGGGATTTAAACCAGTGGGAGACGTTGATGTGGGAATCGTCAAGCTCGCACTGTATCAAAAGCATGTTTGACATTGAGACTCAAAATACATAGCGAAATTAAAGAAAAAACTGGAAGCTCAGCTCCCAGTATCGATTGAGATTAGATTAACATAACCAACATTTCCTGTTGGTCATTTAACTCGATTTGATAGGCTTTAATTTCAAAGTCTGAGTTGCTGGATTTTCCACGGGTTAGATCGAAAGCCTTATCGTGTAGCGGACAGACAATACGGCCGCAACCAACCAGTCCATCTGCTAGTGGTCCACCGGCATGTGGGCAGGTGGGCTCGGTCGCAAATAGGCCTCCGAACCTATCCCGAAACACGGCGACCTGGGTATCGTCGACATCAAATACTCGGCCTTCGCCGGGCGGGACTTGGTCCAGAGAGCCCAGATTTTTTATTCCACTCGATTCCATAAAAAATTCTCCGATCAGGAATCACTGACGCTGGCAACAATGCGTTCACTGAATTGGTTTGCCGTTTTCGGGGTGATTGCCTCAAGCCAAGGATCCCGACTATTTACCAGTGCTTCTATTGCCCTCTGCATACGGGCGTCCAGCTCGGCCGCGATACCTTCACTATCGTCAACAACGATGGTTTTAATTTTTTCAAAGCCAATACGTTCAATAAACGAGTGAGTGCGCTCTTTATACTTTGCGTGTTCGCGGTAGTACTGAATAAAGCGACCACTAAGTAGAAGAACATCGTCCTCACTGTCAACGGTACACATGAGATCCCCTTTGCGGATATGAGAGCCGGCGGCGCCACCAATATATATCTCCCATTTTCCTTCGCCGACAGCTACCGCTCCGACATCTTTGACATAGGCTTCGGCGCAATTGCGAGGACATCCGGTCGTGGCCAGTTTTAGTTTCCCCGGCGTATCGAGACCTCGAAATCGAGCTTCGATTTTTTCCGCTAATCCCATACTATCGCCAAGACCAAAGCGACAAAAATCCGTGCCAACGCAACTCTTGCAGGTACGATAGCTTTTACCCCACGCCCAGCCCGCTGGCATCCCTATATCTTGCCAAACGCCAGGTAGCTGTTCTTTGGGGATACCGAGGAGGTCAATGCGTTGACCGCCAGTCAGTTTAACCAATGGGATTTTATATTTATCGGCAACATCAGCAATTCTGCGTAGTTGATCGGGCGTGGTAATACCACCCGGCATTTCGGGAACGACAGAAAAGGTTCCATCTTTTTGAATATTGCCGTGTACGCGATCGTTGATAAACCGTGCGTCTCGTTCGTCTTCGTATTCTTCAGCCCAAAGTATATTTAACAATGACGCAAGCGCAGGTTTACTGCCTGGATCTTCCTGGCCGTCGGCGAGCGCTGCAAATACCGATGACACAGATTTAAGACCTCGGCCGCGAATTTCTTCTACCAATTCGGGCTTCTGGAGAGGGATACCGGGCACATAGTAGTGAACCGATGGATCTTCTTCGGCGGCGCCATCACAAAAGTAGTCGACCACATCGTTGATCAGTCCTTTGCAGGAACCACATCCCATGCCGGCGCGGGTTGCATCCATAACCGCTTTGCCAGAGCGACAGCCACCGGCGACGGCATTGCCTATATCTGCCTTGGTGACACCGTTACAGTTGCAGACTTGAATGTCATCGGACATTTCGCTGATGGAAACGGCCTGATCGGGCGTACCCAGGTCGAATAACAGCGACAAACGTTCTTCAGGTAGCGGCGTGTTGCGGTCGAAGGCCTGCAGAAGAAAAGCTACTTTGTCCAAGTCTCCCATCATAATGGCACCAACAAGGCGCCCGTCTCGAACAATAAGCTTTTTGTAAGTTCCCTGGCGCGGTTCATAAAATTGGACGAGCTCATCGGCATCGGTTTCGGGTTCGATAATTCCCATGGAAGCAACGTCGATTCCCATGACTTTCAATTTGGTGGATACTTTGGATCCATGATATGCCGCAGCGGGATTTACACCGGTCACAACATCGGCAAAGACTTTTGTCTGTTCCCAAAGAGGCGCGACCAAACCATAGACCTGACCGCGGTGTTGAGCGCACTCTCCGACGATAAAGATATTCGGATCGTCTGGTGAGCGTATTTGATCGTCCGTTACTATTGCCCGTTCTACCGTGAGGCCGGCACGAATGCCCAATTCACTTTTGGGACGAATTCCGGCGGAGACCACCACCAGATCACATGCCAGCTCACTGCCATCGCTAAACGCAAGGCCTGTGATTTTATTTTTGTCTCCCAACACAGCACTGGTATTTTTATTGAGATGGACCTTAACGCCCATCGTTTCCATGGACTTGGTTAACAAATTGGCGCCGGTGGTGTCCAATTGCTGACCCATCAGTTTGTCACTACGATGCACGACGTGCACCTCGCAACCATATTTGAGTAGCCCATAGGCTGCTTCCAGGCCTAGTAAGCCGCCACCGATAACAACGGCTCTCTTACCTGGACCCGTGGCGTTGATGATATCGTTACAATCGTCCAAGGTTCTAAACGCAAAAACGCCGGAGCGAAGCCAACCGGTGGTATCATCAAGGATGCCTTCGGCAGGGGGAACATAAGCACTTGAACCTGTGGCGATTACCAAAATATCGTAACTTTCTACGGTGCCTTTATCTGATACGACTTTTTTCGCCCGTCGATCAATTTTGGTGACCTTTTCGCCGGCGTGTAGAGTGATATTATTTGCTCGATACCAGTCCAGCTCGTTGAGGAAGATTTCACTGGCGTCTTGTAGACCGCTAAGCACGTTGGATAGCATGATGCGGTTATAGTTGCCATAGGGCTCGTCGCCAAACATGATAATCTCAAAAAGATCGGCGCCACCCCGAGCCAGGACATCTTCTACAGCTCGTGCGCCGGCCATACCATTGCCAACGACGACCAATCGCTGTTTACTTGCCATGATCACTGTCTCCGGTTGTTCTTTTGCGGTTGACCTTATAAGTCAGAGGTTGTCAAAGAGTTTTGAGGTGGAAGCCGTTAGAGCTCGACAAAACCAATATCCAACACAACACTGCCTTTGGCATCATCTTCTGCCGCGATGGCTACGGTCATTTCTGTTTCTGGCTCTAGCTCTTCCACTACCGCGAGCGAAACGTGCATAGCATCCTTGGCTCCGATGGGAAATAAGCGCATTGGTTTGGCACCACAGTAAAGAGTAATGTTCACAAGCGACTTGGATGAATTCCCCGCGCGAAAGTAGATTAATTGAGCCACTTTATCGAAAGGTACTTTGTAAAAGGCGCCTTCAAGTAAGGTAGCGTCGGTCAACCCTTTTCCTTTAAATGGAAAAATGCCTTGAATGAAAGCGGATTTGGATAAGTCCATGGTGAGATTCCCCCAGTATTAAACAGCTATTACGGTAAAATATTCGCTCTTACGTGACACAAACATATGTGGACGATCGGCTATTTTCGTAACCTTTGTCATAGGTTGATTGAACCAGGTTGCGGTTAAGCAAACCTACGCAAAGGTTGGCTTGGTTCACGAAATTGTGTTCTTCGGTGAATCCGAGCCATTAATGTTTAGGTGTTAAGTCGTTACCATTGTTGATGGTTGATACTTTTGTCACTTTTGCGATGACATATTTAAACGCAGGTATCTTTGCATCTCTGTCTACTTTGTTGCCGGTTAGGTTGTTAGCGCAAGCGCTTCCACCCCAATGCATAGGTACAAATAATGTATCCATGCGGATATCGGCAGAAAGACGAGCAATAAATTCACCTATTCCATAGGGGGTCGTCACCTGTACAGGATCTTTCTCCTGTATGTGATAGTTTTTTGCCATGGCGGGATGCATGATCACGGGTGCATCGGGCTCGTTCGTATAGAGTTCCGGAACACGGCGGGTTTGTACACCGGTTTGATAGTGTAGGGGAAGTCGCCCGGTGGTAAGATAAAAAGGGTAGCGCTCATCGGGCTGCTCCGAAGGGCTGTAGGGAACTACTGGACTGAACGCGAGGCGGCCGTTAGGCGTTGGGAACCCATCGGTGAAGAGTCGCGGTGTTCCCGGATGGCTTGTGTTAGGACAGGGCCAAAAAATGCCTGACTCGGTGCGTAGCCGAAAATAATTTATCCCCGAGTAGTCGGCAATAGCGCCAACAGTCGCTTGACCAAGCTCGCTAAAGACTTCTTCTGGATCGTCTGCAAATGTGCCCTGATAGTCGAGCTGCTGTGCCAATGCAGCCATCACTTGCAAATCACTTTTAACTCCAGGCGGTGCCGACGTGGCCGCCTGCCGTAAAATAACTCTTCCCTCAACATTGGTCATCGTACCGATTTCCTCTGCCCATTGGGTCACGGGGAGAACCAGATCCGCGAGGGCTGCGGTTTCTGATAGAAAAGAATCAGCAACCACAAGAAGATCCAGTTTTCTCAGTTGCTCAAGAAAATGATCTGTTTGTGGCGCAGAAATGACTGGATTAGCGCCAAATATCAGCAGCGCGCGAATATCTTGGCCAAATTGTTCGAACATTTCGGTCGCGGAAACACCGGGTTGGGGCAAATCATCGGCGGACATTTGCCAAACCTCGGCCATATGAGCCCGAGCGAGAGGATCTACGAGTTCACGATAACCGGGCAACTGATCCGCCTTTTGACCATGTTCCCGGCCTCCCTGACCATTACCTTGACCTGTCACTATGCCAAAGCCAGAGTAGGGTTTGCCTGCAGCGCCCCGGGCGAGGATTAGATTGATGAGGCCAAGGTCATTGTCGACACCTTGCTGTTGCTGCTCTATACCGCGTCCACTCAATGCAATTATCCGCTGGGTTGCTGCCAGCATGTCTGCGGCTAAGTGAAGTTGCTTGACTGGGACACCCGTCAGGCGTTCTACCTGATCCGGCCAGTATTGTGCCGTTATGTGTTTAACCTTTGAAAAATCGATGGTTTTCGTGCGTATAAAATCCGTATCGAGCTGCTGGTTTTGGATGAGTAGATGAAGAATCCCGTGGTAGAGAGCGATATCAGAGCCTGGGCGAGGTTGCAGGTAAAGATCGGCACGAGCCGCTGTCGAGGTCTTTCTGGGGTCGATGACAATGAGCTTGCCATGGCTTTGAAGATCATCTAGGTGCTGGGCCGCAGGAGGCATGGTGTCGGCGATATTACTACCGGCCAGAATAAGGAGGTCGGCTTTACCGATATCTTCGATGGGAAAAGGCAAACCGCGATCGATTCCGAAGATTCGGCGATTTGCCGTCGCTCCAGCGGCCATGCAAAAGCGGCCGTTGTAATCGATATAGCGAGTTCGCAGCACACTTCGGGCTAGCTTACCGAGAGCATAGACTTTTTCATTGGTTAGGCCACCGCTACCGAAAAGGGCGATGGTATCTCGCCCACTTTGTTTCTGCAGTTGCTGTATTTGGCCGCCCAGAAACTCTAAAGCTTGCGTCCAGCTCACCGGTTTTAGAAGCCGATCTTCTGGGTCGCGCAGCATCGGTGAGGTCAGCCTGTCCTCTACACGTAATAACTCGGTACTCGTCCAGCCTTTTCGACACAAACCCCCACGATTCGTAGGAAAGTCGCGGGCATCTATGTGCAGCTTGCCATCTGGCAGCTGTTGGAGGGACATAGCACACTGTAATGAGCAATAGGGGCAATGAGTGGCGACGCTTACAGAAGGCTCTTCAGTTAGCTCCATCGTGTTGCCGGGTACTCCACGGTTATTGCTGACAGTTGCTGGAAGGTTTTACGCTTATCCGCCTTCTATGTAGCCATCAAACTGCGATAAATGCAATACCATCAGTCTGCTTTGAAACTGCTTTCATATCCGTATATCGCTGCAGTTCGCATCTGACTTCCACTAGAACGCCTATTGGATTTAAAATCACGTTATTATGAGTGCCAGAAACTGTGGTATCCATAAGTCTATTGCTTGCCGAAATCCTCGAGAAAATAATATCGCCTGACTTGGCATCATAGGCAGCTTTGTTGATATCGGTTAGCGGTAAGATCAAGTTGTTATCAGCAGTGAAAATCGCAAACTCTTACATTCGTCGACAAGTAGACCATCACTAAAGTGGCAGCAGATTACCGATGTTATTCCGAATATGAAATTCGATAGATCACTCCAGTAAAATCATCCGATACCAGTAAGGATCCATCGCGCATTTCCATAAGATCAACCGGTCTTCCCCAGTATTGGTTTTTGTCATTGAGCCAACCCTCCACAAAAGTCTCGATTCTAGGAGGAGCGGCCTCCGAGAAGTTAACCCTAAAAATTTTGTACCCGGTTGGTGGTGATCGATTCCAGGAGCCGTGAGATGCGATAAAAAGATCACCTTGATACTCTTTCGGAAAACTCTTGCCTCGATAAAATGTCATGCCCAACAACGCACTGTGAGCAGGAAATTCAAGTTCTGGAGCCTGAAAATTAATACCCTCTGTCGAAATCGGGTAGTCTAGGTCTCTGTCTTTTTGAGCGTAGACATACGGGAAGCCAAAATGCTGCCCCGCCTCGCTTGAGCGGTTGAGTTCTTCGGATGGTTTGGTGTTGCCCCAAAGGTCTCGACCATTGTCCGTAAACCAGAGTGATTGATCTTCCGACCAATCGAGCCCCAGAGAATTGCGCACGCCCCGGGCTATGGTTTCGACCTGACTGCCATCGGAGTGCATTGCCACAATGACGCCTTCGTGAGGGCCGGGTAAGCACGTATTACAAGGCGCGCCGAGGGTAATATAGAGTCTTCCATCGGGTCCAAATTTTATGTATCGCCAGTCGTGATTGCGCCCCGCTTCAAGACCGTCATAAATGACGCTGGGCGGAGGAAGCTCTGTCGATGAGAGGTGCGCTTCAATATCTGCGTAACGAAGAATCCGGGTTCTTTCAGCAACAAAGAGATCGCCCTTAAAAAACGCGACACCATTCGGCATATCCAAGTTGTCGGCGAGCCGAATCACTTTTTGGGGATGTTTGCCATCTTCCGATGGCGTCATGACATACAAAAATCCCATAGGGTTTGAATGCTTGTCAGCGCGAGTGCCAACAAAAATATTTCCCGCTGGACTGATGGTCATTGAGCGTGCGCCGGTAACTTCAGGTGCGTAAACGTCTATCTCAAATCCCGGAGGTAGCGAGAGTTGTTTGACGGCCTCTTCAGGCGCGGGGTATATCGGATTGAGTTCTGCTGCAATCGAAGAGAAGCTGGTCTCTTGAGCTTGTATCGGTGTCATGTAGGATAGCGACGCGGATGCTAGGAAACATACTGAAATTCGGTAGAGCATTGGCTTGTCAATTCACTCAGAAATACAGGGAAATTCTTCATCACAGTATAGTTTATGACTTAGTCCGTGGTCTTTTTATTCATAAGGCTTACGGCTCAATTTCCCAACTGCCGCCAATGGCGGCGGCTAAATCGGCGGCGGCAGACAGTCGCTCAGAGGTAACGTTGACCAGACTTTGTCGTGCATCGAGCGCGCTGTTTTGAGCCGTGGCAACTTCAAGGAAAGAGACCAGCCCCGATTTATAGCGATTGGTGATGACTCTTAGGTTTTCTTCCGCGAGTTCAACCAGCTTTTCCTGTTGGACGGATTTCTGACGCAAAATGGTTGATGTTGCCAGGGCATTTTCGATTTCCGCGATACTGTCGAGTACGGTCTGCCGGTAGACGGCGATCTGCTCGTCGTAATCCGCCAGCGCAACATCTTTTGCCGCTCGGCGACTGCCGCCGTCAAACAGCGTTTGCACCAGCGATGGTCCCACGGACCAGATTCTTATCGGTGAATCCCACAGGTTGTCAAAGGTGTTTGCATTGGCCGACAAACCGGCGCCAAGACTGAAGGTCGGCAACCAGGCGGCAGTGGCCACACCAATGTTCGCGTTGGCCGCGGCCACCAATCGCTCTGCCGCGACGACGTCCGGGCGGCGAGCAATCAATGAGCTGGGAAGCTGTTGTGGTAAATTCGGAACCAAGAGGGCGGTGGGCTTGCTGTCCAAGTTGAAACTGACCGGCGCCATGCCCAGCAATGCTGCCAGCAGATTCATTTCCACGGCTTCTTGTTCCCGCAGATCATAACGATCACTTTCCAGCGACTGCAATTGCGTTTGCGCCTGTATCACGTCGGCCCGCGATACAATTCCGGCGTCGTATTGATTGATGGTGAGCGACAGAGCCCGTTCTGCGGTCTGTTGGGTTTCTGTCAGAATCTGATATTGCTGCTGTAAAGATTGCAAGGTGATGTAGCTGTAAACAACCGCGAGCTGAATCGACAGTTTGGCTGCCGCCAGATCGGCAGCACTCGCCTCCAGAGATGCGGTGTCGGATTCAATTTGGCGTCGAATGTTTCCCCACAGGTCCACTTCCCAATCGATGTTTAATCCGGCACTTACCGATTCAGAAACGGCGGAATCACTGCCGCCAGCACGGGTTCCCAGCAAGGATGCTGAGAGCTCGGGGCTGAGATTCGACAGGCTACTGCGACGTAAGGCCAGTGCTGCCCGGTAGCGGGCTTCTGCCTGAACCAGGGTTTGATTGTTGCGATTGGCGTCATCAACCAGTTGATTCAATTGCGTATCGCCGAAGGCTTGCCACCATTCGCCACTCTGTTCCCAACTGTTTTCAGGGACCGGCGCCCAGCCCTCGTCATACTTGAAGGTTTCGGGAACCGAATTGGCAGGTTGCTGGTAATCTGGCCCAACCGTGCAGCCGGCGAGCAAGCTGATACAGACCGGCAGCAGCCAGCGGCGAAAGGATTGAGTTGCGTGGGTGGGTATAGCCATAGTCTTTAGGGGGAGGTTAAATGTGTCTTACGAGACCGTTTAAAGATGCGCTCACGCAGTCGTTCCAAGGTCAGATAAATTGCCGGCGTGGTATAGAGCGTTAACAGCTGGCTGAGTGCCAATCCGCCAAAGATGGTAATGCCAAGCGGGCGTCGTAACTCTGCACCTTCGCCAAACCCAATAATTAATGGCAGTGCACCCAGCATTCCGGCGAGGTTGGTCATTAAAATGGGTCTGAGTCGTTGCAGTGCCGACTGTTCAATTGCCTCCGCTGGATTCAGTCCTCGGTCACGTCTCGCGGCCAATGCAAAGTCGATCATCAAGATGGCATTTTTCATCACAATACCAACCAGCAAAAATAGCCCGAGGAGGGCAATCAGACTTAAATCCTGGCCGGTCAGTTTGAGTGCCAGCAAAGCACCAAGCCCGGCCGGAGGAAGGGTTGAGAGGATGGTGATAGGGTGTAAGAGGTTTTCGTAGACGACACCCAGAACAAGATAGACCGCCAATAGCACCCAAAGAAAGACCGCGGGATCGTTCATCTCCTGGGTGAAATCATTGGGGGCGGGTGGCGCTTTATGAACAGAATTTGGCAGCATGACGTTATTGAGAATTTCATCGATTGCCTCTTCGGCTTGCACCGAGGTAACACCCGGTGCGTAGCCGTAGCCAATGCCCATGGACGCAAACTGTCCCTCGTGTCTGACGCGATCCTCTGCCATGCCATAATCCCAGTGGGCAAAGGTAGAAATCGGCACTCTCTCCCCGCTGGCGGTTAAGACTTCCAAACGTCTCAATGTGGTGGGGCTGGCGGTGTATCGAGGTTCCAGTTCCATCACTACACGGTACTGATTCAACTCATCGTAGAGCGTGGCCACCTGGCGTTGCGAGAAGGAGTTGTTCAGTACGGTAGCGATGGTCGCCATGTCTACGCCTTGGCGACGGGCGGCTTCCCGGTCAATCTCAAGAACCACCTGACGAGCTTCATCCCCATCGACGGACTCGACCTGGGTCAACAGCGGACTGTCTTCCATTGCATAGGCCACCAGTCGCGCCCATTTTTTGAGCTCGGTGAGGGAGTCGGATCTCAAGACCAACTCGCCATCACTGTTGTTGCCGAAAGGGCGTCTGACATTCAGATCTTGATCGACCGACAAAAACATCATTGCTCCGGCGACCAGTGGGGCATTTTCCATCAGCCGGTCGACGACTTCCTGGGCAGAAACGCCACGCTCAGCAAGTGGCTTTAATTTGATGGTGACTCGAGCGTTGGTCAAACCGCCACTGCCGCCACTGGTACCGGTCAGATCCTCAACGGCGGGATCGGTTAAAAGATAGCGCCGAAACACTTCGATTTTTGGCTGCATTACCTGAAACGAAAAGCCATCATCGCCGCGGATAAAACCACGAATTTGTCCGGTATCCTGTTCGGGCAGAGGCTCCTGTGGCAGTTGGCCAATCAAATGTACGCTGTACGCCACCGCGCCCACAATGATGAGAAATGTCAGCGCCCGCTTGTTAAGAGACCACTGTAAGCTGGTGATGTATTTTTGTTGCAAACGTTCAAAAGCACCGGGCTTTCCCGTGCTGTTCCGAGTCGCTTGCGGATGGGCTTTTAAGCCGATGGCGCCAAGACTGGGCGTTAATGTGATGGCGGCCAGCAAAGAGATAAACATTGACGCGACCAGCGTAATCGAGAACTCGCGAAAAAGCTGCGTGGCCATGCCGCCAGTCAATAGTATGGAGGCGAAGACAACGGCGAGCGCCAGTGTCATGGCAACAAGGGTAAAACCAACCTCACGGATACTGGCATAGGCTGCCTGTTTCGGGGACATGCCTTCATCGATGTGTCGCTGAATATTTTCAAGTACAACAATCGCGTCATCAACGACCAATCCTGCGGCCACGATCAGTGCCATTAACGAGAGGTTGTTGAGTGAAAAACCAAAGAAGTACATAACAACAAAACTGCCCACCAACGAGACGGGAATTATGGCAGAGGCGATTAGCGCGGATCGCACGCTGCGCAAAAACAGCCAAATCACAAACATGACGAGAAGGCAGGCCAGCACTAGGGTCGTCTGGGCTTCGTGCAGGGATGCACGAATTCCCGGGGAGCGATCCATAATCACAGACACTTCGATATCCGCAGGTAAGAGTGCTCGAAGCTGTGGCAATTTTTCGTAAATGTTATCAATGGTCTCGACAATGTTCGCACCATTCTTGCGATTGATATCGAGAATAACGGCAGGGCGATTATTGTGAAAACCGCTGCTGTAACGATCTTCAACCGAGTCGGTTACGGTCGCTACATCTTCCAGCCTGACGATTGCTCCGTCGACATGACGGACGACCAGATTGCGATAGGCAGCCGCTGTGCGCAGTGGATCGCTGGTCTGAATTTGCCAGCGTTGGTGACCTTCCTCTATCGCACCCAGAGGCCGCAGGGCATTGGTGCGGGAAATCACATTTCGTACATCGTCCAACGCAATTCCGTAATGCAGCAGCGCGCCGGGGTTCAACTGCACCCGCACGGCGGGTAGTGACCCTCCGTTCACAGCGACTTCGCCAACTCCGGAAATCTGCGCCAGCTTTTGAGCGAGAATGGTCGAGCCGGCATCATAAAGCTCACTCGGGGCGCGATTTTCCGAGCTTAGCGCCAAACCCATAATCGGAGCCTGCGACGGATCCACTTTATCGTACTCGGGATTACCGGGCATGCCCGCGGGCAATTCGTTACGCACTCCGTTGATTGCCGCCTGAACTTCGCGAGCGGCTTCGTTCAAATCGCGACCCAGTTCAAAGGTTAAATTGACTTCGGTTGAGCCTTGATTGCTTCTCGATGAGATGGCTGTCACACCGGAAATACTGCCCAGTGATCGTTCCAGCGGCGTTGCAACGGTGCTCGCCATACTTTGCGGACTGGCGCCAGGTAAGCTCGCAGAAACGGAAATCATGGGCACATCGAGCTGGGGCAGTGGCGCAACCGGCAAAAGACGCCAGCAGATTGCGCCACAGAGCACAATCGCAATGGCCAGCAGACTGGTTCCTATCGGCCGGTCAATAAAGACCTGTGCCTGCCTCATGGCTGGGGCTCCAGCGCGACGGAAGCATCCTGGCGCTTGCGGCCCAGGCGATCAAAAAACAAATAGACCACCGGTGTGGTAAACAGCGTGAGTATCTGACTAACCAGTAATCCCCCAACCATAACGATACCCAGTGGTTGTCGCAGTTCTGCGCCTGAGCCGCTCGCCAACATCAGAGGCAGGGCGCCAAATAGCGCTGCCAGCGTCGTCATAAGAATCGGTCGAAAACGCAACATCGCCGCCCGGAATATGGCGTCTCTCGGTGTCATGCCCTGATTCCGCTGCGTCTCAAGGGCGAAGTCCACCATCATGATGCCGTTCTTTTTCACCAGACCAATCAGCAGCACAATACCAACCACAGCAATCATATCCAGCGCTCGGTCTGTGATAAGCAGTGCGAGCAGGGCGCCTACGGTGGCAGACGGTAGCGTTGAAAGAATGGTAATCGGGTGAATGGCGCTTTCATAAAGCACACCCAGTACGATGTACATGGTGATGATAGCGGCCAATATCAGCCACAAACTGTTGTCCAAAGAACTCTGAAAAGACGCCGCGGCACCTTGAAATTCGCTCTCGATGGCGGTGGGCATGTGCAGCTGTTGCTGCACCTCTTCAATGGCCGTTACTGCCTCACCGAGCGATGCGCCTTCGCCTAAGTTAAAAGAGACGTTGGTGGCGGGGAACTGGCCCTGATGGTTGATCAACAGTGGCGTTTGCCGTATCCGCACATCGGCAAGGTTTGACAGGGGAATGGCGTCGCCCTCAGCGCTCAAAACGAAGAGTTGACCCAGGCTGGTCGGGTTGTTCGCAAAGGCGGGATCAACCTCCATAATCACTCGGTACTGATTGGATTGCGTAAACAGGGTCGCGATCTGACGCTGGCCAAACGCGTTGTAGAGGGTGTCGGCAATGTCAGAAACATCCAAGCCTAAGCGAGCGGCAGCGTCCCTATCAATATCAACATAGGCCTCTCGCCCTTGTTGCAGTAAATCGGAAGCGACGGCATCAAGCTCGGGCCGCTTGTTCAGCGCTTCAACCAGTTCGGGTACCCATTCCCGCAATTCGCCGCTGTCGAGGCTCGTCAAGGTAAACAGATATTGGGTGCGGCTCACACGGTCTTCAACGGTTAATTCCTGTACGGGTTGAAACCAGGCCTGAATCCCTTGCACCTCATGACTGAGTGCTTCCAATCGGTCCATTACCTCGAACAGGCTCTCATTACGTTCGCTGTGGGGAGGAACATTGATCAGCATTCTGCCGCTGTTGAGGGTCGTGTTGGTGCCATCAACCCCGATAAACGATGAGAGATTTTGTATGCCGGGATCTTCGCGAAATTTTTTGGCGAGCGCCTGCTGGCGCTCGGCCATGGCGGTAAACGAGATATCCTGGGGCCCCTCGGTAATGACTTGAATAACACTGTTATCCTGAATGGGGAAAAAGTCTTTATCGACCCAGAGATAGAGCAACCCCGTCAGCGCGATCGTTGCCACAAGCACGCCTAACGTCAATGTCTGATGGTTTAAAACGCGCTGCAACAATAAGCCGTAACGGTCAATCAGCTTCTGTAGCAATCCCTCGGGATTTTCTTGCGGAGGTGACGCCAACATCCGTGCGCACATCATCGGCGTAAGCGTCAGTGAAACCAATAGGGAAAGACCGATCGCAACCGCCAGTGTAATGGCAAATTCATGAAACAAACGACCGACCACGTCTGGCATAAACAGCAGCGGGATCAGCACGGCGACCAGGGAAAAGGTCAGCGATACCAGAGTAAAACCAATTTCTGCAGAGCCCTTTAAGGCCGCCTGCAGCGGTGACAACCCCTGTTCTCGATGACGCGCGACATTTTCGAGCATGACAATCGCATCGTCGACCACAAAACCGGTGGCGATGGTCAGCGCCATCAGCGTGAGATTGTTTACGGAAAAGTCGAGTAAATACATGATCGCAAATGTGCCGACAAGGGATAACGGCACGGCGATACTGGGAATAATGGTCGCGGGAATGTTACGCAAAAAGGCGAAGGTCACCAGCACAACCAGACCGATTGCAAACAGGAGTTCCATTTGCGTATGAGACACAGACGCTCGAATGCTCTGAGTTCTATCGGATAAAACGTCAACATCGACGGAATCCGGCAAAGTCGCGGTCAGCTGCGGCAACAGATTTCGCACCTGATCGGTGACTTCAATAACATTGGCACCAGGCTGGCGTTGAATGTTCATCAACACAGCGGGTTGATCGTTTGCCCACGCAGCGAGGAAGCGGTTTTCTGCCCCGTCGACAATTTTGGCAACATCCCCAAGTCGAAGGGCTGCGCCGTTTTGCCAGGCGAGGATCAATAATTCATAGTCACTGACCGAGCGAATTTGATCATTCGCATCCAGCGCTGTGGAGCGGGTTGGTCCATCAAAACTGCCTTTGGGCTGATTGACGTTGGTAGCGGCAATGGCCTGTCGAACCTCGTCTAGGCTTAACCCGTGATACGCCAATGCCATGGGATTAACCTGGACGCGCAATGCCGGGCGTTGACCGCCAGCCAGGCTGACCATGCCCACGCCGGACAGCTGCGCCAGTTTTTGCGCCATACGGGTATCCACCAAGTCGTGAACTTCCGGCAGTGGCAGATTCTCAGCAGTAATGGCCAGCGTCATGATCGGGGCATCGGCCGGATTCACTTTACGATAGATCGGGGGCGTTGGTAGATTGTCCGGCAACAGATTCTGGGAGGTATTCATTGCCGCTTGAACTTCCTGTTCGGCAACGCCCAGATCGACGTCCAGATTGAATTGCAGCGTGATAATGGATGTACCACCGGAGCTGGTGGAAGACATTTGTTTGAGGCCGGGGATCTGCCCCAGATAACGTTCCAGTGGGGCAGTAATGGTCCGTGCGGTAACTTCTGGCCCGGCGCCTGGCTGAAAGGTAAACACCTGGATAATGGGATAATCGACCTGGGGTACCGCCGCCACGGGCAGCAGGCGCCAGGACAAGAGACCGGTGGTCAGCAACGCCAACATCAACAGTGAGGTGGCGATGGGGCGCAGGATGAACGGCTGAGAAATGCTGGTCATCGCGGCGCTTAGCTTGGATTGGCTGCTGCGGAGGCAGGTCGCTCACCGCGGTTAGAACCCGAAGGTCTTTCTGGCTCAGGCGTGTCTGATTCGGATTGACCGATACGAATATCCGGTGCTTGGTCGACCACGTCTCTGCCTTCGCGCAAGCGATCCAGCCCCTCAAGCGCGACTCTTTCTCCCGGTTCAAGTCCGTCGACGACCGCAATTTTCTCGTAGGAAGATTCGCCTAAGGTAATCTGCCGACTGTAGGACTTACCATCTTCGATCACGTAGACGTAGGTGCGATTGTTTCCGTATTGAACGGCATCTGTGGGGATGACGAGGGCAGATTGAATGGTTTTCAGCCGTAGCCGAACGTTGACGAATTGATTGGGAAACAGCGCCAGATCTTCGTTATCAAAACTGGCTCTGACCGTTAAGGTCCCTGTCGCCAGATCGATCTGGTTGTTAAAAGTTTTTAATGTTCCCGTCGCGAGGATCTCTGTTTCGTTGCGGTCCAATACCTCCACTTTTAGATTGTCTGAGCCTTGGTAGGCTTTGCGCAGGGCGGACACATCTCGCTCCGGCACCGTGAAATTCACTGCGATCGGCTGCATCTGGGTAATCGTCACCAGGCCATCGCCACTGCCACTGGTAACCAGATTGCCCGGATCAATCATCCTCAACCCTAAATAGCCATCAATCGGCGCTTCTATTCGCGTCCAAGACAACTGCAAGCGGGCATCGACCACCGCCGCTTTATTCGCTCTTACGGTGCCTTCCAGCTCACCGACAAGAGCCTGTTGATCGCTGAGGACTTGGCGGGCGATGGAATCCTGATCCCACAGGCGCTCGTACAGCTTGAGGTCTGCGCGGGCATTTTCCAGGCGTGCCAGATTCTGCTGTAAGGTGCCTTCAGCTTCTTCCAGTTGAGCTTCGTAGGGGCGAGGATCAATTTCTGCCAGCAGAGTGCCTTTTTCAACCAAGGTGCCTTCTTCAAAGGCAACACGATCGAGAACGCCATCCACTCGACTATTGACGGTAATGGTGTTGAGTGGTGTGACCGTGCCGATTGAGCGTATGGGAACTTCCAAATCGCCAAATTCAACCGCATGGGAGATCACAATTGCGGGTTGATCCCAGTTTCTCCCGGGACCCGGACGGGATCCATCATTGGCAGACGCATCAGTTGCGGCGTCACTAAAGAAAAAATACCAGACAATGGTCACCACAAAACATGCAATAACAGCCAGAATGATAAGGTTTTTTGAAGAGGTGCCGTGGGCTCTTTGCTCTAATGACATACCGTCGAACGTTGTAGGTGATTGAAAATAGGTCGAATTCTGCATCTGTTTTAACAACAGACGTATCGAAGCATGTTACCTGCAAGAGTTGAAAAGGACCTTAACTTACTTTGTATCAGAGTGTATCAATTGTATATTAGATGTTGCTAAATAGCGGGAGGGTTTTATGGCTGAAGTTTGCCGTTGGTGTGGACCTAAAAAACGTCCGGTGACAAGCAGTATTTCTAGTTGCCCCAAACGAACGGACTTTCTGTCTGTTAAGACCTGCGCTTTTTGAGTCTTCTTGGTCTTCGTTTACGCCACCAGATGACGACACCAGTAACTGAGAGCATCACGACAACCAGCCCCATACAACACACCAGAATCCGGTAGGGCAATCCCCAGACGTCGGCAAAGTGTAGGTCGATCAGCCAGCGTGTAACAAAATCACCAGCACGTTCTTTGTCTGGTTCAACATCTTCCCCGTTAATTTCCAGCAGCTCACCTGTAGAGGCGTTAAACGTTACGCCAAACCAATCATACGCTTTCTGCCGGTTTTTAAATTTTGTCGCGATCCAAAAGGTCAGCTTGCCAGTGTGCTGATCGTAACGCAGAGCGTCTTCTCGGTAGTGGTCAATGTGGTGGGCAATGACGGCATCACGCATTAATTCCCTGCCGCGTTGGTATCCCGCCCGCCAACCCATGGCGGGTTGAGGGGGAAATGTAGACGCGTCCTTGTCTCGATGGTGGTGTTCCTCCTGTTCGGCGAATCCGAACAGGAAATCGGTGATAGGGTAATAGACCGTTTCGAGATTGAGCGCGACGCTAGACCAGGCAAACACGAACAGCAGCAACCAAGTCCAAAGGCCAAAGGCACGATGAAGATCGTAGTTGAGTCTTTTTCGGTTGATACCCCAGGCGATTTTCCACTTAGTCAAAAAAGGATGACCCCTTGGAAGGGTTAGATAGGCGCCGACAAAGCAATCCAGGCTCCACAATAACGCAATGATTCCAAAAGCCAGGGTGCCAATCTCACCCAACGCCAAGCTGTAATGTATCTTGTAAAGAAATGGCATTAGGTTGATTAGCCCCTGGGAGATATCTCCCCAACGGCGACTGGCCAATATGTCACCTGTGTATGGGTCGAGAAATAATTGACCATCCACTGGAAGATTATTCGGTTCGCGGGCTTCAACCCATAGCTCTAGCGGGGCATCGCGTCGATAGGGGGCCAAAGCGCTATCAGAGATGATGTCCGGTCGTTGTTCATAAGCGCGCTCCAATAAGGTGACCATATCCAGCATGGGGGCTTGTGGTGAGGGCGCGTGTACGCTTCCGGCTCCAGGAATCAACAGCGCGTCCAGTTCCTCATAAAATGCCAGCAAGCTGCCAGTTAATCCTGCAGTAATCAAAAACGCTGTCATTGATAGTCCTACCCAGCGATGCAACAGCACCCAGGTAGGACGTTGACGCAAGAGATGAATCCGTGTCCATGCGCTCACAGAATTGACACAGTTTGTGTTTTTATGGACGGATTCAAAAGGCGTAACGTACAGTCAGTAAAATATTGCGAGGTTCCCCATAGACCGCATTGCCTCCCCATTCTGACGGCTGCGCCTGGATTGAACTGTAGTATGTTTCGTCCGTCACGTTACTGACATTGACTTGCAGGTCCAGTCGCGCAATTGGCTTGTAACCCACCATCAGATCCACGACCGTATAGGCTCGCTGTTCGGAGCGGTAGTTTACGGGGATATCGTCGTAGTAGCTTTCAAAATAGATATCGTCTTGCCAGCGGGCGGCACCGCCAATACGCCATTGGTTATTTGGAAATCTATAGGTTGTTGATACCTTAAATTGGTTTTCAGGCAAATCCGTTTCCGGATTAGTGCCTTCCGAATCGGGGTTATCTGGGTCTTCCTCGATACGTTTTTTCACAGAGGTAAACCCCGCGCCGATTTGCCAGTTTTGGGTTAATTGTCCCTGCATTTCGAGCTCGTAACCTTCACTGCGCACCAGCCCTGCAGGTCGGTAACAGGTTTGCATCAGATCGAAGGGGCAAACGCCGTCAGATACGGCCTTATTCCCTTCATCGAGTCGAAATAAGGTCGCAGAAACATTCAGCGAGCCATCAAAATACTCCCCCTTTAGGCCTAGCTCATAGTTCTCTCCAACGATGGGTTCAATAAAATCATTGGATCGGGTTTTTTGACTTTGCGCCTTAAAAATCTCCGTATAACTTGCATACACGGAATATTGCCGACTGATGTCGTAAATCAAACCGCCGTATAAAGAGTCGTGGCTATCGTAATCATAGTCTTCGCCCCAATTTGTCCATCCCGTGCGCGCAGTTCCATCCCATTCGTTCCACTCGGATTCACTCTGGTATTCGAACCAGTCAACGCGAAGACCTAAGATCAATTTCAATGGGGCGGCGAGATCAATTCTTGCCGTAATATGGGCACCATATTCCGTTTCTTTAAAGTCAGAGTAATAGTCGATTTCGAAATCTGGCTCTGGCGCGTCATGAGTCCAGTTGAAAATATCAATATCGGTTGCATAGATTGGACCGGGCCAATAGCCTGCGGTCGCCTGTTTTTGTTCTCCTTCACGATAACTGGCGCCGATCACCAAGTCGTGGATGCGATTGAACAATTGCAAGGTTCCTTTGGCATTTGCACCGTAGGACAAACGATCATGATTGTAGTTGGCTTTACCGCCACCTTGATCCCAGCCTCCTGTTTCGTTGAGGTTTACCCCAGCTCTAACCATCTCTTCGTCGCCCCAAATTCTGTTTACCGCCAGGGTCGCTGACCAGTCGTTGTTGATGAGATGTTCCACTGTAAAATAGAGGGAGGTGATGTCATCGTCCCAATAGTTCCAGTCGTTGCCGAGGTAAGTTGACCGAGGCAGATTCAGGTCACTGCCATCTTCAGCGGTAGGTAAACCACCGTAACCCGTTACATTTTTGTTTTCCTGTCGGGCAAAACTTAATGAAAACAAGGTGCTGTCAGTAACATCATATTCACCGACCAGATAGACGAGTTGGCGATCTTCCGTGACCAGATCCATAAAACTGTCGCTGTCTTGCCAGCGCGCTACACCGCGAGCGCGTAGACCACCTGAAGTGTTCAGTGGTCCTGAAACATCCGCTTCGGTTGCCGCGTGATTCCAGCGACCCGCTTCTCCCTGTACATAGAATTGAGTATCTTTCGTAGGACGTTTACGCACAAAATTAATCGCTGCCGACGGCGTTCCCGAACCTTGCATCAGACCGGCCGATCCACGCACGACTTCCGTCCGATCGTACATCGCCAGGTCTGTCAGCAAATTGCCTCGACGCGTATCACTGGCGATGATAGGCAGTCCGTCCAGCAAGTAGGTATCAATATCAAAGCCACGTGAATAAAACGTTTCTCGATAGGGCGCGGTCGCGGTACTGCTGATTCCAGGCGTATTTCTCAATAGATCGGTCGCAGTTTTTAGTGCTTGATCCTCGATACGCTGTGTGGTCATTACGGTGACAGACTGAGGTGTTTCTCGTATGGACAAGGGTAATAAGGTCGCAGTACTCATCAAGTCTGTGGTGTAGGATCTGGTGTTTTCTGTTGTGGCACTTGCGATAGCGGCGGAAATTTTTACCGGTGGTAATTTCACGGCACCGCTATCCTCCTCGACAATGATATAACTGCTGCCTTCCTTGCTGACGGTTAAGCCGGTTCCAACGAGCAAAAGATGAAGAGCATCTTCGATAGCATAGGTGCCGTTAAGTCCGCGACTTGCAATACCATCCGTCATGGCTGCGTTGGCGGTCAGAAGGATGCCTGCGTCCGCTGCAAACTGACTCAAGACCCCGCTTAATGGGCCAGAGGCAATGTCGTACGTTTGGGGTGGCTCGGGTGCGCTGTTGGTTTGAGCTACTGCATTGGGGATGGTCAGAACTATGATGACCGCCAGACTGCAATAAAGAATCGATAATGAGAGCAAATTCCTACAAGATCTCTGTGAATGTCGCATGGTTTCCCCGATAAATATTTCTGGATATGAGTCTGCTATCGGTATTGCCAATTGACGGTCAAAAAGGGGAAGGGAATTTACTCGTTTTTTTGTCTCTCGGTATTTGCGGAACGTCGACGCTGTTTTTGTAGGCGATGATGAGTTCACAAACCAAGGGATTGAGAAAGCTTGTGCGGGTAGGAATAGGGGCGTTGTAATGCGACGTAACACTGCCGCTTGTATCGGCTAATTTATTTGGCGGCCTGGATTTGCACCCACCAAGGCGTCAGTCGCAAGACTTTGACCGGCAAAATGCGTTCGATGGCTCTCAATACGTCGTCGGTGTTTTGCAGGGGAAAGGCGCCGACCAGTCGCAGGTCTGCTACCTCGTCAGTGACACCAAGATAGCCGCGGCAATAGCGACTGAGCTCGGCAATTACTTCGTCTAGTCGCATACCATCGGTGACCAACATACCCTGTGTCCAATGAGGCCGTATTTCCGACAAAGGTATCGGCAGTGAGACTGTACGACCAGTCATAGTGGCGCGCGAGCCACTTTCAAGAATACGCTGATGTTGTGATTGTTTTGGATACAGTGCTACCCGGCCGTCGTAAACACGAATCGTGATCTCGTCCTGTTGAACGCGAACACTAAACCAGGTGCCCAGTGGTTGTACTTTCCCCAGAGGCGTATTGACCTGCAAAGGGCGAAGGTCGTCACCGGTGCGAATCGACAGTTCACCGCGCAGCAACTCGAATTCACGCACTTGCTTATTGAAACTCACATTTACAGCACTCGCGGTATTCAGCCAAAGTTCCGAGCCATCGGCCAAGGTAAGTTGCCGGAGTTCACCCACCGTTGTGGAGTAGTCGGCACGCAAAGGGGCGCTAAATTTCCAACCTGTGCTCGCAGCGAAAGGTAAGCCAATACCGGCGAATACCAAATTCTTTAGCAGGCGGCGACGGCTTCTTGCCGCGTCGCTAAGTGTGGCTTTGCCCGGTGCTTTATCCAAGGCTCGGATACGGTTGTCGATTGCCTCCACTCTCGCCCAGGCTTGTTGGTGCTCAGGGCTGATGGCGAGCCAGTCGCGCCATTCACTTTCTGCTTGCTGGTCGGGGGTATCACGATTTAGACGAGCAAACCATCCCGCAGCATCGCGTAACACGACTGGATTGATCGTTGCGGATGTTCGAGGTGCCATAGTCCTGTCGATTCCTAATGCATTAATCAGAGGTTCC